>JBLMZA010000170.1:0-9992 GCA_050258555.1 Acidobacteriota bacterium | reverse complement strand
GCCGGTTTCGCATTCGCGTCTCGTCACGGGCGAGAGTCCCGCATCCTTTCCGTCGATCATGATGCGCGCTCCCGATGGATCGGTCCTCACAGAGAGATATCCGAAGCGCGGCTTCAAGGATAGCGAGAGCGATTTTGCTTCCCCTTCCCTGAGCGAGAATTCGGCAATCGTCGGATAGTGCAGCACTTTGCGCAGTTCAAGCTGGTGCGTGCCTGCGGAAATGTCCCCCTGGTACGGCGTCGTGCCGATACGCTGGCCGTTCAGCACGATTTCGGCGCCGGACGGCTCGGAGGTGATATGCACGATGCCGGGCAGACGGAATGTGGCCGAGGAGGCGCCCGCGCTCAATTCGACATTCTGCGTCACGGGACTCGTGACGTTCAGCGTGCGCTTTTCGTCGCGGCATCCCTCCTTCCTGAATGTGAACGTGTATTCTCCTTTGGGGACCTTGTATGTGATCACGCGCGAGCGCGAGACGATCGGGGCGAACTCGCCGTACGACGATGCGACGCTGTCGCGGTTCAGGCGGAACACCACTTCGATCAGATTCTCATCGGCGCGCGATGCCGGCACATATCCCACCGCGATGATGCGCATCTCGTATGTCCGCTTTCTGGCAAAATTTTTCGGAGGAAGCTCGAGCCGTTCGTACCCGGCCGCATCGATCTTGAGCAGATGCGTTCCTGCCGGAAGCCACACTTCCCAATATCCCGACGAGACCTCGTTCACGCGGTCGATATTCCGGTTGCTTTCGAATTTCAGATTCGGAATCTGCGAGCGCACGATCACCAGAGAGCGTTCGGGCTCGGGATTGATCTTCGTCGATTCTTCGATCGATTCGACCTTCATCTGCCGGTTGATCTGCGCCGGCATCATTGAACCGTACAGGGCCAGCGCGCACAGAAGATACAGGATGCGGTGTTTCATCGGATGAGTATTCATCGTCATTGAGGTCAGCGCTGTACGCATCGGAATCCGTCCATGACATAACTGAAATCGGTGTCGGGTTTTTTATAGAACCGCACGTTCACGGCGGTCTCGCTTTCAAAACTGTTGTACGATCCGCCGCGCACGATGCGGTTGGTCTGCGTCGTCGAGGCTCCGCACGGATCGGTCAATCCGCCCACGGGGTAGGCCGCACTGTGCCAGTCCCAGCACCATTCCTCGATGTTGCCGCTCATGTCGAAGATGCCGAGCTCGTTCGCATTCTTCGAGCCGACCGTGTGCGTCGACGATCCGGAATTGTCATCGAACCACGCGACATCGTTTCCCGTGCTGCTTCCGCTGTAGACGTATCCGTTCGACAGCGAGCCTCCGCGCGCCGCATATTCCCACTCGGCTTCCGTGGGCAGGCGGAATCCGTTCGCGCTCCAGTTGACGGCATCGTTGTTGATATCGAGCTTTCCGGTGCGGTAGACCGTCGTCTTTGCGCTATTCGTATAATAGACCGGCGTGAGTCCCGCCTTCTCCGAGCGCGCATTGCACCATTTCACGGCGTCATACCAGTTCACGTTTGCCACTGGATTGTTCGCGCCGACGGGATTGCGGCCGTTCGATCCGGCCGGAAGATCGGTATAGCCATGCGAGAGCGCCCACGTCCTCACATCCGTCCACTGCTCGTATGTCACTTCATACGTGTCCATCTTGAAGCTGCTGATCGCGATGAATGTCGAGCCCGCCGTGAAGGCGCCTCCCTGCACGGCGGTCATGCCCGGCAGCGCCGAAGAGGATGCGGTCGTGAAGCTCCAGACGGGACCGGTAGCCGAGGCGCCGGTGCCGTTGTGTGCAACCACCCTCCAATAGTATGTCGTCGACGCGTTCAGTCCGGGAACGGTCAGGCTGGCGGCGCTGAGATTCATGGCAATGGCGGATGAGGGCGGATTCCCCGTTCCAAGGTAGACGTCGTAGGATACCGGTGCATGGAGCGGATCCGAACTCGTCCATCGCAGCGTCACGGTCGGCGCGGCATTCGCCGAGCCCGATACCGGAGACGGATTGACCGGAGACTGAAAGACCGCGCCCCGGGCCGTGGAGGAATATGCGGAAACATTGTTCGCGCTCTTTGCGCGGACGCGGAATGTATAGATCGTATTGGGCGCGTACGATGACGTCACAACCGCACTCGTCGCATTGGCCGCAGCGAGCTTCGCCAGGGAGAAGTGCGTGCCGTCCGTGCTTTGTTCGATCTCGAACGACGTCTCCTCTGCGCTGTTGTCGTGCCAGAGCACTTCCGCGGAAGTTTCGGAGACCGACACGACCGTGAGATCGGAGGGCGCGGGAAAGGCGAGCTGCAGACGGAAGACGTTCGAATACGGGCTCGCCTTCGACCCCGTCACCGCGCGGGCGCGGAACCAGTACGTCGAATCTGTGGAAAAAACGCCCGGGATGTCCGCCGTCTTGGTGTTCCGTTCAACCGTCGCGACGCGCACAAAATGCACGCTGTCGGTGCTCTTTTCAATTTCGAACGTCGGAACGGAGTTCGGGAAATCGGCGCGGTAATTTCCGTCATCCCATGCAAGCGTGACAAGTGTCTCGGCGGCACTGATCGCGCGCATATGCGCCGGAGCGGTCAGTTCGATACCCGGATCGACCGGATTCTGAAACTCATGCTTCTGGCAGGACAGATGAATCAGGGCGCCGGCGATGGCGAGCGCGGCAAAGAGCCTGTTGTACGTGGTCATGGCGATCAAGATGGATGTCGAAATTTTTTACCGGCGCGGCCGATCGAGCACTTCGATCCAGATGATGCGTCCGCCCGCAAATTCGGCAAGCTGGGCTTCGGCTCCGGTCTCGATGTTGATCAATGTTTCTTTCCGGCGGTGGAGGAACACGGCGTCGCGATCCTTGGCGACGACGACGGCGTAGAGCCCGTCGAGCGATTCAAACGAATGCGCGCTGCCGGCGGCGATGACGTGCCGCTTCTGCATCTCATCGATCATGCGGATGAGGGCATCGAAATCCCGCCTGACCCCGATGAGCGCGCGAAGCGCCTCGGGGATCGGATCATCGTTTGCGGCCGCGGCTCCCTTCTCCGTCGAGGCAAGCATGACATTCGGCTCATGCGAAGAGGACTGCGATGCAGGCACGGTCAGCGTGACAAAGGGATGAGAGGACGGACTGCCGCAGAGACTGTCGGCGATGCGCAGCGATGCATCGAGCTCCTCTTCAAACCGGAATTCCAGATATGCCCGAACAGTCCGTTCCGCCTCGTCATGCTTCCCGAAGTAGAACGTCAGCAGCGCCTCGCCCTGCCTGATATCGGCATCGGTCTGGCCGATGCCGTCATAAAATTCCATACGCAGCGCGGAAACCGGATGGCCGTTCATCTGGACACGGTATTTCCAGACGATATAGTCGTCATCGATCCGTCGGAGAGGCTCGAATCGGATTGCCGCAGCGATGGCGTCGATGGCGGATGCGATGCCGGCGCGTGAGATGCCGAATGCGCGCGCATCGAAAACCGTGAACGAGCTGTCGATCGCTTCCGGATACAGCGCGAGTTCGAGCGACGCGGCATAGAGATCTTTCAGCGCCGCCGAAATGTCGTACGGAAGATCGGAATTCCGGAAGATGCCCGAAGCCGCGCGGATGCGTTCCATGATGCGCGCCCGGCGCGCCGCAAAGAACTTCCCCACGCTTTCTCTCGAAACCGATTTCTGCACACGGTACGATCCGTCATCGAGCCGCAGGGATTCCTCTTCGACGTCGCGGAGCGTGACAAGAGACATCGCGACGGTCGATGCCGATGAGCTGTCTGTGACCGATGCGTTGCGTTCCGAGAGCGTGCGCCGGAGCGTGGAAGAAACGAAAACCTGTATCTGCTGGACAAGATTCTGATACGCGCGCAATCGCGCCGTCTCGAGATCGGCCGCTTCGGCCGAGCCCGTATAGTACAGCGATGCCGGCCTCGCCCGCATTTGCGGGAAGGACGCTTCTGCCCAAAGCAGAAGAACAATGATGACTGCAACTGAACGCTGAAGAAGATTCATGAGGCAAGGCCCGACATTCGCCGATTCTGAATATAAGATGAATTAACCCATGATATCAACGGATTTTTCAACAATCTGCGGAAATTTTACTGACAACACCGCCGGCAAAGAAAAGATAGGAATGTACGGCAGAAGAAGCATTGAGCGCGGTCACAACAAATAAAAAAGGGCGGGATCGCTTGTCCGATCCCGCCCTGTCTTGTATGGAGTGGACTCTACAGGATTCGAACCTGTGACCTCTACCGTGTCAAGGTAGCGCTCTAAACCAACTGAGCTAAGAGTCCGTCTGAATGCGACACAGGAAAACTGTGCTTACAGCGTTATAAAAATACGAAATTAAGTGCGGTGATGCAAGGAGAAAATGGCCTTGCGCCTACTTTTTTTCTTCTGCAATCACCATTTCCTTTCCGTACAGCACCTGCTGTATCGCTTCGAGCAGGCGCACGGCCGTGTACGGCTTCGGCAGAAATCCCTGTATGGGTTCGTCAGCCACCATCGTGCGGTCGAATGTTTCGGTCAGGCCGGTCGTCATGATGACTTTCACCGACGGATTGATCTTGCGGATCGCGCGCACGGTCGTGGGTCCGTCCATGAACGGCATCATCAGGTCCGTCAGCACAAGATTGATTTTTTCGGAATGCTGCGCAAACAGTGCGAGCGCTTCGGTGCCGTCGGCCGCCGTGAGAACACTATAGTTGAATGAGGTCAGCGTCGATTTGGTGATCTCTCGGATGGCGACTTCGTCGTCGACCACGAGTATGCCTTCCCCCTTCCCGCGCACAAGCGGACCCGACTGCGCCGGCTGCGGCATATCATCCTGCGGGGCATACGCCGGGAAATAGACTTTGAACGTCGATCCTTTTCCGGGTTCGCTGAAGACGTTGATGAAGCCGCCGTGGCTCTTGACGATCGCATGGACGGTCGAAAGTCCGAGCCCTGTTCCCTTGCCGACATCCTTCGTCGTGAAGAAAGGATCGAAGATCTTTTCGATCACGTCACGGCTCATGCCGACACCGGTGTCCGTGACCGTCAGCATCACGTAGTTTCCGGGACTTACATCGGGCAGCATGCGTGCGAAATTCTCGTCGACATGCGTGTTCTCGCAGCTGATCGTGAGCAATCCGCCATTGGGCATCGCATCGCGCGCGTTGATGCAGAGGTTCATGAGCACCTGATGAAGCTGCGTCAGATCCCCCACAATCTTCCAGAGGCTCTCGTCGATCTTCGTTCCGACCTGGATCTTCTTGCCGATGGTCTCCTTCAGGATCGACTGCACATCGAGCACGAGATGGTGCGGATCGATGAAGCTCTGCTCGCCTCCCATGCCGCGGGCGAACACGAGGATCTGCTTCACCATCTCGCCTCCGCGCATGGCGCTCGTTTCGAGCGTCGTCAGGATGCGCTGCATCTTTTCATCGGCCGTGCGTCCTTTCAGAATCTGAATGGACATGAGGATGGGCGCCAGCACGTTGTTCAGATCGTGCGCGATGCCTCCCGCCAGGGTGCCGAGGCTTTCCATGCGCTGGGCGCGGAGGAACTGCGCCTCGAGCACTTTTTTTTCGGTGATGTCCGTATTGACGATGAGAATGGATTTCGGATTGCCGCGCTTGTCTCGCACCAGGTTCCATCGGCTCTGGACCGTCACGTCGCGGCTGTCCTTCGTGCGCTGCCTGATTTCGCCCGCCCACTGGTCTCCGGCCAGCACGGCCGAAAGCACTTCATTGTTTTTTGCTCCGCGTTCGGGAGTATAAAGCAGCGTCGTGGTGTTGCTGCCCACCGCCTCTTCCTTCGACCACCCGTAGAGGCGTTCGGCGCCCTTGTTCCAGAAGATGACGTAATTGTCGAGATCGCAGACGATGATCGCATCGTTTGCGATGTCCAGGAGCGATGCCTGTTCGCGGATCAGCTCTTCGACGCGGCGCCGTTCCGTAATATCCTCTTTCACGGCGAGGATATGCGTGATCTTTCCGTCCTGGTCCTGCACCGGCGAAATGACATTCGACTCCCAGAACAGTTCGCCGTTTTTCTTTTTATTGAGGAATTCACCCCGCCACTGCTTTCCCGCCGAAATCGTCTTCCAGAAATCGTCATAGGTCTCAGCCGGCGTGAGTCCTGATTTGATGATACGCGGCGTGCGGCCGATGAGTTCGGAGGCGGTGAAGCCGGTGATCTCAGTGTATTTTCTGTTCACATAGGTGATGACCGACGACGCGTCGGTGATCACGACCGAGGCGGGACTCTGTTCCATGGCGCGAAAGAGCGTCCGCAGATGCTCTTCGGTGTGCCGCTGTTCGGTGACGTCGTGCATCGTCAGCACGATGCCCGTCACCGCGCCGTTGTCGTCCATGACCGGCTGTATCGTATAGTCGATGAACTTCACGTTCTGATCCGAGCGGACCAGCAGCGCCAGGCCGGAGCGGCGATGTTGATTTCCTTCGTCGATGAGACGGATCATCGCGTCCGGATCGTCGGGCGACACGCGCTCATGGCGCAGCGTGACTATCTCGGACACCTGCTTTCCGCAGGCGGTCTTTTCCGACCAGCCGGTGATCGCTTCGGCGGCGCTGTTCATGAATTGGATCGAGCCGCGGCCGTCGGCTGCGATCACGGCGTCGTCGATCGAGCGAAGGATCGTCGAGAGCCGGCGTTCGCTTTCGTGCAGTTTCTTCTCGCTTGTGTGCTTGTAGAGCGCGAGCTCGATCGCCGTCCGCAGTTCTCCCGTTTCATACGGCTTCAGCACATATCCGAACGGATGCGAACTTTTGGCGCGTTCAAGCGTGAATCCGTCCGGATCGGCGCTCACATAGACCACCGGCACGTCGTACTGTGAATGGATGACCTGGGCCGCGCCGATTCCATCCATCGGCCCGCGAAGCCCGATATCCATCAGCACAAGATCCGGCCTGGTTTTCCGCACGGCCTCCAGCGCTTCTTCGGCCGTCGATGCCACGCCGGTGACTTCGTAATTGAGTTTCTTCAGCGTCGATTGCACATCCAACGCTTCAACGTTTTCATCTTCAACGATCAGAATTTTTTGACGGCCCATAGTGGGTGCCTTCTCCGGAATGATGCCAGGAATACTGCAGGAAAAAGAAATCCGGATAGTTTCACACACCATCCGGTAATGCTGTAACAGCATCACGACGCCGTTTGTTCACTTCCCTACCGGCATGCTGATGGAACAACGGCAGACTTCTTATGAAGTAACGCCGGAATTCTGTATCTTGAATATAATAAGCCCGAACTCTCTAAAGATGCCTCTATTGTGCAATATTCACAGCACAAAATCAAGCGTCCGGCACTGAAATTCAGGATTTCACGTCTTCGCCATGAACACCATCCGCCTCCGATCTGCCGCGGCTCGACCGATCCCCAATCAGGGCTCCATTTTATATTGGATGAGCCGCGACCAGCGGACGCGCGACAACTGGGCGCTGTTGTATGCACAGCAGTGCGCGATTGAAGCGCGTGTTCCGCTGATCGTCTGCTTCTGCCTTGCGCCGCGGTTTCTCGATGCAGCGCGCGCGCAGTACGAGTTCATGCTGAAAGGATTGCGCGGCGTCGGAGAACAATTGCGCGAGCATGCGATACCGTTTCTGGTACGGACCGAACCGTCCGATGCCGCCCTCGCGACGATCATCGACCGCTACTCGATCGGTCTTGTCGTCACCGATTTCAGCCCGATACGCCTGCGCCGCCGTCAGGTCGAGTCCGCCGCTTCAGCGATACGCATTCCTCTCGTTGAAGTGGATGCGCACAACATCGTGCCGGTGTGGCATGCATCGGTGAAGCAGGAATTCGGCGCATACACACTGCGCCCCAGGCTCAATCGGCTTCTTCCGGAATTTCTCGATGACTTTCCCGATCTTGTGCGCCATCCGTTCCCGCCCTCGCACCCGGTCGCGGAACCGGACTGGATCGTTGTTGAGCGCTCCGTCACGGCGGCCCCTGCGCAGCTGAATCCGGAGCTCTGTGCATCGGGTGAAGATGCCGCACGCGAGGCGCTGAAGTATTTTCTTTCGCGGCGCCTTTCATCCTATCATTCGGACAGGAACGATCCGGTGCTCGATGCGCAGTCGCATCTTTCCCCTTATCTTCATTTCGGACAGATCTCCGCACAGCGCATCGCCCTTGAAGTGCTTCGGCATGCCGCTTCGCATGCCGAAGACGCGGCATCGGCGCAGAGTTTTCTGGAAGAGCTGATCGTGCGCCGGGAGCTGGCGGATAATTTCTGCTTCTACAACGAACGATATGACGCATTCGACGGCTTCCCCGCCTGGGCGCAGCGAACGCTCAACGAGCACCGGCATGATGCCCGCCCCCATTGCTACGAGATCGATGCGCTGGAACAGGCGCAAACGCACGATGCTCTCTGGAATGCGGCGCAGCGGCAGATGATGTCGACCGGACGCATGCACGGGTATATGCGCATGTACTGGTCGAAGAAGATTCTCGAATGGACGCGGTCTCCGGAAGAGGCGATGGCATCGGCCATCTATCTGAACGACCGGTATGAACTCGACGGCAGGGATCCGAACGGGTACGCCGGCATCGCCTGGAGTATCGGAGGCGTTCACGACCGTGCCTGGGCCGAGCGGCCCATCTATGGAAAGATCCGATACATGAATGCCGCTGGATGCGCGCGGAAGTTCGATGTGAAGAAGTATATGGCAAGATACAGTGGAACGTGAAAGGGGCGAAGCAGCGCTTCGCCCCACAACGAACTGCCCGGTTACGACAAAACCTGCCTGAAGATCTCGAGGAACGCGTCGATTTCCTTCCTGCCGGCGATGAGCGGCGGAAGCAGACGCACCACCGAGTGCGCGGTCGCATTGGCGAGTATGCCCCGCTCGAGCAGCTTTTCCACCACCGGGGCGCTCTCCCCCGTCAGATCGATGCCGATCATGTAGCCTGCGCCGCGGACCTCCCTGATCACCGGAAACTCGCTCTTCATCCGGTTCAGGCGTTCGAAGAAATAATCCGCATTGGCGCGCAGCGTCTTCAGAAACTCCTCATCGAGCACGATATCCAGCAGCGCACAGCCCGCGGCGCACGCCACGGGATTGCCGCCGAATGTCGTGCCGTGCATGCCGGGCGCCCAGACATCCTCCAGCGCATTCGTTCCGAGCAGGCCGCCCAGCGGCAGTCCGCCGCCGACCGGCTTTGCAAATGTGACGATATCGGGCTTCATGCCGAAGAGCTCGAAGCCGAACATGCGGCCGGTGCGGCCCATGCCGGATTGGATTTCATCGGCCACAAGCAGGAATCCGAACTTCTTCTGCAGCGCGACGAGGGCGGCCGCAAACTCGGCCGACATCGGAACGATGCCGCCTTCGCCCTGTATGGGCTCGAAGAAGACCGCCGCTGTTTCCTCGTTCACCCGGCGCTCGAGATCGGCGCAGTCGTTGTATTCGATCACCCCGAAGTTGTCGAGGAACGGCCCGTAGCCTTCGCGGTATTTTTCCTTGTCCATGAGCGAGAGCGCGCCCATCGTGCGTCCGCTGAATCCGTTCGACATGCCGCAGATCATGCGCTTGCCGCGGTTCGATCCCCAGCGGCGCACCAGCTTGATGGCGGCTTCATTGGCCTCGGTGCCGCTGTTGCACAGAAACACTTTCTCGTACTTCGAATGCCGCACAAGGCGCTCGGCCAATTGCAGCTGCGGCTCCTGCAGGAACAGATTGGAAAGATGCGTGTATTTCCGCACCTGTGTTTCGATCGCTGCCGTGACGGCCGGATGCGCATAGCCCAGCGCGTTCACCGCGAGGCCGGAAAACATGTCGAGGTATTCGGCCCCGTTCTTCGTATACAGATAGCAGCCCTCGCCGCGTTCAACTTCGAGGGGAAGACGTTTATAGGTGTGAAAAAACAGCGAGTGTTCCTGTTCCAGTGTCGTCATTCGAGTTCTTTGCGTTGTGTGAGCGTGGAAAAAAGTATATGGAAGAAGCGCACTTTCATGCGAAGGTCGTCCACGGCGCCTTCGTTGGCGAGCACAAAGTCCGC
>JBLMZA010000169.1:0-23971 GCA_050258555.1 Acidobacteriota bacterium | reverse complement strand
TTTTTTCCTCATTTCCCGCCTGTTTTCGCCCTTGTAGAAACTACAGAATTGTACATTCTACAAACCTTTGTCCATTTATAACCAACCTTGCATTATCGTCTACCTCGTTGAGTTCGGCGTTGAAAAAACTTCAATAAATTCACCCCTCCTTTCGCATTTTAAATTGGCACGCTAATTGATCCAAAAGTATGTACACTCATCAGCCACAGCACGGCCTTTTTCGCGGCTGAACACAGGAAGAGTGTGACGGTTACACCGAGAGTCGCACAACGGGAACTCATTGGAAGCAGTACGATCGGGGTGGCTGCATTTTTCAGGCCCAATCACTAGTTGTGAAGGAGACACCAATGAGGAAGCTGTACGTCGTCGCGGCGGCTCTCTGCATCTTTGCCGTCCAGCATGCGGGATTTGCCCAGTCAACATCGCAGAAATGGTTCACGACCTATTACGCCACATGGTCGATGCTGCCGCTCGGATCCACCAATTTTGCCCTCCCGCCCTGGGAGATCGATTACACGGGACTCACGCACATCGTCCTGTTCGATAACGGCAACGTCACACAAACCGCCCCGTACTGGGCCTACATGTTCGGCCCGCCCCCGGCACGTCCGTCCGATACCGAATCGGATTCGGTCTGCGTCGAATTCAACGGCGTCGCCAATCCGGGCGACGGACGCTTTCCGCACTACATGGATTCGCTCATCACGATCTCGCACAGAAAAGGCGTCAAAGTCGTGATCACGATACAGGCCGTGAATCCCGTCAACCTGAACTTTGTGACGGCCGACTCGGCGCGCGCTCAGCTTTTTGTCAATACCGCCGTGGCCTGGGCCGAGCGCAAGGGCTTCGACGGCATGGAGCTCGATTGGGAAGGATGGGCCGCACCGCTTCCCGCGCCCAATGTCATCAACCGCTTCATGCGCATTCTCTACCGCAGGGTCCATCAGATGAAGACGTATTCGGGCGCGCCGGGCATCATCATGGTTTCGGCCGGAAGCGGACAGCAGTCGCTCTATGATCCCTCGCAGGATTACATCGTCGATCAGTTCAATCTTCAGCTCTATGATTATGCCTACGCATGGTACGGAAAGATCGGCTCGAACGCCTCGTGGCATATCGCGCCCTTGCACAGGGGCACGGTCGATCCCACGTTCGAAGGCATGTCCTACGACACGCGCGGTCCCTTGCAGTGGGTCGCGGCCGGACACGATCCGAAGCGCATCGGTCTCGGCATTCCGACATACGGATACATACTGCGCAATGTGGACGGACTCTTCCAGCCCATGGCCAATGCCGATTACGGCAGCGCGCATTATCAGACGATCGAAGCGTTGAAATCGAACGGCGGCGTGGAGGAATGGGACGACGTCCGCAAGGTCCGCTCGATCCGCGGCACGGCGCAGCGCGCGGCGGGCTCCGTCTATTACGGATCGGACGGCATCAATGCGGGACAGAAATTCTACGCCACGGGAGAAAATCCGCAGAGCCTTCAGGAAAAAATCAAATGGATGTATGAAAACAATTTCGGCGGCGTCATGACGTACGATTTCGTGTCCGATCTCGACCCGACGCAGTCTCTTGCCTCAGGCAAGCGCAATCCCTTGCAGCGCGTGGTGGCCAACGCCCTGGGCTCGACCGGCTCGACGCCGGCCGTGGTGCCTGTTGGCACATTCAGCGCTTCGACCACGAGTCTTGCGGCAGGAGGAGGACCGGTGACGCTGTCCTGGACGAGCTCGAATGCCGCCACGGCATCGATCGATCAGGGCGTGGGATCGGTCGCGCTCTCGGGCTCTGTGACGGTGAATGTGACGGCTTCGAAAACATTCACGCTCACGCTCTTCAGTTCATCGGGCGCCGTACAGCAGTATCAGGCGAGTGTGACCGTGGCCAGCGCTCCTGCGACAGGAGGGGGAACATCGGCCGACACAAAAGTGATCTATGCGGATAACGCGCTTTCTTCTCCCTGGAGCTTCGACGGCAGTTATTCGACGACGACCGATGCGGCCAATAAGGAAAAAATTTACAGCGGATCGACCTCGATTAAATTCGCGGCATCGGGCTGGGCGGGCATCGAGCTGCGCAACGGCACATGGAGCGCGTCGTCCACGATCGATCCGAGCAAATACGATTCGCTCCGCCTTGCGATTCATGGCGGCACAACCGGCGCATCGTTCGCGCTCTGGCTCACCGATGCATCGGGCACCGGTATCGGCGCGCAGGTGAAATTCTCCGTGCCGGCCAATGTCTGGACCGTGAAATCGATTCCGATGAGCCAGTTTGCCGCGGGCACGACGGGCTTCACCGTAATCATGCTGCAGCTCTATCAGGGAACGGCGGTCACGTTCTATGCCGATGAAATCGCTCTGGTGGGAAAGACAACCGTCGTGACGACCCCCGCGCCTCTGGCGCCCGTGCCCTCGTCTCCCGCGAACGGCGCAACAAATCAGCCGCTGTCCGTTGCGCTTTCCTGGAACGCTTCGGCCAATGCGTCGACATACCGCGTGCAGCTGGCGTCGGATTCGCTCTTCAGCGCGTCCTCCATGATCGTGAACGATTCGACGCTCACAGCGCGCACGCGCACGGTCAGTCTGCCTTCGTATGTGAGCACGTACTACTGGCGCGTCAATGCGAAGAATACCACGGGCACGAGCGCCTATTCGCCCGTGCAGAAATTTACGACGGCGCCCTATGTGAAATCGAAGCCGTATTTCTCGTTCACGTCCGGCACCGGCAGCAATGCCACGGTCGCCATTCCTGCATCGACCGTCTTTGCCATCGGCAATGGCTCGCTTGTCACGGGCGATGAAATCGGCGCATTCACGCCTTCGGGACTCTGCGTGGGCGCGATCGAATGGTCGGGCGCCAATGCCGCGCTCACCGTCTGGGGCGATAACGCGCAGACATCAGGCGTGGACGGCATCCGTCCGGGCGAGACGATTCAGTACCGCGTCTATCGTCAGGCGACAAACACCGTCTATACGCTTGTGGCCGCGAAGTATGCCTCGGGAAGCGGCATGTATCAGCCCGACGCGCTCATGCAGCTGTCGCAGCTCACGACTGCCACGACGCCCGACATGCAGGCGACGCAGACGATCCAGCTTGCGCGCGGATGGAACATGATTGCTTCCTATGTGCGGCCCTCGGTCACATCAATCGATTCGCTCACGTCCTCGCTTGCGCCTTCGATGACGATCGTGAAAAACGGCTCCGGTGACATGTACTGGCCCTCGATGAAGATCAACACGCTCGGCTTCTGGAATTACACGCAGGGCTACATGCTCTATATGGAAGCCTCCGGCACATTGTCGGTAACGGGTGCGGCGATCGCGCCCGAATCGATGCCGATCGCGCTTGCGCAGGGGTGGAACCTCGCACCGTACGTCCGCACGAGTTCGCTTGCACCGCAGACCGCGCTTGCGGGCATTACAAGCGCGCTCACGATCGTGAAAAACAGCGCCGGTCAGGTCTTCTGGCCCGCCTACAATATCAACACGATCGGATCATTGATGCCGGGACAGGCCTATCAGATGTATCTCTCGCAGGCATCGACATTGCTCTATCCGGCCAACAGCCTTGCCAAGGAATCCGGCGCGCTTTCTGCGCAGTCGCTGCCGGTGCATTATCCCACACTGGCCGATCATAACGGCGACAGCCAGATTCTTCTGGTGAAAGTGCAGGGCGCGGCCGACGGAGACGAGATCGCCGTGAAGACGTCCGCGGGCCTCATCGCAGGCACGGGCGTCGTCGCAAATGGCGAAGCGCTGGTGGCCGTGTGGCCCGATGAAACGCTCACAAAGAACGCCATCGAAGGCGCGACATCGGGGCAGAAGCTTTCCATCGTGCGCTGGTCGAAATCCGATAACAGCGAGCGCGCGCTTGCCATCACGCGCATCACAGACGGACTGTCGGGTTCGGACTACGCCACGCCGTCTCTTTCCTTTGCCTCCAACGGCCTGGCCGTCGTGCAGACATCGATCGAGACATCGAGCGGAAAGGATCCCTCGACGCCGACGGAATACGCGCTGGCGCAGAATTTCCCGAATCCGTTCAACCCCGCGACCGTGATCCGCTACGCGCTGCCTTCGGAAGGTCATGTGAAGCTTGAAGTCTATTCGATGCTCGGCGCGCGCGTGGCCGTGCTTGTGGACGGACACCAGAGTGCAGGCGTGCATATGGTCTCCTTCAATGCCGCGGGACTTCCGAGCGGTGTCTACTTCTACACGATCTCATCGGGAACGTTTACGGCCTCGCGCCGCATGATGCTGCTGAAATAAGACGATAGGGAAGAAAGAGGCACGCACCTCATTCTCCAAACGCGAAGGGCCGGACCGGGAAACGCAACACATTCCTGCCGGCCCTTTGTGTTTTCATGTGGGGCGAAGCCGGAAATGATACGCGCGTTAAGCGCGTATGTGGGTTGCTTCGCCCGCTGCACACCCGAATGCCGCACATGCCCTTGTATTTTATTCGATAGGAAGATTTCAAAATATTGTTTACATTGCCTGCGGTGAGAAGGCAACGCCGCACACACGTCAACGGAAAAAAACGAACACCCTCTGCATTCATTCAACGCACACACATTTATACAACCAAGGAACAAGAATCCCATGGCAGCAAAAGAACGCCTCGTTTCGCTCGACGCATTCCGCGGCTTCACGATTGCCGGAATGATGCTGGTGAACAATCCCGGCTCATGGAGCACGATCTACCCCCAGCTTGAACACGCCTCCTGGAACGGATGGACATTCACCGATTTCATCTTCCCGTTTTTCTTATGGATCGTCGGCGTGGCCATGACGATGTCGTTTGCAAGCCGCATCGAGCGCGGCGACACGAAAGGCAAGCTCATGCTCCAGGCCGCAAAGCGCGGCGCGATGATCTTCGCGATCGGCCTGCTCCTGACGATGTTTCCGTTCGGACTCCTGCCGGGCACGCATCTGAATTTCGCCACATTGAGGATCCCGGGTGTGCTGCAGCGCATCGGCATCACGTATGTTCTTGCCTCGGCGATCTATCTGAATGCCTCGTCGGCGCGTGCGATCGTTGCATGGATCGTCGGCATTCTTGGCGCCTACTGGATCATGCTCACGATGGTGCCCGTGCCGGAATTCGGCGCCGGCAATCTCACCCCCATGGGCAGTATCGCCCGCTGGATCGATTCGATGGTGATCGGCACGAACCACACCTGGCGCGGCGCGCCCGCTCCGGGCTTCGATCCCGAGGGCGTCATATCGACACTGGGCGCAATCGGCACGGCGCTCTTCGGCGTGCTGGTCGGATTGTATCTGAAAGTGAAGGACGTCTCGAAGGAGGAAAAAACCAGCTGGATGTTTGTGGCGGGCTCCGTGCTGCTTCTGCTCGGCGCCATCTTCGATATGTGGGTGCCGATCAACAAGAACCTCTGGACGCCGTCCTATGTCGTCTTCATGGCGGGATTTGCGACGTGCATCTTCGGCATGTTCTATTTCCTGATCGACGCCAAGGGCTACAAGAAGTGGGCGACTCCCTTGGTGATCTACGGCATGAATGCGATCTTCGTCTTTGCGCTCTCGGGCGTGCTTGGACGCCTTCAGGGTCTGTTGAAATTCAACGTGCAGTTGAGCGACGGCACGTACGACTGGGTGACCATCCAGCGGCTTCTGATGGATAACGTCTTCAAGCCGAACCTGAGTCCCCTGAATGCCTCGCTTGCCTGGGCGATTCTCTGGGATCTGATGCTCTTTTTCTTCGCCTGGCTCATGTGGCGGAAGAAGTGGTTCCTGAAAGTGTGACGCTGCGGCAAGAAATGAAAATGGATCGGAATTAAAAAGTGGCGCTATTCATAATCGTGGAGAGCGCCCCTTTTTTATGTCCTTATTTGAGCAATTGCATCCTTCTCACTTCGACCACATTCCCGGCTTGATAGCGGTACATATAAGTTCCACTCGGCACATTTGCACCGTTGAAACGCACGCGGTAGTGTCCCGGCTTCTGTACTTCATTGACTAATGTGGAGACTTCGCGTCCCAGGACATCAAACACTTTCAATGTCACCAGTTCGTTAGCTTTCACATGATAGGAAATTTCGGTTGACGGGTTAAACGGGTTCGGTACGTTCTGACTGATGATCTGCTGCTGGGGGTCGGAATAATAGACCGTCTTTTCGGCCGAGACTTCTTCGGTCGTTTCATTATCATGAACGACGCATCGCAGGATATAATCGGAATACGCCATCGAGCGTGTCTGTGTGGTGGAGGTTCCCAGCGGAATCCATGAGCTGCCGCCATCTTCTGATGCCGACCATTGAATGGAATGATTGCCGGAGGCTGCCGTGATCGTCACGCTCCATGTCCCCTGTTGACGGTTTTCAAGATATGTCGGCCCTGAGATCGTGCTGATGGCCAGCGCCGTCGGATACCGGAAATTTGAAATCGCAGGCGCGGTTTGTTCCCATCTGAGTGAAACCTGGCTAACGCCAGCCACACCGGTTGGAGCATTATTGTAATACACATCAGGATTGCTGTAATGCGGAATTCTTGATGTAGCTTCGTTGGCAACAGCCATGATGGTTCTCCATGCACCTCCGATGCCTCCTTTATTAACGTGTCCATGAGCATATGGAGGTTCTGCCGGATCAGTTTCGTGATAACCGCCCATCAAATGGCCGATTTCATGGGCAAAAGTGAGATTGGTGACGGCATAATCATCTTGAAGGACACAAAAAGCATCTCCCATTTCTTGAGCCGGAATAGCGGCGGCCAAACCGATTGCATCTCCTACAGTATAATCAACCAAAAGCACCATCAAGTCCGCAGAATACTGATTGCGATATGCGAAGACGTTATCCATCACGCCGTCGGCGTATTGAAAATGAGCGAGGTCTGTATAAACGGATCCGGATTCTGTATAATTGCCCATGAGCACGGGACCGGCCAGTTCAACCGTCACATCGGCCATGCTCGCATTGAGCGCCGCTTGTGTGGACGAGATACATTGATTTACCAGTGACGTCATATCGGGATTGTTGGCTTCGGCAGCAGGTGTGGCAAATACAAGGATGCGAATGACGGGCGTTGTGGCGGTTTTCTTTAATGCCTGTTCTGAAAAAGAATGTGTATTGCTCTGATTGAATGTGACTTTCGGCTTCCAATCCTTCGGTTCATCGGACGGGATGTTCTTCTTGTCGACGTTCATCAACATATGCAGTCCGTCACCGATCGGGTAGACCCAAAAAAGTTCGTCATTCGCATGAATCGTTCCCCGGACTTCTCCCTTGCATACGGAGAGGAAGCAGGATGTTCCTGCCGCGGCCAATTCGCCATACCATGTAAATGCTTCTCCTGCTTGCACGACATTGATCTTCTTCGGCACGGTAATGGATGATTTACCGGGAAGAGTCAATTGAAGAGATACTTTGTCACGGAGTGAAGATAGGGAATCAAAAGAAATGAGTTGATAGGAAGAAAATGGTTTAAGCTTTTTATACTGTTCGAGTCGGCTCTTTTGTTTGTCTTTCAGCGAAACATCTTTTTCGTTATGAAAACGGATCAGATCATGAGCTTGGCCGTAAAGATTCATTCCAACAAGCAGCATGGCTACCAATGCACGCAATGCGTATTTCATATATAGCCTCCAGTAAGTGTTATTGTGAGAATGAGATGGTGATGGTGCAGACGCTCACGGCACGGCAGATGAAAAATAAACAGAATTCATTTTCGTCTGCAATTCGTTTCCTCCTTTGTATAGCTGATCAACGTTCAAATCAATTAATGATAATGTTCGCGCTTAATGAGACGATAATCCTGTTTCATAGATCCAGATTTTGCACTTACTGTATGGCCTGCGATTAAGCCAATTCCTGGGGCATAATATAAATTATACTGCCAGAATTCGGCAACATCATCTACTGGTCGTTTTGTATATTGGTATTGATTGCATTTGAATGTGCCGGCAGGCGTTGTAATGAGTGTGTCGACCGCAATGACTTTCATGGTGAGGATCTGGGGGGAGACGTAATAGGTGTCGGCGGGACTGATCGAGATCATTCGGTACTCATATGTGTCCCCAGCGTGGACGGGATATTTATATGTCAAGATTTTGGTGTAGAGCGTATCGTATGAATCATAGATTCCCATCCGATAGAGTCCATCAGGGCCTTCCCAATACAGATTCGTGAGCTCGCTGGAATCGACATAATATCCTCCGCTTTGCTTCAAGACGGGATACGCCCTGCCCTCAATTGAAATCGTCGTCGTTCCCAGGAAGTCGATTCGGAATGTATCAATCGGACTATAGGGCTGCTGGAAGCTGTAAAACCACGTACTGTCTCCACGACCGACCGGCCTATTGTCTTCCTTCGGTTCGATTGACTTGTCTTTGCATGCGGAAAATACTAATAGAAGTCCACTTAGTATGAGGATATCGAGGCGCATAGACGGGCTTTCCGGACGGTGAGGATGTCAATTAATATGTAAGTGCTTGACAGTAAAGAAGCTGCCTGATGATGACTTGTTTGGTTAGAGAATGTATAGGAATATTGGATTTATGTCAAGTGTTATTTTTCCTATGACGACATTTCCAGAGGAATGGCGGTTAAAAAATCTGATTGGATTCGGAATTAATTTGACTTGACGACGCTGCGCAACGTATCTTTAATGCAGAAAGTAATTAACAGGGCTATGAAATGCAGACAAGAATTCATACATGGGGCAACAGTCTCGCCCTCAGGATTCCAAAACCGTTTGCCGAACACTTGGGATTGAAGAAAAATTCGCGAGTTGTCCTCATGATCGAAGAGGACCGAATCGCTATCTCCAAACCCGCCTCCCCGCCTGTGACGCTCGAAGAGCTCTTGTCCCGCGCGACGAAGAAGAATCTTCACCGGGAGACAGAAACAGGGAAGGCACAGGGAAAGGAAGTATGGTGACCAAGGGCCTACACTTCACGGATGCAGGGATATCCCTTCGAGGTCGCCATTCCGCTGGGATTGCCGATCGATGGCGTGCTCTTATCCACACAGTCAGGAGTGATGATATGAAACGCTCGCTCTGTTTCCTTCTTGTCTCGTTCGCGTTTGTTGCCCATGCCTCTGCACAAAGCCTCAGTCTGAAAGTCGGAACTGTCGTGGTCAATCATGGCGGCGTGATGAATAACCAGCGCATCGAGGCGCTGGTTGCCTATCCGCTTCTCGGCAAACTTGATGTGACGCTCGCCACGGGATACGACCGCTACCATGTGGATGCTTCCCGCGTGATCGTGCCGGATGTTTTCGTCGATGGTTCCGGAAGCACTGCTGTGATCTCCTGGGGCGCAACGTACTATCCGGCCATCACGCATCATTTCATCCCGATTGTGGCGGGAGTGAAATATTCGCTCGTCAAACATATGTTCTCGCCGTATCTCACGGCGGAAGTCGGCAAATACTTTGATCTTGCAGGCCACAGCGCTTTCAACGTGCCCCGCGGCGCGCGAGGTGGTGACGACTCCAGTTCCGGAACCCTCTTCAAGATCGGGGGCGGCGTGCACTATCACGCTTCGGAAAACCTGGGACTCGATCTCAGCGTGCGTGGATTGCATGAAAGCAACGCTCCGGAGACCGTCGAAGTCATGGCGGGTATCGTGCTGCCGCTGTAATCATTGGGGCATACGATCATCTGTGCCTGATAAAACAAAAAGCGCCGTCGACCCTTTGTGAGTCAGACGGCGCTTCGTATTTTTCTCCAGACGCTTCGAGCGAACAGGCCCTGCGATTATTTCTTTTTCTGCGCCTGCGCGGCCTGCTTGGCCATGCGCTCCATCCAGGTTTCCTTGCCCGCCTTCTTCTGCGGCACTTTCTGCAGCGGCTCCTTGTCATGCTTCTTGTTCACGTAATACTGCTGACCGATCGAGAGCAGGTTGAAGACGAAATAATACAGGTTCAGTCCCGAGGGCAGATTGTTGAACATGAGCGTGAACATGATCGGCATCATCCACACCATCTGCGCCTGGCGCGGATCGGTCGTCGTCATCTTCTGCTGCACGAACATCGTCACGCCCATGGCCAATGTGAGTCCGCTCAGGAAATTCCCGAGAAGCGGTATCGAAAACGGCAGATGAACCATCACATCGGGCACCGAGAGATCCTGGATCCACCAGATGAACGGCGCCTGGCGCAGTTCGATGGCCGAGGCAAAGAGCGCATAGAGCGCAAAGAGGATCGGCATCTGCAGTAGCATCGGCAGGCAGCCGCCGGCCGGATTGACGCCGTAATCCTTGTAGAGCTTCATCGTCTGGACGTTCATCGCATTCGGATCGTCCTTGTACTTCACCTTGATCTCTTCCATGAGCGGCTGGAGCTTCTGCATCTTGCGCATCGAATCGAGGCTCTTCTTCGTCAAGGGGTGCAGGAGCAGCTTGATCACGATCGAAAAGACGATGATCACCACGCCGTAGTTCGAGATGAACGTGTGGAGGAACGTGAAAAACGGAATGAAGAGATACATCGTGATCGGGCGGATCCACGTCCAGCCGAGGTTGATGATCTTTTCGAGCTCGACGTTGTAGGCCTTGATCGTCTGATATTCGAGCGGACCGAGATAGAGCGAGAGCTTCGCCGTCTCGTCCTGGCTGCCCTTGAAGGGCATCTTGAGCGCGATGCCGTACTGCTTGATCACGCCGTTGTCGGGCGCCGGAATGTGATGGCCTTCCATATAGGCGCCGTTGGCTTTTTTATCGGCCGAGATGAGAGCGACGGCGAAATACTTCGTGCGGCTGGCGACCCAGTCCGTCTGCCCGCTCGTATTGGATGTGGGCACTTCATCCTGCTTGCCCGCATCGATCTGCGCCAGCTCGCCTCCCGCATACGAGTAGGCAAGCGCGGTCTTTGCTTCCTCATACGAATTGTGCTCGGCAAAGCGGATGCCGTGCTCCCAGACGACCTGGTATTCGTAGTTGGCGATCACTCCCTGCATGTTCACAAAGTGCAGATCGATGTCGGCGCCGTAGGCGTCGTTTTTGAACGTGAAGCGCTTCGTGATCGAGCCCGCTCCCGCGGCAGGAAGGGTGAAATCGACCGAGGCTTCGGGCGTGTTCTTATCGAGCACGATATGGTCCGATGCCGCATTCACGGTGAAGGACATTGCCTTCGTGTTGATCTGCTTGCCGTCCGCCGTATTGAAGAGCAGGCTGAAGTCGCCGTTGCGCATATCTTCGACGAGCTGCACGGGATACTTGTCCCACGTCTGATAGTGCTTGAGCGTCCACTTTTTGATCACGCCGCCTTTGGTGGAAAGCACGGCCGTGTATTTGTCCGTCTCGATCGTGATCGTGCGTTCGGGAGCCTGGAGGGCGGAGGAGAAGAATTTTCCGAGCGAATCGATGCGGGCAGAGGATGCCTGCGTACTGTCTCTGCGCGCAGAAGGGGCCGAGAGCGCCTGCTTCTGTGCCGAGTCGGGCCGCGCCGCGGTCCGCTGCTGCGCGCTCTGCGTCTTTTGCTGTGTGGCGGGCTGCGGCTTGGGCGCGCTGTACCACATCCAGACCATGATGACAAGGGCGATGAGTATGAACCCGAGTGTTGATTGTTTATCCATGTGCGTTGTTGCTCCGGAAAGTCAAAATGATGTTGTTATTGAACGGGATCGTATCCGCCTTCATGATACGGATGGCACTTGGCGATGCGCTTCGCGGCAAGCCACATGCCCTTCAGGGCGCCGTACTTCCGCAGGGCGTCGATGGCGTATTGTGAACATGTGGGATAGAATCGGCACGTATTGGCCGGAAGAAGCGGAGAGAGGAGGATCTGATATGCCCGCACGAAAAAAATCAGCAAGGTTTTCATAGGTGCGCGTTTAGCCCTGAACTTGGCAAAGAGAAAGAATTTTCGGAATCATCGCATGCCATTCATCGGCAATGTCGGTGAGTGAAAGGTGTTTCAAGAGAGCCGTATCGTGCCTGCGAAGCATCATGACGATGACAGCCGTCTTCTTCTGCCGGCGCAGGCCGTTCCACAGCGGTTCTTTCTCCAGTCGGACCGTCTCGCGCATCAGCCGTTTGATCCGGTTGCGAAGCACGGCCGACGATGCAATCTTTTTCGGGACTGCAAATCCCAACTGCACAGGATTGCCGAATTCCGGGTACATCTCCTCATACTGATGAATGCGCACGTAGCACCGGATCCAGTGGCCGTGTATGAGCCGTCCGTGCGCAAGCACGTCGCCGAAGGCGTCATGCCCGCGCAGGATCATGGATTTCGGAAGAGTTGAGCGCACTCGCTGAACGAGTAGTGAGAACAAAAAATAGTCTGTGATGAATCAGCAAAAAGGAAAAAACGGATGGCCGGCAGGTGTTGAAGCCGCACCGGCTCCGGAATCTTACTTTTCGTCGCTGACTGTCAGCTTGTGACGGCCTTTGGCACGGCGGCGGTTGATGACGGCGCGTCCGTTCTTGGTGGACATGCGCTCGCGGAACCCGTGCGTGTTCTTGCGTTTTCTGTTGTGCGGCTGGAACGTGCGTTTCATGGTGTTTTAGTCTCCCGAGTAAAAATAAACAAAAAAGGGTTGGGCCCCAGGCACGCGTGTGTCGTCTGGCGGAACAATCCTTTTTTCGACATTGCCTATAAAATTACGGAAATAAATCGAAAGAAACAAGAGCGGAGCTGCGGTTTTTCTCACGCGCACGGATGGGGCGGACCCGAGTACGCGCGGGAGGGGATGGAGGGGCGTATGATTAAAGAATGCGCGTCTCGCCGACCATGAACGTCCAGAAGTGCTCGTGCGCCAGATTGCGGGAGCGCACGGCTTCTTCCATCTTCTTCGGCGGATCGTCGGCGCGCTCGTCGCTCAATTGGAATGTGCCCCAGTGCGTGCCGAGCATGGCGCGCGCCTCGAGATCGAGCGAGGCCTGCACCGCCTCGGCCGGATCCATGTGTATGGGGCGCATCAGGTGCCGCGGCGCATAGGCGCCGATCGGGAGCACGGCGAGATCGAAGGGACCCAGGCGCTGTCCGATTTCCTTGTAGAAGCGGGCGTAGCCCGAATCGCCGCCGAAAAAGACGCTCTTCTTTTTGCCTTTGATGCTCCAGGCCGCCCAGAGCGTGCGGTTGCGGTCGGCGAGCCCGCGGCCTGAAAAATGCTGCGCCGGTGTGCAGGTCACGGTCAGGCCGTCGATCACCGCCTCATCCCACCAGTCGAACTCGCGGACAACGGAGGCGCCGCGCTCGCGCATCCAGTCGGCGAGACCGAGCGGCACGCAAAAGACGGTGCGGCTGTTGCGTGCCGCAAGCCGCATGATCGCATCGCGGTCGAGATGGTCGTAATGATTGTGCGAGATCACGACCATGTCGACATCCGGCAGGTCTTCCAGCTTCAGTCCGGGATCGCTCACGCGGACGGAACCCAGATGCGTGAAGGGACCGGCGCGGCGCGCCCAGACCGGATCGGTGAGAATCGTTGTTCCCTCCATCTGCAGAAGGCAGGTCGCATGCCCGATCCAGGTCAGCGTGTCGTGCCCATGGCTCGTGCGAAGCCATGAGCCGTCGTTGTCGATGCGCGGGATCACGACGGGCTCCGGCCGGAAGAACAAATGCAGGGCGCGGCGCAGGATCCAGAGCGCAAACTGCCAGCCCCGGGCTTCGACGAAATCGGGCGCAGGATTGCAGAAGCCCTGCGGCGTATGATGCGCCTGAGGCTTGGCATGGTGCGGGGAGTGAAGCCTGAGGGAACTGCGCGCTGCAAGGATGAAGGGGAACGGTGCGAGTACCTTTAAGGCTGCCCGCTTATTCGGTGAACGGGGAAGCGGCATACCACATGCACAAAAAATTCAACACTCTCTTTTTTTCTATAACAGAACAACGGAAAAAAGGTTCGCCCCGAATGTGGAGATGTATCTGAGCAAAAATATTTGTATGTTTGTGGTGTACAGCACTTGAATCCTCCGACAGGAACATGGCATCACATACAATGAAGACCGAAACCCTGACCGGCAGCACCGACGACGACCTGCTCCGCCTTGCGCGGGCGGGCGATGAGCGCGCGTTTACCGAACTCGTGCGCCGATACGGTGCGATGGTCCATGGATTTTCATTCAAGCTCTGCCGCGATGCGCACAAGGCCGAAGAGTCGTACCAGGACACGTTCATCAATGTGTACCGGAAGCTCGACCAGTTCGACGGCAAGTCGAAGTTTTCGACGTGGCTCTACTCGATCGTCGCCAACAACTGTCTGATGAAGCACAGGAAGCGCAAGCTCGATGCCGAAATGGAATCGCTCGATGCGCCGCATATGGATGAGGATGAGCACGGCGCGCGCTTCGTGCAGTCGTGGGATGAGACGCCGATCGAGAAATTGATGAACACCGAGCTGCAGTCCACGCTCGACCGTGCGATACAGAAGCTGCCGGCCGAATATCGCGTGGTCTTCGTGCTCCGCGACGTCGAACACCAGTCGGCCGAAGAGACGGCCAGGATCCTCCATCTTTCCGTTCCGGCCGTGAAATCGCGCCTGCGCCGCGCGCGCGTTTTTCTGCGCAACGAGCTGCATCAATATATGAAGCAGTAAAAAACAATTTTTTCGGACACTGTGTGTGTGCTATGAATCCACGCAAGAAGACGACACCGAAACAATGCACAACCTGCCGGCAGGTCTTCCGGCATATGTGCGACACGCTGGGCGCCGATATGAATTCGCCCGAATGCCAGGCCATGCGCGCGCATGTGAGCCAGTGCGCCAACTGCAGCGCGTATCTCGCTTCGCTGCAAAAGACCGTTCAGCTCTACGCCTCCTACCCGCTTCCCCCGCTGCCTGCGCGGGCGACACGCGATCTTTTGCAGTCGATCAAATCCGGCAGGAAACACTCCTGAATCCTTTGCTTCGGTGCCTGCATCACATCGGTAAGAGCAGAAGAAAGGAGCGATATCCATGCAACCCAATATCGGACCGACCGACAGAATCCTCAGAATTATTTTGGGTCTGGTGTTGTTATCCCTCATAGTCTGGGGCCCGCAGACGTGGTGGGGGCTTCTGGGCATCATTCCGCTGGCAACGGCGTTTGTGAGCTTCTGTCCGCTCTACAGGATCTTTAATTTCTCGACGCTCGAGAAACCCGTGGGCGGGACGCAAAAGATCGCAAAATAACGCGTTGTCGGAGCATGCCGCGCCGCTCTAATATAGAGGGGACGACAAAAGCATGAATGCATCACGCAGACGAGCGTGGACTGCGTGCGGAGAGCAATGTTCATTTTTTTCAAAACGAAGAAGGAGAGATGAGTTATGGCAGAGCGGATGACAAAAAGCGATTTTCTGAAGAAAGTCTTCGACTACGAACACAACAAGGAATGGAAGTTCCAGGGCGACCTGCCGGTGGTGATCGACTTCTGGGCCGAGTGGTGCGGACCGTGCCGCATGGTGGCGCCGATTATCGACGAGCTCTCTGTCGAATACAAAGGCAAAGTGAACTTCTATAAGGTCAATACGGAAGAAGAACAGGAACTGGCCGGCGCGTTCGGCATCCGGAGCATTCCTTCACTGCTCTTTGTGCCGAAGGAAGGCCAGCCGAAGATGGCCGTCGGCGCGCTGCCCAAGGCCGCGCTCAAGCAGGCCATCGAAGAGGAATTGCTCACGACGGTTTCGAACTAAAAAAGGGGAATGCACGAGTATGCCGATCTATGATTATCGCTGCGAAGACTGCAGTGCGCGCTATGAGGTCTTTCATAAGGTGCGCGAAGAAACGGAAGAGATCATCTGCCCGAAGTGCCAGTCGCGCCGGTACAAAAAAATGATGTCCGTGCCCGCTGCGGCCGTCATGGGCTCCTCCGCATCGGATTCGTTCAGCGCGGGAGGCGGATCCTGCGACGGCGCCGGAGGCTGCGGCTGTTCCGGCGGAGCATGCGGATTGAACTAGAGAATTTTTTTCTCGGTACTGTCCGCGCGCGCGCATCATCTGATGCATACAGACATCGATCCTCCGCATACATCCTCACACACACACATGGACGTGAAGATGCATGCGGAGGATTTTTTTTGCCCTTCCTTGAAAATACGCCTCTTTCGGCCCTCTGCATTGCTTTTCATACTGAATAATCTTACCTTAGGGAGAATTTGGAATCCTTATCAACCAGAATCATCATGGCAGAAGAAACAAACGAACAACAATCACAGCAGCGTCCGAATCCGTTTCGGCGAAAGAGCTTCAACCGCTACAGAAAGCCGCACGGCAAGGGACCGCGTCCCGAGGCCGGGGCGGGAGAAGACGCCGCTTCCGGCGCGTCTCTCGATATGACGCAGGAAGCCGTACATCCGGAAGGCGCCGAAGGCTCCGTGCTCCGCACCGAAGAGACGGCCGCTGAGCGGACGGAAAAAAACGAGACCGTCACGCCTTCTTCCGTTCCCGCCGAGCCGCCGCTTGCCGCTGCGCAACCCGTTGCCGCGCAACCTGTTAGCACTCAGTCCGCAGCGGTGCCGCCGGCGCAGCCGGAATCGAAAACTCCGCCGCCTGCGCCGCAGTCCCAGCATGCCGAGCCGAAATCCTCTCCGCTTCAGCAGCATCAGCAGCAGCCGCGCAGAGGCGAAGGCCAGGAACGCCAGGCGCGACCCCAGCGTCAGAAACAGCAGCAGCAACCGCAGCGCGAGCAGCAGAGGGAACAGCAGCGCGAACAACGAGAGCCGCGCGAGCAGCGTGAACCCCGCGAACAGCGCGAACCGCGAGAACAGCGCGAGTCGCAGGGACCGTCATCGCAGCCTGCGGGCCGCTCCTTCGTCAGCGTGGTCGTGCCGCTTCTGAACGAAGAGGAATCGCTGCGCGAACTCTCCGAGCAGCTCAAGACCGCGCTCCAGCGCGTCACACAGAATTACGAAGTGATCTTCATCGACGACGGCAGCACCGACCAGTCCTTCAAGGTGCTGCGCGAGATCAATTCGCGCAACCGCCGGATGAAAGCCGTGCGCTTCCGCCGCAATTACGGCAAGAGCGCCGCGATCCAGGTCGGATTCCAGAAGGCGCAGGGCGAGTATGTGATCACGATGGACGCCGATCTGCAGGACGATCCGGCCGAAATTCCGAACCTGCTCAAGGAGCTCCGCTCGGGCTACGATGTCGTCTCGGGATGGAAGAAGAAGCGCCGCGATCCGATCACGAAGACCATTCCGTCGAAGTTCTTCAATTTCGTCACGAGCCTCACCACCGGCATCCGCATCCATGATTTCAACTGCGGACTCAAGGGATACAAGCGCGACGTCGTCAAGAGCGTGAACGTGTATGGCGAACTCCACCGCTACATCCCCGCATTGGCGCACTGGCTCGGCTTCCGCATCGGCGAGATTCCGGTGAACCACCGGCCGCGCAAATTCGGCAAGACGAAGTTCGGCATGGGCCGCTTCTTCCGCGGATTTCTGGATCTCATGACATTGATCTTCACGACGCGCTTTGCAACGCGTCCGCTCCACCTCTTCGGCGGCTGGGGCATCATCTCCACACTGATCGGCGTGGGCACCGGCGGATGGCTGGCATTTGAGAAATTCGTCAACGGCGTGCCGTTGAGCAACCGCCCGCTCTTTCTCGTGAGCCTCATCCTGATCATCCTCGGCGTGCAGTTCGTGTCGATCGGACTTCTGGGCGAATTGATCACGAAGGGACAGCAGAGCGAGAAAGAATATTCGATCCGCGAAGAGATACGGTAAAAAAGCAATCCGGTAACAATACTAAAGTGCGGCGCCCGTTTGTTCTTGCGATGCGGAAGCCGCACTTTTTTTTCCCTATGCGCGCGAGAGAGAGACACACACTCGCCCGTCACACATTACACAGACGCGATTCGATCATACAGTGAACGTTCTTATCCTTGGCACCGCATATCCGATGCGCGGAGGCATCGCGCATTTCATCGCCCTGCTTGCCTCGCATCTGAAGAAGCGGCACAGGCCGCAGATTTTTTCCTTCACGCGGCAGTATCCGTCGTTCCTGTTTCCGGGCAAAACGCAGATGGAAGAAGGCGAGCCCGGCATCAAAGTCGACGCCCAGGCCGAGATCGATTCGATCAATCCCTTCAACTGGATCCGCGTGGGCCTGAAGGCGCGCCGGCTGAATCCGGACGTGATCCTCTATAAGTACTGGCTTCCGTTTTTCGGACCCTGCTTCGGCACCATCTGCGCGATCGCCCGGTGGCATCGGCCGACCAGAGTCATCGCGCTGTGCGACAACGTGATTCCGCATGAAAAGCGTCCCGGGGACCGGCTCTTCACGAAGTACGCCTTTGCCTTCACAGACGGCTTCATCGTCATGTCCGATGCGGTCGAGCGCGATCTCCACCGCATGGTTGCGCATCCGAGCTACCGCAAGGCGGCGCATCCGGTCTATGAGATTTTCGGAGAGGCGTTGTCGAAACCCGAGGCGCGCGAGAGAATCGGAATCGGCGCCGAATCAGAAACGCTGCTCTTTTTCGGCTACGTGCGCAAGTACAAGGGACTGCATGTATTGATCGATGCGATGAAGCGCCTGAAAGTGCTGCGCCCGAAGCTCGTGCTCCTGGTTGTGGGTGAGTATTACGGCGATGAAGCCGAGTACCGCGCGCAGATCGCCGAAGCCGGTCTCGAGGATGTAATCCGCGTGCATTCGGATTACGTGCCCAACGAGCGCGTGGCTGAATATTTCTGCGCGGCCGATGCGGTCATCCTGCCGTATCTGTCGGCCACGCAAAGCGGCATCGCGCAGATCGCCTATCAGTTCGACAAGCCCGTGATCGCCACCAATGTCGGCGGCCTGGCCGAAGTCGTCGTCGACGGAGTCTCCGGCCTCATCACGCCGCCTGAGGATCCGGAAGCGATTGTCAGTGCCGTCATGCGATTCTATGATGAGTCGATGGAGGCGCGCCTGGCTTCGGGGGCGAAAGAGGAAAAGAAGAAGTACACCTGGGATGCGCTCATCGGCGCCATTGAAGCGCTCGCCGATGCACCGCGCGCGCATTCCTGAATGATCATTCGTGCGCGCCGTTCATGCGCGCGCATATTTACGCACCTTGCGAGACAGCCAATGCATTACGATCCGATCAAGAAAATATTCGGCACCGTTGCCCGCCAGAGCACGCTCTTCCGGCGCGCATTTTACGGGATGCTCGACCTCATGTTCCTGCGCGCCTGGTATGTGCGGCGCGCGCTCCGGCAATTGCTCGACGGGCGCGCCCAAGGCTTCCGGCTCTTTGATGCGGGCTCGGGCTTCGGACAGTATTCCTATTACATCGCCACACGCTACAGGAATGCCCGGATCCATGCCGTCGATGTGAAGGAAGAGCAGATCGAGGACTGCCGCGGCTTCTTCGGCCGGGCCGGTCTCGGAGACCGTATCACATTCGCCGTCGAGGATCTCACCGTGCCGCAGCACCGGGAGGAATTCGACATCATCCTGTCTGTCGACGTGATGGAGCATATCGAGGACGACGTCCGCGTCTTCCGCAATTTCTTCGAGGCGCTCAAGCCGGGCGGACTCGTGCTCATCAATACGCCCTCGGACCAGGGCGGCTCGGACGCGCACGACGATCATGAGGAAAGCTTCATCGGCGAGCATGCGAGAAACGGCTACGGCGCCCGGGAAATCACGGAGAAACTCGCCGAGGCCGGACTCCGCGTGAAGAGCCTCTCCTATACGTACGGGCCCGTCGGCATGGCCTCCTGGCGCCTGGGAATCAAATATCCGATGCTTCTGTTGAATGCAAGCAAGGCGTTCTTCCTCCTGCTTCCGTTCTATTATATCGCCACGCTCTGGCTCACGCTCTTGCTGATGTATATCGATTATGCGGGACGCAACACGACCGGCGCAGGCCTCCTGGTTGTGGCCGAGAAGCCGTAGCACGGCCGGCAGGGGAGGAAGAAAAAAAGACGCAGATTTTTTTTGCGGCGAAAGGGTTGACATTTAAAAGACTTTTTTCTATTTTTATGATTCAAATACCACATTACCAGGATATTCTGGATCTTTTTGGGAAGGATACACACGATGTACGCAGTCGTTGAAATCGCAGGACAGCAATATAAGGTCAACCCCACCGAGAAACTCTACGTCCCGAAGCTGGACAGTGCGGTTGATTCCACCGTGACTTTCGATAAAGTGCTGCTTCGCGCCGACGATACCTCGATCACCGTCGGAGCCCCGACTGTTGCCGGTGCATCGGTTGCCGCAAAAGTGCTTGCGCATGTGAAGGACGACAAGCTTGTCGTCTTCAAGAAGAAACGCCGCAAGGGCTACCGTGTGAAGCGCGGCCATCGCCAGCAGTATACGCACATTGAAATTACGTCTATAAATTAATTTATTTTTTTCAGAAGGAAGTATCGAGTATGGCACATAAAAAAGGCGGCGGAAGTTCGCGGAACGGCCGCGACAGTAATGCCCAGCGCCTCGGCGTGAAGCGCTTCGGCGGGCAAAGTGTCAATGCCGGTGAGATCCTTGTGCGCCAGCGCGGCACCAAGTTTCATCCGGGTGAAAATGTCGGTATCGGCGGCGACGATACGCTCTTTGCATTGAAGAGCGGCGCCGTGAAGTTCCACCGTGTCGGCAGGGACCGTCAAGCCGTGTCCATCATTACGGCATAACGGGTCCGGATCGTCCCCGAGACGAAAAAATGAGTTGCGTGAGAGCTTTTCTTATGCAACTTTTTTTTTGCCGTCATTTTTTGTGTTGCCTGTCCGTATGCCCGCTCTCAACAGGGCATGCGCATCCGATTTGCAGTTCTTATCTGTTGTTTTTTCAAGCCAACGTGCAGTACTTATTACGGAGAAAATGGAATGAAAATTACAGTCATAGGGGCGGGAAACGTCGGCGCGACGGCAGCACAGCGTATCGCCGAAAAGGAACTCGCCAATGAAGTCGTGCTCATCGACGTGGTCGAGGGCCTGCCCCAGGGCAAGGGCCTCGATATGTATGAGTCGGCCCCGATTGAAGGATTCGATTCGAAGGTGATCGGCACGAACAGTTATGAAGCGACGGCCAATTCCGATATCATCGTCATCACCGCAGGCATCGCACGCAAGCCCGGCATGAGCCGCGACGATCTGCTCAATACCAATGCCGGCATCATGAAGTCTGTCGTCGAACAGGCCGTGAAGGTGTCTCCCAACGCGATCCTCGTGATCGTCTCGAATCCGCTCGACGTGATGGTGCATGTGGCGATGAAAGCCTCGGGCTTCGACCGCTCGCGCGTCATCGGCATGGCCGGCGTTCTGGATACGGCCAGATTCCGCTCCTTCATCGCCATGGAGCTCAATGTTTCGGTCGAGGATGTCACGGCATTCGTGCTCGGCGGACACGGCGACTCGATGGTGCCGCTTCCGCGCTACACGTCGGTGGCCGGCATTCCGCTTACCGACTTGATGGATGCCCAGACGATCGAAAAGCTCGTCACGCGCGCCCGCAACGGCGGCGCCGAGATCGTGAACTTTTTGAAGACCGGCAGCGCCTATTATGCGCCGTCGGCCGCAGCCGTGCAGATGGTCGAATCGATCGTGAAGGATAAGAAGCGCATTCTTCCCTGCGCCGTGCTCCTGAAGGGCGAATTCGGCCTGACCGATACGGTCGTGGGCGTGCCGGTGAAGCTCGGCAAAAACGGCATGGAACAGATCATCGAAATCAAACTGACGGAATCGGAAGCCGCGGCGCTCAAAGTCTCGGCCGACGACGTCAAAGCGAATATGGATAAAGTGAAGCTGTAAGAGAAGAGAAGGCGCTTCGCCAACTAAAGTTTCGTTCGCTCCGAAAAAGTACAGTCCGCTCGTACCTCGCTTTAATTCACCTGAGGTCCGGCGGACTGTGCTTTTTAAATCGGTGTGGAGGCATCACTCTCGAGCGGACACATGCACCTGATCGCCTGTGCGGAGCACGCCTGGTGCAGAAACGAGCGCATTCTGTCCGAAGAGGAGCTTCGAACCCGACTGCCTGTATGCCGAAAGCGTCGCCAGAGGCTCGTTGCCGCGCTCGAGCGTTTCCTGATCGATCGTCGTGATCGCGCAGCGCGCGCAGGGCTTGACGACGTCGAGTTCGACCGAGCCTCCAAGCCGGATCCTTCCCCAGGTGTCTTCCGCATAGGGCTCCGCGCCGTCAACGACGATATTCGGACGGAACCGGTTCATGGGCAGAGGCGCCTTGAGCCGGAGATTCAGATCATCGAGCGAGGCTTGCGTAATGAGCAGCACGGGAAAGGCGTCGGCAAATGCCGTATGCTCGCCGTGCGCGGCGTAGCGCGGATCGACCGAACGGAGGGAATCGTCGGGAAAATACACGATCATCGTGCGCTCATGAAGGAACGTGCTGATCCAGTCCGATGCCTCATCGCCGCACTCGAGCGCGCTCATCGTATCGTCCCAGACCGTGACATTGCGCCGGTAGGGGGACTCGAAGAAGAGCGGAAGCGAAAGCCGGTCAATTCCCGGCGCCTCGAGCACAAGCGACGTGTCCGTGAGGCTCGTTGTGATCAGACCGAGCAGCGGGTGCGTGCGCTGGGAGAGGAATTTCCCGCCGATATCGACGGCCATCCAGCGCCGGTCGAAGGCGAGGCCCCGCGCTTCAACGCGCGCCTCGCTCAGGCGTATGCCCCGGGCCGATTTGAAGGGATAGCAGTAGAGAGCTTGAATGGTGAGCATGGGGGACTCTGCAGGTTAGATATGCAGACGCATCGTGACTTCGTTTCCGGCCTCGTTGAATGTGACGCTTTCCATGAGCGTTCTCATCAGGAAGACTCCGCGGCCGCCGGCTCTGAGCAGGTTTTCATCATGAAGAGGATTGGGGAGTTCTTCCGGCGCAAAGCCCGGTCCTTCATCTTTGATGGTCACCGTGAGTATCTTCCTGTGAAGCCGGCAGGTGAGCGTGACGTGCTTCGAGCGGTCGCCTCGGTTGCCGTGGATCATGCCGTTGTTGACGGCCTCGGTCACGGCGACCAGGAGCGCGTGAAATTTCTCCTCTCCGATATGGAATTCGCCGTTGAGACGGATGAAAAAATCCTCCACCTTGTGTATATTTTTTGTATCGCTTTCAAGGACGAGCTGGTGCACTTCAGGTGTGCGATCGGGTTGCATACGTACCACAATTCCTTTCTATAAGAGGTATCGGACAGCCAGCGTGACATTCGACAGCGCGCGCGAGCCGCTGCCGGTCTGTTTCTGGTATTCCCTCCATCCCCGGAGCTCGACGAACGATCGCTCCGAGAACCGAAGGGAAAACGCCACGGTCGGGCCGATGCTGAAATAGGTGCTTTCGAAAAACCGCTCCCCCTTGTCGTAGCGGAACCGCTTCTGCGCGAATGACCGGATGCCTGCGGCGCAGACCATCTCCTCCTTCATCTTAAAACGCAGTTGCGGTGAAAAAGTTACTTCCTGGACCTGCTGCAGCGGGCGCTCGGAAAATTCCTGCCAGCGCAGTTCGGCGCGCTCATACACGCGCACGATGCCGTAGGCATCGAAGCCGATGCGGCGTGACATATCGTAAGTGAAAGTATCCAGAAATGCAACCTGCCTGTACGAATAACTTTTCACCGTCGGCACAAGAAGCTCGAAATCGAAGACCGTGTAATTGGCCAGCACCTCGAAGCGGGCGCGATTGGTGACATTGGCAAAGGGCGTCGCGACGCACAAGGGAGAAAGCCGGAAGATCCGGTTCCAGTTGTTGTTGGCCGAGCGCTCGCGCGAAAGATAGACCGTGTGCCCGAGCGTGGCCTCGGCGGCGATGCCGATGGTGACATAATCGGACAATCGATGGCGTTCCTCGAGCGATAGGGAAATCAGGAGTTCGTCCCTGTCGTCGGTATTGAGCGAATCGGGCGTGTCGTAGCGCATGATGCTCGAGCTCGCGGCAAGCGTGAGCCAGTCGCTTTTGGAGAGCGCGCCGGCAAACGAGGCCTGCAGGTTCGTCGTGAGCGCGGTATTGTCCAGGCGCTGCTCCTGGCGCGCGCGCTGCTGCTGAAAGACCTTGTCGACGCCGGAGAGGGTTTCGATCGTATGCTTTTCATCGCGCTCGCCAAGGAAAAATCCGATGCTCGTTTCGGTCTCATCGG
>JBLMZA010000168.1:0-18236 GCA_050258555.1 Acidobacteriota bacterium | reverse complement strand
GCCGAAACATTCACGCAGAAAGTCTCGGCCTTCGCTTCGGAGCTTTCGCTCAACAGGAACGTCTACGACGCGCTTTCGTCGATGGATCTATCGGGCGCCGATGCCGTGACGAAGTATTATGTGGAAAAAACGCTGCGCGATTTCCGATTGGCGGGCGTGGACAAGGATGACGCGACGCGCGCGAAGGTCAAGGCGCTGCGTGACGAGCTCGTGCTGATCGGACAGGAATTCGCGCGCAATATCAGAGACGACGTCCGCACGGTCTACGCCGAAAACGCATCGGAGCTCGAGGGACTGCCGAAGGATTTCATCGAGCGCCACAAGCCGGAAGCGGACGGGCGCATCCGCCTCACGATCAATTATCCCGATGCCGTGCCGGTCTTCACGTATGCAAAGAGCGAAGCGCTGCGCAAGCGGATGTATATGGAATACAACAACCGCGCCTATCCGAAGAATGTCGATGTCCTGAAGCGTCTTCTGGAAAAGCGCCATGAGCTTGCCACGCTCCTGGGCTTCGAGAATTTTGCGGCGTATGTGACGGCCGATAAAATGGCCGCTTCCGAAAAAAATGCGTCGAACTTCATCGACCGCATCGCCTCGGCAAGCGAAGAGCGCGCCCGGAAGGAATACGCGCAGGTTCTGGCCAGAAAGAAGCAGGATGTGCCCGATGCCGCGGTCGTCAATGCATGGGAATCGGCGTACTATTCGGAACTCGTGCGCAAGGCCGAATACAATTTCGATGCGCAGTCGGTGCGTCCCTACTTTCCCTATGACCGCGTGAAGCAGGGCGTATTGGATGTGATGAGCCGGCTCTTCGATGTCACATTCCGCCGCAACGAGCAGGCGCCCGTGTGGGACAAATCGGTCGAGTGCTGGGAGATGTTCGAGAACGATTCGCTCCTGGGCCGCTTCTATTTCGACATGCATCCGAGAGAGAACAAGTACAATCACGCGGCGCAGTTCAATATCCGAAACGGCATTCAAGGAAAACAGATTCCCGAAGGCGCACTCATCTGCAACTTCCCCGGCGGCATCGAAGGCGATCCGGGACTCATGGAGCATTCGGATGTCGAGACCTTCTTCCACGAGTTCGGTCACTTGCTGCACACGCTCTTTGCGGGACGACAGAAGTGGATCGGCATCTCGGGCATACAGACCGAGTGGGATTTTGTGGAAGCGCCCTCGCAGCTCCTGGAAGAGTGGGCGTGGGATGCGCCGACGCTGCAGACATTCGCGAAGCATTATGAGACGGGCAAGCCGATTCCGTCGGAGCTTGTGGCGCAGATGAAGAAGGCCGATGAATTCGGCAAGGGCCTCTACGTGCGCCAGCAGATGGCCTATGCGAAGCTGTCGCTTTCGTGCTACGACAGGAATCCGGAATCGACCGATCTCGATACGCTCAATAAGACGATCCGCGAGCGCTACATTCCCTATCCGTTCGTGCCGGGAACGCACATGTACGCCTCATTCGGCCATCTGGACGGCTATTCGGCCATTTACTACACGTATATGTGGAGCCTCGTGATCGCGAAGGACTTTTTCACGCAGTTCGACCGGCAGCATATGCTCGCTCCCGGCGTGGCAAAGAAATACCGGGATGCCGTGCTCGCCCCCGGCGGATCGCTTCCCGCATCGCAGCTGGTGAAAAACTTCCTCGGCCGCGACTTCAATTTCGAGGGCTGGCAGAAGTGGCTTGAGCAATAAAAATGCGTGAAATTTGAAAAAATCCATCCTTTTTTACAAGGAAATTTCGTATATTACAGTGCTTTCGTGCAAAAAAGAGGGCATTGTCTCTCTCGAACGCGCACGTGGTCTTCTTTTTTTGTTCTGTGAAAAAAAGCATGTACCGATTCGATCGTTTCTGAATCATCCATTTTTCAAATATACTATACCCGAAAGGATAGAACTCACCTATGCCTAAATTTGTCTATTTCTTCGGCAACGGAAAAGCCGAAGGAAAAGCCGAGATGAAGAATCTTCTCGGAGGCAAAGGCGCCAACCTTGCCGAGATGGTCAACATCGGCTTGCCGGTGCCCGCAGGCTTCACCATCACCACGGAAGTCTGCACGTACTATTATGCCAACAAGCGCACATATCCCAAATCGCTCCAGTCGGAAGTCGAATCCGCACTGAAGAAAGTGGAAAAGGCGATGGGCGCGAAATTCGGCGATCCCAAAAACCCGCTCCTCGTCTCCGTCCGCTCCGGCGCCCGCGCATCGATGCCGGGCATGATGGACACGATCCTCAACCTCGGATTGAACGACACGGTGGCCGAAGGCCTCGTGAAGAAGACGGGCAACGAACGCTTCGTCTATGATTCCTACCGCCGCTTCGTGCAGATGTACGGCGACGTCGTCCTGGGCCTGAAGCCCGAACACAAGGATGAGATCGATCCGTTCGAAGTGATCATCGAAGAGAAGAAGAAGGAAAAAGGCATCCACCTCGATACCGACCTCACGGCGGAAGATCTGAAAGAGCTCGTGCGTCTGTTCAAGGCTGCGATCAAGGAGAGGACCGGACACGACTTCCCGCAGGATCCCATGAAGCAGCTCTGGGGTGCGGCCGGCGCCGTCTTCAGCTCGTGGAACAACGAGCGCGCCATCGCCTACCGCAAGATGTACGACATTCCCGAAGCATGGGGCACGGCCGTCAACATCCAGTCGATGGTCTTCGGCAACATGGGACTCGATTCCGGCACGGGCGTGGCATTCACGCGCGATGCGGCAACGGGCGACAATTATTTCTACGGCGAATACCTGATGAACGCGCAGGGCGAGGATGTCGTGGCCGGCACGCGCACGCCGCTGCACATCTCGCAGCTCGAGAAGGATGAGCCGAAGCTCTACAAGCAGCTGGATGCGATCCGCAAGAAGCTCGAGAAGCACTACCGCGACATGATGGACGTCGAGTTCACGATCCAGCAGGGCAAGCTCTACATGCTCCAGTGCCGCGTCGGAAAGCGCACGGCATTCGCGCAGATCAAGATCGCCGTCGACATGGTCGCCGAGCGCCTGATCAACGAGAAGGAAGCCCTCTCGCGCATCGAGCCCGAATCGCTGAACCAGCTTCTGCGTCCGGTTTTCGATGTGAAGGAAAAGCAGGCCGCCATCGCTGAAGGCCGTCTCCTGGCCAAGGGCCTGAACGCCGGTCCCGGCGCCGCAACAGGCCGCCTGGTCTTCAACGCGCCCGACGCCGAAGAGTGGAAGAAGCGCGGCGAAGCCGTCATTCTCACGCGCATCGAGACCTCTCCCGAGGACATCAAGGGCATGGACGCCTCCGAAGGCATCCTGACCGCCCGCGGCGGCATGACAAGCCATGCGGCCCTTGTGGCGCGCCAGATGGGCAAGGTCTGCGTCGCAGGCTGCCCCGAACTCAATATCGACTACACCACGCACACGATGGAAGTCAAGGGCAAGGTCTTCAATGAAGGCGATTGGATTTCGCTCGACGGCACGACAGGCGAAGTGATCGAAGGCAAAGTCGCCACGAAGCCCTCGGAAGTGCTTCAGGTGCTCGTCGACAAGACCTTGGATCCGAAGGACGCTCCGGTCTACCAGCAGTATGCGAAAGTGATGAGCTGGGCCGACAAGTATCGCCGCTTGAATATCCGCACGAACGCCGATCAGCCCGATCAGGCCGCGAACGCCGTTGCATTCGGCGCCGAAGGCATCGGTCTCTGCCGCACCGAACATATGTTCTTCGGCGAAGGCAAGATCGGTCCGATGCGCGAGATGATCCTGGCCGACACGGTCGAAGCGCGCAAGGCAGCCCTTGCGAAACTGCTTCCCCTGCAGCGCGAGGACTTCGAAGGCATCTTCCGCGCGATGGACGGCCGTCCGGTCACCATCCGCACGATCGATCCGCCGCTCCACGAATTCGTTCCGCACGAAGAGAAGCAGCAGCGCGAGCTGGCCGAGCAGATGGGCATCAGCTTCGAAAAAGTGCATCAGCGCGTTGAAGGCTTGCACGAGTTCAACCCGATGCTGGGCTTCCGCGGATGCCGTCTGGGCATCATCTTCCCGGAAATCACCGAGATGCAGTCGCGCGCCATTTTCGAAGCGGCCGCGAACGTGATCGCCGAGGGCACGAAAGTGTCGCCCGAGATCATGATCCCCTTGGTGGGCAACGTGAAGGAACTCGCCAACCAGGAAAAGATCGTCCGCCGCGTTGCAGCGGAAGTGATGGCCGAGAAGAACGTGAAGATCAAGTATCTCGTGGGAACGATGATCGAAGTCCCGCGCGGTGCGATCACGGCCAACGAGATCGCCACGGTCGCCGAATTCTTCAGCTTCGGCACGAACGACCTCACGCAGACGACACTCGGCGTCTCCCGCGATGATGCGGCGCGCTTCCTCGTGCCGTATGTGAAGGAAGAGATCTACGCGAAGGATCCGTTTGAAGTGCTGGATCGCGACGGCGTCGGCTCGCTCATGAAGATCGCCATCGAGAAGGGCCGCTCCGTGCGTCCCGACCTGAAGGTCGGCATCTGCGGCGAACACGGCGGCGAACCCTCGTCGGTCGAGTTCTGCCATTCGATCAATCAGAACTACGTGAGCTGCTCGCCGTTCCGCGTGCCGATCGCGCGCCTTGCGGCAGCCCGCGCAGCGTTGAACGACGCGCCTGCGGCGAAGAAGCCCGCGGCGAAAAAGGCGGCAAAACCCGCAGCAAAGAAAGCGGCGAAAAAGAAGAAGTAAATTCTTCTGTAATGCCGGTAGATAACACGAAGCCCTCGATGTCCTGCATTCGGACATCGAGGGCTTTTTCTTTTCTGTAGGGCGAAATGGCATTTCGCCCTACATGACGCTTCAGGAGTCATGCGAAAGCGGCAGCATCGCCGTGACGGTCGTGCCGCGTCCGGGCGCGCTGTCGATTCTGAATGCGCCTCCGTGCATCTCGATCAATCGCTTGACGATCGTGAGTCCGAGACCCGTGCCCTGCTGCTCGTAAAACTTCCGCTTGAATTGCACGAATGCGCCGATCGAACCGATCTCATCGGCATGGATGCCTTTGCCGTGATCGGTGACGCAAAGCGTATAGCAGAGCGATCCCTCGGAAGCGGTGCCGGCGACGGAGACCGCTTGTCCGGCGCCGGAAAATTTCATCGCGTTATCGACGAGCTCCATCGTGATTTTTTCCAGATGCTCGCGCGCCATGCCGATCGTTGCCGGCTCGAGCGCGCATGTGAGATCCTCCTGGCGCTTATGCACGAGCGCGCGCTCCCACGCGGATTTCTGTATCACTTCATCGCCCGAGAGCGTCGAACCTTTGCGCATCACGGCCATTTGCTCCGCGTTTCGGATATCCATCTCGAGCTGCGTATAGAGCAGAAAATTCTGTATGAGCCGGTGCAGACGTTCTCCGGACTCGTAGATGATGCGCAGAAAGTCGCGCATGTCATCCTTCGATAGCTCATCGAGCGCATCGAGCATCATCTTGGCCGGACCGATAATGCCGCTCAAGGGCGTGCGCAGCTCGTGCGGCAAGGCGTACGTGATATTCTTCCGAAGATCGTTGATCTTCTTTTCGGTTTCCTCTTTCACGAGCGTCTGCTTCGAAAGCCGCGAACGGACGGCCTGCAAAAGCTCCTCGTGCGTGAACGGCTTCGTGAGATAATCGTCGGCGCCGAGTTCCATGCCGGTTCTGAAGTCGGGCTTGTCGGCTTTGGCCGTCAGGAAGATGAAGGGCGTGATGGCAAGCAAGGCATTGGCGCGCATGTGCTGGAGCACGCCGTAGCCGTCCAGGCCCGGCATCATGACATCCGAGATGACAAGATCGGGACTCTTTTCGAGCGCCAGGGCGATGCCGTCCGCGCCGTTCGAGGCCGAGAAGACGAGATACCCTTCGTCCTCCAGGAGCTCTGTGACGTTCTCGCGGATATTGAGATCGTCTTCGATAATGAGAATTTTCTGCATCATGCGGGCGGTCCTTGTCTGGAACAATTTATTCTGGTTCAAGCGTGGTGTAGGGAAGCGTCACGGTCGCCGTGGTGCCGCTGCCCGGCGTGCTCGAAAGCGTGACGCCGCCTTTGTGCATCTCGACGCAACGCTTGACGATCGACAGACCGAGTCCCGTGCCCTGGATGTCGCCCACGTTTCGCGCGCGCTTGAAGGGCTCGAAGATATGCGCCAGGTCCTCTTCGGCGATGCCGATGCCGTGATCGCAGACGGTGACGACGACGCAGAGCACTTCGGCCCTGACATCGAATTCGATCGTGCTTCCTTCGTGTGAATATTTGACGGCATTCGAAAGGAGATTGGTCACGATATGCCGTATCAGTCGTTCATCGCCCGTGAAGTCCGAGAGCGAGGCGTCGATCGTCTGGACGATCTTCTTATCGGCCTTGAGGGCGATCATCATCAGATCGTCGGCCACCGACTGGCAGAGACCGGCAAGAGAAAAGCGGGCCGGCGTGAAGACGAATCCGCCCGAGTCGGCGCTTTCCACAAAGAGCACTTCATCGAGCAATTGGGTGAGCCTCCGGATGCTGTCCTTGACGCGCTCGTAATGCTTCACGGCCTTGCCGGCTTTCTCCTCGTTCCAATTGCGCCCGTAGCGCTCGAGCATTTCAACGGAGGAAAGGATCGATGCCATCGGCGTGCGGAATTCGTGCGAGACCATGGTGACGACGCTCGTCTTGAGCTCGCTCAATTCCTTTTCCTTCTTCAGCGCCACCAGCAGCTCCTCTTCGGCGCGCTTGCGGTCGGTGATGTCGGACGCGATGTGCAGATATCCCGTGATGTTCTCGTTGGCGTCGTAGAGCGCGGTGATCGAGAGGAAGACGGGGAAGCGCGTGCCGTTTTTTCTGATGTAGGTCCACTCGGATTCGTCGACCAGACCCAGATTGGCGATGACCGTGAAGACTTCGACGTCCGGGGCGATCCCCCGGCCGTATTCGCGCGTATAGCGCTCGGCGCGCCGCGCGAGTTCCTCCCGATCATGAAACAGGAGCGGTGTTGCGCGGCCCGCGACCTCGTCGGCACGGTAGCCGAGCAGGATCTGCGCCGCGGGATTGAAGACCTGTATCACTCCCTCGCGCGTGGTGGCCATGATGGCATAGTTCGCCCCGTTCAGGATCGCCGTCTGCAGCGATGTCGTCGCGCGCAGCTGCGCTTCTGTTTCAAGCTCGGAGGAGGATCGGATATGCTCATCGACAAGTGTTTCCATACAGGAATTATCGGCACGAAAAGGAAATACTTGACGTTGAGGGGGCGGGAACCTTGTAAGTTAACGCGGGCTTTTTTATAATACATCTTTCCCTGAACTTCTCACTTGCATGAAAGAGTATTTGATATGATGAGCATTGTGGCACTCGATACCTATCCCATCAATCCCGGCGATCTGAGCTGGCAGCGCGTTGAGGCGCTGGGCAACTGCACCATGTACGAGCGGACGGCTCCCGAGGAGGTCTATGAGCGCGTGAAGGAGGCCGATGCGATACTGACGAACAAAGTCGCGCTTTCTGCCGAGCTCTTTGAAAAACTGCCGAAATTGAAATATATCGGCGTGATGGCCACGGGCTACAATATCGTGGACGTCGAGGCGGCGCACGCTCGCGGCATCACCGTAACGAATGTGCCGGCCTACAGCACATCAAGCGTGGCGCAGCTCGTCTTTGCGCTGCTGCTTGAACTGACGCACCATGCGGGCGCGCACTCGGAAAGCGTGCATGCGGGACGCTGGGCCACGTCGAAGGATTTCAGCTACGCCGTCTCGCCCTTGATCGAACTCTCGGGCGGCACATTCGGCATCGTCGGCTTTGGCGCGATCGGGAAGGCGGTGGCACAGATTGCGCGCGCCTTCGGCATGCGCGTTGTGGCGTCATCGCGCCGGAAGGTGGAAGAGGAAGGAGTGGAGAATGTGGATCTTGAAAAACTCTTCCGTGAATCGGACGTCATCTCGCTGCATTGCCCGCTCACGCCCGAGACGAAGCACCTGGTCGATGAAGAGCGGCTCGCGCTCATGAAGCCCTTGGCCTTTCTCATCAATACAAGCCGGGGACCGATCGTGGATGAAGCGGCGCTCGCTCTCGCGCTCGATCAGGGAAAAATCGCCGGCGCGGGCATCGATGTGGTTTCGACAGAGCCGCCCTCGAAGGAGAATCCGCTTCTTTCGGCGAAGAACTGCGTGATCACGCCGCATATCGGCTGGGCCACGTTTGCCGCGCGCACCAGGCTCATCGACGTGATCGCCGACAATCTCCGGAGTTACCAGGAAGGCGCCCCCGTCAACGCAGTATGAGTTGTTGTCATGTGGGGCGAAGCGCTGCTGCGCCCTGCACAGATACGCAACCGCTTTATGTGGGGCGAAGCGCTGCTTCGCCCTCTTTTCTTATTTCTGCTTTTGAAACACCGCCACCTCTCCGAATTTCATCGTGAGCGTGTGGCGCTTTGATGCGGCTCCTGTCTTTCCCTGCATCTCCATCGACGAAGGAAGTTCGATCGTGCGCGTGCCGTCCTTCGATGCGACCACCATCGCCATCGATTCCGTGCCGCGCACGACGTCCGCTTCGCTGCTCCAGAATCGCACGCCAGCCTGCGCGGCCAGCGGGCGCAGCAGCTCCACCGGCAGCGGCGCGGTGCCGACATAGATGGAGCGCCAGCCGTCGTATGTGCGCTCGGCGAATGCCGCGTCTTTTGTCCCGCTCCATGTGCCGAGCACGCGCACCTGTCCCGACGGCTTCACCGTAAAGCGCGGGGCGTGCGCTTTTTTCACCCCGAATTCGAAATCGGCAGGAAGGTGGTTTCCCGCTTGTGCGTTATCGGCCGAGACCGTGCGTATCATCATCGGTCCCGGCTTCTCATTCACGCTGAAGGAAAATCCGGTCAGGTAGCGCATCCGCTCGATATCGAGCTTTTCCGGCGTCACATACCCCGGCGCATAATACCAGATGACCGTCACGCCGCTGTCCTGGAAGAGCGCGCGCAGCGCGGCGCATTCCGAGGCATCGAGATAAAACGGATTGACCATGAGGAAGAGCCGGTAGCGCTTCACATCCTCCTTGTCAAGATCGAACCGGTAGAGAAAGTCCGCCGGGGCGCCGATGCGGTGGATGGTGCGGGCCTGCGTGTTGACGAACCAGTGATTGATCGTATCGCAGGTGCGTATGCCGGCGGACTCCCACGGCTCTTCGGCCTTCCAGTGCTGCGACACGAAATAGCTCTTCATGTCATAGACGCAGGCGATCTCGGAAACAGGTCCGCTCTCGATCGATGAGCGCTTTGCCCCGAGCTCCATGAGCGCACCAATTTCCCGATGCATCGGCTCGTCGTCATACCATCCTCTGCCGGCGGTGAACGAGGGACTGTGCCCGAAGTCGAAGAGCCAGCCTCCGTTGCCCGTGGCAAGCACGTTGCCGATATCGCGCCGAAGAATGGCAAGCGAGCCTTCAACCGTCTCATGCCCCGAACCGCCTTCGGTCGAAACGGTTTTCTCGAGATACGTCGTCGGATCGATCTCGGAGATGAAGAGTTTCCTGTGGCGCCTGAGCGACTCGGCCAAGGTGCGGAAGCCGCCGTCGCCGCCCACGCCGCGCGCCCGACCGAGATAATGTCCAGCATCATCGACCACGTCGCTTGCCGAGACGGGCGCTCCCGGCACGTTCGAATGCTGATAGGTATAGGGACTGGCGATGTAATCGACATCCTCGCTTTGAAGAAGGATCTCCGGCACGAGATGCCCCGCTTCCTGGATCTGGACGTTTTCCATTGCATAGCAATAGAACGTGCCTGCGAGCACGCGCCGGTTGGTTTCCTCCTTCACGATCCGGAGGAATGACAGCACCGTTTCGGCGTTATGCGTATGGAATTTCCGATAGAAGTCGATCACACTTGCTTCCTTGGCCGGATCTCGCAACAGTCCTTTCATCGCATGGATGCGCTTGTCGACGGTCGGCACGGGGCCGGCCGCCTGCTGCATCGGCTCCGAATAATCGGGCAGGAACCGTGCGGCCGGATAGTGCCACTCGGCGGTCATGCCGCCCACCACATGATAGCCCATGATGCGGCTTTTGAGCGGCGAGTCCTCGATGTGCCGGATGTAGGCGCGGAAGAGATCGGAGACGTCGGCTTTCCATTCCTGCGACTGGAGGGAGGGAAGATCGCCGTCGACGAGCTGCCACCAGTTGAACTCTCCTTCCACCACGAAGGGCTTGATTCTGTACGCGGAATCGGGAATGGGCAGGCCGAACTTCACCATCTCGCCTTCATGCGCGCGGCGCCACCACTCGGGCGCATACAGATGGATGCGCGGCAGAAAGACGGCATCGGGAACGGCATCGAGCAGCTGCGCGAAATACGCATCGAGCTTCGCGAAGTCGTATGTGCCGGGAGCGCTCCAGCAGTCGGTGAGTCCGATTAAAGGCTGAAAAAAGCGGATGCCGGATTTTCGGTAGCCTTTGATGGTTTTCGAGAGTCCCACGCTCACCGCAAAAAAAGGAAATTCCTCGCGCCCGTTGAGATACAGACGCATGATGCCGCGCTCGAAGCGCACAAAGGCCGCCGCGGCAGGCTCGTCCTTCAAGCGCGCGAGCACGGCGCCGGTGTCGAGCCGGGGAAGATCGCCGCTGGCGGCGTCAAACGGATTGAGAAGCGATCCGGGAAGCAGAAGCGCGCTCCCGGAGAGTCCGAGCAATTGAAGTGCACTGCGGCGATCCATAGAGTGGAGAGTCTCCGTCTGGTGAAAAAAATGAACATCCGCTATCATGAGCAACATACGAAATTCTTCGGTAAAATAAATTATCAGGAAGCGCGCCGCGCAATTGATTCTTTAGCGCAAATCTGTTACTCTATATTAAACAGTACAGGATCAATGAATGGGAAGGAAGACAGATTCAGCATGCATCGAGATCAGCTCTTGAAGGAATTGGAGGCATACCATCCGGACGACACACATGAAGAAAAAATGCGGCTCCGCACAATCGAGTTTGTCCGGACGCACGAGGACTGTTTCGAGCGCACGTGCCTGACCGGGCATATCACCGGCTCGGCGCTCGTCGTGAATTTCGAGCGCACGCATGTGCTTCTGACGCATCATAAAAAGCTCAACCGCTGGCTCCAGCTCGGGGGGCATGCCGACGGCGAGGGCGACATTCTGGGCGTGGCGCTGCGCGAGGCCGAAGAGGAATCGGGACTGAAAGAGGTGCGCGCGGTTTCAGACAGCATTTTCGATCTGGATGTGCATCTGATTCCGGCGCGCAAGGACGAGCCGGAACATTATCATTATGATATACGTTATTTATGTGAGGCAGACAGCAGGATTCCGCTGACCATCAGCGACGAATCCCATGACCTTGTCTGGGTTCCGATCAATGCCGTGCTCAATTATACGGAAGAACGCTCTATGCTGCGAATGGTTTCAAAAATCTGAAAGTCGGCGATGTGAAAGAGGGGTCGCCTTGCCGCCTTACTACATAAGGAGGGAATATGACGATCTACAGCGCGACAACAGCAGATATCACCGTGCACGTACATTCGATGTTTCTGGAGAGGCACTCAGCACCCATCAATCATAAATTCGTCTTTGCGTATTTCATACGCATCGAAAATAACGGCAGCGATACGGTGCAGCTTCTGCGCCGTCATTGGTACATCGCCCAGGCGGATACGGATGTGGTGGAAGAAGTGGAGGGAGAGGGTGTGGTGGGGCGTCAGCCGATTATACAGCCGAACGACGCTCATGAATACAATAGTTTCTGTTCTCTCGAATCGTTTGACGGCTCCATGGAAGGCACCTATCGGTTCAGGCGCGAAAACGGCGAAGAGTTCGATGTGGCCATTCCGCGCTTCCAGCTTCGTGCCTACGCAAACTGACACGTTCGTGAAACTCTCATTCCTGCTTCTTTGGCTTAGTGTCGGCTGTGTTGCACTTCCGCTTCATGCGGCGGCAGGAGAACATCCTGCTTCCGCATGCAGCGGCGACACGGCGCTCAGCGCGACTCCTGCCGCTGCACCGGCGGCATCCCTTTCCGATTCCCTTTCTGTCGTCGAACCTCTTCCGGCCTCATCATCATCACCGTCGTCTCCCGAACGCACATTCTGGATCTTCAAGCGCAAGCCTCTGGCCCTGGGCGCGACACTGGCCTTTTCCATCCCCATCGTGCTCCTGGAATATGAATGGTGGTGGCGCGACGATTATCTCTACAAGCCCCACAAGTTCCTCTACAAGAACGACGGCGGCTTCACGAATTACAGCCTCGGCGTCGACAAGTGCGGGCACTTCTTCACCTCCTACGTGTATTTCCACACCTTTTACGATCTCATGAAGTGGGCCGACTATTCGGACAAGACCGCATTCTGGACGGCGCTTGCGGTGCCGGCGGCGCATGCGATCTCGATCGAGATGATGGACGGCTTTGCCAAGTACGGCTTCTCGAGCTACGATCTCGCGGCAAACTTCCTCGGCATGGGCTATGCCTATGCGCAGATCCGCGTGCCGGCGCTGCAGAATTTCACGTTCAAATGGAGCTATTATCCGACCGCCGCCTACGAGCGTCCGGATCAGGACTGGGGCCTGAGCCACGATTACAGCGGACACATCTATTGGCTTTCTGTCAACATGAAAGAGGTGCTGCCCGAGGGCATGGCGCGTTACTGGCCGAAGTTCCTGAACCTGGCCGTGGGCTACGGCGCCACGAACGTCTCCTACGGAGACGACATGGTGCATGCGAAGCACAAGTTCGCCGTCTCGCTCGATTACAATCTCAGCTCGTTCGATATCGCCAACGATACCTGGGCCATGGTCGTGCGTCTGCTCGACCGCTTCCACTATCCTGCGCCGGGGCTGCGCTACATTGGGGGAGAAAAAGTGCAGGCAAAGCCCTTCATTCTCAATTAACACTCCATGCAGCGCGTGCTGGCAATCTTCACCCTCTTTTGGTATCTTTGACCTATCATGAAGACACTTCCGACCATTCTCTTCTGCGCGCTCATGCTTGTGTGTCCTTCCATCCTTCAGCCGGCGGATCTGACCATCCTGCCTTCTGAACGCGTCATTGGTCCCTTTACGGCCAATCAGCGCGAGCACCGCATGTCGCTCGTCAAGATGCTCGATGAGAATATGTATGCGGGAAGCCTGGGCGCAATCGTGCCGCTGGCGGAAGTTGCCTATGATGGCGCCGCGCGGCGCGTGCAGATCCTTCTTGCCGGAACATTCTATACGAATCTTTCCGCGGCCGAGCATCAGTTTGTCGTCACCAACGGCGACTATTACGTCGATGTGCTTGCCGACATCCGGCTCGCGCCCGCATGGGCGCTCCGGGCGGGCATCGGACACACGAGCCAGCATCTGATGGATGACGCCTTTGAAGTGCGGAAGATGGGGCATTCGATCAATTACGTGCGAGACTACATCGAGCTTTTTGCCGTGAAGGATGTCGAGGGGCTCGGCGGGTTTGTCTATGCGGGATTCTTTTATAACTATACGTTCATCATCGATACGCACAGAGACGGAACGATGATCTATGAAGCGGGACTGGAAGCGCTCAATTACCCGATCGCGCCCGGACTCTTTGTCTATTGCGGCGCCGACATCAAATGGCGCGGCGAATCCTCCTTCGCTACGACGCAGAATTATCAGCTGGGTCTGAAGCTTGCCGCCTCCGGATCGACCACGCGCGCCGTGCGCGCCGCCATCAATTACCAGACGGGACTCGACGAGCGCGGGCAGTTCACCGGCACGAGAGCGAGCCGCGCCTCGATCGGACTCTACTTCGATTTTTAAAAATAAAAACGGCCGATACGACAGTATTTCTGTCGCACCGGCCGCTCTCTCTCAACTAATCAACAGGATACTACAGTCAGAAGTTACCAGCCTGGAGTTGGGAAAAATAACTACACCTGATCTTCGCGCGATGTCTCGGCAGCAAGATCCTGCGTCGGCGTCTGCTCGTCGGCTTCTTCCGTCGCCTCGGGAGTTTCGACGCCGCCCTTGTTCGGATTGCCTTCGGTAAAGCGCAGCTCTTCCTTCTTCTTGTTGAACGATACCTTGATCACGCTTCCTTCGCCGAACTTGCCCTTCAGGATCTCTTCGGCCACCGGATCTTCGACGAACTTCTGCAGCGCCCGGCGCAGAGGACGCGCTCCGAAGACCGGATCGTAGCCCTTGTCTGCCAGGAATTCCTTCGCCTGCTTGTTCATCTCGATCGAGATGTTCATCGAGCTCATGCGCTTGAAGAGCTCCTTCGTCTGTATGTCGATGATGCGCATGATGTCCGTCTTTTCCAGCTGATGGAAGACGATCGTATCGTCGACGCGGTTGAGGAACTCGGGGTTGAAGACGCGCTTCATGGCCTCTTCGACCGTGCTTTTCATCTGCTTGTACTTGTCGGAGACGTTCTCTTCGCCGAAGCCGAATCCCTTCGTGCCCTTGATGTCGCGGGCGCCGATATTCGACGTCATGATGAGAATCGTATTCTTGAAATCGACCCGGTGTCCGAGGCTGTCTGTGAGCATACCGTCGTCCAACACCTGAAGCAGGATGTTGTAGACATCCGGATGCGCCTTCTCGATTTCATCCAGAAGAACGACCGAATACGGTTTGCGGCGCACTTTTTCTGTGAGCTGTCCGCCTTCTTCGTATCCGACGTATCCCGGAGGCGCGCCGACCAGGCGCGAGACCGATAATTTTTCCATATACTCGCTCATATCGATGCGGATCAGTGCGTCGTCGGCATCGAATAAGTATTTGGCGAGCACCTTGGCCATTTCGGTTTTTCCGACGCCCGTGGGCCCGAGGAAGATGAACGAGCCGATCGGACGCTTCGGATCCTTGAGTCCGGCGCGCGTGCGGCGGATGGCTTTCGTGAGCTTCGTGACGGCCTCGTCCTGTCCGATGATCTGGCTTTTGAGGATCGCATCCATCTTGAGGAGCTTTTCGTTTTCCGATTCCGCCACCTTATTGACGGGAATGCCCGTCATCATCGCCACGACATCCGAGATCTTTTCCTCGTCCACATCGTAGATCGTGTGCTGGCTCTTCAATTCCCATTCGCGCTTGGCGATTTCGAGATCGGAGAGCAGCTTCTTTTCCAGATCGCGCAGGCGGGCCGCTTCCTCGAAATTCTGGTTCTTCACGACCTGGTTTTTCGACTGCTTGATCTTGTCGATCTCTTCTTCGAGCTGAAGGATTTCCTTCGGTACGACGATATTCGAAAGATGGACGCGCGCGCCGGCTTCATCCAGCACGTCGATCGCCTTATCGGGCAGATTGCGGTCCGTGATGTAGCGGTCGGAGAGCTTCACCGCCGCCTCGATCGCCTTTTCCGAATAGCGCACGCCGTGGTGCTCTTCGTACTTCGATTTGATGTTGTTCAGAATCAGGATCGTATCCTCGACCGAAGTCGGATCGACCATGATCTTCTGGAACCGGCGATCCAGGGCGCCGTCCTTTTCGATATACTGCCGGTACTCGTCCAATGTCGTGGCGCCGATGCACTGCAGTTCGCCGCGGGAAAGAGCGGGCTTGAACATGTTCGAGGCGTCGAGCGATCCCGACGCGCCGCCCGCGCCGACGATCGTGTGGAGCTCGTCGATGAAGAGGATCACATCCTTCGCCTTCTCGAGCTCATTCATGACCGCCTTCATGCGTTCTTCGAACTGTCCGCGGTATTTCGTTCCGGCAACCAGTGCCGCCAGATCCAATGTGACCACGCGCTTATCATGCAGTATGCGCGAGACTTTCTTGTTGATGATGCGGATGGCGAGTCCTTCGGCGATCGCGGTCTTTCCCACGCCCGGTTCGCCGATCAGCACGGGATTATTCTTCTTGCGGCGCGAGAGCACCTGCGCCACGCGTTCGATTTCCTTTTCGCGGCCCACCACGGGATCGAGCTTGTTTTCCGAGGCGAGCTTCGTCAGATCGCGCCCGAAATTATCCAAGACAGGCGTCTTCGACTTTTCGGCCTTCTTTTCCTGTCCCGGCGCCGGCTGCGAGGGCTGGGGCGTCGAGGGCTTGCCGCTGATGATATTATCGAGCTCTGAGCGCACCTTGTCGTAATGGACTTCAAACTGGTGCATGATCTGCGCCGCGATATTATCGTCGTCCCTCAACAGCGAAAGCAGCAGGTGTTCGGTTCCGATGACGTCCGATTTATAGAGTTTCGCTTCCAGATACGTGATTTTCAGGACCTTTTCGGCCTGTTTTGTCAGCGGAATGTTTCCGATGGTGAGCGTGCCGCCTGACGTGCGGACAGTATCCTCGATGGCCTTTTTCAATTTGTAAAGGTCGACGCCGAGGTTGCGCAGAATCTTCACGGCGATGCCTTCGCCCTCGCGGATGATGCCGAGCAGCAAATGTTCCGTGCCGATATAGTCATGACCCAGGCGGAGCGCTTCTTCGCGGCTGAGGCGAATGACATCCTGCACTCGATTTGAAAAATTTCCATCCATTAGTAATGCCTTTTCTAGAGGTGAGATGCGGCGGGCTCGTCGTTTCCGTGTCTCCGCATCATAATTTTTTCGTAAAGACGCTGTGTTTCGTTCTTGTTACTATAACACCGACGGGTTGAACAAAGTTGCGTTTAACCAACAGGAAGCGCAAAAAGACGCTCCGGCGCGGACATCCGCTCTATATTTCCTGCTCTATTATAGACGTCCTCCTTCGATGGTGCGTTCCATCGGGCGAGGACACTATCCTTGAGACGCCGGGACTGGTACGAATAGTACCAATCAATATAAAGAAAATGGCAGGGCCTGTCAAGAAAACGCCCTCCGGTCCCCGATTGGGGGGAAGAACTCTCTGCGCAAAAGGAATGTTCAAAAGCGAAAGACGCGGAGTGGATCGTCACATAATCGGCATTGAGTGAAAAAAAGGGGGAGCCATGATTCTGATCACGGGAGCAAACGGGCATTTGGGAAGCGGCGTCATCGACTTTCTTCAGCGGAAGCATCCGGATGTGAAGCCTGTGGCGCTGGTGCGGAGCGAGGAAAAGGGCCGGGCGTTGAAGGAGCGGGGGATCGGGCTGCGGATCGGCGATTATTTCAATCTCGACTCACTCCGAGCGGCGATGGAAGGCATCGACACACTGTTGTTCATTTCCTCGAGCAATCTTCAGGACCGCATGACGCAGCATGGAAACGTGATCGAAGCCGCGAACACTTCCGGTGTGGGGCACATCATCTATACGAGCATCCTGCATGCGGCCGACGCGTCGGATAATCCGATCGGTTCCGATCATTATCAGACCGAAGAGCGCATTGTCTCGACCGGCATCCCCTTCACATTCTTCAGGAATTCGTTTTATGCCGATGTGCTGCCGATGTTCATGGGGCCGGCGCTGGAAACCGGGCAGTGGGCGTATGCCTCGGGGGACGAGAAGGTGAATTTCGTCGTGCGGATGGACATCGCCGAGGCCCTGGCCGAAGTGCTGGCCGATCCCGAGCCGCACAAAAAGACCATCTATGAAATCACGGGACCCGAGGCGTATTCGTTCACGCAGCTGGCGCGCATGCTGTCGGACGTTGTGGGCCGCACGATCGTTTACACCGAGCTGCCGTTGGACGTGCTGGAGTCGAATCTGGAGAAAGCCGGATTGGATGAGCAGACCATTGCCGGGGCGATGGCCGTGGCAGAAGTGATCCGAAGCGGGCTGTTGAACGCGAAGGATCCGGTCCTTGGGCAGCTTTTGGGGCGCAGGCCCACGGATATGGGCGAGTATCTCCGGCAGAGTGTGGGGAAAAAGAACGTCCGGGCGTGAAATTCGTGTCGGGGCGCCGGAAAAAGCGGCAAAAAAATTTCCGGCCTCCGAAAATCTCCTTGACTTTCGGCCCCGCATTGACTATATTTTAGAACATTTCAGCAAGCAAATTCCGCAGTAGCTCAATGGTGGAGCACGTGACTGTTAATCACGGGGTTGTAGGTTCGAGCCCTACCTGCGGAGCACCAGTAAGCCCTTCAATTTGAAGGGCTTACGTGTTTTAAAGCCTTTCCGCACTCTCCGCTCTATAAAATTTGTGCTATTTTTGTGCTGTACGCATACAGCCTACCGGTTACGGCTTTTTCGTTTTTGGCTTCTTCCCCGTCTTGAGCGCATTTCGGCTTACTTTTAACCCATCACGCAGCATCTGCGTATCCCAGGAGGTATAGTATTTTTCCGTGGTTTTGACGGAGGAATGCCCGAGAAGCTTCGAACATACCTCGAGCGGCACGCCGTTTCTGAAACAATTGAAAGTGAATTGCTTCCGTAATGTGTGAATGCTGAGATCGGCATGGTTTGAGATGAGATCATTCCCGGCGTCATCCTT
>JBLMZA010000167.1:0-32282 GCA_050258555.1 Acidobacteriota bacterium | reverse complement strand
GGGATGGCCTGGCAACGAATAAAACCGGGGTATGGAAATTTAAGGCATTCAGCAGTTGGGGATTGGAAGATATCCGTGCGACGGCTGCAAATGATATGTTTGTCATGGATAATATGACCATGATCGCCCATTACAACGGATCTACCTGGAGGACATACACGGAAGCAAATCCTTCCGGTGTGATCTATCGATCGTCGTTTGTGACAAAGCGATGCATCGCAATGGTGGGATTAAATGCTCGGAATCGTAAATGCGTCATTACGATCGGGCGACGATAAGCAGCGAACAAATATCATACTCGATTATAACTACAAGCTAACAGATCACTGACGATATCCACTCCCTCCATACAATACTCGAAAGGATACTCTTTGGGGCAGTCCCACCAATTCGGTTTATTCCGCCGGTGATCCATGGGAAATGATTCTGCACTGCTGAGCTGTTATTTTTACTTCAGAAGAATCCTCCGTATATTGGGGCATGTTTTACCGCCGCAAAATAGTGCTCGCGCTTCTGGAACTGGGAGAGGGAGAACTGGACCGGACGCGATTGGGACTGCTGCTCTGCCTCGTTTCAAAGCGGCAGAAGAAGCCGGCCTATGACTTCGTTCCGACGCGCAACGGATGCCGGTCGTTTTCGGCCGAAGCGGATCTCGATGCGATGGCAAGAAACGGCGATGTGCTGGAGAACGGTTCTCTCGTGAAATCGGCGATGCCTGAAGGCATGGCGGCGCAGCTTAAGGCGGATGATGCGGAGGCTGTCCGAAGCGTCATGAAGGAGTTCGGAGCGCTCGATGCGCCTGCGCTTCTGCGTGCAACGATCGCGGCGGATCCGTTCCTCGGCATCCATCTTGATCATGCAGAAGAAGTGCTCGATGCCGCCCTGCAGCGTGCCGTGCTCGATGACCGGCCGTCATTCGATGAGACGGCGCTCTTCACCATCGGCTACGAAGGCATTTCGCTCGAAGCATATCTCAACCGGCTCATCCGGAACGGCGTGCGAGTGCTGTGCGATGTGCGCAAAAATGCGATGAGCATGAAATTCGGCTTCAACAAATATCAGCTCACGCGCTTCTGCGCCGACGTGCTGATCGGCTACCGGCATATGCCGGAACTGGGGATTCAATCGGATCTCCGGAAAGATCTTGAGAGTGAAGAGGACCGTGCCTCGCTCTTTGAATGGTACGAGCGGACGACGCTCCGGGAAACCGGTGATGCGCAGGAGGCGCTCGTCGATCTGCTGGAAGCCGAAGGACGGATCGCCCTCACGTGCTTTGAAGCCGATCCCGTGCGCTGCCACCGCAAGCGGCTTGCCGATGCGCTCGAGCGCCGCATGTCCGGCCGGCATCCATTGATCCACATTTGACCTTTTTGATCTGCATCACCGACGCTTTTGATTGCATATTTTGCAGGGAGGACGTATGAACGAGCACAAGACGTTGCATTCACTTTCCGATCTTCGCGAGCTTCTGCCCGAGTCGATGAGAAACCAGCCTTCTCATGCGCCGAAGCCGAAAGGCCATGACGGAAAGGGAAAGACGATCCGCGTCGTTCTGGATACGAAGGGGAGGAAGGGGAAAAGCGTCACGATCGTCGAAGGACTCCAGCATAATCCGTCGACGATGGAAGAGATCTCGCGCATTCTGAAGCAGCACTGCGGAGCCGGAGGCACGGTCAAAGACGGAGCGATCGAGATCCAGGGGGATCAGCGCGAACGTGCCGCGGCAAAACTGCGGCAGATGAATTATATCGTTCGCTAGCGATTCGCACTCTCCTTATTCTGCGCGGGCAAGCGCGCGCCTGACTGTCTGCCGGATATTTTCCATCGCATAGGGCTTTGTCAGCACGCCCTTGAATCCCATCGAGAGCAGTTCCTCTTTCGACAGGCCGTCCAGATATCCCGACGACACGATGACAGGAATGCCGGGATCCGTCTGCTGAAGCCGGCGAAAAAGCTCTTCTCCTCCCATTTCCGGCATGCCAAGGTCCGTGATCACCAGTGCCACGGTGCCGCGATGCACGGTAATGAGTTCGAGTGCTTCCTTGCCGTTGCATGCGGTGAGCACCCGGTATCCGGCTGTGGTGAGAAATTCAAACAGCGTGTCGCGAATCTGCTCTTCATCATCGGCCAGAAGAATCGTCTCTTCGCCGTCGGCCGTCTTTGCGGAGCATTCCGCGTTCTGCTCTTCTTCCTGCCTTGCCATCACGGGGAAATACAACGTGAATGTGGTGCCTTTGCCCCGCATGCTTTCCACATCGATGAAGCCGCGGTGATGCCGGACGATGCCATGCACGATGGCGAGTCCGAGGCCGGTGCCCTTGCCCTTCGGCTTCGTCGTAAAAAACGGATCGAAGATTTTCGTCATCGTCTGCGCATCCATGCCTTCGCCCGTATCCGCAACGCATACGGCCGCGTACTCGTCGTCCAACGCCTCGGGGAACCGGCGCCGCACATCGGAAACCGGAACAGGGAGGGCTTTGAGAAGCAACCGGCCGTCATTCTGCATCGCATCGGCGGCGTTGAGCGCGAGATTCAGAAGCGCCTGATGGATCTGTCCGGCATCCGCGTCGATGAAGCAGCCCGAATCGATCGCAAGCTCGAGTTCGACGCTGACGGTCTTGGACAGAAAATGCCGGAGCATGTCCTGCACTTCAGAAAGCGTGTCCGAGAGCCGAAGCGGTTTGAATTCGGCCTCGCCCGGCCGCGCAAAGAGCAGGAGCTGCCGCGAGACCGACGTGCCGCGTTCCGATGCGCTGATGATGCGGTCGACGTATTTCATGAGCTGCGGCGCCTCCCCGGCGTGCAGTTTCAGGAGCTCGGCAGATCCCAGGATCATGGCCAAAAGGTTGTTGAAGTCGTGCGCGATGCCCCCGGCCAGCGTGCCGAGGCTCTCGAGCTTTTGCGCCTGAATGAGCTGCTGCTGCAGGCGCTTGCGCTCGGTGATGTCGATGGCCATGACCAGTGCCGCGCGGCGGCCTTGGAAATCGAGCGTGTGCGAAGTGATCTCGACATCGATCAGCGTGCCGTCTTTTAAAAGATGGCGCCATTCGGCGGGACCGCTCTGGTCCGCTCTCGGCTTGTTGACATCCTCGATGAGGGAAGGGATGTCGTCGGGGGGACGGATCTCCTTGATCGTCATCGAAAGGAATTCCTCGCGGCTGTACCGGTATTTCACGACTGCGGCATCATTGACCTCCAGAAACGCGAGCGTTTCCAGATCATAGATCCACATGGGAATGGGATGATTCCGGAAGAGAAGACGGAATGATTCGATCTCCTGTACAGACTGGCTCATGGGAGACGTAGTCGGCTGTTGTGGCGTCACGGTGTGTATCCCCGAAAATTGGTGCGTCGGCATCCTTCACAACAATAAAATGTAGAACGATATCGCACAACAAGCAAGCATAAAAAAGGGGGGATTCCCGAAACTCGCCGCGCGCCTTTCTTGCATCTGGACAGTTATTTCACTATTATTTTTTACTGAGACAAATTTACTCAATACGTACCGCCGACGCTCTATGGATGCTCCAACAGGACCGACTTCCTCGCGCAAGAAAGACCATGTTGATCTGACGATCAACAAGGACGTCGCGTTCCGTCGGAAAACTGCGGGTTTTGAATCCTGGGAGTTCGTGCATAATGCGCTTCCGGAACTGGATTTTTCGGAGATCACGACGGAGACCGTCTTTGCGGGACGGACGCTCGCCTTTCCGTTCATGATTTCCTGCATGACCGGAGGCTATCCCGATGCCGAGCGCATCAACCGCGAACTGGCGGAAGTCTGCCAGGAATGCCGCATCGCCATGGGCGTGGGAAGCCAGCGCCAGGCGATCGAGCATACGGCCTATCACCGGTCCTTCAGCATCGTGCGTTCGAGCGCGCCCGATATCCCCATCATCGGCAATATCGGCGCGGCCGAAGTGGCGCGCATGACCGATGCCGGCGTCGTCCGGCGCCTTGCCGAACTCATCGGCGCCGACGCCTTTGCCGTGCACCTGAATCCGCTGCAGGAATTTCTTCAGCCCGAGGGCTCGACGAGTTTCAAAGGCGTGCTTCAGGGCATCGAAATGCTCGTCCGCTCGCTCGGCATTCCGGTGATCGTGAAGGAAATCGGCGCAGGCATTTCGCAACAGGTCGCGCGGCGCCTCATGGATGCCGGCGTGACGATGATCGACGTGGCCGGCGCGGGCGGCACGAGCTGGGCGGGCGTGGAGCTTCTGCGCTCGGCGTCGCACCAAGTGGGAAGGAATGACGCGCCGGAAGAGAATCCCTTCTGGGACTGGGGCATTCCGACGACCGATGCGCTTGTGGAAATTGCGCCGCTCAAATCTGCGAATCCGAACCTCGTCATCATCGCCTCGGGCGGCATCGCAAGCGGCATGGACTGTGCGAAGGCCGTGGCGCTTGGCGCCGATCTCGCCGCTTCGGCGCGTCCCATGCTCAAGCGACTTGAAAGCGGCGGACAGGAGGGACTGCGCACGATGATTTCCGAATGGGTCAGAACGTTCAAAGGCGCGATGTTCCTGACCGGCGCGCGCGACATTGCGGCGTTGCAGAAGGTCCCTATCCATCACATCAGACGATAACAGGAAGACACAGACTTCACATGACACCGTTGCAGAACAAATACAGCCGCTACAAGACGCTGGTCGACCGCCGGCTCGCATCACTCATCAGAACAAAAGAGCCCGCATCGCTCTATGAACCGGCGCGCTACGTGCTCGATGCGGGCGGCAAGCGCATTCGTCCGCTTCTGGTCATGCTCTCGTGCGAGGCCGTCGGCGGCACGGCAAAGCAGGCGCTCAATGCCGCGGTGGCGATCGAAGTGCTTCATAATTTCACGCTCGTGCACGACGACATCATGGACAATGCCGATGCGCGCCGGGGACGTCCCACCGTGCACAAGAAATGGGACTGCTCCGTGGCCATTTTGACCGGCGACGCGCTTGTGGCGGAAGCCTACCGCGTGCTCCTGAAAACGAAGACGCCCGCGATTGCGCATGTGGCCGATCTCTTCACCGAGGGCGTGATCGAAGTGTGCGAAGGCCAGGCCTACGACAAGGTCTTCGAAACGCGGCGCGATGTGACGCTGGACGAATACATGCTCATGATCGCGAAGAAGACGGGCAAGCTCGTGGCGATCAGCTCCGAAATCGGCGCCGTGATCGGCGACGGATCGCCGCGCGAAGTGCGCATCCTCCGGCAGTACGGCGAACTGATCGGACGCGCCTTCCAGATCCAGGATGACCTGCTGGATGTCGTCGCCGACGAGAAGACGTTCGGCAAAAAAATCGGCGGCGATATCGTGGAGGGCAAAAAGACGTTCCTGCTTCTGAAGGCGCTCGAGCGCAGCGAGGGCCGGGACCGCGAGGTGCTGCAGTCGGTGATCGACCGTTCGGGAACGGACGGCACGGCGATCCCCGTGGTGCGCGACATCTATGAACGCACGGGCGCGCTGGAGACGGCAAAAAAGGCCATCGAGCGCGATATCGCCAAAGCCACCGGACTCCTTGCCGGATTGTCCGATACGCCGGCCAGGAAGATGCTCTACTGGCTGAGCGACATGCTTCTGAACAGACATTTTTAATATTTTTAGAGCGAGACTGACATTCCAGCATGATTGAACGAGAAGTGATGATCAGAAACAGGGCCGGACTCCACACGCGTCCTGCGGCCTCTGTCGTCAAGATGGCGGCGAAATACAAATCGGAATTCTTCATCGTCAAGGACGGATTGGAGATCAACGGCAAGAGCATCATCGGCGTCATGACGCTGGCGGCCGAACAGGGATCGCATCTTCTCCTGCGCTTCGAGGGCGAGGACGAGGAGCAGGCAGCGGAATCGATGGTGGGATTATTCGAGCGAGGCTTCGACGAAGTATAAACGATGACGAACACACACTGTATGAACGGACATGAAGAAATAGTGCTTCACGGAATTGCGGCCGCCCCCGGCATCGTGATGGGGCCCGCGTACGTCTTTGAAAAGCATATCCCGCGCATCGAGGAGAAAGCCATCGAGCCGGAAGATGTGTCGCGCGAGATCGAGCGTCTCAAGAACGCGGTCGCCCGCTCCGAAAAGGAACTGCAGAAAATCCTTTCGCTGGCGCAGCAGAAAATGGGAGACAACAAGGCGAAGGTCTTCGAAGCGCAGATCATGATCCTGAACGACCCGATCCTCTTCGACACCATCTGTGACCGCATCGAAGCCGAGCACAAGAATGCGGAATTCATCGTTCACGGCGAAATCGCCAAATACCAGCAGATGATGCTCACGGCGCAGGATGAGTACATGCGCGAGCGCGTGCACGATGTGGAGGACGTGAAAAACCGCGTCATCCGGAACATACAGCATGAAAAGATCTTTTCCCGGTTCGACTTTCATTCGATCGTTGTGGCGCAGCTTCTGACGCCGGCCGACACGATCCTCTTCAGCCGCAACGAGGTGCTCGGCTACGCCACCGATTCGGGCGGCAACACCTCGCATGCCGCGCTTTTTGCGCGAGCGCTCAAGATTCCCTCCGTGGTCGGGCTCAAGACCATCACGCAGTATGTCCGCACGGGCGATTTCCTCATCGTGGACGGCTACAACGGCGAAGTGATCATCAATCCGTCTGAACGCACGAAGCAGCAGGTGCGCGAGCGCATCGAAAAATTCGCCTCCTTCCAGGAGCGGCTCAATGCGCTCAAGACGCTGCCGGCCATGACGATCGACGGCAAGCACATCGAGCTCGGATCGAATATCGAATTTCCGGAAGAAGTCGATTACGTCAACACGCAGGGCTCCGAAGGCATCGGGCTCTACCGGACCGAGGGCGTGCTCATGGGCCGCGATTCGTTTCCGAGCGAGGAAGAGCAGTACGAGCAGTACCGCATGGTGGCCGAAAAGGCGTTTCCGCATCCGGTCATCATGCGCACGTTCGATATCGGCGGCGACAAGGTGATGGCCCAGGAGCATTACGAGGAAAATCCCTTCCTCGGCTGGCGCGGCATCCGCCTCTCGCTCGACCGCCCCGAAATCTTCCTGCCGCAGATCCAGGCGCTGCTCAGGGCGAGCGTGCGCGGCAACGTGCGCATCATGCTTCCGATGATCTCGGGCGTGAAGGAAATCCGCGAGGCCAAGAAATACATCGAGCAGGCCAAGGACCTGCTGCGCCGGAAGAATATTCCGTTTGACGAATCGATCAAAGTCGGTGTTATGATAGAAGTGCCCTCGGCCGCCGTGCTGGCCGGAGCGATCGCCCAGGAAGTCGATTTTCTCTCGATCGGCACCAACGACCTGATCCAGTATCTGCTGGCGGTCGACCGGGACAACGAGGTCGTCTCGTCGCTGTATCAGGAATTTCATCCTGCCGTGCTCCGGACGATCGACCACATCATCCGCGCGGCCAAGCAGTATGGCAAGCCCGTCGGCATGTGCGGGGAAATGGCGGGAGATCCGCCGGCCGCGCTCTTGCTGCTGGGGCTCGGACTCGATGCCTTCAGCGTCGTGCCCACGGTGCTGCCGGAGATCAAGAAGGTCATCCGTTCGGTCTCCGTCAGCGAAGCCAGGGAAATCGCCGACCGCGCCCTTGCCATGGAGTCGGAAGAGGATGTGAAGGAATTTCTGCGGATCAATCTTGCCGCCATCGCTCCGGATATCCCGCTGCCGGAAGAATGACCGGAGCCTGTAGCGGCGCATGTGAGAGTGAAACGGAGAGCCGCTGTATGAAGAAATTTTGTTTTCTCATTGTCGTTGCAGCGCTGGTGTCGGTCCATGAGGCGCCTGCGCAGTTCTATTACTTCGGCCAGAACAAAGTGCAGTATACGTCGTTCGAGTGGCATGTGCTGCGCACGCAGCACTTCGACGTCTACTACTATCCCGAGATGAAGGAGCTTGCCGAACAGGGCGCATACTTCGCCGAAGAATCCTTCCGCGTGCTCGAAGGCAAGTTCAACCACACGGTGCGTGAAAAGATCCCCCTCATTTTCTATTCCACACATCTTCATTTCCAGCAGACCAACACCTCTCCCGGATTCATCCCGGAGGGCGTGGGGGGATTCTTCGAATTCATGAAGGGCCGCGTCGTCATCCCGGCCGACGGCTCGCTCGGACGCTTCAAGCACGTGATCCGGCACGAGCTCGTGCACGTCTTCATGACCAGCAAGATCAACCGCGTGCTTTCCGATCACCGCACCGCCGCCGACCGCACGCCGCCCTTGTGGTTCACCGAAGGGCTGGCGGAGTTCTGGTCGACCGTGCCCGACGATCAGGCCGAGATGGTCATGCGCGATGCAGTGCTGAACAACTACGTCGTACCGCTCTCCGACATGGAGCAGATCTACGGCACGTTCATCATGTACAAGGAAGGGCAGAACGTGCTCGGCTTCATCGCCGACCGCTACGGCGAAGACAAGATCCTTCTCATGATGGAAAACATGTGGCGCAGCGCCTCCTTCAGCGACGTGATGAAGTTCTCGATCGGCCGCTCCTATAAGGAGCTCGACGAGGAATGGATCTATGCGCTCAAGAAGAAGTATTATCCGCTGCTCTCGACGAGCGACTTTGCCGGACAGCAATCGACCATCATCCTGAAGAACGGCTTCAACACGAAGCCCGTCTACTACCGGCGCAACGGCAGGGGGGAAGTCTACTTCATCGGCAATTACACGGGCTACACATCGGTCTACAGAATTCCTGTGCCGACCGATCCCGCTGCCGCTCCGGACAAGGAACCGGAAGTGATCGTTGAAGGCGAGAAGTCGAACGAGTACGAAGCCTTCCACCTGTTTCAAAGCAAGCTCTCGATCAGCCGCTCGGGACTTTTGGCCTTCGTGACCAAAAGCGGCGAGAACGATGCGATCCATCTCTATGACGTGGAAGCCGGGCGCCTGGTGCGCACGATCCGCTTCGATTCGCTCGTCGTGATCGCCTCGCCGTCGTTTTCGCCCGACGGGCGGCGCATTGTCTTTTCTTCGATCTCGAAATCGGGGCGCATGGATCTCTACCGCGTGGATGAGGACGGGGAGAATCTCCTCCGGCTTACCGACGACGTGTATGACGACCGCGATCCGGTCTGGTCGCCCGACGGCCGTTCGATCGTCTTCAGCTCGGACAGGAACGCGCTCGGCATCGAGCAGACCTATCATCTCTGCCGGTACGATCTCGCCACAGGAGACGTGCGCGAGATCACCTCCGGCACAAGCAACTTCTATTCGCCGTCCTTTTCGCCGGACGGATCGAGCCTCACATTCACTTCGAACCTTGACGGCGCGCAGAACATCTGGGCGGTGAAGACGTCCGATCTTGCGCAACCGGGACTTCCCGCCGTCAGGAAGGTGACGCGCTTTTCCAATGCGGTCTTCGATCCGTGCTGGACCGACAGCAACACGGTCGTCTTTGCGGCGTTTGAAAACTACAGCTTCCGGCTGCAGATGATCGATTCGGTCAAAGAGCGGATCGACACGAGCCAGACGGTGATGCGCTTTGCGCCTCCGATTGCCGGAGCGTTCGTGCCCCGCTCGGTCAGCGGCGACACCTCCGTCGTGTCGCTTCCGTACCGGGGCGAGTACTCGCTCGATATCGCGCAGAGCGAAGTCTCGACCGATCCCGTCTTCGGCACGGCCGGAGGCGCCGCGGTGGCCGTGAGCGACCTTCTGGGCAACGACCAGTATTATTTCCTTGTCTATAATAATGCCGAAGTCTCGAGCGAATTCCTGGAAAGCTTCAACCTGGCCGTCTCGCGCATCTCGCTCGGCAGCCGTACCAATTACGCGACCGGCATCTTCCATTTCGCCGGAAGGCGCTACGACCTGACCGATCCGGATGAATACTACTACGAGCGGTCGTTCGGCGGATACCTCGCATTGTCCTATCCGCTCTCGCGCTTCAAGCGCATCGACGGCAGCGTGACCATCAGCAACAGCGACAAAGAGGTCTTCATCGGATTCAAGCCCCGCAAGGCGACGATCGGATCGCTCTCGCTTTCGTACGTGCACGATAATTCGCTCTGGGGACCGACCGGTCCGTTGGACGGCTCGCGCTTTCTGGCGACAGCCGCCTATACGAAGGATGTGCAGAACGGGAACGTGAACTATTACACGCTCATCGGCGACTACCGGTATTATTACCGGCTCGGTCTCCGCACGGCCTTGGCCGCGCGGTTCGAACTCATGATGAACGAAGGCGCCGAAGCCCGGCGCTTCATCCTCGGCGGCAGCTGGGATCTGCGCGGATATCCGCGCTGGTCGATACGCGGCAAGAAACTGTGGCTCACGAGTCTCGAACTGCGCTTCCCGTTCGTCGATCAGCTCGGCATCCGCTTCCCGTTCGGCGGGGTCGGGCTCGGGTCGTTCCGAGGCGCGCTCTTCATCGATGCCGGCAACACCTGGGATAACGAATATCGGGAAACGCTCGGCAGCGTCGGCGCCGGGCTCCGGTGGAATCTGGGAGGCGTGCTCGTGCTCCGGTATGATGTGGGCAAGCGCATCATCGACAATTTCAGCGGCTTCGACCGCGGACTCTTCTATCAATTCTTTTTCGGATGGGATTTCTGAGTATGGGCGCATCGACCGGGGTTCGAAAGCATTGCATCGCCATCGCGGCAGCATGTCTCTTGGCACCGGCAGCATTCGTCGGCTGCACGGGCTTCCATGTGAAAGAGTCGCTGCACTCCGATCCTCTCGACTGGCCGATGGCCGGCCGCACGGCCTCCGGCACATACGCCGATTCATCGCAGACCGTCGCGCTTCCTCTGGAAGAGCGCTGGGACTACGATCTCACCGCCGGCACGGCGCAGAACGCCTGCATCATCGTCGACAGCGTGCTTGTCTGCGGCACGCTGCGCGGAGAGCTCGTTGCCGTCGATGCGGCCACAGGCGATGAGATCGGCACGAAGAAAATTTCCGTGCCCGTGGCCGGCGCGCCCGCCGCGATCGGAAGCCAGATCTTTTTCTGCTCGGAAGCGGGCAAGGAAACCGTGTTCGATTACGATCTCCGCGCCGGAGAATTCGTCTGGAAGAAAAATTACGGAGGCATCACGGCCTCTCCCATCATCGGGCGCGTCAACAATGAAGACCGCCTCTTCATCGCCTCGCTCGACGGCTCCGTCTATGCGCTCAGGCCCGGCGACGGCGAAGTCCTCTGGAAGACAAAAGCGGGCGCGGCCTTCACGGGCGCTCCTTGCATGCTCGATTCGATGCTCTACTGCGCCGATATACAGGGCACGGTCTACGCGCTTTCGGCCTCCTCGGGCCGGCTGCGATGGAAGAAGAAGCTCGAAGGATCGGTCTATGCCGGCCTGAGCGCATCGCGGGGCACAATCTATATCGGCTCGCGCGATCATACGCTCTACGCGCTCGATGCCCAAACAGGCGCGGTGCGCTGGACCTACGACACGGGCGAGCGCATCATGGCCGCGGCATCGGTGTCCGATTCGCTCGTCATTGTGCCCTCGCTCAACGGATCGATTGCCGCACTGACGCCCGAGGGAAGAGTGAAATGGACATTCAGCGCGAAAAGCGCGGTCAATGTTCCGGCCGTCATCGCAAAGAACATGGTGATCGCCGCCTCGCTCGATACGTATCTCTATGCGCTTTCCGCATCGGACGGCTCGGTGCTGTGGAAGCATTCGCTCGACGCCCGCATCAAGACCGTGCCGGTCCTCTGGAACAACTCGGTGTTTGTCGTCGGAGACGACAGGACCGTCTACCGCTTCTCGGCGAAATAAAGGCGATCCTGCATGCCGCACCGGCCATCCCCATCCCGCTCCGGCGGGGGATTATGAGTCGGATATTATTGTATAAACGAGCCTTGACTTTCATTACATCTCCGATTATATTTTCACCTATACGGAAAAAGCGTATCCTTGCCTCATCACATCCAATCGAGCAGCAACACAGTAAAGGTTGTCTATGGCGGAAGAATTGGCGTTTCTCCAGAACGTTCCCATCTTCAACGAGCTGAACACCACTGAACTCGAAAAGATCGCCGCCCTCGGCGTGCGAAAGCAGTATAAAAAAGGCAGCATTGTGTTGTTGGAAGAGGAGACCGGCGCCGCGCTTTTTGTGATTGCATCGGGAAAGGTGAAGATTGCCCGCATGGACGATGACGGGCGCGAAGTGATCCTTTCCATTCTCGGCGAGAGCGACTTCTTCGGAGAGATGGCGATTCTGGACGGCCTCACGCGTTCGGCCAGCGTCGTGGCCACGTCGAAGACGGAGCTCTTCATGATCCACCGCTCGGATTTTCTCGCGCTCCTGCAGGAATATCCGTCCGTTGCCATCGCGCTCTTGCGAGAGCTCACATCGCGCCTTCGCAAGGCCGACGCGCAGATCAAGAGCCTGTCGCTGAAGGATGCATCGGGCCGCGTGGCCAGCGTGCTTCTGCAGCTGGCCGATGATATCGGCGTCTTCCGCCGCGGCAAGGTCGAGATCGACGAGATGCCGCTGCAGCAGGATCTGGCCAATATGGCCGGCACGTCGCGCGAAACGATCTCGCGCATGCTCCACAAGTTTGTGAAGAAGAATTACATTCAGCTTCAGGGCAACAAATTAATCATCAACGATTACGAGGGTTTCAAAACTCTCCATGTGTAAACTCATTCCTGTCGGTTCTCTATCCTATGCACACGTCTGATATGCGGGCGGGAGGAAAGGCGGCACAACGAAGGCGCATCGAAGCATGACCGCAAAAGCAGATCTGCATATGCATACCGTTCATTCGGACGGCATACTCACCGTGGCACAATTGCTGGATGAGTGCGCCCGCCGCGGCCTGACCACGATCAGCATCACCGATCATGACAGCGTCGAAGCCTTTCCCGAAGCGATCGAGCGCGGCGCTGCGCTCGGTATCGAAGTCATCGTCGGCGTCGAGCTCTCGGCGGCCTTCGAGGACCGCGATGTGCACATCCTCGGATATTTCATGGACCATCAGAACGAGCGGCTGCGCGACTATCTCGTCTTCTTCCGCCGCGAACGCGTGAGGCGCGCCGAACGCATCGTCAAAAAGCTGAACAACCTCAACGTCCCGCTCACGATGGACGAAGTGATGAAATGCGCCGGCGACGGAGCCGTGGGACGGCCGCATATCGCCACCGCGCTGCTCAATGCCGGCCTCACGCGCTCGTATCAGGAAGCCTTCGAACGCTACATCGGCAACCACTGCCCGGCATTCGAAAAGAAGTTCCAGTTGACGCCTCCCGATGCCGTGGCGCTCATTTCCTCATCGGGCGGACTGTCGTTCCTGGCCCATCCCGGCAAATACATCACGGACGACATGCTCCAGCATCTGATCAAGGCGGGCCTGGACGGCATCGAGGTGATCCATCCCGCGCACACGAACGAACTCATCGCGCACTACCGCGGCGTCGTCAACGAGTACTGCATGCTGGAAAGCGGCGGATCCGATTTTCACGGCGGCAACAAAAACGACGATGCGACGCTCGGGACCATGTCTGTCGATCCCGAGGTGGTCAGCGTGATGAAGCGAAGGCTGTTTGCACAGAAAAATTGACCTCATGTTTTCAGCGGGACCTGCCGACAATAAAAGGAAGGAGGGCCCCGCACGGCTTGAATTGACGAAGGAAGGGCGTACAAGAGATGATGAATGTGGTTGAAGGCGGGATCGAAGCGCAGGGAAAGAAGTTCTGCATTGTTGTGAGCCAGTTCAACAAGACCATCACGCAGAAGCTGCTCGACGGAGCGCTGGACTGTCTCAGAAAACACGGAGCATCGGAAGACATGATCACCGTCGTCTGGTGTCCCGGCGCATTTGAAATTCCGCAGGTTGCATCGCGCGTCACGCTCGAGAGCCGGTTCGATGCGGTCATCTGTCTCGGCGCCGTGATACGCGGCGAAACGCCGCACTTCGACTACATCTGTCAGGAAGCGGCGCGCGGCGTCGGAGAAGTCTCGCGCACGCGCTCGCTGCCGGTGCTCTTCGGCGTGCTCACGACCGACACGTTCGAACAGGCGTCGGAACGCGCCGGAGGCGCAATGGGCAACAAGGGATGGGATGCGGCGCTCGGTGCGATCGCCATGTCCGATGTGTTCACAACAATCGCAACGCGGAACGGCAGAGGATGATGAAACGTCTGGCTTTGATAGTGGCGGCTGCGGGGATGGCCTTGTCGGCGGCACGCGGTGGAATCGGCGACTGGAAAAACTTCACGGCAATGAATGCCGTGCGCGGCGTCGCCTCGTCGCACGACTCCCTCTGGGCCGCCACCAGCGGCGGCGCCTTCCTCTATCACATCGCCGACTCGTCGTTCACGCGCATCACCAATTCCGAAGGCCTCACCACCAACGACATCACCGCCATCACGATCGACCGCACGGGCGCCGTCTGGTTCGGACAGGCCGACGGCTCGATCGACGTCTATTCGCCCGCAAGCGGCAGGTGGCGCTACGTGCGCGACATCGCCGTCTCATCCAAGACGCAGAAACGGATCAACGCATTCTTCCTCTCGGGCGATTCGCTCTACATCGCGACCGCCTTCGGCGTGAGCCTCTTTTCCATTCCCCGTTTCGAATTCATCGACACATACGGCAATTTCGGAACGGTGGCCGTTCCTCCCGTCACGGCCGTCGCGGTGCATAATAACCGCGTCTATGCCGCCACGACACAGGCGGTTGTCGTCTCCAGGCCCGGCGCCGTTAATCTTGCGGCCCCCGAATCCTGGACCGTGTTCGATGCGATGGATGGCGTCTCCTCGCTCGCCCTGTTCAAAGGCACCGTCGCCGCTGCGGGAGCGCACGGATTTTTCACATTCGACGGCTCTGCCTGGACAGCCGATCCGAGTGTGCCTTCGCCTGTCACGATCGCGGCCCGGGACGAGTCACGGCTCTACCTGGCGCAGACGATCTCTGATACGCAGCACACGATTTTTTCTTTGACCGCAGGCGGCGTTCCTTTGCGCCTGGGCGCCGCGATCGCCGATGTCGTCACCGGCGGAACAGTCGTCAACGGCGCGCTGGCCTTTGCCACCGATTCGAGCGGCATCGCCTTCGGCACCGCTTCCGATACGGCATGGGCGACAGTGATGCCGAACGGTCCCGCTTCGAATTCCTTCGTCGGACTTGCCGTCGATGCATCGGGCGCGATCTGGTGCGCATCGGGATATCAGAACGGGCACGGCTTCTACAGCTACGACGGCAGCATGTGGCACAACTATTCGATGAAGAACGTGCCGGGACTTCGATACAATGAATGCTTCGGCGTGGCCATCGGTCCCGACGATTCGAAATGGCTGAGCATGTGGGGAGGAGGACTCGTGCTGCTCAACAGCAAGGGCGAGTTCGTCCGCATCTTCGACAAGACCTATCCGGGATTTTTCGGTCTCTCGAATGATACCAATTATATCGTGCCGGCTGTTCCGTCGTTCGACGCATCGGGCAACGTCTGGACATCCATTTACCTTTCAGGTGACAATGCGAAAGTCGTCTGGAAAATGAAGCCGGATTTCACATGGGAATCGTACCCGGCCGCGCTGGGCTCCTATAAATCCATGCTTGGCGTGCATGTCGACCGGAACGACACCAAATGGTTCACGAACGCGATCCCGAGCTTCCCGGCCGAGGCCCGCTTTGTCTTCCTGCACGAGGGCAAGCCGTCGATTGCCGGAACGACCGAGGACGGATGGGGCCTGCTCACCGAGGCCAACGGCATCACGAATGCTTCCGTCACATCGATTGTCGAGGACAGGGAGGGCGCGCTCTGGTTCGGCACGTCGGTCGGCATCACGGTGATCAACGATCCGCTCCGGCCCGGCACCGCAACCAAAGTGTTTCTCGGCGCGGTGCGCGACCAATACATCAACTGCATCACGCTCGATGCCGTGAACAACAAATGGATCGGCACGGCGCGCGGCGTCTTCGTGCTCTCGCCCGACGGCACCTCGCTGCTCGAGCAGTACACGGTCGCCAATTCGAACGGGAAGCTCGTGGACGACAACGTGCTCTCGATCGCCTTCGATGCGAAAAACGGGCTGGCATATTTCGGCACGGCCAAGGGACTCTCTTCCGTCGGCATTGCCACTGTTGCACCTTCACCCGATTATTCCACATTGTCTGTGGCTCCCAATCCTTTCCGCACATGGATCGATCACTCGGTCACGATCAACGGGTTGGCCGAGGGCTCCACAATCAAAATACTCACACTCACGGGGAAACTCGTCAGGCAATTTTCCGCCCAGGGCGGGGGACGGGCATTCTGGGACGGAAACACCGATTCGGGCGAGCCGGCCGCCAGCGGCATTTACATTGCCGTGGCCTACAGCGAGAACGGCAGCAGCCTCGGAACGGCGAAACTGGCAGTGATAAGGAGGTGACCGGGCATCATACATGTACGATCGTTACCGTCTCGCATTACAACAAGCACACGCACTAACCGCTGAACAGGTCACAACGGCTGAGCCGGATCCAATGGCGGAATTTTGAATCACGAATAGTTTATACAGGTAAGGAGGATGACAGCAGTGGAATCGACGGCTTATAAAGACGAAATATTCTCGAAGCGCGTTCGGGCTGGAAAGCGGACTTACTTCTTCGACGTCAAGGCGACGAAATCAGAGAAAGATTTCTATATCACGATCACCGAAAGCAAAAAAGTCGGCGATACGGAATTCCAGAAGCATAAGATATTCTTATACAAGGAAGACTTTGAAAAGTTCGCCGATGCGCTGGCTGAAGCGGTGGACTTCGTTCATGATGAATTTGCAAAGTGCGGCGGAGAAGAGCAGCCTCAATCATCTGAAGCGGCGGAGGAACCCGTGCAGGAAGAACAATCCGAGTCGGTGCTCGCCTGAAGACAGCGTCCGTGAGGACGAAAAAAAAGAATGTCCCCCGATCATCTCACACACACACAGCGTGTGTGAAAGAGACATGGCCGGGGGATTTTTTTTGTCGTTATGCGCGCGTGCGCCGTGATCGCGAGCGCATCCAGTCGACGGCCAAAGGAATGAACGCCACGGCATAGAGAAGCATGGGCAGAAAGTAGCGGTAGCGGGCCAGCAGGAAGAAATGGAACAAGAGTCCCACCGCAAAGACGTAGAGAAAGAGCACGGCAGGCTCCTTCCTCGCCTTGAGAAGACCGATGCCCGCAAGCGCGAAGAGGAAGAGATTCTGCACGATCCACAAGAGCTTCTTCATCGGCGTCTGCGCCTGCACGGGAGGGTAGATCCAGCGCTCGGGTACGATGCTGAAGAAATAATTGCTGAGTTTGGCGGTGCTGTTCGAGAGAAACCGTTCCGGCATGCGCACATTCTGTTCGAGCGCCTGAGCGATCAATGCCGCGCCAGAGATCGATCCCGATCGGTAATGCTGCAGCGTGCTGTCGGCTTCGGCCGCCTCGGGAACGTCGAAGTAGTAATCGAAATCTCCGTTTCCCCGGGCGCTCGTGGTGCAATAAAAGGTCTCGGCCGCGGAAACGGAGAAGACGCGCGCGTGTTCCGGCACGGCATGCAGCATGACGACGGCATTGATGCCGAGCGCGAGCAAGAGAGCGCCGAGGAGTCCGGCCGAGCGGGCATAATTCCGCTTAACAAGCGAGTAGAGAATGAGCGATGCCGTGAGGACGACGCCGAAGGGACGCGTGAGCGACGCGGCGGCTGCTCCGAGAAAGAGAAAAAAGAACTGTTCCCAGCCGAGCTTGTCGATCAGGAGGATGATGCCCGCAAAAAGGAAGAGAAAGAGCGGCTCGGAAAAGAACTGCTGCGTGAGATAGAAAAAGGGCGGAAAGAACGCATAGAGCAGCCATGCCGCCGACTGGGCCATGACGGAGCAGGAGCGCGCCACGGCGCGGAAGAAGAGAATGCCCGCCGCGAAAAACAGCAGGTTGTTGATCAGGATCACCGGCGTGAGCGACCGCCAGAAAAACAGGATCGGCGAGTAGAGCGCCGCATGCAGCCACTGATAGGGCAGAGGCCGGTAGAGGGGATTGTCGATGTCCGCAAGATGCCGGTAGAGCTCTTCGGCATCGGCGCCGTTCTTGAAGCGCGCCTCATCCTCCGGCTGTATCGAGGAGATGTTGCCGTTGAGACCGAGATTCACGACGGCCCCGAAGTACGTGATGCTGTCGCTCCTGAAGAGTCCGTCTGAAAGCGCGAACGAGAGCGCCACGCGGAGCACGAAGAGCGTACCGATCACATATTTCAGAGCACGCGGCATCATCGCTCCCGGCTCCATCCGGCGTCCGGACGGATCGCCTTTTTGATGGAGGAGAGCTGCTCGGCGATCAATCCGAGAAGGAAGGAGAGGATGCCCGTGATGATCAAGAGGCTCGAACCGACGCTCACGCCGTGCCCGAGCGAGACGATGTAGACGCCCCAGGGAATGCCGACGGCGAAGCAGGCCAGCGCCACCGGCAGGAAAATCTTCATCGGATTGAAGAGCACGGCGATATTCAGAATTTCCATGACCGTCTCGAATGCCGTTTGCAGCGAGATCGTGCTTTTGCCGCCGCGCCGCGCCGAGACGGTGATCGGCGTTTCGAGCACGCGCTGCCGGCTGTTGACGAAGAGCAGTGTGAGCGTGTCGGAAAACGAAAAGGTGTCGGGCAGAAGATGGAGCGCTTCGCGCGCGATCGAGGTGCGGTAGATGCGCATGCCGCTGTTGATGTCGTAGACCGGCAGCGGCATCAGGAGCGAGGCGAAGCGCCGGATGATCGATTTGCCCAGGCCGCGCCACACGCCGGCATCGGCCGAACCCTTGCGCGAGCCGAGCACCATGTCGGCATCGGTCTCGAGGAGCGTCTCATACAGCCGTTCGCAGTCGCGTATGGTGTGCTGCCCGTCGGCATCCATCGTCAGTATGAGCTCCGTGCCCGCGGCCCGGATGCCGGTTTTCATCGCGGCGCCGTATCCTCTGTTGACCTTGTGGTGAAGCACCGTGAAGCCGTGCACGGCCGAAAGTTCGGCAAGCATCCGGCACGAGGCGTCTGTCGAACCGTCGTTGACGCAGAGAAGGTGCCACTGCTTCTGCCGGCAGAATTCGGCGATCGGGGGAATGACGGCAGAAAGCGTTTCCGCTTCATTATACACGGGGATCAGTATCGTGACCATAAATAACCGGGAGCGCTGAGTGCTGAACGAATGATTGTCTGTGGATGGAAAATACGAAAAATTCCTGAAAAGTCCCGCTCCGGACGCCCGAGCACCGACGGAAAAGAAAAACAGAATTCAGATTCTTGACTCTGTTGCAGATTCTTCCTATATTTAATGAAATTTGCGAAAACGCAACCGCGTTTTCCGCGCAGAATCGTGAAATATTGAAGGAAGACGAAGCAATGAAAATCAATATTTCCGGTCTCTCGACAGGCTTTCATACCTTTGAGGTTTCGCAGAGCGCGCAGACGATGGACCTTCCCGGGAATTTTCTCGGGGATGTCACGGTGCGCGTCTCGCTCGAAAAGACTTCATGGCAGATACTCGCAACCATTCGCGCTACGGTGAACGCCTCGTTCCAGTGCGACCGGTGTGCCGATGACTTTACGGCTCCGATCGATGTCACGTTCGATGCCGTGTATTCGTGGGATGAAACGGATCGGAGCGCGGCGGAGGATGAGAATTTTTTCATTCTCGCCGAAGGACAGAATGCGATCGATCTGACCGATGTGGTCCGTGAATACCTTGTGCTGGCGGTGCCGGCAAAGACGCTGTGCCGCGAAGAGTGCCGCGGGTTGTGCCCGGTGTGCGGCACGAATCTGAACGAGCACACGTGCGACTGCCGGCCGGGAGAGCACGACGGCCGGTGGGATGCGCTGCAAAAACTTGTATCATGAACAACGAACACTACATTCTCAGTCAGGAATAACGACCATGCCGAATCCGAAACGCAAACATTCAAAGACACGCGGACGCAAACGCCGCACCCATTACAAGGCCACTCCGTCTGCCGTGAGCGAATGCCCGCAATGCCGCGAGATGAAGCTCCAGCACCGCGCGTGCCCCAACTGCGGTTACTACAACGGCCGTTCGATGTTCATCCCCAAAGAAGCCTAAGACCGTCACCGAAGCTCCGGCGCGCTTTTTTCTGAGAAGAGAAGCCGCGCCGGGCAGGGCGACTATTCTCATTCATGAGTGCGGATACCTTGAAACAGCCGATACGCATTGTGCTCGATGCAATGGGTGGCGATTTCGCCCCTGCCAATGAAGTGCAGGGAGCGGTACGCGCATTGCGCTCGAGCGGCAACCGTTTCCACGTCGTGCTTGTGGGCAATGAAGAGGCGATACGCGCGGAACTGGCGAAGGCGGGCGAGACGGCGGGTCTGAATTATTCCATTGTGCCGGCCTCGGAAGTCATTACGATGCACGACTCGCCGGTGGCGGCGCTCAAGCAGAAGACGGATTCGTCCCTGGTTGTGGGCATGACGCTGCACAAGGAAGGCAAGGCGGAGGCATTCGTGAGCGCCGGCAATACGGGCGCCGTCACGGCGGCCTCGACGCTTATTCTCGGACGCGTGCCCGGCGTGAGCCGTCCCACAATCGGCGCAGTATTCCCTTCGCAGGCAGGACCGACGCTTGTTGTTGATGCGGGTGCAGTCACCGACTGCAAGCCGCATTTTTTATTTGAGTTCGGCGTCATGGGATCGCTGTATTCCGAGCTCGTGCTGAAGAAGAAGAACCCGCGCGTCGGCCTGCTCAATATCGGTGAAGAGGCCACCAAGGGCAACGAACAGGCGCACGAAGCCTATAAGATCTTCACCGAGCACAAGAGATCCTCTCTCAATTTCATCGGCAATATCGAAGGCCGTGACGTGCTCAAAGGCACGGCCGATGTCGTCGTCTGTGACGGCTTCACCGGCAACATCCTTCTGAAGTTCGGCGAATCTGTCCCATCCTACCTCAAATTCCAATTCAAACAATATGCCGAGCAGGTGTGGTGGAAAAAATTGCTGATGGGGATCATGCGCAGACCCTTGCGCACGGTCTTTAAGGACATGGATTATCAGGAGTTCGGCGGCGTACCGCTTTTGGGTGTCAACGGCGTGACGATCATCGGCCACGGCGGATCGACGCCCAAGGCGATCATGAACATGCTCTTCCGCGCCGAGGAATCCGTCACGGGCCGGATCAATGAAAAGATCCGCGAAGCCCTGCGAACGGCTTCGTAACTGTGCGCGTTATGCGATGCCGCAATTGCAACCGCTTCCTTGAGCCTGCACTCCCGGCCGTGTTTCCGTCCCCATGAGCACTGTGGGATGCGCATATTGTCGCGCGCCGGCGAATGAACAGTCAACGATAACATCAATCATTTTTCACAAGGGTACGAAAGTTTTAATGAGTCTACGAGCAGCAATTACAGCGGTTGGTCATTATACACCCGAAAAGGTGCTGACCAATGCGGATCTTGAAAAGATGGTCAATACTTCCGACGAATGGATCATGACGCGCACGGGCATCAGAGAGCGGCGCGTGCTGGAACACGGCGCCTCCTCCGATATGGCAACAGAGGCGGCGAAGATGGCGCTGAAGAACCGCGGCATCACCGCGGCGGACCTCGATCTCATCATCGTCACCACCGTGACCCCGGACATGTTCTTCCCGACGACGGCCTGCCTGGTGCAGGAGAAGATCGGCGCAAAGAACGCCTGGGCGTTCGACATGAACGCCGCCTGTTCGGGATTCGTCTTCGCGCTCACGATCGGACAGCAGTTCATCGAGGCCGGACGCTACAAGAAGATTCTCATCGTCGGCGCCGACAAGATGACCTCGATCGTCGACTATACCGACCGCAACACGTGCGTGCTCTTCGGCGATGCGGCCGGCGCGGTGATCCTGGAACCGGCCGAGGACGGTCTGGGCATCATCGATCACAAAGTCTATGCCGACGGCGCGGGTGCGCCCTATCTCTACATGAAAGCCGGCGGAAGCCTTCATCCGGCCACGCATGAGACGATCGACAAGAAGATGCACAACATTTATCAGGACGGCAAGAACGTCTTCAAGGCGGCCGTTGTCGGCATGGCGGACGTGTCGGCGGAAATCATGGAACGCAACTGCCTGACGGGCGACATGGTCGACTGGCTCGTGCCGCATCAGGCGAACCTGCGCATCATCGACGCCACGGCGCAGCGCATGCAGCTCGATCCGTCGAAGGTCATGATCAACATCGACCGCTACGGCAACACGACGACGGCCACGATCCCGCTCTGCCTTTCGGAGTGGTGGCATGCCGGCAAGATGAAGAAGGGACAGAATGTCGTCCTGGCAAGCTTCGGCGCCGGCTACACATGGGGCGCGCTCTATCTGAAATGGGCGATCGATCCTCCGTCGGCACAATAATTTTTTTCATGTGGGGCGATGCGCTGCGTCGTCCACGGGGGCGAAGCAACGCTTCGCCCCACATACAGATCATATCAGGCAGAATAACAATATGAATGCATATATTTTCCCCGGACAAGGCTCGCAGTATGCCGGCATGGGCAGGGACCTTGCCGAACGATATCCGGAGGCGCGGGCGATGTTCGAGCGCGCCGATAAAGTGCTCGGCCTTCCGCTTTCGAAGATCTGCTTCGAAGGTCCGGATGAAGAGCTCAAGCAGACCAAGAACACGCAGCCTGCGATCTTCCTTCACTCGATGGTCGTCTGGAATCTCATCAAACCCGCCGACGCGGCGATGACCGCGGGACATTCGCTCGGCGAATATTCCGCACTCGCGGCCGCCGGCGCCATGAGCTTCGAAGAGGCGCTGAAGATCGTCCGCCTCCGCGGCGAACTGATGCAGATCGCCGGCGAGGAAAATCCCGGCACCATGGCCGCCGTGGTCGGGCTCGATGGCGCTCTTGTTTCGGATGTGTGCACCGAGGCCTCGGCCGACGGCATCGTGCAGCCGGCAAACTTCAATTCGCCGGGACAGATCGTGATTTCCGGATCGGTCACCGGTGTGCGCAAGGCGATGGAGCTGGCCAAAGCGCGCGGAGCCAAGCTCGTGAAGGAGCTCGTCGTCAGCGGCGCGTTCCATTCGCCGCTCATGGCCTCGGCGAAGTACGCGCTGAAAGCCGCACTGGCCGAAGCGCAGATCAAAGACGCCGCGATTCCGGTCTACGCCAATGTGACGGCCAGGCCCGTGCAGAAGGCCGATGAGATCCGGTCGCTCCTTGTCGAGCAGGTGACGAGTCCCGTGCGCTGGGATGAATCGGTGGCGGCCATGGCCGCGGCCGGCGCCGCCACGTTCCGCGAAATCGGTCCGGGCAAGGTGCTCCAGGGTCTGGTGAAGCGCATCGCTCCCGGCGTGAGTGCGGAGGGATGTGATACGGCGGCGGATGTGGAAAAAATTTTGTTGTAAAATGAACGAGTAGTCCGTATTATTCATTTATCGTTTCCGGCACACTATCAGATTATGGAAAAGCTCACCATCGGCAAGTACGAGATCGATCCCATCCTCTTTACCAAAGGGTTCGCCGTCAACCACGGTCCCTATCACTGCGAGTCGAAATGCTGCGCGTCGGGCGTCTGGGCGGATGTGAAGGAGCAGGAAGTCATCATGTCGCACAAGGAGTCCATCAAGCAGTATATGGACGAGACGCAGACCAGGGATGACGCGGCATGGTTCGATCCGGAATGCATCACCGATGCGGATTTTGTTTCGGGCCGCGCCATCGGCACGCAGACGTTCAACAACAAGTGCGTGTTTCTGCGCCAGGACGGTCGCTGCAGCGTGCAGCTCTTCAGCAAGGAAGCATTGGGCGATGCCTGGAAGATCAAGCCGTTTTACTGCGTCGCGTTTCCGATCTGCGTGTCGGAAGGCGTGCTGACGTTCGACGATTACCAGCAGGGCTGCGCCCACTGCTGCTCTGTGGTCGACAATCCCGAAGAATCGATGGTCGAATCCTGCCGCGCGGAGCTCGTCTACGTGCTCGGCGAGGAAGGATACCAAACGCTTGTGGCGATGAAACAGGAATATCTGAAAACCAACACATTATGATCAATTACCAGTTAGACGGAAAAAAAGCCCTCGTCACGGGCGGTTCGCGCGGCATCGGACGGGCCATCGTGACGGCGCTGGCACAGTCGGGCGCCGATGTGGCGTTCACATACAGAAGCAGGAAAGAGGAAGCCGATTCGCTCGTAGCCGAGCTCGAGGCCATGGGACGGACGGCAGCGGCCATCCAGTCGGATGCCGCCAGCACGGCCGATTCGGCCGCCGTGGTCCAGAGCGTGATCGAGCGCTTCGGGCGCATCGACATTCTGGTCAATAACGCCGGCATTACGCGCGACAACCTCCTGATGCGCATGAGCGAGGAGGAGTGGGACGCCGTGATCGCCACGAACCTGAAGAGCGTGTTCAACTTCACCAAGGCCGCTTCGCGGCCCATGATGAGCCAGCGCGCCGGAAAGATCATCAACATCACCTCGGTCGTGGGCGTGATCGGCAATCCGGGGCAGGCCAATTACGTCGCCTCGAAGGCCGGCGTGATCGGGTTCACCAAATCGGTGGCCAAGGAGCTGTCCACGCGCAACATCCAGGTCAATGCCGTCGCGCCGGGCTTTGTGGACACGGAGATGACGCTGGCCTTGAATGAGAAGCAAAAAGAAGCTATATTAAGTGTTATACCTATGAAACGCACCTCACAGCCGTCGGAAATTGCGGGGGTTGTGTGCTTCCTGGCGTCTTCGGGCGCCGACTATATGACCGGCCAGGTTTTGTGCGTTGATGGCGGCATGGCAATGTAACAAGAACCAATTTTTCACCACTCTCATCACAATTTTTTTTAGGAGACTACAGTCATGGCAGATGTCGCGGCTAAAGTAAAGGAAATCATTGTCAATAAGCTGGGTGTTGACGAAGCTCAGATCACCGATACCGCATCGTTCACGAACGATCTCGGCGCCGATTCGCTCGATACGGTCGAGCTCGTGATGGAATTCGAAAAGGCCTTCGGCCTGACGATTCCCGATGAAGATGCCGAGAAGATCGGCACGGTCGGCGATGCCGTCAGCTACATCCAGTCGAAGCAGGCCTGACATCGGCAGCGCCGCAATCGGATTGTGTGGTCATGCTGAACGAAGCGGAAGGCCGCCTCGTTCAGCATGACGCTTTTTTACCACAGAGCATCTGCCGATGAGCTGTTGGCAGGCAGGATGCCTCGATGGTCTTTTTTCATCCAATATCATTTTTGAAGGAGCTGCATGTCGTTTCACGGAAAAGCGCGTCGCGTCGTTGTCACCGGGCTTGGTGCGGTGACACCGGTCGGCTTGACGGTCACGGAGACTTGGAAAAATTTGTTGGCAGGGACGAGCGGCATCGGTCCCATTACCTATTTTGACACCACGCAGTACGACACGAAATTTGCAGGCGAGGTCAAAGGCTTCGATCCCCTGTCGGTGATGGACCGCAAGCTCGCGCAGCGCGTCGATCCTTATACACAGTTCGCCCTGGCTGCGGCCGATGAAGCTGTGAAAGACTGCGGCATCGATTTTTCGAAAACAGACGCCGAACGCACCGGCGTCATCTTTGCCTCCGGCATCGGCGGCATGAACACATTTCAGAAGCAGGCCTTCACGCTGTTCGAAACCAAAGGCCCCCATCGCATCAGTCCCTTCTTCGTTCCCATGATGATTCCCGATATCGCCGCAGGGCGGATCTCGATCAAGTACGGACTCAAGGGATTGAACTACGCGACCGTTTCGGCGTGCGCCACCAGCTCGCATTCAATCGGCAACGCGTTCATCCACATTCAGCGCGGCGATGCCGACGTGATGATCTGCGGCGGATCGGAAGCATCGATCTGCGAGATGGGCATCGGCGGCTTCAACGCATTGAAGGCGCTGTCGCGCCGCAACGACGATCCCCAGAAGGCGAGCCGTCCGTTCGATAAGGACAGGGACGGATTCGTGATGGGCGAAGGCGGCGGCGCGCTCGTCCTCGAAGAATACGAGCATGCCAAGGCGCGCGGCGCCAAAATCTACGCCGAAATCGCCGGCGTCGGCTTCACCGCCGATGCGCATCACATCACCGATCCGGCGCCGGGCGGCGAAGGAGCGGTGCGCTCGATGAAGGCGGCGATCTGCGATGCGGGACTGAAGCCGGAAGATGTCGATTACGTGAATGCGCACGGCACATCGACGCCAGCCAACGACAAGAACGAAACCGCCGCGATCAAGACGGTCTTCGGCGAGCATGCCTACAAGCTGGCCGTCTCCTCCACGAAATCGATGGTGGGACACCTGCTGGGCGCCGCCGGCGTCATCGGCGCGATTTCGACGGTGAAGGCGATCACCGACGACATGGTCCACCCGACGATCAATCTCGAAACGCCCGACCCGGACTGCGATCTGAACTATGTTCCGAATACGGCGGCCGGACGGACGGTGAATGTGGGCATCTGCAACGCCTTCGGATTCGGCGGTCATAATGCATCGCTGCTTTTCAAGAAGTTTGCAGAATAAAACGTTCGGAGTGCGAAGGCGCCCCGCTTCGGCAATACATGAAACCGAGCGGACGCCTTTGCACCGAGTACGGATTCCTAAGCGTCTTCCGCTTATTTTTTTTCGAACAGCGTGAATCTCGTATGAAGACCCCATCGGTACAAGCATTGCTCAATTTTTTCTTCCGATTCTTCCGCGCTCCATCATCACGCTTCCTCCCGTCACAAGGCTCCGGCGATCTCTCGTTCCTCTATCCGCACATCAATTTCCCTGCACTCGAAGCGACGCTGCAGCACCGCATACGCAACCGCAATTATTTTGCGCAGGCGCTGGTGCATCGTTCCTATCTTGCGACTGCAGAGAAACTGCCGTGCGAATCGAACGAGAGGCTTGAATTTCTGGGCGATGCCGTCCTGGGCGTCGTCGTCGCCGATTATCTGTACCGCGCCTATCCCCGGGGAAGCGAAGGGGAGCTGACCGTGCTGCGCTCGCGCCTGGTCAACCGCAAGGCCCTGGCCTACTATGCCCGGGAATTGAACCTCTGGCAGTATCTTCTGCTGAATCTGAACCCGATGCATGCCGGCGACAAGGGATCGGACACGATCCTTGCCGATGCGTTCGAGGCCATCGTGGCGGCGCTCTATCTTGACGGCGGACTCGAAGCCGCGCGCGCCTTCATCCACAGGCGCGTCGATGCGGCGCTGGCCGAAGGATTTTTGGATGAGCGCGCGAATTTCAAGAGCGCCCTCCTGGAGCGCACGCAGGCGCAGGGCAACGGCATTCCGCGCTACACGCTCATCAAGGAGGAAGGTCCCGACCACGACCGGACATTCACGATACAGGTGCTCGTTCAAAACATTCCGCTCGGCACCGGCGTCGGCAAGAATAAAAAAGAAGCGGAACAGGCGGCGGCCGAACAGGCGCTCCAGGCATTGAAGGAAGAAACACTTCCCGAACAGGCCGCCGGACCCCTCACACTCTAAATTTAGACGACACACTCATCATGACCATGATTCCCGCATTCGCTCCCGAACAATTTCAGCAGCGTCACCTGGGTCCCCGCACAAATGAAGTTCCCGGCATGCTCACGCGCATCGGTGTCGACTCGCTCGACCGCCTCATCGATGAAACCATCCCGTCCGATATCCGCCTCGATCATCCGCTCGCGCTCGATCCTCCGATGACGGAAACCGAAGTGCTCGAGCACATCGCGCGCGCCGCGCGCGAGAATACCGTCTGCCGTTCGTATATCGGCATGGGCTATTACGGCACCGTGACGCCGACGGTCATTCTGCGCAACATTCTCGAGAACCCGGGATGGTACACGCAGTATACGCCGTATCAGGCGGAAATCTCGCAGGGAAGGCTTGAAGCCCTCCTGAATTTCCAGACGATGATTTCGGATCTGACGGGACTGCCGGTGGCGAACGCCTCGCTGCTCGATGAGGCCACGGCCGCCGCCGAGGCGATGCAGATGCTCTATGCGCTCAATCAGAACAAAGGCGTGAAGTTCTTCGTCTCCGATGACTGCTTCCCGCAGACGATCGACGTGCTCAAGACGCGCGCGCTGCCGCACGGCATCACGCTCGTCACCGGAGACTACAGGACGGCGGATTTGAAGGACGGCTTCTTCGGCGCGCTTCTCCAATACCCGTCGGGTTTCGGCGAGGCATGCGATTACAGGGACTTCATCGATGCGGCCCATGCGCTCGATGTGAAAGTCGCCGTTGCGGCAGACCTGATGGCGCTCGTGCTTCTGACGCCTCCGGGCGAATTCGGCGCCGATGTCGTGGTCGGAAGCACGCAGCGCTTCGGAGTGCCGATGGGCTACGGCGGTCCGCATGCGGCATACTTTGCGACGAAGGATGAATACAAGCGCTCGATGCCGGGCCGCATCATCGGCGTCTCGATCGATGCGCAGGGACAGATGGCCTACCGCATGGCGCTCCAGACGCGCGAGCAGCACATCCGGCGCGAGAAGGCCACAAGCAATATCTGTACGGCGCAGGTGCTTCTGGCCATCATGGCCGGCATGTACGGCGTCTATCACGGTCCCCAGGGACTCTCGGCGATCGCCCGGCGCATCCACGCCGCAGCCTCTGTGATCGATGCCGCGCTCTCCAGGCTCGGCTACACGCAGAAGAATTCGGGATTCTTCGATACGCTTGCGGTCGACGCCGGCGCGCTCGCCCCGGCCATCTATAAGGCGGCCCTTGAAGCGAAGATCAACCTCCGTGTGATCGACAGCGCCACGCTCGGCATCAGCGTCGATGAAACGACGACGCTCGATGATGCGGCGGCGCTCCTTTCTGTCTTTGCATCCGCAAAGAACGCGACATTCACCAAGGATGATGTCACTTCGCTTGCCTCGGCCGCCCGGACGAAGATTCCCCAGGCGCTTTCGCGCGCGAGCGCATTTTTAACGCATCCCATTTTCAACATGCACCACTCGGAAACCGAGATGCTGCGCTACATCCACAAGCTGGAGAGCAAGGATCTGTCGCTCAATTATTCGATGATCCCGCTGGGCTCGTGCACGATGAAGCTCAACGCGACGACGGAGATGCTGCCGATCACCTGGCGCGAATTCGCCGATATGCATCCCTTTGCGCCGAGAGAACAGGCGAAAGGCTATGCGAAAATTTTCGAAGGACTCGAGCACGATCTCAAGGCGATCACCGGCTTTGCCGGCGTCTCGCTGCAGCCGAATTCGGGAGCGCAGGGCGAGTTCGCCGGACTCTCCGTGATCCGCAACTACTTCCTGCACACGAACCAGGCCGGACGCACCGTCGCCCTCATTCCGCAGTCGGCGCACGGCACCAATCCCGCCAGCGCCGTGATGGCCGGCATGCAGGTAGTCGTGGTGAAGTGCGACGATATGGGCAATATCGATCTTTCGGATCTGAAGGAGAAGGCCGCGCACTACAAGGACACGCTCGCCGCGCTCATGGTGACATACCCGTCGACGCACGGCGTGTTCGAAGAATCGATCCGCGAGATGTGCGCGGTCGTTCATGCAAACGGAGGACAGGTGTATATGGACGGCGCCAATATGAATGCGCAGGTGGGGCTCACCAGTCCTGCGGCGATCGGCGCCGATGTCTGCCACATCAATCTCCATAAGACGTTCGCCATTCCGCACGGCGGCGGCGGTCCCGGAATGGGGCCGATCTGCGTGGCGGAACACCTGGTCCCGTATCTTCCCGGACATTCGGTCGTGCCGCTCAACGGCGGCTCGACGATGACGGCCGTCTCGGCCGCTCCCTGGGGCAGCGCCGATGTGCTGCTGATATCCTATGCGTACATCAAGATGATGGGGGCCGAAGGCCTGACCAATGCCACGAAATATGCGATATTGAATGCCAACTACATCAAGGCGCGTCTCGAGAAGGAATTCGACATCCTCTATGTCGGCGCGAAGGGACGCGTCGCGCACGAGATGATCATCGACATGCGCGCATTCAAGGCGGGCTCCGGCGTCGAAGTGGGAGACGTGGCAAAGCGCCTGATGGACTACGGATTCCATGCGCCGACGGTGTCGTTCCCCGTGGCCGGCACGCTCATGATCGAACCCACGGAAAGCGAACCGTTGTGGGAGCTCGACCGATTCTGCGATGCGATGCTCTCGATCAGGAAGGAAATCGAGGAAATCGCATCGGGCGCGGCCGACCGCACGGACAACGTGTTGAAGAATGCGCCGCACACGGCCGCCGTGGCGACAAGCGACGCCTGGTCGCATCCCTACGGCCGCGAGAAGGCGGTGTATCCCGTGCCGGAGCTGCGGGCGAACAAATTCTGGCCGAGCGTGGGGCGCATCAACGACACATACGGCGACCGGCAGCTGGTGTGCACCTGTCCGCCCGTCGAAGCCTACACGGTGTGACATTGAACGAATGACTGCTTTCCGATGTTAAGATGATGCGTACACAGAACAAAGGACAGCATTATGATTACAGATGACGACGGCCTGCGCCGTCTGCTTGAAGGTGCGAAGAAAATCGCCGTTGTCGGCGCCTCGCCGAAACCCTGGCGCGACAGCGGCGCGATCGCCGAATATCTGTCGAAGCACGGCTACACGGTGTTCCCCGTCAATCCGAAGTATGATGACGTGCTCGGGATGAAAACATATCCCGACGTCAAAAGCCTTCCCGAGCCGGTGGACATCATCGATATTTTCCGCAATCCGGACCGCATCGACGACGTGATCGACGAGGCGATCACATCCGGCGCGAAGGCGGTCTGGATGCAGCTGAATGTCGTGAACGAGGCCGCGGCGCGCAAAGCCGAATCGGCCGGGCTGCAGGTGGTGATGGACCGCTGCATTGCCGTTGAACACCGGCGACTCATGAGATAAACAAGCGAGAGAGACGATTGAGGAATCCTCTTCCGAAACCGGAACAAAAAAAAAGGCTGTCTGCAGCCTTTTTTTTATATATGACTGGCGTGCTGCTTCTGTCCTTCATGTGTGCGAAGGCCGAAGAGCCTGCGCGCGTCCAGGCCGATTCCGTCTACCACGTCGCCGAGGTCGCGATCTTCGGCAACGAAGTGACGAAGGACTATGTGATTCTGCGCGAGATGTCGCTCAAGCCCGGATCGCTGATCACCGAAGAGGCCGTCCGCTACGACATCGGACGCATCTACAGCCTTCAGCTGTTCACGCGCGTGAATATCATCGCCCAGCCGCTGGACTCCGCATCGGCGCGGCTTGAGGTGTACGTGAACGAGCGCTGGTATTTCTATCCCTTTCCCGTGGTGGGCTTGAAGGACCACGACTGGGACCATCTCTATTACGGTCTTGGCGTGGCGCATACGAATGTCGGCGGACATGCCGTGCAGGCGGCACTCCAGTTCGCGCTCGGCTACGATCCCTTTGTGGCGCTCTCGTTCTACCATCCGGCCGTCTCGGCCGACAATTCGTATTTCCTTTCCTCGCATATTTCCTATGCCGTGCAGAAAAACCAGAGCCTCATTGCGCTCAAAGGCGGACCGAACTTCGATGAACAGCGCTTCAGCGCCGATATCGGCATCGGCCGGCGCGTGTCGCTCTTCAGCACCGTCTCGCTCACGGCCGAATGGTTCCGACTGAAAGTGTCGGATAACCGCTCGGGCCGGACGATCTCGCCCGGCGGCGTCGATCAGTTTCCGGCGCTGCATGCCGCCTACAAATACGACACGCGCGACCTGATCGAGTACGCGGGGCAGGGCACGCTCTTGAAAGCGGGGATTTCAAAATACGGGTTCGGCGGGTCCGGCGTGGATATGCAGCGCTATTCGATCGATTACCGGCGGTATCTGCCGGTCGTTTCCGATCTCGTGCTTGCCGGAAGGGCATTCGGCAACTTTGCGGGCGGCGGACGCGTTCCCAATTACGGGCATGTGTATTTCGGGTATGCCGACCGCATCCGGGGACATTTCAACGAGGTTCAGGAAGGCGAGCACATCATCGGCACGTCGGCCGAACTTCATGTGCCGATTCTCTCGCCGCGCTACTACCGGCTGAAGCACATGCCGATCGAGCAGTTCCGCGACATCCGCTATGCGCTCAATTTCGCGCTCTTTGCCGATGCGGGAACCGTCTGGCAGCGCAATGAGCCGCTGGCCATGCGGAATGTCTCATCGGGGTTCGGTGCGGGTCTTCACGTGCTGTTTGCCTACTCGGTCGTCATCCGGCTCGAGTACGCTTTCAAGGGAGATTTCAGCGGGGGAGAGGCAATCGTCGACCTCGGCGCGGCGTTCTGAAAAAATGCGGCGCCGGGAAAATTTCGAAATTAAAGTGTACATTACGAAGGCCGCCTGTCTTGTGCCGGTCCGGCTTCGCGCGCGCATCCGATACCGTTCAATCAATCACAACAACACGTACCCACATGTCCCAGGAATATTTTTACATCGAGCCTGCGTCGATCAACGGAAGTTTCGTGATGATCTCGGGCGATGA
>JBLMZA010000166.1:0-6482 GCA_050258555.1 Acidobacteriota bacterium | reverse complement strand
TGAGTGTGTAAAAATCTTTGTGTAATTGGCGACGATTTGTTATAGGTGTTCTGTTAACCGTTCTTTGAAAAAGATTGACAACTGCGAGATCACAAGCGCCCAGTTCTGGACCGCCATCGTCCACTTCTTCGAGATGTCGCGGTAAGCCAGGTAGAGCATCTTCGTCAGCGCCTCGTCGTTCGGGAAGAGCGACTTTGACTTCGTGACTTTCCTGAACTGGCGGTGCAGCGCTTCGACGGCATTGGTCGTGTAGATGATCTTTCGGATCTCAGGTGGATACTTAAAATAGGTCGAGAGATTTGTCCAGTTCACCCGCCAGGAGTTGATGACCATCGGATATTTCGCCCCCCATTTTTCTTCCAGGTCATCAAGCTTTATGAGCGCGTCTTCTTCGGTTGCAGCGGCATAGACAGGCTTCAGGTCCGCTAAAAACTCCTTCTGATTTTTCGAGGCGACGTATTTCAGCGACGTGCGGATCTGGTGAATGACGCATTGCTGCACTTCGGTCTGCGGGAAGGCCGACTCGATGGCATCGGTAAAGCCTCTCAAGCCATCTACACAGGCAATCAGGATATCTGAGACGCCGCGGTTCTTGAGTTCGTTAAAAATCGAGAGCCAAAATCTCGAGCTCTCGGCCTGCCCGATCCAAATGCCGAGCATGTCCTTGTGGCCTTCTAAATCAATGGCTAAGCACGTATAGGCGGCTTTATTGACCACTTTTGAGTCCTCGCGAACCTTGAAATAAATCGCATCGAAGAACACGATCGAGTAGACTGATTCAAGCGGCCTGGCCTGCCACTCACGGATGTGGCCGATGATGTTATCCGTGATATTCGAGATCGAGGTCGGTGATAATTTCAGCGCGTAGATCTCCTCGATGTGTCCCTGGATGTCGCGTGTGGTCATGCCCTTGGCATACATCGAAATGATCTTATCTTCCAGATCACCGAGCGTGCGCTGGTGCTTGCCAACGGCCACGGGGTTGAACTCGCCGTTACGGTCCCGAGGAATGTCTATCGTGATCTCACCCTGACTGGTTTTCAGGGTTTTCTTGGAAGAACCGTTGCGACTGTTGCCCGAGTTATCGCCCGCGGCGGAGTGCTTTTCGTAGCCCACATGCTCGTCCATTTCCGATTGCAGCATGTGCTCCATCGACAGCTTCATGATCTTTCTGATGGCGCCATCAGCTCCCATCAGGTCTTCAAAGGTCTTGGCTTTGGCCAGATCCTTTTGCAGTTGCTCGAGTTGTTCTTTGGTCAGTTCCAACTGGTAAATCTCCTTTGTGTAAAATGGTAAGCATTTTATGCCTCTCCGACAAGACCCGAAGGGCTCTGCCACCAATTACACAAAAAGATTTACACTACCGAAACGGTGGTACCAACAGGAGTGACACTGTGCTTTAGCTCAACTTCAGTGCTTCAGATGAATGGGTATATTCTTTTTCAAGGAAATGGAAAAATTATTATCGAACCCGGTGCGAGCGGCATAGCTGCCAATCTTTTGGATGGAACTAACTTAATCGGATGCTTCCCCAGTGCTCAATTAGCCATTAATTCGGCTTGTCCAAACCAAGTCGTACAGCTATTTGCCTCAAAGACATACAATGAACCGTTGACATTTACCAGTAAAAACAATGTGACTCTCCAAGGTTCCACCGGTACGATATTGAACAACACAGTTTCTATTGTCAATTCAAGCTATGTAACACTGCAAGATTTGACGATGAATTATCCTGCGTCGATTAATGCCAGCACAATAACCCATATATACCATTCAACAATTACTGTGAATAACAGCAGTCGACTTCTGTACGATTATTACGGCACGACCTCCAGCATTGGATTTTTAACGGGCCGGGGTGGAGGGCAGGCATGGGGATATGAAAGTAATGGCGGAACAGGTCAAATTTATGACTCATCCATCAAGCGCAATTATGATGAAGGTTTCGATATTGCCATTATGCTTTCAAATTCCGCTTCATATTATGTTGGTCCCGATAACACATTTTGCGGGAATGGAATCGATATTTATGCAACGGGCGGCGCGTATGCCTTGGCAAGCGAAAATACGTACAGTCATCCAATAGCCCAAAGCATTTTGGGGAATGTGGAGGTGAACGGCCGGACGGATGTCTGCAATTTAGCGAAGACTGCGGCAAAAGCCGTTGAGGAATCTCCGAAAGAAGAAGTCAACATCAATGATAAAAAATATGTGGAGTACATGCGCAATAGTTTATACTCAAGGCAGCGAGGCTCGTATGATCGCACACTGTATACAGATGTTGTTTCGGGATTGATCAACGGTTATAAAGCCGAGTTAATGAGCACGGGCGACAAAAAGACGATGAAAAATGCAATTGTGAAGCTGCGTCATTTGTACAGCGAAGCAGAACAAAAAGATGAATTTTATGATTTTGTAGGCGGGCAATTAGATAAAGCAAGCAATAAATCCCTTGCTCCGCACCTTCAACGCTATTATCTCTGGCGCAATGTTGACAACAAGAAGTTTCCAGAAGCGATCAAGACAGCGGATCAGGTGTATGCTGCGGCTTCGGATGATAGTCAGCTGCGCGCGGAGATGCTGTATGAAAAAGGCCTTGTCTATAAATACTATTTGAATGATGTGGAATCTGCCAATGGGCAATTCAAAAATATTGTGAAAGATTACGCCACAACGACAATGAAAAATATTGCGTTGTTTGAATTGACTGGCGGAAAGAACGAAGCGTCGATGGAAAAAACGATTAGTGCAACAACTTCAACAAGAGATTTTAGCTTATCGAGCAATCCCAATCCCTTCAACCCATCAACGACGATTTCCTTCTCGCTGCCTGAAGCAGGTATGGTTCGCCTGAGTGTCTATGACGTCGTTGGGCGAGAAGTGGCGCAGCTTGTGAATGAACGAAAAGAGGCAGGAAGGCATTCAGTGACATTCAATGGCAATTCGCTGGGTTCGGGCATGTATTTCTGCCGGCTTGAGGCGGGAAAGAACGTTGTGGTTTCGAAAATTTTGTTGATGAAGTAAGTTATTCTGCAGTATTGATAAATCATTACACCCCCCTCTGGCAATGAAAGTTCTGCCAGAGGGGGTCTTTTTTCCCATTCAGCAACATAATTGAAGTATTGTGCGTTTGGTTATGCCGTGCGGGCGTCGGCTTTGACGGCGTGGCGCAGCTCGTGATCGAGCAGCCATTTCTTGCGCCAGAGTCCTCCGCCGTAACCGGTCAATTGTCCGTCGGAGCCGATCACGCGGTGGCACGGAATGATGATGGCGATGCGGTTCATGCCGTTGGCGTTGGCAACGGCCCGGACGGCATCGGGCATGCCGAGCGCACGGGCCTGCTCGCGGTAGGAGCGCGTCGCGGCATAGGGGATGCGCGCAAGTTCCGCCCAGACGCGCTTCTGAAACTCTGTGCCGGGCGCCGCAATGGGCACGGAAAATTCCTTCCTCGCTCCTTCAAAATATTCCGCGAGCTCGCGCTTGAGCGCTTCGAGCACGGGCGTTGCGCCCTGTATCACGCTCGCCTTGAAGCGCTTCGTGATGATCGATAACTGCGTCTCGATCATGCGCCGGTCGGTGAATTCGAGCAGGCAGATGCCCTCATCGGCCGAACAGGCGATCATCGGTCCGAGCGGGGTTTCCAGACGCATCATCGTAATGACGCGCGCGTTCGTGCTTGCCGAAGGCGGCACGCCGAGCGCGCGTTTGTAGCGCTCGGCAAAGCCGCTCATCGACTCGTAGCCGGAATCGAACGCGGCATCGGTGACGCTCGATCCGCCCTTGATTTTTTTATACGCGTCATTGATGCGCAGCATGCGCTGATAGGCGTGGAATGTGACGCCGTGATGTTTCTTGAACCAGCGCCGGAGTGTCGCGGGATCGATCCCGCGCGCTCTCAGGGCTTCGTCGTTGAAGCGCAGAAGGGGAGAGGCCTGGAGCTCATCGAGCAGGGCTTGGATCGCTTCCGGCGTTTCGCCCGGCTTCTGCAAGGGCGAGCAGAGACGGCAGGGACGGTAGCCGTGCAGGATCGCCTCTTTCGGCGTGGCGAAGAATTCGACATTTTCCCGTTTCGGTTTGCGCGCGCCGCAGGTGGGCCGGCAGAAGATGCCCGTCGTTTTAATCGCGGCAAAAAACACGCCCTCATAAGATGCGTCGCGTTCGACAAGCGCGCGGTACATGATCTCATCGGTCATGTGCATAAGCTTTCCTCTTTCATGCTGAGTGATACGTTACACTAATATAGAAAGGGGAAGCCTTCTGCGGCAACCGGAAACTGGACAGGGAATTTTTTTTCTTCACAGATTGACCGTCTTCATGCCGGCTTCGGCGTAGCGCTCTCCGGCAGCGATGCCGCGGGGAGAGATGCGATCGATCTCGCTGAGCTCCTCGGGCGAGAGGCCGATATCGACTGCGCCGAGATTTTCCTTGAGTCTGGTGCGCGACTTCGTGCCCGGAATGGGCACGACATCCTCGCCTTGGGCCAGAAGCCATGCCAAGGCCAATTGAGCGGGCGTGCAGCGCTTTTCTTTGGCCTGTGCCTGGATGTGCGAGACGAGCGTGAGATTCTTTGTGAAATTTTCTCCCTGGAAGCGCGGCGAATGCCTCCGGAAATCATTTTCGTCCAGATCCTCGATCTTCGTGATCTTGCCGGTCAGGAAACCGCGGCCCAGGGGACTGTAGGCCACAAAGCCGATGCCGAGCTCGCGCAATAACGGAAGGATCTCGTCTTCGGGATCGCGCGTCCAGAGCGAGTATTCGGTCTGCAGCGCGGAAATGGGATATTCCGCATGCGCGCGGCGGATCGTCGAGGGCGCGGCTTCCGACATGCCGAGGAAACGCACCTTGCCCTCCTTGACCAGATCGCGCATCGCGCCCACGGTTTCTTCGATCGGCACCGAGGGATCGACACGGTGCTGGTAATACAGATCGATCACATCGATGCCGAGGCGTTTGAGCGAGGCTTCGCAGGCCTGCTTCACGTACTCGGGCCTGCCGCTGACGCCGCGCACGTTCGGATTGTCCGCCGAGCGCATGATGCCGAACTTCGTGGCGAGCACGACATCGGCCCGGCGGTCTTTGATCGCGCGGCCCACGAGCTCCTCGTTGTGATGAGGGCCGTACATATCGGACGTGTCGAGCAGCGTGACGCCCTCATCGAGCGCCGCATGGATCGTGCGGATCGATTCGTCGTCGTCACGTGATCCGTAGAACTCGGACATGCCCATGCAGCCGAGTCCGAGCTCGGAGACGGTGAGTCCCTGAGTACCCAACTGACGCTGTTTCATCCATTCCTCCGTTCATAAAAAAAATGGTTGAAGAACCGACGCTTCATGCGTACCAGTTGTGCCGCGTGAGCGGCATCATGCTTTGTCCGTTGAGCGGCTTCACGCAGAGCATCTGATAGACCGATGTGCGTCCGGTCTGAAAGCCGATTGCGGCTCCGGCGTGGTTGAGCCTCCAGGTGCGATAGACTGATTCATCGGAAGCGTGCACGGCCTCGTCGTGGTGCGCTTCAAGCCGTGAGAGCCAGTGTGCGAGCGTGAGCGCGTAATGCTCGCGCAGCGATTCGAGATCCCGCACTTCGAAGCCCGTCGTTTCGGCGGCCTTCACCGTGCTGCTGATCGGGAGCAGTTCGCTGTCCGGAAAGATGTACTTGTCGCTGAATGAATCCCCGTCCATGACGACCGCATTGAAGCCGCTGGCAATGCCGTGATTCAAAAAGCGTCCGCCCCGTTTGAGCAGCCGGTGGACGCGCGTGAAGTATTCGGGCATCATGTGCGCGCCCACATGCTCGAACATGCCGACGCTCACGATCTTGTCGAAGGATTCGATCTCCTCGAGATCGCGGTAATCGAGCACATCAACGTGCGCCTTCTCTTGGAGCCCTTCGCGCTCGATCCATCGGTTGGCATAGTCGGCCTGCATCTGACTGAGCGTGATGCCTCTGGATACGACGCCGTAGTTCCGCGCGGCATAGATCAGAAATCCTCCCCAGCCGCAGCCGAGATCGAGCACGCGCTCTCCCGGATGAAGATCGAGCTTTCGGCAGAGATAGTCAAGCTTCCGTTCCTGTGCCGTTTCCAGCGTATCCTCTTGCGACTGAAAATACGCGCAGGAATATTGCATCCACGGGTCGAGCCAGAGCGGGAAAAAATCGTTCGAGACGTCGTAGTGGTAGCGCACGGCCTGGCGGTCGCGCTCCTTGGAATGGATCGCGCCGCGGAGTTCGGCCGGAGCGCGTCCCTGGCGCACGGGCGCATGCGAAGGCAGCCTGCGAAGCAGTGCGGCCATGCGCATTTTCTCGGCCAGTCCGAGCTCGAGCGTGGTCAGGTAGTTTGCCATGCGGAATGCATGCGCAATGTCGCCTTCGATGTCGAACTCGTCGTAAATGTACGCTTCTCCGATTCCGACGCGCGTCGCATGCGTGATCATCGTGCGCAATGCGCCCGGATGCTTCAATACCATCGTGAAGCGCGAGGCTT
>JBLMZA010000165.1:0-17445 GCA_050258555.1 Acidobacteriota bacterium | reverse complement strand
GGCATCTGTATGGCGTGCAGCTTGATGGTGATGCCGCGTTCCTGCTCGAGCGCCATGTCATCGAGCACCTGGTTGGTCACGAGGTCGCGTTCGGTGATGACGCCGGTATGTTCAAGCAGGCGGTCGGCAAGCGTGGACTTGCCGTGGTCGATGTGTGCGATGATGCAAAAATTTCTCAGACTCTTCATTGCTTCCCTGGGGGTATTCCCTTCCTGACAAATAAAAACGAAACTGCCCGCCGCGGCATGGGTGGGCAGTTTTTCGGTTATATACAAGATACGAGAAAACGGTGTGAAGTGCAATCGCTCACAAGGCAATCGCACTCACAGGGCAGCAATCGCGTTCGTCGCTCAGCGCAGCAGCAGCATCTTCCGCGTCTGCGTGAAGGAGCCTGAAGGAGCGTCGACGGATTCGGCGCGCATGCGCAGGAAATACAGTCCCGAGGGCGCCGAGGACGCATTCCACGAGGCGCTGTATGTGCCGGCATCCATCACGCCGTCCTCGATCACCGCCACAGACTGGCCGACCGTGTTGAAGACTTCCAGGCGCACGTGCGATCTTGAAGGAAGCGCAAAGCGCAGGGCGGTCGACGGGTTGAAGGGATTCGGATAATTCGGACCGAGCGCATACGATGATGGAACGGCGGAAGCCGCATCGCGCGCAACGGCGGTCTCGAGCTTCAGCATGAAGCGGATCGCATCGGCTCTCAGGACAAAATTGCCCGCCGTATTGATGCTGGCATCCGAGACTTCGACTTCGATCGGAACACGGGCCGGAAGCATGCGGCGCATGATGCCGCGCCATGTGCCGCTGCCTTCATTCTGATCGATGAAGACGGAATCCTGCACCACGCCGTTGATCTTGTAGACGTAGCGCGCGCGCGTCGAGGCGTTCACGGTCTTCGGCATTATTTCATAAATGTCGTAGATGCCGCTTTTGGGAAGCGTCTTCGTGAAAATTGCCTTCGCCTTGGGCCCGAGCGAGGCATAGCGGCTTGTGGCGCCATAGCCGTCCGTTGCGACGGACTTCGACCACGAACCGATTTCCCTATAGCTCGTCGGATCGTCGTTATCGGCCACAACGAAGTAACCGATCACGTTGGCCTTGAGCGGAATCTTGAGTTCAGGCGTCAACGGATCGTTCGAGCGGATGCGGATCGTATCGGCGATCAGTTGCTTCGCGTCCGAATACACGCGCACCGGCACCGTGATTGATGTCATCGCCGGCACTTCGCGCGCGATGCCCGACGGGAATATGACGGAAGGATTCGATGCGGCGATCGATGCGATCGACAGTGAAGCCACACCGCTGTTGGTGATCGTGAGCTCGGTCTTTGCCGTATCGCTTTGTGAAATCTCGCCGAGATCGACAACGAGCTTGCTCGACTGGATGACGCGATCGCGCACCAGCGGAGAAATCTTCACGACATCGGCCGCCACGATGCGTCCGGCCTGCCCCTTGCCGTCGACGACGCGCTCCACGGTCACTTCCGTCCCGGCAGAAAGCATGAGCGTGGCGATGTGATTCCATGTTCTCGACCAGACCATATCGGGGAAACGCTTCTCGGCAAGGACCGTTGCGCCCGAACGCACACGGAAGACGGAATTGAATGCCGCATTGGCATAGGTCGGGATCTCGATGAAGAAGTTGTAATTGCCCGTCTGCGGAATCTTCGTCGTCCAGCATGCCTGGACCGAATCGTTCTCTGCAAGCACGGCCTGGCGCGCATCGGTGCCCCATGAGGCGTTCGTGGTCGTGGTCCAGCTGCCGCGCGGTTCCGAATAGCCGCTGTCCTTGTTGTCGAGATAGATGTCGTCGGGAAGGAACCGGAGATGCTTCGTGGAAAGATTGCCCATCGTGTCGGTAATGGCCGCAGCGGCCTTGGCTATCCACGAGGCCTTCACGGGACTGGCGGCGCTCCAGGAATTCTCGCCCGTCTTCGTGCAGGCAAGCACGAAGGCACGCTCATAGATGTCCTTCAGCGCCACAAAGGGCTGCTTCTGAAAAATCGGTTCGTTCGAGGTGATGGAGAATGTGACGTTGTCTCCGTTTGTCTGGCTCGTGAATGTGAGCACGGGCGCCACCGAATCGGTCGATCCTCTCCAGCGTTGCATCGCTTCCACGGCCGTACAATAGACGAACTTCACGCCCGGATACTGCGCTTCCGCCGTGTGGGCAAGTCCGTCGATCTTTTTTAAATTGTCGAGAAAATCCGTCTCGGGAAGATGTCCCCAGAGGCAGGCCACCTGATCCGTGCCCTTGGAGGCTTCCGAAAACATGCCGTTGATCATCGCCTGTGTGGTGGAGCCGATATGTTTCGAGCGGAGATTCCATCCGCCCGTGCCGCCGTCGAGCTGGTAGTTGGCGTCCGAAGGCCGGAAGGGCACCCAGGCGCTGGACGACAGTGACCAGTCGTAATTGTTGTCGATCGGCTCGTTGGTCACATAGCGTTTGGCCGGATAATCGTCGTGCATCGAATAGAGCAAGAGTTCGTTGAGCCGGCGCTGCCAGGCGTTGTCCATGTAGTGCCAGCCGCTGCGGAAGGAGACGGGATAGGTGTTTTCTTCCAGAAGGAACTGGGCCACGATCACATCGAAATCATCGCGGCACTCGTCGAATCCTTTCGCCTGGTTCCAATAATATTTGCCGTCCCCGTTATAATCGGTCCAGGCAAACGTGTGATAGTGCAGCGAGAGCTCGTCGCCGTACTGGCGGATCCGATCGCCGTGGTACTTCTTCATCAGATAAAGCGTCATCGTGTTGCCCAGCGGCACATCGGTGTTGTCGGCGTAGCGGTAGATCGAACCGGCCATCATCCACCAGGTCAGCTTCATCGGCGTGCCGTAGCTGTCGACGAGACCGAGACGCCATGCGGGATCCATCACCTTATAGGCGTTCTGCGCCGGATCGGTGTAGAGCGCGCCGTTGTAATGCGGATCGAACCGGGCGACGTTCATGCCGTCCCAGATCGCGGTATCCGATCCCAGGACGAGATAGACCTTGCCTGCGGCAAAGAGCGGAAGAGCAAGAAAGAATGAGAAGAGGGGCGCAAGCGCCCGAAGAAGCAGCGTGCGAAGCTGTGGTGTCATCATCGATGCATTGCCTTTATTTCTACTTATACAGCATGATTATGAAACGGAACTGAACGACGATTCGACGCCTTTGACGGTTTCTTCGCTCAGGCGCAGCGTCGAGGCCTCGATCTCTGCCAGCGTCCGGCTCGTTTCGCGCACGAACTCCTGATCGGCGATCGAGCCCAGGTTGATCTTCACATTGAATGCCGCGCCGCGGCAGGCGGCTTGGAGCATGAGCGCGGCCACGCCGGCATCGGTCACCGAATTTCTGTTGCCGATTTCTTTGGCGCGCGCAGTGAGTTCCGAAAGCTCGCGCGCACAGCGCATCACATCGAGCGGCACGCGCACGGCGTCCTTCATCGAGGCTTCGACGGCTGCCGCACGCGCGCTTTTTTCCTCATCCGATTCCTTCGGCATGCCATAGGCCTTCATCACGGCATTGAACGCGTCGGTATCGCGATCGATGAGCTGCGTGAAGCGGGCGCGCACGTCTTCGGAGCGCACGAGGATGGATTCGATTTCATCCTGCACGTCGGCATATTTTTTCTTTCCCAGCGTGAGCCGGCAGACCATCGATGTGAGTCCTGCCGCAAGCGCGCCCGAGAGCGCGGCAATGGATCCGCCTCCGGGGGCGGGAGAGTTCGAGGCGAGTTCGTCGGCAAATGCCGCAAGGGTCCGATCGATGAGCATGCGCATCCTTTTTTAAAGTTGGTATTCGATGATCTTGGTGTCGGGAGTGAAGGGATCGAGCTGGCTCAGGCCCAGGCGTTCGACGGCAAGCTCGACAAGCGCGCGTTCGCCGTGCGCGTCCGGTTTCATGCCGGAGGCTTCGGCATAGAACCGTCCCGCCATCAGGATCGCCTCGAGCGGCATGAGTCCCACCAGTTCGCTTCCGGTGACCTCGACGCCGAGCTCGCGGGCATGGCGCTTCACTTCCTCGAAGACGACATGGGGCGGCGTAACGGGATAATCGACCAGGTTGATCGAAACCTGAGCGATCGAGCAGCGCTCGAGCAATACGCCCATCGCCTTGACGGCCTTGAGCGTGCCGGGAATGCGGATGGTCTGTCCCGATGCATCCTTCACAACTTGTCCCGATGCGTCCTTCATCGGCCGTCCGATCTCGCGTATGCGAAGCGCGATTTCCTGCGCGACGCCGGCATCCGATGTGTCGAGATTCACGTTGTAGGCAATCAGGATCTTTCGGGCGCCGGTGATCACCGCGCCCGACTGCGCATTGAAATGCGCGGGACCGAAATCGGGAAGCCACCGCTCATCCTTCAGCTTCGCTTCGAGTCCCTCATACTCGCCTTTGCGGATGTCGGCCAGGTTGCGCCGATAGGCGGCCTGGGCCGCGTATTCATACAGATACACGGGAATCGAAAGCTCATCGCCCACGCGCCGGGCATAGGCTTTCGAAAGCGCCACGCATGCTTCCATCGTCACGCCGCGCACGGGGATGAACGGCACCACATCCGTGGCGCCAAGCCTCGGATGCGCGCCCTTGTGCACGCGCATATCGATCGTTTCGGCGGCGGTTTTCGTGGCATTGAATGCCGCCTCGGCCACAGGCCCCGGCTCACCGACGAACGTGACCACGGTGCGGTTGTAATCCGTATCGGGCTCGACGCCCAGAAGCTTCACGCCCTCGACGCGCGCGATGCTCGCCCTGATGGCATCGATGACGGCCGGGTTTCTTCCTTCGCTGAAATTGGGAACGCATTCGACGATCGTATCCATAGGCTATGATGTTCCTCGTCAATAATGATGATCAGAATTCAAGCACGGTGCCGTTTTTCACGACTTTCCAGACATGATTGACGCCGAAGTGATAGGCGATAAACCGGTAATCGGGCACATCATAAAGCACGAGATCGGCGCGCTTGCCCGCTTCAATGCTGCCGTAGTCGGCGGACAAGCCGAGGGCGGCCGCGCCGTTCAAGGTCGAGGCCGTGATCGCCTCCTCGACGGACATGCGCATGTGCGTGCAGGCGATCGTCATCATCATCGGCATGGAATACGACATGCAGCTGCCGGGATTGAAATCGGATGCCAAGGCCACGATCGCGCCGCGGTCGATGAGCTCGCGCGCCGGCGCGTAGCGGTGATTGAGAAAGAAGGATGAGCCCGGCAGGATGGTTGCGATCGTCTCGGACGATGCCAAGGCGTCGATACCTTCCTGTGAAATCATCTCGAGATGGTCGGCCGACAGGGCGTTCAGACGCACGCCAAGCGCCGCGCCTCCGGTCTCATGCAATTGATCGGCATGGAGCTTGGCGCGTATGCCGCGCGCTTTGGCGGCCGTGAGAATTTTTTCCGCGTCCCCGGCGCTGAAGTATCCTTCCTCGCAAAAGACGTCGCAGAAGTCGGCAAGCCCGCGCTCGGCGATATGGGGAATCATGTAGTCGCAGAGAAGCGCGACATATTCGTCCTTTTTTTCGCGGTACTCGGGCGGTATGGCGTGCGCGCCCAGAAACGTGGGCACCACCGTCATGAAGTGATCGCGCCGGAGCTCCGTGATCACATCGAGCATCTTCACTTCGGCCTCCGGCGAAAGCCCGTATCCGCTTTTGATTTCGACGGATGTCGTGCCGTGGCGCATCATGTCGTTCAATCGGCGGTTTGCCGAGCGGAGCAGTTCCTTCTTCGTCGCCTCGCGCACGGCGCGCATGGTCGACTGGATGCCGCCGCCTGAGGCCGCGATCTCCTCGTACGTCCTGCCCTGGGCGCGCTGAGCGAACTCCTCTTCCCTGCTTCCGGCAAAGACCGCATGCGTATGCGAGTCGACGAATCCCGGCAGCGCCACGCGCCCCATGGCATCGATCACTTCGATATCGTCCTCGCTGTCTTTCGGCGCCAGTTCACCCGCGCGGCCGATTGCCACGATGCGGCCGTCGCGGATTTCCACCGCGGCATTTCGGACGATGCCGAGTTCGTTCATCGATTGGCCGCGCTTCGAGCGTTCGCCGCCTGCCGAGACGGTCACAAGCTGGCCGATATTGGTAATAATGAGATTCACGGAGACAAAAACCTTCGCGTTCGTAATTGAAACAATGAGATGAAAAAAAATACGAAACTTTCCCTCGGCGTTCAATCATCCGTGTTGACATTCCGAAAAAATTCTCCTACTCTGTTTGTACTTCATGCATGAATGCATGGTTTCACACGTAAAAACATACACACGCCTTTTATAATAGAAGCGCCCATGAGACCGATGATCGAAGAGGATTTCTATCCGCCGTTTGACGGATTTCCGGAGACGATGATACCGTTTTTCAAAAAGCTGAAGAAGAACAACAACCGGGAGTGGTTTCAGAAGCACAAGCAGGAGTACGAGGAAACGGTGAAATTCCCGATGCAGTGTTTCATCGCATCGCTCAGGCCGCTCTTTGCGGAGTTTGCTCCGGAGTTCGAGCTCGATCCGAAGCGCTCCATCTTCCGCGTCTATCGGGATACGCGCTTCTCGAAGGATAAGACGCCGTATAAGACGCATGTGGCGGCGCATTTCGTGCTGAAGGGCATGCCCAAGGGATTCGTCGGGTCGGGCTATTACTTCCATATCGAGCCCGGGGAAGTCTTCCTGGGCGGCGGCATCTACATCCCCGACGGCACGCAGATCAAAAAAATCCGTGCGGCCATCGACGCCAAGGGTCCCGAGCTTCTGTCGATCCTGAACGGCAAAACGTTCAAAAAACGCTTCGGCACATTAAATGGCGAGAAGCTGACGCGCGTACCGACAGGCTTTGCGGTCGATCATCCGATGGCCGAGTATCTGAAGCTCAAGCAGTTTTTCATCGGCGCGACGCTCGACGATTCTGTGATTACGCGCGGAAAATTTCTGCACGAGGCGGCGAAGATTTACGAAGAGGCAACGCCCTTCGTCCGCTTCATGAACGAGGCGGTGATGCGATAGTGAGTCAGACGATACTTTTTAACAAGCCCTTCAACGTGCTTTCGCAATTCACCGATGAGGGTTCGGGCAAACGGACGCTCGCCGACTACGGACCGTTTCCGAAATCGGTCTATCCGGTCGGGCGCCTCGACTACGACAGCGAGGGCATGCTCATTCTCACCGACGACAACGCATTGAAGCATCGGTTGCTGGATCCCGCATTCGCGCATCCGCGCACATACTGGGTGCAGGTCGAGCGCATACCGGATGAGGCGGCGCTGGAAACACTCCGGCGCGGCGTCGTGATCGAAGGGAAAAAGACGCGTCCCGCGCTCGCCCGGCTCCTGGGCGGAGACCCCGAGCTGCCGGAACGTGTGCCTCCCATCCGCTTCCGAAAAACCGTTCCCACATCCTGGATCGAGCTGACGCTCAGGGAGGGACGCAACCGGCAGGTCAGGAAGATGACCGCCTCTGTGGGGCATCCCACATTGAGGCTGGTGCGCGCGGCGATCGGGCGCCTCACGCTCGGCGCGCTGAAGCCGGGCGAATCCCGGCGGCTCAACGAAGAGGAACGCAATTTGCTGCTATCCCTATAAAACACAAAAGGCGTCTCCACGAACATTCGTGAAGACGCCTCTGTATGTACACTTCGTATTGTTACCGTCCCATCGGAACCGTCACGCCGACCTTGATGATCAGGTGGTTGAAATCCGATGCGAGCACATAGCGCAGCTCGGGAGAGATCGTCATGCTGCCGGCAGCAAAATTCGCGCCGCCCATCAGGTTGATGCCCAGGCGCGTCGCGCTCGAGGTCACTTCTCCGCCACCGTATGTGTAGCCGAGATACGAGTAGCCGGGCACATTGACCGTCGAGCTGATGAAGTTCAAGCCGAGACCGGCACCGACAAACGGCGCCACAGAGCCTTCGACCTTAATGTTGTAATGAACCAAACCGTTGATCGCAAAGTCACCTAACTTCCACGTCGCGCCGCCGACGTCTTTCGATGTGCGCCAGTACTGGAGTTCGGGAATCAGCTGGAAGCCGGGAGCGAATTCGCCCATATCCGCGTGTGCACCGATCGCGAAGCCGCCCAAGGATTCCGAGCCCGTGCCGGAATCGAATGTCGAGGAAATGTACCCGATGCTGCCTCCGACACCTTTCAATCCAAGACCCTGCGCGAAACCAAAGCTCGAGCAGAGAGCAACAACCACAGCAAGAGTGAACAGTTTTTTCATGATGTGCTCCAAAAAAAATGAATATGGGTATTGAGTTAAGTGTGCTGCGAATCTACGTAAAGATAGCCTGTAGATACTGTAAAAGCAAGATTTGATGCGAGAAGTTCCCGCCTCCGGGGCATTTTCATTCCCGAATTGTGATTTTCATCACAGCACGGGAAAATTCCTCACTCCCTGTGCGCGTTGTCATCTTCATCGAGCGCCAGAAGCGCCATGGCCACGGCGGCCATCCAGGAGAGCGCCTTGAATTCGCCGCGCACCAGGGCTTCGCGCACTTCGGCAATGGAGAGCGTCACCAGTTCCTGCTCTTCCAGATCATCGGCCACGGGCTCGTATAGCTTTCTGACGCCCTTGGCAAGAAACAGATTGGCCGTACCGCAGCCGTGATTGCCGTCCACGGGATAGCTGCCGAGCTCGATCCACTCGGAGGCCTCGAGTCCCATTTCCTCCTTCAATTCGCGCTTGGCGCACACCAGGGGCGCCTCGTCCTTGTCGATATATCCCCCGACCGGCGCATAGGACACGCCCTTGACGGCGTATTTCACCTGACGGAAGCAGAGGATATTGTTGTTTTCATCCACCGGCACCACATTGACATAATCGGGAGAAATGACCCATGGCCATTTCTCGATCTTTTTTCCTTCGGGAAGCTGCACCGTATGATCTTCGACGGTGAGCCATTTGCTGTGTTCATACACCACGGAACGCTTGAGCGTCTTCCAGGCTTGCATAGGTCTCCTTCTGGAGAGTGGAAAAATTCTTCACCGGTTCATGCATTCATTCGCGCCGGTGAAGCGTTCGGTACGCACAACAATTGTACGAAAATATCACACCAAAATGCAATGGAACGGCCCCTCATGCGTTGTGCATTCGAAGAATGTATCGTACATTACGGTGATACTGCCGTCTCATCGACGGACACACACGATTGAAAGTACAAGGACCAATGGCCCGTTTCAAACTCTACCTCGAATATGAAGGCACGCGCTACAGCGGCTGGCAGATACAGAAAAACGCCAGGACCGTGCAGGGCGAGCTGCACAACGCGCTGCTGACGATCATCAAGACGGGCGACTTCGAACTCTACGGATCGGGCAGGACCGACGCCGGCGTGCACGCGCTCTATCAGGTGGCGCACCTGGAGGCCGAGACGATGCTCGCGCCCGAGATCCTGCGCATGAAGCTGAACGACGCCCTGCCTGCCGATATCAACATCCTGGAAGTGGAAAAGGCTCCGCGCCATTTTCACGCGCGGCACGACGCCACGGCGCGCAGCTACCTCTATCAGATCTCGCGGCGACGCACGGCATTCGGCAAGAAGTTCGTGTGGTGGATCAAGGACGACCTGAATTTTTCGGCCATGAGCCGCGCGGCCGCGCTCTTTGAAGGCATGAAGAACTTCCAGTCCTTCACCGCCGACGACGAGGAAGAAAAATCGATGAAGGTGATGGTCGAGGACATCCAGCTGAAACAGTCGGGCGAACTCATTCTCATCCGCATCGTGGGATCGCATTTTTTGTGGAAGATGGTACGGCAGATCGTCGGCGTGCTGGCGGAAGTCGGCCGCGGCAAACTCGCCGTGAAGGATGTCGAATCGATGCTCGAGAAAAAGTCGGATGCCGCGGCCCGGCTCACCGCGCCGCCCTCGGGACTCTTCCTCGAGCGCGTCTATTATAAGGGCGATGAGCGGCTGAAGACGCTCGAACCCATGATGACCGTCGAGATTCCGCCTGCGCCGCAGATTCAGGAACGCACCGCGCACCATGCGCACGCCATTCCGGAACCGGCGCAGAAGCGCGAGCCCGCGCAGAAACGCGAGCCCGCGCCGACGTATTACAAGCCGGGGAAGAAAAAATTCCGCCGCTAGACACACAATGTTCATTCATCATCCTCTTTCACACTGAACGGGCGAACACATGATGAAACCGATACGCGCCTTTACAGGCACCACGCTCCATGCAAAGGGCTGGCTTCAGGAAGCGGCGCTGCGCATGCTCATGAACAATCTCGATCCCGATGTGGCCGAGCGTCCCAGTGAGCTCGTCGTCTACGGCGGCACGGGCAAGGCCGCGCGCAACTGGAAGTGCTACGAGGCGATCGTCGAAAGCCTGCTTAATTTGGAAAACGATGAGACGCTCTTGGTGCAGTCGGGCAAGCCCGTGGGCGTCTTCCGCACGCACACGGATGCGCCGCGCGTCGTAATCTCGAACTCGATGCTCGTGCCCAAGTGGGCCACGTGGGACGAGTTCAGAAGGCTCGAAGCACTCGGACTCACCATGTACGGGCAGATGACCGCCGGCAGCTGGATCTACATCGGCAGCCAGGGCATTCTGCAGGGCACGTATGAAACATTCGCCGCATGCGGCAGGAAACATTTCGCCAAAAAAATCTCCGCCGCCGCTCCCCTGGCCGGACGCTTCGTGCTCACATCGGGCCTGGGCGGCATGGGCGGCGCACAGCCCCTAGCCGCCACGATGAACGGAGCGGCCTGTCTTGTGGTCGAAGTCGACCGCACGCGGATCGAGAAGCGTCTTGCGACGCGCTATCTCGATACGATGACCGATGATCTCCCGGAAGCGCTTGCTCTTATTTCCGAAGCCGTGCGGAAGAAGCAGCCGCTCTCGGTCGGTCTCCATGCCAATGCCGCCGACATCATTCCGAAGATCGCGCGCTCGAAGATTCTTCCTGATATCGTCACCGATCAGACATCGGCGCACGACACATTGAATGGCTACGTGCCCTCGGGCATGAGCTATGAGGAAGCGCTCGCATTGCGCAAACGCAATCCCAAGCGCTACATCGAAGAGGCGCAGCGTTCGATCGCGCTCCATGTGAAAGGCATGCTCGCGCTCAAAAAGCGCGGCGCCGTTGTCTTCGATTACGGCAACAACATCCGGGGCGAAGCCTTCGCGCACGGCGTGAAGCGCGCCTTCGACATTCCGGGCTTCGTGCCCGAATACATCCGTCCGCTTTTCTGCGACGGCAAGGGACCGTTCCGCTGGGCCGCGCTCTCGGGCGATCCTCAGGATCTCTACCGCACCGACCGCGCCGTGCTCGAAGCCTTCCCCGAGAACGAACAGCTCTGCACCTGGATCACGAAGGCGCAGAAGCAGGTCAGCTTCCAGGGACTTCCGGCCCGCATCTGCTGGCTCGGATACGGAGAACGGGCGAAGATGGGACTGATCTTCAACGATCTTGTGGCACGCGGTGAAGTCTCGGCGCCGATTGTGATCGGTCGAGACCATCTGGACTGCGGCAGCGTCGCCTCTCCCAACCGCGAGACCGAGGCGATGAAAGACGGCTCGGATGCGATTGCCGACTGGCCCATCCTCAATGCGATGCTGAACGCCATCGGCGGCGCCACATGGGTGTCGGTGCATCACGGCGGAGGCGTCGGCATCGGCAATTCGATACATGCGGGCATGGTCGTGGTGGCAGACGGCACGCCTGAGGCCGCCGCGAGGCTCGAGCGCGTGCTCACGTACGATCCCGGCATGGGAATCATCCGCCATGCCGATGCGGGATATGAACAGGCCCGAAGGAACGCCAAAACATACGGCGTGAACGTGCCGATGCTCCGCTGAGCCGCTATTTTTTTCATCATCATCATTTCTTTTCTATGAAATTTCTGATAGCAGGTACAGGAGGCGTCGGCGGATTCTTCGGCGCCAAACTCGCGTCGAAAGGCCACGAGGTCTGGTTTCTTGCGCGCGGCCGACACTATGAAGCGATGAAACATTCGGGTCTCCATGTCGATTCGACGCAGGGCGCGTTCGACGTCCCGCCTGAGCGCGTGATCGCGCATCCGGGCGATGCCGGAAGCAATGTCGACTGCGTGCTTTTTTGCGTGAAGGCGTACGATACCGCATCGGCCGCGCGCCAGTTGCTTGGCACGGGCTGCGAACGAAGCCTCGTTCTCTCGCTCCAGAACGGCATCGACAACGAAGAGACGATCCGCCCCATCCTTCCCGATGCGGAAGTGACGGGAGGCGTGGCCTATATCTCCTCTCGCATCGACGCTCCCGGCAAAATTCTCGAGACCGGCGGCTTCCAGCGCATCGTCTATGGATCATTCAACAGCGAGCCTTCCAAGCGCTTTCATGCGCTTGGCGAGGCGTTCCACGAGGCGGGAATACGCGCCGATCGTGCCGAAGACATCACGCTCGAGCTCTGGAAGAAATTCATCTTCATCTCCTCCATGGGCGGCATCAGCGCGCTCACCCGTTTGACGCAGGGCGAGATCCTCGACGTCGAGGAAACGCGCATGATCACATTCGAGGCGATGAAGGAGACGGAATCGGTCGGCATGGCGCTCGGCGTGAAGCTCGAACCGCTTGAGAAGGAGAAGGTCTTCGAATCGATGGCGCGGTTCGACCGCGGAACGCGCGCCTCGATGTATTTCGATCTGATCAACGGCAAGCCCATGGAGCTCGAAGCCTTGAGCGGCACGGTCATGCGCCTCGGGCGCGGGCAGGGGATTGCGACGCCCATACACAAGACGATCTATGCAAGCCTCCTTCCCTATCACCGCAAGGCGGAGGCGAAGTAATCCACATGTTGTACACTTATCCACATCGCAAGGTGCACTTACACACATGAGACATCGCATCATTTCCCCGTTTCTCCTTGTATCGCTTTTGAGCTGTCTTCTCGTCGCACAGAAGCGCCCCTATACGGCCCGTGACCACGCAACGCTCGAGATGCCGTCGTCGCCCGTCATTTCGCCCGACGGCAGCAAGATCGCCTATACGGTCAAGCGCGCCGATACGAAATCAAGCAAGTGGATCACGCAGGTCTACGTGGCCGACGCTGCCTCGCACTCCTCGCGCCAGTTCACATCGTCCATTGCCAGCTCCACCGCGCCGCAGTGGAGTCCGGATGGCCGCACGCTCTCGTTTCTTTCGCGCCGCGAGTTTCTCGACGATTCGCTCTCGAAGCATTCCGGCACGCCGCAGCTGTTCTTCCTGTCGATGGACGGCGGAGAGGCTCATGCAATAACGGCTATCGAGGAAGGCATCGAGGAATACGCCTGGGCGCCCGACGGGAAATCGATCGCCATTCTCACAGAGGAAGCGCAGACCGACTCGGCGCGAGACGCCTCCGAGGAGCGCACCTCGAAGAAAATGGACTGGACAAGCTCGAACGATCCCAAGCCCGGCAAGACGCTCTATTTGTATGATCGTGCATCGGGGAAGCTCCGTGAGATCGGCCGGCTCGACCGCGGCGCATCCGATCTCGCCTGGGCGCCCGACGGCTCGAAGCTCGTCTATCAGACAAACTACACGGGCGAATACAACGACGAACAGAAATACGACATCTGGACGGTCGATCTGAAGGGACGCACAACACAATTGACGAAGATGAAGGGACCCGAGACGCAGCCCATGTTTTCGCCCGACGGCCGGCAGATCGCCTTCATCACGCAGACCGTGCCCGATATCGAATTTGCGAAGACGGAGCTTTCCATCATGAAAGCAGACGGCTCGGATGTCCGTTCACTCACGAAAGCCGCATCCTATTCCGTGACGCGCTTCGAGTGGGCGCCGGACGGCCGGTCGATCGTGGCGCTTCTGAACGAGCGCACTTCATCCATCTGCTGCCGCATCTCGCCTTCCACCAGCTCGATCGAAAAGCTCACCGATCCGAAGTATGTGGTGAGCGACATCGCCGTGGCAGAAAACGGCGCCGTGGCGCTCGGCGTCGAAACCGCAACCACGCTCAAGGAACTCGCGATTCTGAAGAAAAATACGGTCGATATCGTCACCAATTTTTCCGCGCAGCTTTCGCCCTTCACATTCGGAGAATCGCGCGTCTTGACCGTAAAAAGCCGCGACGGCAAGTTCGATCTCGATGCGGTCGTCGTGCTGCCCGTGGGCTACAAGGAAGGCACGAGATATCCCCTTCTGCTTGCCTATCACGGCGGACCCTTCGGAGAGTTCGACAACAAGCTCTATCAATATTATCCCGTGCAGATCCTGGCGCAGGAAGGCGTGATGACCGTGATGCCGAACGTGCGCGGAGGCTCGGGCAACACGGACGAGTTCAGCCAGGCAAACCGGTATGACCTCGGCGGGGCGGATTTCCGCGACGCGATGGACATCGTCGATGCGCTCATTGCGAAGGGCATGGTCGATTCCACGAAGATGGGCGTGACCGGCGGCAGCTACGGCGGGTACATGACCAACTGGACCATTTCGCAGACCCCGCGCTTCAAGGCAGCCGTTTCGATGTACGGCATCTTTTCGTGGTTCACCGACTGGAGCAATTCGTTCCAGCCGGCGTTTGAGCAGATGTATTTCGGCTACAACTATTGGGAGCGTCCGGTCGACATGCAGAATTTGTGGTTCAAGACTTCGCCGCAGACCTATGTGAAGAACATCGTCACACCGACATTGATTCTGCAGGGCACGGAAGACCAGTATACGAACATTTCGAATTCGCGCGAGATGTATGCGGCATTGAAGGAGCTCGGGCGCACGGTGGAGTTCGTCGTCTATCCGCGCGCAGAGCACGGCTTGCGCACCGAGCCCAACCAGTACATCAACGTGCTCGAGCGCTCCGTCTCCTGGTTCAAGAAATACGCCATGGGCCAATAATTGCACCGTGTAGGGCGAAATGCCATTTCGCCCTGCTTCATCTTTTGCTTTTGTTTTTGTTTTTCATGTGGGGCGAAGCGCTGCTTCGCCCACTGCCTCACCTTAGCTTTTGTTTTTCATGTAGGGCGAAGTGCCACTTCGCCCCCTGCTTCATCTTTCTTTTTTTACTATATGGGAATTTCCACCATGCTCATCCGTAACGCCGAACCCCGCGACCTTGCAACAATCGCCGAATTCAATATCGCCATGGCCTTTGAAACCGAACATTTGGTGTTGGACCGCGCGCGCGTCACAGAAGGCGTGCGCGCCGTGCTCGAGGACAAAACCAAAGGCCGCTACATCGTGGCCGAGGACAATGGAAGCGTGGTCGGACAGCTCATGGTGACATACGAGTGGAGCGACTGGCGAAACGGGATGTTCTGGTGGGTGCAGTCTGTCTATGTGGAAAAATCCTGCCGCGGACGGAAAGTCTTCTCTTCGCTCTATGAGCATATGAAAGAGGAGGCGTTGGCCGAAGGCGCCTGCGGCATCCGGCTCTATGTGGAGGAGGCGAATCTCGTGGCGCAGCAGACATACCGGAAGCTCGGCATGCAGCTGACGCCCTATGAAATGATGGAAGAGGATTTCGTGCTCAAGCGCGGATAAACAAAAAGACCCCCGAAAGGGGGTCTTTTTGTTTTGAGAACCTTCTAACTATGGCGCAGGCGCAGGCCGCGGCACATCCGGTTTGCGCTTCTTGTTCATGTTCACAATCAGGATGATCGCCACAAGAATCACCACACCGGCCACGAGGAAGATCCAGAGCGACGACGTGGTCTTCACCTTGCTCTTCCACACATCCATCTTCGCACGGATATCGCCCGCCTGATTTTCCGTCACGATGCCTTCGCGCTTCAGAAGCGGCAGCCACACCGGCTCGATCCTCTTTTCCCATACCGTATCGGCGAACGTCTGGTATGTCGCATAGCGCTCGTCATCCTTCTTATTGTCGACATTGTTCGTCTGGCTGTCGATGTAGCGCGTCACGTTCTGGTAGAACGATTCGCCGGAATTAAACGGCTGCACCATCAGATTATAGCGCGAGAATTCATTGTTCAGGCTCTTCCAAAAGACCTGATCGGCCTTGCGTCCCCACTCGGCGATCAGCGAATCGATCTGCGGCACCTGGCGCGCCTTCTCCTTTGCCGGCAGGTAGATCTGTGCAAGACGGGGACCCACGCCTTTCCACTGTCCGGCGAATTTCCGCTGCTCTTCCTTCAGCTTCACGACATCTTCGCCCGAGAGCGTGGTCGACTGCAGGAACGTCATATTGTCCGAGATGGCGCGCTTCACGCTCGAGAGGATGTTATTCTTCTCGAAGGCCACCATCTTCTGGCGCTCTTCGGCCGGCGTCATTGTCGGCTTATCGAACTGCAGGAACAGGCTGTCCGCGAGATTGAAGATCATATTGTCGCGATCGGCGATATTCTTCTGGAGCTTCGCCACCAGTCCGCGCAGCTGTTCGATCTGCCGGCGGTTTTTCGTCTGGTCGGCTTCGAGCGCATGGAGCTGCTCGAGAATCGACGAGTTCTCGCTCGTGAGCTTGTCGACCTGCTCGGTGAGCGATTTGACCTGTCCTTCGAGCTCGGTCGCTTTCGCCGTCTGCGTTTCGACCGCCTCCGTCTGTCGCGCGCTGTAGCTCACGCGGCCGCGCAGATTTTCCAGGCTCTTCGAGAAATTATCGGGATAGAGCGCCTTGTCGAGAAACGCCTTATGCGGCGTGAAGTCCTTTTCGAAGGCGTCGATATCGGCCTGAACCTTTTTGATTTCATCGGTTGTCGTGGCCGCTTCGGCGGCCTTTAAGAGTTCTGCCTGGCGCTTCTCAAAATTCTGTTTGATTTCCAGATCCGATTGCGCGGCAAGATCCGCCGTGCGCACGAACAGGAGAGCCATGGTCAGCAGTGCAAGCACCTGTCTCATTTTTTGTCTCCTTCTTCCATAATTCCGTCTTTATCCAGCCGGAGCGTCGTCGAGTCGTTCAGCAGCTCGATGTAGCTGTCGCGCTGGTTGAATTTGGGATCGTTCATCGGCGTCTCGCCGATTTCGATTTTGCGGCAGAGTTTCATCTCGCCTTCGCCGCTTCTGAAGACATAGACGTTCTTGAACTTGGGTGCCGTGATGTAATAATAGCCTTCCTTGTCGCGGATCACGCGGACGGTCTTGTCCGCGCCTGCGGCCGTGGCAGACTCGTCGTCCTTCAGATCGAACTCTTTTTTCATCAGTTCATTGATGGAAAAAGAGGTGCCGTATCGGTTTTCTGCGACCATACCGTTGGCATCGGCCTTGAGGACGCTTTCGACCGGCCATGAAAAGTCCGCCGGCTCCAGCCGGAGGCTGGAACAGCCCGCAAGCAGGCTGACCGCTGCTGTGAAAATCAAGAGTTGTTTCATACTCCTCCTTCTATGATAGTGGTAACGATGTACAGCTTCAAACAGTATCCCCCGCGGATATCTGTACAACCGCACGAAAATCTCCGACATCAAAGATGCGAAGAATTTCTTTAAAAGAAAAACCCTTAAAACGGCAGAAAAGTGCCACGTTTCCAGCCGTCCTTCCCCATGAAGACTTGCCGATCAATAAAAAAGCAGGCCCGATGGATTGTGCCTGC
>JBLMZA010000164.1:0-21535 GCA_050258555.1 Acidobacteriota bacterium | reverse complement strand
GGCATCGACCAATTGACCGATGAGCAGGAGCGCGCGAAATATGCCGACTTCATCAACCGGAACTCACTCTTCCCCGAACTGAGCGGAGATCCATCGGGGGACAACTGGTACTATAACACCGGATCCACCGATTTTCGCCTGATCAACGGAACGGAAGGAAACCGCAACAGCGAGATCGGGCAAACTTCCAACACGGAAGACCTGAACCGCAATAACGTGCTTGACCGCACGAACAGTTATTTCGAATACGAGCTCAACCTCGATACGAGCCCCAATAATCCGCAGCTGGTCGGCAGCGGCCTCAACGGCTGGTATCAGTATCGCATTCCGCTGATCAATTACAAGAACAAGATCGGCGCTCCGGACTTTTCGCTCATCGAATTTGCGCGCGTCTGGATGACCGGATACGATTCGTCCATGCAGGTCCGCATCTACGATCTCAACCTGGTCGGCAACCAGTGGGAGGAAGGCAAAAAGAACGACAGCACATTCATCGTCTCGACGATCAACATCGAGGACAATCCGAATTATATCAGTCCGCCGGGCGTGATCCGCGAGCGCGACAAGTCGCAGACCGATGCGGTCGTGCTGGGCAACGAGCAGTCGCTGCAGCTGCAGATCAACGATCTTCGCGACGGCCAGAGGCGGGAGGCGATCAAGCGCTTCACGTACAAGACGCTCGATATGTTCAATTATAAGCATCTCAAGATGTTCGTGCATGCGTCGCCGAATTTCTCGGACAATCCGAATCTTCCGACGGCGAACATTTTCGTCCGGCTCGGACGTGACAGCCTGAACTTTTACGAATACAAGGCGCCCTTGGTGCGCGGCGAGGACATCCCGCATCCGAGCGGCGACCTGGATGCGCAGCGCGTGTGGCCGGCTGCGAACAATATCGACATCGAGTTTGCGAAGCTCACGGCGGTCAAGCAGGGCATCGATTCGTCGCAGACAGGGCAATTCATCAACGGCACATATTATGCGCCGGGCACGCCCTACGGCATTCGCGGAAATCCCGATCTCTCGAGAATCGCGTACATTTCCGTGGGCATCGAGAATCCGAATATGCCCGGCACCGAAACAAGCGTGACGGGAGACGTCTGGATCAACGAACTGCGCCTGGTCGACGTGGATAACCATCCGGGATGGGCGTATTCGGTGAGCGCCACACTGAAGCTGGCAGATCTTGCGACGATCGGGTTCACGTATTCGAAGCAGGATCCATATTTCCATCAGCTCGAAACGGCATTCGGAAGCCGGCTCGAATCGGTGAACTGGAGTCTCACGACATCGATCTCGCTCGAGAAGTTCCTGCCCTCGAGCTGGGCTGGATCCTCGTTCCCGTTCACATACTCGCATACGGAAGGCATTTCGGCGCCGAAATACCTGCCGGCCTCCGATGTGGAAGTGGAAAAAGCGGCCTCACGGCAGCGCGACCTCTATCTGATGAGGGGACGCTCCGCACAGGAAGCGGAATACGCCTACCGCCAGCTGATCTTCGAGACGCAGACGACGAGAATTGCGGACAGTTATGCGCTTCCGACATTCAAGCTGAATATGCCGTACGACAGCTGGCTGGCGCAGGACATCGTCAACAAGATGCAGTTCGGATTCACCTACAGCACGTCGTTCGACCGTTCGCCGCAGAAGAAAGTCGGCACGGCCTGGAACTGGCAGGCCACATTCGGCTATGCATACACGGTGAACTCGGATCTTTCCGTGATGCCGTTCGAGGTCTTCGAAGGCGTGCCGGTCTTGAACGGTTTGAAGGACCTGAAAGTGTTCTTCCCGATCACGAACTTTTCGCTGAAGGCCTCGGCAAGCCGCGGCCAGATCAGCGACTGGTTCCGGACGCTGGATATGAAGAAGGACGCCCCGAATCCGACAATCCGCAACTTCAACGCCTCGCGCGGATTCTCGTTCGGATGGAAGCTTACCGAGAACGGCTTCCTGAACCTTTCCGGCGATTATTCGGTTGATATTGCCAGCACGCTCGTGAATCTGGAGACAGATGCGCTGGGACGCCAGCGCGGCTTCTATTCCATTTTGGACAGGCTTGTCAACGGCGCGGAGCTCGTGAGTTTCGGCATCGACAATTCGTACATGCAGAATTTCAACATCAACTCGCGACCGCGCGTACCGGATATCTTCGAGATCAACAAGTATCTCACGCTTACGGCGCGCTACGGGGTGGGCTATACCTGGTCGAACAATCTGCAGCTGGGCGAACTGGGAAAAAGCACGCGCTGGAGCAATAATATCTCGCTCAGCTCCGATTTCAGCCTGAAGCAGTTTGCCGACTCGTGGTGGCCTGCGCCGAAAGCCGAGACGGAAGAGATCGGACAGCCGCGGCAGCAGAATGCGACTCCTTCGCGTCGCCGCTCGCGCGATGATGAAGATGAAGGTGCGGCGCCTGCGGTGCAGAATGGAACGCAGACTCGGGCGCCCGAAGCGCCCGATTCGACCGCTGCACCGGCCGATACCATTGCGGCGCGATCGCATTTCGATATTACGGAAAAAATGCTGAGCATCGCGAGGCTGATCATCAAGACGCCGCTGCTCGATTTCGACAAGATCTCGATCTCGTTCACCGAGACCAACAGCGCGAGCAATACCGGCGTGCCGCGCCGGCCCGGATTCGCGAACTTCTTCGGAACCGTGCCGTTTGTCACGAACAGTTCGCTCCGGTTCGGTCCCACATGGGCCTACCAGATGGGACTGGTGAGCGAGCCGACGGCGAATCTGACGGGCATCGGCTGGAAGACGAAATTCCCGTTCATCGTCTTCGAGACGAAGGATGATCTGAAGTGGCGCGCAGCACAGCTTCCCATCGGTTCGACGATGCCCGAATCGTTCAACCAGAGCAACAAGCTCTCGCTCAAGACCAACCGCGACCTCTGGGAAGGCGCCCGCATTGATCTGCAGTGGAATCTCGGATGGGACTTCGCCCGAACGCAGAACATACGTATCGACCCGGGAAGGATACAGTCGTCTGATACTACGAGAGAACACGTACCGGTGATCACCGGTCGCGTGACAGGCGGCTCGATCGAGCGCTCCTTCTTCACCGTTCCCGTCTTCGGGTCGCTTCTGAAGAGCAATCTTGCTGAGGTGGCACAAATTTATAAAGACAAGAAAGGTGCGAATCCCAACGCGTCAGATGACAAGGTGTTGTCGGAGGCGTTCGAGAAGGGAATGGAGACGCTTCCATTCCTGACGAAGCTCTTCGGACAGTATATGCCGCGCATGAACTATGCACTGCGCTGGGACGGTCTCGAAAAATATTCCGTCTTCGCCAGCTGGGCCTCGCGCGTGAGCTTGGACCACGCCTATCAGTCATCCTACAGGCGCACATTCAAGAGCGATCCTTCGGGCGTCGAGCGCACCGAAACGCAGCGCGTGATGTACGGCTTCCAGCCGCTTTTGGGATTGAGCGTGACGTTCAAGGAACTGCTCAAGGGCAATATGAGCGCCAACGTGCGCTACAGCTCTACGGCGACGTACGATCTGATGACGTCGGCCAAGAATATTTCCGAATCGGGTTCGCGCGAAATGTCGGTCACGGCAAGCTACGGACGCTCGGGCTTCGAGATTCCGTTCTTCGGGCTGGCGCTCAACAACGACGTCGATATCAGCTTCAGTTATTCGTATGCGAAGAGCTCGCGAAAGACATACGGACTTGCCACCGGCACACTCGATGCTGCCGGCACGCCGGGCGAAGGTTCGTCGCGCACCACGATGGAGCCGCGCATCAAATATGTGCTGAGCGCGCGCGTCACGGCCTCGCTCTTCTACCGGTACACGAAGATTACGCCGGATGAGGGAGGCTCGCGCATTCCGGGTTCGTCGACGAACGAAGGCGGACTCGACGTGCATATCGCAATTCAATAATTGCCGAAGGGGGCACAGAGGCTATGGAATCGAACAAAGGAACGATCCTGTGGGTGGACGATGAGATCGAACTGCTTCGTCCGCACATTCTGCTTTTGAAGGAACGCGGGTACGATGTCGATACGGCATCGAACGGCGACGATGCGATCGATCTGGTGAAGGAAAAGCTCTTCGATCTTGTTTTTCTGGATGAGATGATGCCCGGAAAGGGAGGACTCGAAACCCTGGCGGTGATCAAGGAGCTGTTCCCGGCGCTGCCGGTGGTGATGATTACCAAGAACGAAGCCGAAAGCCTGATGGAAGAAGCCATCGGCGGCAAGATCTCGGACTATCTCACCAAGCCCGTCAATCCGAGCCAGGTGCTGATGGCATGCAAGAAGTTTCTTGAAGGCAAGAAGATCAAGGGCGAACAGGTCTCGCGCGATTACACGCAGGAATTTTCGGCCATCTCGCGCCTGCTGCTTTCGCCCATGGACTTTTCGGAATGGACCGATCTCTATACGAAGATCGTCGGCTGGGAAATGGAGCTCGACGAGCATCCGGAGCTCGGATTGCAGCGCACGCTGAGCGATCAGCGGCGCGAGGCCAATGCCGAGTTCAGCAAGTACATCGAACGGAAATATCTCTCATGGGTGCAGGGAGGCAAGGACCGTCCCGTGCTGTCGAATGAAGTCATCGACAAATTCGTCATTCCGCAGATGGACGAGAAGACGTCGGTCTTCTTTTTCGTCATCGACTGCCTGCGCTACGATCAGTGGATGGTGATGGAAAAGTACCTCCACGAATATTTTTCGATGGAGAAGGAATTCTATTATTCCATCCTGCCCACGGCCACGCCGTATGCGCGCAACGCGATCTTCAGCGGACTCTTTCCCCTGGAACTCGAACAGCGCTATCCCGAACTGTGGAAGGGGGAGGACTCGGACGACGATGAAACAAGCTACAACCGCTACGAGCGCCAGCTTCTTGATAAGTTATTGGAAAGACGGAAGATACAGCTGAAGCCTGAAGCAAAATATATCAAGATTCTCGACAGCGAATTCGGCAAGCAGGTGCAGGGCAACATCCTTTCGTATACCACGAACCGGCTCACGTCGATCGTGGTGAATTTCATCGATATGCTGGCCCACGGGCGGTCCGATTATCCGATCCTGAAGGAGATCGCACCGGACGAGGCCGCCTATCGTTCGCTCACCGATTCGTGGTTCCGCCATTCGTCGTTTTTCGGCATGCTTCAGGCGCTGGCCACGAAAAAGGATGTGAAGATCGTGATCACGACCGATCATGGAAGCGTGCGCTGCATGCGCGGCTCGAAGGTGATCGGCGACCGCGAGGCCTCGACCAACCTGCGCTACAAGTTCGGCCGCAATCTGAAATCGGACGACAAGCAGGCCATCTTCGTCAAGAATCCGAAGGATTACAAACTGCCCGTGCGCGGAAGCACGATCAATTACATCGTCGCGAAAGAGGATTATTATTTCGTCTATCCGACGGATTATCACAAGTATCTCAACCAGTACCGCGACAGTTTCCAGCACGGGGGCATCTCGATGGAGGAGATGATCCTGCCGGTGATCACGCTGACATCGAAGCGGGCATAATCCAGCATATGCAGACACTCGTCATCCGGACGCACAGCGAAGAGGAGACCATCGATGCCGGCAGCCGCTTTGCCGGCTCTCTGAAGCCGGGCGATGTCGTGGCGCTCATCGGCGATTTGGGCAGCGGCAAGACCCGTTTCGCCAAAGGGCTCGCCCGCGGACTGGGCGTGCGCGAGCATGTCACGAGCCCCACATTCACCATCCTGCATGAATATACCGACGGACGCCTGCCGGTGTATCATTTCGACTGCTACCGCATGAAATCGGCGCGCGAACTCGACGAATTCGGTTTCGACGACTATGTGTACGGCGATGGCGTGTGCGTGCTGGAGTGGGCCGACATGATCGAAGAGCGGCTGCCCGCGCACCGGTATGAAGTGCGCTGCGCGCTCGGCGAGACGGCGTCGGAGAGAACCCTCACGATCTCAGAAATCGGTTGAGCGCATGGCGTGCAGATGCAATACAATGAATGAATTACCATCTATGATCTTATCGATTGAAACGGCGACTGAACTCTGCGGTGCCGCGCTCGTCCACGACGGCCGGTGCGCCGCCGTCCGTACGGTTGCCGAAAAGAACATCCATTCGGAGCGCCTCATGGTGCTCGTCGATGAAGTGCTGAAGGAAGCAGGTGCCGCAATCGGATCGCTGGACGGCATCGCCGTCTCGATCGGACCGGGATCCTTTACGGGCCTGCGCATCGGGCTCAGCGCGGCCAAGGGGCTTGCCTATGCGCAGTCGCTCCCGCTCGTTGCCGTTCCGACGCTCGATTCCATCGCGGAGGAGGCGATGCGGGTGCATGCGGCTGGGCCGGATGATGTGATCTGCGCCCTGATCGATGCCAAGCGCGACGAAGCCTATTATGCGTTTTATACGGAAGGCGGAAGCATCCGGCTTCCGGGCGGACCGGCGATCGCCTCAGTGTCCGTTATTGCAGAGGAAGCCGGACGGCATGCCGCTTCCGGCGCCCGCATGATCGTTGCCGGAGACGGCGCGCGAAAAATCGCACCGCATCTGCAAAAAATCCCGGGCGCCGTGACGGCGGAGCAGGTGGTGTGCAGTCCGGTGAGCGTCGGAGTGATTGCCGGGCGGAAATTTTCCGAACTGCAGGTCGGTGATTATTCCGAACTCGAGCCGTTGTACATCAGAGATTTTGTAACCACGATGCCGCGCGTTGCAAATCAGACAGCGATTCCGTAGATTATACGTCAAGTCTTTGAAAGGGTAATGCATGGCGTGGTTTCGACGCTCGAAAGAAAATATCACCGGTGCGCAGAAGAAGGATTTGCCCGAGGGCTTATGGGCGAAATGCGACGCATGCGGTGAGATCATACACAAGCCGGCGCTCGAGCAGAACATGTGGGTCTGCCACAAGTGCGGCTATCATTTCCGCATCGGCAGCAGGGAATACATTTCCATCCTGACGGACGAGGGATCGTTCAAGGAGATGGACAAGAAGATGACATCGAAGGATCCCCTCGGATTCGCCGACACCAAGCCGTACAAGGACCGCATCAAGGAGACGATCAAAAAAACGGAGCTCCAGGATGCGATCCGCACGGGCGTGGGAACGATGAACGAGCGGAACGTCGTCATTGCCTGCATGGATTTCACATTCATCGGCGGAAGCATGGGATCGGTCGTGGGAGAGAAGATCGCCCGCGCGGTCGACAAGGCGATCAAGCTGAACGCTCCGCTGATCATCATATCGGCAAGCGGCGGCGCGCGCATGATGGAAGCCGCCTATTCGCTCATGCAGATGGCCAAGACCAGCGCGAAGCTGGCGCAGCTTGCCCGGAAGGGGCTCCCGTATATCTCGCTCATGACCGATCCGACAACGGGCGGCGTGACGGCAAGCTACGCGATGCTGGGCGATATCAATATCGCCGAGCCGGGAGCGCTCATCGGATTTGCGGGTCCGCGCGTGATCAAGCAGACGATCGGCAAGGACCTGCCGGAAGGATTCCAGAAGGCCGAATTCGTGCTGGAAAAGGGTTTTGTCGATCTTGTTGTTCCAAGAAAAGAGCTGAAGGTAACCATCTCGTCGTTGCTCTCGAAAATGTGCAACTGAGCAGACATTACTATCCCGCTTTTTTATGAACATACATATTCTCGGCGTACCGATGGACCTCGGTGCCGGGCGCCGCGGCGTCGACATGGGACCGTCGGCGCTCCGCATCGCCGGTGTCACAGAAAAGCTTCGCAAACTCGGGCATACGGTCATCGATGAGGGTGATATCGCCATCACGTCCCCCGAGCTTCAGACAATCGAGAATCCCCGCCTGAAGTACCTTCCAGAAATCGTCCGCGCATGTTCCGTGCTTGCCGCACGTGTCGATGAGATCCTTGCGGCCGACGCCTTTCCGCTCGTGTTGGGGGGCGACCATGCGATCGCCATCGGGACCATTGCCGGGGCGGCGTCGTACTGCCGCGCGGCCGGGAAGACGCTCGGGGTCATGTGGATCGACGCGCACGGCGACATGAATTCGGAAGAGACCTCGCCCTCGGGAAACATCCACGGCATGCCGCTTGCGGCATCGATGGGCATCGGAGCCGAAGCGCTCACCGGCGTGGGAGGCGCCTTTACGAAAGTCGATCCGCACAATGTGACGCTCATCGGCATCCGCGAGCTCGATGAAGGCGAGAAGATCGCCATCAAGTCGCGGGGCGTCAATATTTTCACCATGGAGGATATCGATAAGCACGGCATGGCGGTCGTCATGGCCCGGGCTCTCAAAAAGATGCACGACGTGGATTTCCTCCACGTCAGCTTCGATTTGGATTCGGTCGATCCGCAGATCTGTCCCGGCGTGGGAACGCCGGTCAAAGGCGGACTCGACTACAGGGAGGCGCATCTGATCATGGAGACGCTTGCCGAATCGAAGCGCATGTCGTCACTCGAATTCGTGGAAACGAATCCGATTCTCGACCATCACAACCAGTCTGCCGAATTCGCCGTCGAACTGATGCAGTCGGGACTGGGAAAGAAAATCATCTAAGCAGACATCATTATTTGCTCAGCTCACACACGGATGCCCGGCGCCTTACACGCATGGCCGGGCGTGCAAGGGGCAGAGGGGAAGAACTTCAGCATGGAAAGCATTGCTTCAATCATCGATGTGCAGGACCGCTGCGAAGCGTTGCGGATACAGGGAAAACGGATCGGCTTCGTGCCGACCATGGGATATCTTCACGAAGGGCATCAGACGCTCATCCGCCGCGCGCGACAGGAATGCGACGTCGTCGTCGTCTCGGTGTATGTGAATCCCACGCAGTTCGGTCCGGGCGAAGACTTCACCAAATATCCGCGCGATATAGAGCACGATCGGCAGGCGGCCGAGGAGGCCGGATGCGACATTCTTTTTCTCCCCGATTCGACGGAGATGTATCCGTCCGGCTATTCGACATACGTCCAAGTGGACAATCTCTCCGCGGTGCTCGAAGGCACATTCCGGCCCACGCATTTCAAAGGCGTCACCACGATCGTGTCGAAGCTCTTCCAGATCGTCAATCCGCACAAGGCGTATTTCGGACAGAAGGACGCCCAGCAGTCGGTCATCATCCGGCGCATGGTGAAGGATCTGAATTTCCGGATCGAGATTGTCATCGTTCCCACGGTGCGCGAATCAGACGGCCTGGCCAAAAGCTCGAGAAACGTGTATCTGAGCGCGCGCGAACGCTCCGATGCGCCGGTGCTGTCGCAGTCGCTGAAGCGGGCCGAAGAAATGATCGCATCGGGCGAACGTACGGCGCAGAAAATTGTTTCAAGTATGACCCAGATGATCACATCGAAGCCGAACGTGGAAGTGGATTATATTTCGGTGGTCGATGCGGAAACGCTGGAACTTGTCGAGACGCTGAAAAGGGGGCAGCAGGTTCTGATTCCGCTGGCCGTCCGTTTCGGACGGACGAGGCTGATCGACAATACACTCGTGATGGTTCCCTAAGGCGTCGGAACCAAAGCGCTCAATCATCCGTCTAAACCAATAAGGGGTCTATGGAACGAAAACTTGCTACTGTGATCATGGCCGCGGGCAAGGGAACCCGCATGAAGAATTCGGAAAAAGCGAAAGTCATGTTCGAAGTCTGCGAAATACCGATGATCGAACATGTGGTCCGCCTGGCATACGACATCCATTCGAGCCGGGTGGTGGTGATCGTCGGCTTCAAGCGCGAATCGGTGATCGAGCATGTGACGAAGGTCGCTCCTCTGGTCGAGTATGCGGTGCAGGAACCGCAGCTCGGCACGGGGCATGCGATCATGCAGACCGAAGCGCTTCTGGGTTCCTATGATGGAGACGTGCTCGTGCTCTCGGGGGATGTGCCGCTGCTGCAGGAAAAGACGATCGAAGACATGATCTCGCATCATCACGCCTCGGAAGCGGCGGCGACGATTCTGACGGCCGATGTGGACGATCCGACCGGATACGGCCGCGTGCTGCGCAACGGCAACGGCTATGTCGAAGCGATCGTCGAGCATCGCGATGCCACGCCGGAACAGCTGGCGGTCAAGGAGATCAATTCCGGCATCTACATCTTCAATGCGAAGATGCTCTACGACGCGCTGCATCATATCGACGCGCACAACGCCCAGAACGAATATTATCTGACCGACGTCTTCGGCTACTTCTGGAAGCATACGATGCCGGTCTCGGCGGTGAAGGCGGTGGACCACAACGAGATCCGCGGCATCAATACGATCGACCAGCTGGTCGAGGCCGAATCGGTGCTCGTGGCGCGAGGCCAGTAGCAGGGGGAAAGGTCCGTGTGGGCGACTTGACAAAGCCGCCGGTTTTTTTTAAAATACGGTGTAAGGATGTTCTCTTTATTGCGAGGGATGTATGAAAAGGATGATCATTGCCGCCGCAGTCCTGGCATTGCTGTGTGTGATGCAGGCCGATGCGCAGTTCCGGAAGGCCGAAGAAGTGAGCCCCGCTCAATCCTTCGTCCATCCTCCGACGTCTGAAGCGTGGCTGGGATTCTTCAATCCTGAGAATTTCACGATGCGCCAAAGCTATTCGATGAGTTATTCCGCGTTCGGCAGGCAGGGCATTGCCCTGGGACGCTACACGAACAGCATGATGTACAAGTTTTCCGATAAGCTCGATGCGCGCGTGGACGTGAGCCTTCAGCATTCGCCCTACAGCACGCTCGACAAGCGTCTGCAGAGCAATCTGACCGGCATTTTCATCGACCGCGCCGAACTGAACTACAAGCCTGCCGACAACATGTTCCTGCGAGTGTCGTTCAGGCAGGTGCCGTATTCGTATTACGGCTACGGCTATGAGTCCCCGTATTCGATGGGGTATCCCGGATTTTTTGACGAAGGATATTGAACATATTGTTTTTCCGTGACTTCACCGTGAATCGTACTAATGCAACCGAATATGCCGGCGCAAACCGGCGTATTCGGTTTATTTTTTGTCTTTCATGAACGCTCCCGATGCATCCGGACGCCCGCACAAGCGTTCCGCCGTCCTTAATGCCGTCATCATCGCGCTGGTTGCGCTGATCGGCTATGAATCGTGGAGCCTGTATGCCGCGCGCGCGCAAAAGCCCGTGCTGCCTCCGGCGCATGTGCGCGACAGTCTCCGTGTGAACGGCGGAATCCAGATCGACGTGCTCAACGGCTGCGGCGCTTCGGGCGTGGGGCAGACGATGACCGATTTCGCGCGGTCGCTCGGTTACGATGTGGTGGAGATGAAAAATTACAAGAATTTCAATCAGGATGCGTCGCTTGTGATCGACCGCAGCGGCAAGCCCGAAACGGCCCGAGAGCTGGCACTGCATCTCGGCATCGATCCGAAGAACGTGCTGGAGGAAGTCAGCCGCGATTATTTCGTGACGGCGTCTGTCGTCATCGGCAAGGACTATCGGCGTCTTCGCCCCTGGAACCCACAAACAAAGGAATGAGGTCCATAGTGACATCAAAAAATCTTGCAAAGAAAATCGCGCTCTCGGCGCTCACAAAGAAGGCGGAGAACATCATCATCATGGACCTGCGCAAGCTGACCACGATGACGGATTTCTTCGTCGTCTGTTCGGCCGATTCGGACGTGCAGGTGAAGGCGATCGCCGACGCGATCCGTGAAGGAGCGCGCGAGGCGGGGGAGAGCCTGTGGCGCAACGAAGGCTATACGGACGCTTCGTGGGTGCTGCTCGACTACGTGAACGTGGTGGCGCACGTGTTCCACAAGCAGACGCGCGAGTTCTACAACCTTGAAAAGCTCTGGGGCGACGCGAAAATGGAATACGTGACGGATGAAGGCGAGCATGCGAAGCCGTCGCTGCGCCGGATCAGGCGTGAGGAGGAAGAGGAGGAGGCAGAAGCCGCTCCTGCAGTGAAAAAAGTCCCCGCCAAAAAGCGAACAACGACCACTACCGCCGGCAGAAAGCCGGCCCGCACCAAGAAAAAGAAAGCAGACACGACAGAATGAAAGAGTACCTCCGCGCCGAACTGACCGCGGCGCTTCAGACGCTATCCTATCCGAATGTTGACCTGATCTTCGACAAGCCGAAAGTCGCGGCCCACGGCGATCTCACCACGAATGTCGCCATGATGCTTGCAAAGCATGTCGGCAAAAATCCGCGCCAGGTGGCGCAGTCCATCCTCGACACGCTGAAGCTCGACTCCGCGCGCATCGCATCGGCCGAGATCGCGGGTCCCGGCTTCATCAATTTCCGCTTTGCCGACACGGCGGTCTTCGAGAATGCGAAGCGCATTCTGCTCGAGGGCGCGCATTTCGGCCGCTCGGAATACGGCGCGAAGCGCAGGACGAACATCGAATGGGTGAGCGCCAATCCCACCGGCCCGCTGCACAGCGGACACGGCCGGCAGGTGATTCTGGGCTCGGCCATGGCGAACATCCTCGAGTGGACGGGATTCGATGTGACGCGCGAGTATTATTTCAATAACGCCGGCAATCAGATGCGCAACCTCGGCGAGAGCGTCTATGCGCGCTACCGGCAGGCGCTGGGCGACGACTATCCCATGCCCGAAAACGGGTATCAGGGCGACTACATCCGTGAAATCGCCCAGCAGATCGTCGATGAATTCGGCGGCAGCAAGCGCGAAACAGACGACGAGAAGGAGTTTTTCCGGAAGCGCGGCGAGGAATGGTGCTTTGCGGCGATCAAAAAGACGCTTGCACGGCTCGGCGTGAAGCATGATGTGTTCTACAACGAAGACACGCTCTACAAAACCGGCAAGATCGCCGAAGTGATCGAAGAATTCCGCAAGCGCGACCTGGCGTACGATGCCGAAGGCGCGGTGTGGTTCCGCGCGACGGCGCTCGGACTCGATGCCGACCGCGTGATCGTGAAAAGCACGGGCGAGCCGACATACCGTCTGCCCGACATCGCCTACCACCGCGAGAAATTCCGCCGCGGATTCGATCTGGTGATCGACATCTTCGGCGCCGACCATATTGCGACCATTCCCGATGTGCTTGCCGGCGTGCGCGCCCTCGGGTATTCGACGGACAACGTGAAGGTGATCATACACCAGATGGTGTCGTTCGTGAACGGGGACGAGATCGTGAAGATGTCGAAGCGCAATGCGAACGTCTACACGCTCGACGACCTGATCGATGAAGTGGGTGTGGATGCGGTGCATTACTTCTTCGTCATGCGCAGCGCCAACACGCATCTCGAATTCGACATCGCGCTGGCCAAGCAGCAGTCCGATCAGAATCCCGTCTACTATCTGCAATACGCCCATGCGCGCATCGCGAGCATTCTGCGCTTTGCGGCAGAGCAGGGTTTCGACATTTCGGATCCGGCCGAGTATGCGAAGGGGACGAACCTTGCGCTTTTGTCGACGAAGGAGGAACTCGAGCTGCTTAAGCTGCTGGCCGAATTCCCGGCCTCGCTCGTGAACTGCGCGCAGTCGTACGAGCCGCACCGTCTCACGCTGTATCTGCGGGAAGTCTCGGAGGCATTCCACCGGTTCTATCACGAGCACCGCGTGATCAGCGAGGACCGCGAGCTCATGCGCGCCCGCATCGCGTTGTGCGTGATGGCGAAGACCGTTATTGCAAACGGATGCGCCGTCTTGAACGTCCACGCCCCCGAAAAGATGTAATGTTTTTTGGGAACTCCCATTCCCGGGGTGATACACAGCATCACCCCGGGCTAATTTCTGCGACCCCTTCGGGATCGTTGTTTTGTGGCGTGAAGGCTCATGTGGGGCGAAGCGTCATGTGGGGCGAAGCGTCATGTGGGGCGAAGCGCTGCTTCGCCCCTGCTGTATCTTTCTGTTCTGCTTTATCTTTCCGTTCTGATCTCCTCGTATGTTCATTGCTTTTCGGGCAGGGTTTTCGTAATTTACCGATCAATACTCATTTCACGGGCCCTCATCTATGAAGAACATTCTCGTCACCGGCGGCGCAGGATTCATCGGCAGCAACTTCGTCCGTTTCATGCTCGAAAGGCATCCCGACTATTCCATCATCAATTATGATGCGCTGACGTATGCCGGGAATCTCGAGAATCTTGCCGGAGTCGAAACGGATCCGCGTTATGCGTTCGTGCGCGGCGATATCCGGGACAGGGAAGCGCTCGAGCGCGTCTTCCGCGAACGGGGGATCGACGCCGTAGTGCATTTTGCCGCCGAATCGCACGTCGACCGCAGCATCACGGGCCCGTCCATTTTCATCGACACGAACATCGTGGGCACGAACGTGCTCCTGGAGACGTCGCGCGCGTTCAACGTCGAACGATTCCTGCACGTCTCGACCGACGAGGTCTACGGATCGCTCGGCGAGACCGGATTTTTCACCGAGACCACGCCGCTTCATCCCAACAGCCCATATTCGGCGAGCAAGGCGTCGTCCGATCTGCTCGTGCTGGCCTACCAGCATACGTTCGGATTTCCGGGCGTCGTGACGCGCTGTTCGAACAATTACGGCCCGTACCAGTTCCCCGAAAAGCTCATACCGCTCATGATCGCCAACGCGCTTGCCGACAAACCGCTGCCGGTCTACGGCCAGGGGCTCAACGTGCGCGACTGGCTGTATGTGGGAGACCACTGCGCCGCGCTCGATACGGTGCTGCACAAGGGCGTCTGCGGCGAAGTCTACAATATCGGCGGCAACAACGAGAAGAAGAATATCGAGATCGTCCGTCTCATCCTGGATGTGCTCGGCAAGCCCGAATCGCTCATCACCTATGTGAAGGACCGTCCGGGGCATGACCTGCGCTATGCGATCGACGCTTCGAAGATCGAGCGAGAGCTCGGTTGGTCGCCGTCCTTGACGTTTGAAGTCGGCATGCGCAAAACCATCGAATGGTATCTCGAGAACCGCACATGGTGGGAGAGGATTCTTTCGGGAGACTACCAGAAGTATTTTGAAACAATGTACGGCGAGCGTCTTCAGGCCGCCGGAAAATAATCATCGTCACAGGATCGTTCATTGATCACGATCATCAGCGTTGTGGGCGCGCGCCCCAACTTCATGAAAGTCGCTCCGATCGCCCGCGCATTCAGGAAGTATCCGGATGTGCGCCATGTCATTGTCCATACCGGTCAGCATTATGACGCCGCGATGTCCGATGTCTTTTTCAGCGACCTGGATATTCCGCAGCCGGAGATCTTTCTCGGCGTCGGCTCTGGAACCCATGCCGAGCAGACGGCGAAGGTGATGACGGCATTCGAGCGCGTGGTGGAAGAGGTCCGTCCCGATGCGGTCATCGTGGTGGGCGATGTGAACTCGACGCTTGCCTGCACGATTGTCTGTGCGAAGATGCATGTGCCGGTGGCGCATGTGGAAGCGGGCTTGAGAAGCTTCGACCGGACGATGCCCGAGGAAATCAACAGGCTCGTCACCGATTCCGTGGCCGACTGGCTCTTCGTCTCGGAGCCGAGCGGCGTCGAGCATCTGAAGCGCGAGGGCAAGGACGACGGGAACGTTTTCTTTGTCGGCAACGTCATGATCGATACGCTCGTGCATACGCGTCTGCTTGCCGACGGTTCGCCGATCATGGCATCGCTCGGCGTTGCGCATGGCTCGTACGTTCTCGTCACGCTGCATCGTCCCTCGAATGTCGATACGCGCGAGAGCCTCGGGCGCTGCCTCGGACTTCTTGCGAAGATCGCCGCGCAGACGTCGGTCGTCTTTCCGATGCATCCGCGCACGAAAAAGATGATCGACACATTCGGCCTCGCCCCGATGCTGCCCGAACGGTGCATCGTGACCGAGCCGCTGGGATACAAGGACTTCATGACGCTCCTGGAGCATGCGGCATGCGTCGTCACCGATTCGGGAGGCATACAGGAAGAGACGACGTATCTCGGCGTTCCCTGCATCACGCTCAGGGCGAATACGGAGCGTCCCGTGACGGTGACGGAAGGAAGCAACATCCTGCTCGGCGACAAGTTCGATGAAGCCGCCGCGGCCGTCGACGACGTCCTGCACGGACGAGGGAAAAAAGGCTCGATACCGGCGCTCTGGGACGGGCACGCGGCCGAGCGCATCGCGGAAATTCTGACGGCGAAACTTTCCCGCCTGAGCGCGTGAAACAACCATCACTGAGAGTGTGCCAGAACGTATGATCATTCATACCGATTGCAAATATTTCAAGGGAAGCATCCCGTGCCGCCCCCATAAGGAAAAGGGAGTGCACTGCGACGGATGTCCCGATTACGCTCCGATTTCGGAGCGCATCCTCATCATCAAGCTCGGGGCAGCAGGCGACGTGATCAGAACGACGCCGCTTCTGCGGCGCATTCATGAACTGATGCCGGGCGCTCACATCACCTGGCTGACCGATTTCCCCGATCTTGTGCCGCGCGGCTTTGTGGACGAGATTGTGAAGTATTCGCCGAAGGATCTCGTGTGGCTTGTAAACCGGGAGTTCGATCTTGTCTATTCTTTGGACAAGGACAAGGAAGCCATTGCGGTGGCAGAGCAGGTAAGATCCGCGAAAAAATTCGGATTCGGCATGGACCGGTTCGGCCGCTGCCGCGCGTTCAACGAGTGCGCGGAAGCGAAATTCCTGACCGGTCTGTTCGATGATGTGAGCAGGGCGAACACGAAGAGTTATCCCGAAGAGATCTTTGAAATGTGCGGTTTTGTGTATGCGAAGGAGCCGTACATACTCGAGCGCCGTGTCCGGAAGGCGTGGAACATTCCCCATGAACAAAAGCTCATCGGATGCAATACCGGCTGCGGCGGACGGTGGCCGTCGCGATTGTGGCCCGATGAATTCTGGATCGAGTTTGCGCGTACGGCAAAGTCCAGGGGATATGAGATTCTGTGGCTGGGCGGGGAACAGGAGCATGAAAAAAATCTCCGTCTTTCGCAGATAGCGGGCGGCATCTATGCCGGCCACTTCAGTCTCGCCGAGTTCATCTCGCTAATGGATGAATGCGATCTTGTCGTCTCGCAGGTGACGATGGCGATGCACATTGCCCTGGGACTCGGCAAAAAGCTCGTCCTGATGAACAATATCTTCAATCCGAACGAATTCGAACTCTACGGACTCGGCGAGATTGTTGAGCCGCCCGTGCCGTGCGGATGCTATTTCACGCCGACATGTCCTCACGATTCGATGCGGAACATCACGCCGCAGATGGTGATGGATGCCGTGGGTCGGCAGATGCAGCCCTGAAGAACGAGCGCTTCGGCCTGATGATCGAAGGCAGCACAGTATGACCATGACCACAATTCAATGACGAAAAATTTTGACATACGGACGGTCCTGACAGATTTCGTGACGCTCAATCTGGCGTGGTTCCTGTATTTTTTATTCCGCGTCCACAGCGGCATCGCCGCCATGAGCACAGATGTCGACCTCTGGATGCCGATGCTGCTCATTTACCTCTACTGGTGCATCGTCTTCATCTTCTTCGGCCTCTACAGATCATGGCACGCGGCATCGCGGACCGACGAGTTCGCGGCGATCTTCAAGACGATCAGCATCGGATGCCTGCTGCTCTTTTTCATCGTCTTCATCGATGATACGACGGTGGACGTGAAGGGCGGCGCTCGTACGCTGATGCTCGCCTATTGGGGCATCATGCTCGCCACGGTGGGGGCGGGCCGGATGGTGTATCGCAGCACAAGGAAGCGCCTGTTGCAGCGCGGCATCGGACTCCGCAATGCGGTCATCGTCGGCCTGAACGAAAAAGGGAAGGAGTTGTGCGATCTGCTCACGGCGCATCCGGCGCTCGGGTACCGCGTCTCGGGATTCGTGAAGGTCGACAAGCGCAAGACGGCGTCTTCATACAAAGGCATACCCGTGCTCGGATCGCTCGAAACGATCGATGAAGTGATCACCGCGCACACCATCAAGGATGTCATGATCTCGCTGGAGACGTCGGACCATGACAAGCTCCTGGACATCATCTCGCGCGTCAACGGGCGCGATGTCAGCCTGAAGATCCAGCCGGACATGTACGACATCATCAGCGGCCAGGCGCGCACGAATCAGCTCTACGGCGTTCCGCTGATCGAGATCATGCCGCGCATTATGCAGCCGTGGGAGGAAAGCGCGAAGCGCATCGTCGATATCGTGGTTTCGCTCTCGGTGCTCGTCGTGAGCTCGCCGCTGTGGATCGCCATCGGCATCGCCATCAAGCTCGATTCGCCGGGCCCCGTCGTCTACAGTCAGGAGCGTGTGGGCAAGGATGAGAAGCTGTTCAAAATGCACAAGTTCCGGTCCATGCGCGCCGATGCCGAATCGAAGTCCGGTCCCGTCTGGGCGCCGAAGAACGATACGCGCGTCACCCGGATCGGCAAGTTCCTGCGAAAGACGCGTCTGGATGAGATTCCCCAGTTCATCAACGTGCTCGCCGGAGAAATGAGCCTGGTCGGACCGCGGCCCGAGCGTCCGTTTTTCGTTGAAAAGCTGTCGAAGGAGATCCCGCTCTATAAGCGCAGGCTTGCCGTTCGTCCCGGCATCACCGGATGGGCGCAGATCAAGCAGGGGTACGACACGAGCATCGACGATGTGCGGTCGAAGGTCCGCTACGATCTGTTCTATATCGAGAACATGTCCTTCCGCATGGACATCAAGATCCTGCTCACCACGGTCTATGTGATGGTGGCGGGAAAGGGAAATTAAAAGATCCGAACGCAACACTTACACATCCAAACGAACGGTGCCATGTCCAAAACTCTGATCATCACTCCCACATACAACGAATCGGAGAATATTGAACGCCTTATCACGATCGTGCTGGAACAGGCCTCAGGGGTCGAGATGCTCGTCGTCGACGACAATTCGCCCGACGGCACGGCCGGCATCGTCAAGCGCATGATGGAAACCGATTCCCGCATACACATCATCGAGCGGCAGGGGAAGATGGGGCTGGGCACGGCGTACGTTGCAGGGTTCAAATACGCGATCGAGCAGGGATATGACTATGTCTTCGAGATGGATGCGGACTTCTCGCACAATCCGAAGGACATACCGGCATTTCTGAAGCGCATCGAAACGGCCGATCTCGTGATCGGTTCCCGCTACTGCAAGGGCGTGAGCGTGGTCTATTGGCCCATGAAGCGCCTGCTGCTGAGCTATTATGCGAACGTCTACACGCGCATCATCACCGGACTGCCGCTGAAGGATGCCACGGGCGGCTTCAAATGCTACCGGCGCGAGGCGCTCGAATCGATCAATCTGGACAAGATAAAATCGAACGGCTATTCGTTCCAGATCGAAATGAGCTTCAAGATCTGGAAGAAGGGATTTCGCGTGGCGGAGATTCCCATCATTTTCGTCGACCGCGACGCGGGCGTCTCGAAGATGTCGAAGAAAATCGTCTACGAGGCGGTATTCATGGTCTGGATTCTGAAGCTGCGCAGCCTGCTCGGACGTTTATAATCTTTGCTTTTCATGTGGGGCGAAGCGCTGCTTCGCCCCTTGCATCATCTTTCTTTTTATCTCACATGGACGTCTCTGTCGTCATCGTCAACTACAACGTGCGCGATTTCCTGAAGAATGCGCTGCTCTCGCTCGGGAAATCGCTCGAGGGATTGCAGTCGGAAATCTTCGTTGTGGACAACGCATCGGATGACGGCAGCGTGGAAATGGTCCGCGCGGATTTTCCCGATGTCTGCCTCATTGCCAACACGGCCAACGTCGGATTCGCCAAGGCGAACAACGAGGCGCTCCGGCGCTCGAGCGGTCGCCATCTGCTCCTGCTCAATCCCGATACGCTCATCCAGGAAGACACGATCCGCACGCTCATCCGTTTCTTCGAGACGCACGACGATGCCGGCATGGTCGGATGCAAGATCCTCAATCCCGACGGAACGCTGCAGCTGCCGTGCCGGAGAAGCTTTCCCACGCCATGGGTCGCGTTCACGAAAGTCTCCGGACTAAGCGCGCTCTTTCCGAAATCGAAACTCTTCGGACGCTACAATCTCACGTATCTCGATCCCGACAAGACGTATGAAGTCGACGCCATCAGCGGCTCGTTCATGATGCTGCGCCGTTCTGTCTATGAGGCGATCGGCGGACTGGACGAATCGTTCTTCATGTACGGTGAAGACCTCGACTGGTGTTACCGCGTGCAGAAGGCGGGGTGGAAGCTGTACTACGTTCCCGATACGAAGATCATCCACTACAAGGGCGAAAGCACGAAGCGTTCGAGCATCGACGAAGTGAGAGTGTTCTACAACGCCATGAATCTCTTCGTGCGGAAGCATCACACAGGCTCGTTCATCTTCGAGGCGATCATACAGCTCGGCATCAGGCTGCGGCGCGTGGTGGCGGCGCTCATGCGTTCGGGGAAGCCCGTTCTTCTGATGGCGGTCGATATGTCCCTCGTGGCAGCCATGATCGTTGTCGCGCGCCTGGTATGGAAGGGAAGCGCCTATCAATTCCCGTCGTATGCCTATCCTTGGGTCTTCCTCGCCCCTGCGCTGGTGATAGCGGTGATGCTCGCGGGAGCGGGCGTCTACAGCATGCACCGGCTTTCTCTCTCGAGATCGTTCTCCGCGGTCGTGCTCGGATTCATACTCATTTCCTCCATGACGGCCTTTGTGAAGGATTTCGCATTCAGCCGCGGCATCATGGTCATTTCGGGACTCTTGTGCGCGGTGCTCATTCCCGGATGGAGGCTGCTGCTTCGCGTGCTCGGTCTGGGCGGCGTATCTTCACGCAAGACGCTCTTCGGCAGGCGCACGCTCGTCGTGGGCGTCGAAGCCTCGGGGCAGGAAGTCGTGAAGCGCCTGAGAGCGCGCGTGGGAGACGGATATTCCGTCATCGGCTTCATCGATGTGAACTATCAGCGCGTCGGCACGACGATGCTCGATGTGCCGATACTCGGCGCCATCGACAATATCGGAAAGATCATCGACGATCATCGGATCACGGAGGTGATCTTCTCGACCGATGCCATTTCGTACACGACGATCCTGTCCGTCATCGCCAACAACCGCTCGCGTTCCGTCAACTTCCGTCTTGTGCCCACGACGATGGAAGTCATCATCGGCAAGGCGAGCATCGACCAGCTCGATGACCTTCCGTTTGTCGATATCGAATACAACATCGGCCGCGCGGGTAACAGGTTCGTGAAGCGATGTTCCGATCTGCTTGCAATGACACTGCTGCTCATCATAGTCGCACCGTTCGTGTATCTGTCCCGGCTTTTCTTCCGAAATGCATTTCAGAATGCCGCCGCATTGTTCTCGCACGCCCCGAAGATCCTCTCCGGCGCGTACAGCATCGTCGGGCGCGAGCTGCCCTCGGTTCCGGACGGGGAAGACAGCGATATATTCCTTGGCAAGCCCGGCGTGACCGGCATCGTGCAGATACAGCCCAACGAGCACCTCACGGCGGATGAAAAGAAGCGTTACGAGCTGTATTACGCCAAGAACCAATCCCTCATGCTCGATCTCGAGATCATGCTCAAGGCGCTGCAGCGTGCGCTGCATCACAACTGACCGCCTTCCGTCCATTCTTTCCTTGTATATCCGGCATTGAATCGCTACATTGTAAGCACCAATTGTCACCAATAGGTGAATCATTCTTACAAGCATTAGCATCCTTAGGTAGTCAATTTTCATGTCACCGACACAGTGCCGCCGCGTTTTCTC
>JBLMZA010000163.1:0-28093 GCA_050258555.1 Acidobacteriota bacterium | reverse complement strand
GTCTATGGGCGAAACAAGGCGGCGGCATCAGTATCGATGAAGGCCGAGGCATTGCTGTGGATGCAAACGGTAACAGCTACATCACGGGCTATTATCTTTATAGCGGCCAATTTGACAATAACCTCCTTAGTAATTATGGCGATCGGGATATCTTCATTGCAAAGTATGATGGAAATGGCAACAACGTATGGGCGCGTCACGCTGGCAGTTCATCGCTGGACTATGGCAACAGCATCGGCGTTGATGCAGCCGGATACACGTATCTCACAGGTTTCGTAAACGGAACGGCGAAATTTGGAACAACCCAGATTGGCGGCTCGGGAGGCTACGATACATATATCGCGCGGTACGATCCGGCAGGTGAACTGATGTGGGTTAAGAGTCCCGGCTGCTCCGGTTTAGACGAAGGACGGGGAATCGGCGTTGATGCCGGCGGCAATACCTTGGTTACGGGGTACTTTCGCGGTACGATTAATTTCAATGGCACAGTCCTTTCGAACGGTGGTGACCGCGATATCTTCATGGCGAAATACGATGGAAATGGCACATGTCTGTGGGCGAAGCAGGCCACAGGCAGCGGCGATCAAACAGGCTCCGGCGCCGGTGTCGGAGTGACAGGATCAGGATATTTTGTCGGCGGTTATACCGGACCGATCACCATTGGGACGGTGCAGTTGCCTTCTTCCGGCGTCTATGTGGCAAAGATGGGAGAAGCCATCATTCCGAAAGTATTCATTACATCCCCAAATGGCGGTGAAATCTGGAAAACATATTCAACACACAACATCACATGGAACAGCAACTTTACCGGTTATATTAAAATTGAATTATCGCAGGATAACGGCGCATCCTGGATACCGATCGTGAATTCAATCGTCGCAACAAAGGGCAATTATACGTTCACGGTGCCGCCATTTGCCTCTTCACCCAACTGTCTGGTTAAACTGTCTGTTGTCGGCGGCACATACAGTTCGATCAGCGCGGCTCCCTTTACCATTACAAGCGATGATGTACCCAATATTGTTGTGAATACTCCAAACACCAATGTCAGATGGAATGGCGGATCGGTTCATTCAATCAACTGGACGGTGAGCGGAGCGGTTCAAAATGTAAAAATTGAGTATACAACAGACAATGGAACGGCATGGAAACTGGTGAAGGCATCGGCACCCGCATCGGATCAGTCGTTTCAGTGGACAGTTCCTTCCGACGCTTCAACACAATGCAGGGTAAGAGTCTCAGATGCCGCGAATGCTGCGTTGAATGACGTCAGCGATGAACTATTTACCATCACCAATTTATCCCTCACCTCACCGATGGCCGGAGAAAAAATCAAAGCGGGATCGGTGAAGAATATCCAATGGACGGCAGGCGGTATTTCAACGGTCAATCTGGCGTACTCGCTCAATTCCGGTCAGACGTGGACGACGATTGCAACGAACATTGCTGCTTCGGGCCAGACATATGCCTGGACGGTGCCACAATCAATATCCTCTTCCTGTCTGATCAAGATCACGGACCAGAGCGATCCGACGCTCATCGATGTCATGGACAGTGTGTTCACCATATGGCAGGTCGTTACTGTTGCCCAGACCCCCGGGATGGGGCAGGCTGTATTGACGCTGGGGGCGACAAACGTCACATTTTCCGCCTTCGTCATCACTCCCGGTTCCCTCGAACTGTCGTACTATTCAGGCGAGGGACCTGCTGCAGGAGCGTTACCCAAGACAGCAAGCACCGTAAGTGACTACTATTGGTCCGTCAATGCTCCTCAGCTGACATATATGAACGGAAAGGTAAGTATTCCAGTCGGCGCATTATCGAACGTGATCAATTCCGCCAAGCTGACCTGGCTTAAGCGTAATGCTTCGTCCGAAACCTGGGTCAATATCGGCGGCATTGTCAAGGATGGGGCGTTAACGAGCACGGTACCATTCACTGGTTTCAAGGAACTCGCCATCGGCGTTGTTTCACCCCCTTCATTGACCGTTAATGCGTTCATCAACATAGGCACAAGCAAGATGTCTTTGGCGAAGGATACAACGTTCGTGATTTCCAACGAGGGGGGAGATACACTGCGAATCGGGACCATCCAGTCATCCGACAGCGCCTTTACCGTTACATCTTCTTCCGCCGTTTTGGCCGGGGGAGAATCTTTCACCGATACGCTTCGTTTTATGCCTCGGGCTTTTGGCCAGGTGAACGCTGTCATTCGCATTTCAAGCAATGACGCAGGAGGAATGGATTCAATCCGCATTTCCGGCTCTTCGCCGTATCCATTTCTTTCGACGAATCTCTCGACGATTCTGTTTGGAGAAGTGCCGAGAAATGTCGCCAGCAAGGCCACTCTGATCCTGTCAAATTCATCGCTAAATATATTGAAAGTGACCAATGTATATACGAATACGGGTGCCTTCTCGGTTTCCAAAACATCATTGACGATTCCGCAGAAAGACAGTCTGGCGATCACATTCGTTCCTGTCGTGAATGGCGTCATTCTGGATACACTGTTTTTAGTGAATAATTCGCAGCAATCTGTCGTGAAGATCCCTTTAAGCGGCAGTTCTCCGCAGCCGCAGCTTGCGGCAAGTGCGGTATCGGTTGTATTTGCGGATGTGCGCAAGAACGATTCGTCAAAATCAACCATCACGCTCTACAATCGATCGATCAATCCGCTGGTGCTGGCCTCCGTTTCTTCGGGCACCAGCGCTTTCACGGTTTCGCCGACCACAGCCAAAGAGATCAAGGCAAATGATTCTCTGATCATTTCTCTGGTTTTCTCACCCGGATCGCTCGGGATTTCGTCTGATACGTTGACAATAAATTCGGATGGCGGAACTCTCCGCATTCCCATGAAAGGGACATCTCCATATCCCGTGTTCACTGCGCCTGGAATGTTGAATTTCGGGAATGTTCTTCGGACGAGCGTTAAAACACTTCAGCTCAGCATTGTGAATTCCTCGATCAACGATCTTGTCATCGATTCGATGATTTGCAGAGGGAAGCAGTTCTCCAACGCTGTTGTCGGCGGGCTGAGACCGGTTAAAAAAGGGGATACGTTGAAGGTAATGGTGACGTTCGCGCCTGACTCGCTTCGGCAGTACAGCGATACGCTCTTTTTCTTCAGTAATGCTCAAACGCGCATTGAGAAAATCACTCTCATCGGCGGGGGAGTATTGACGGGAATCGACCGAAATGAACTTACTGTACCGGCTCGCTATGCGTTAATGCAAAATTATCCAAATCCGTTCAACCCATCGACTGTCATTGGTTTTTCACTCCCGGTGGAGAGTCAGGTGCAATTGAAAATCTATGACATGGTGGGTCGCGAGCTTCAAACGCTGGTGGATGATAAATTGTCCGCCGGATGTTACAGCCTTACGTTTAATGCGGGAAAATTATCGAGTGGAATGTACATTTACCGCCTAATCGCAGTGGACAGGGAAAACAAAAATCAGACGCGCTATTCGGAGACTAGACGCTTTCTTCTGATGAAGTGATGTGTTTTTCCACGAGCATGTTCAGCCGCCGCCTGTGCCGGAGAGACAGTCGGCGGCTGATTTATTATTTTTCCTGCGTACACTGAATTTTATCATTCCATTCCAAGCGTGTGTATGCGAAGGGAACGACCTTCCATGCCAATAGAAGGAGGGTGTTGAGAGCTTTCACGACGGGATTTGTGCTTCGAAGCGTCGACCCTACGTAGCCGTCACGGTTCAGATAAAAGAACCGGAAGAAGGCGGGCCAAGCAGAGCGTGTGACGGTATTTTTCCGGAAATGAAGTCCCCCGTTTCGCTTCGAGACGATCCATTTGTGCGATGGTGTCGGCATCAGATATTCGGTTAAGGGCCCTGGTGTTTCGATATAGCCATGGCGTGCCGCGCGGGAGAGCTCAGCGCAGAACTGCAGGGGATCATCCACATGCTCTGCAATATGCGAAGCGATTGCATAGTCAAATGCCTTGTCGGGAAAAGGCATTGCCAGTGCATCACCAATGACGAGTTGCTTGTCGCCGGGAACAACCGCTGCTTGCGTGGTCCTGTGGATCGTGCCCTCCATATACTTTTCCAGAATGACATTCGCTCTGCGATTGGGCTGATGTCCGCTTCCCACATCGAGCACACGCCACGAAGGATCGATGCGAAGCATCTTGTGCGTGTTGCCCGCGTGCCATCGCCAGATCGCCGACTCATACATCGCATACGTCATGGCTCCGACGGCATCAGGACTGAACCGGGAGCGGCCGAACGTCTGAAGGGTTGTCCGATTGAACGACCTTCTGCCTTCGATCATCGATAAAAGCGCCTCGAAGAGCTGCTCGGGATTGTCCCTGTCGATCAATATTCCCGTCTCTGAAGTGACGAAATCTTCCGGTCCCCCGCATCGAGTGGCAATGACCGGAACACCGTAGGAGATGGCTTCCGCAGTGACGACGGAGAATCCCTCTTCGCTGCTGTTGAGCACATGGACGTCCGATGCAGTCAACCGGCGCAGCTTTTCTTCCTGAGAAACGAATCCATGGAAGAAGACGCAGCGGTCGAGCACTTCGAGAGTGCGGGCGAGCTCCTCGAGCTGCCGCTTCTGCACTCCTTCACCGATGATGTGCAGTTCGATCTGATGTTTGTTCCGATCGTAGTACAGCCTCTGAAAGACGCGTATGATGTCGGCGACATTCTTCCGTTCATTGAGAATGGAAATATGCGTGGCAATGAATCGGCCGTCGTTTTCATGCCGGGATGCCATGTTCAGAAAACGGGGGTCTGTTTCTACCACATTCGGAATGACGCAAAGATTGCCATCGATGCCGACTTTCTGAAGATAGGAGAGCGAAGCGTTCGAATCGACATTGGAGCAGCCGCTTTCACGGTATATGATTTTCTTCAGCCTGCGGAATGGAAACCGCGTCGAAGTTCGGTGTCCTTTCACATATGCGATATCGGGCGTCGAGTGCTCGGTCACGACATATTCAATTCCCTTGAACCGTTTCAGCGCGAGCGCGATAAAGCCAGCCCGTTCAACGACATTCGCATGAACGATATCAGGCGTGCCCCAGATGCGCTTTATGGTCTTCCACCCTTTATAATACCCTATCCAGAACCTGATATTATACGCCAGACCGGCAAGAAAGCGGGAGGACGGAAGGGAAAAATAAACGCGTACCGTCGGTATTTCGTTTTCATTCTCAACAACGATATCGTATACTTTCTCTCGCAGGGTTTGATCGTGCGTCACATACAAGACGGCTGCATCGCACAGCGGAGCGACTGCCAACGCTTTATTTCTAATAAAAACGCCCAACACCGGGTTTGTCCTGTTCGGATACCAGCTCGCGAGAAACAACACTTTATACCGCAGTTTTTTCATATCGGATCGGCGACAGTTTGGATAGAAGAAAGTGAAGCTCCCTCATAGGATACAAAATTATGAGCGAATTTCAAAAGTAGGCGTGCTCCGGCTGGCATTCTTGACAAACTCCTATAATTATGATATGTTTGATACCGCTATGACGAACGAGAACAATACAACGACGAATCATCCAACGGGTGCAGCTTCTGCCGGACAGGACAATCGCCAGTACGACTATACAACGCCTCCGGCCGAAGTACGGCAGGAATACGACATCATCGCCCGCATGATCGCTCCTCATTCGCGTGTCGTTGATCTTGGATGCGGAAACGGCGCGCTTCTTTCCAAACTGGCAAAAGAGCGGTCCTGCTCTGCCGCGGGCATTGAACTTTCTCCCAGCGGGGTCGAGATCTGCCGGCGCGCCGGATTTGATGTCCGGTGCGGAAGGATCGATGAAGTGCTGCCGTATTCCGACGATACTTTCGACTATGCGGTCTGCAATGTCACCATGCAGATGGTGCTCTATCCCGAAACGCTTCTCTCCGAAATGAAGCGCGTTGCACGTCGACAGATTGTTTCGTTCCCCAACTTCGCCTTCTATAAGAACAGGATGGAACTGCTTTTCCGCGGACGCATGCCGCGCCACATGCTCTTCGGTTATGAATGGTATTCGACAGGCCATATACACCAGTTTTCGATCACCGATTTCATGAACCTGGTCGATGCCATCGGCGGTTTGCGCGTTGTTTCTCATGAATCAGTTGAAATTCCTTCGGCTCTCAAACAATTGCTGGTGAAGCGGTTTCCGAATCTTTTCGAACTGATTCCCGTTTTTCTTCTCGAAAAGGCAGGCTGATCACTTATGGGTATCGTCGTCCGTCAAAGCTTCAAGACCGTCGTATTAACATACCTGGGCGCAGCACTCGGCGTTGTCAACATGCTCTGGATGTTTCCATTGGTCCTGACACCCGAGCAGGTCGGTCTTGTGACCATGCTGATCACCATTGCCGGCGCATTTTCCTCGTTTGCGCTGCTGGGAGCAGGACAGATCCCCAATCGGTTCTTTCCTTATTTCAACAATACGGCAAACCGCCACAGCGGCTTCCTTTTCTTTCTGCTGATCCTGGCGGCCATCGGGCTTTCGATCTTCACGGCGGTCTATTATCTCTTCACGAAAAGCATTACGGCCTACTATATGGCCAAATCGCCGCTGCTCGTCCATTATTTCTATCTGACTCTTCCGTTTACGGGCATCGTCGCGATTAATACGATCTTCGAGTCATATCTTGTCGTGCAGCAGCGGCCCGTCGTTCCCAATTTCGTCCGCGAAGTCCTTGTGCGTATGTCAATGTTTTGCGGCGTCGTGCTGCTGTTCCTCAATGTGATGGGATTCAATGCGTACGTTTTTCTCGTTCTCGGAACATACGCACTCGGTCTTGCCATTCTCATCCTCTATACGCGGAGGGAGCAGCTGCTGTTTCTATCGCCGGATTTCACGATCTTCCAAAGCCGCTACATAAAGAGCATCCTTGTCTACTCCGGTTTCGTTCTAATGGGAAATATCAGCGGCGCGATCATCCAGACGATCGACGGAGTCATGCTCGGCGCCTATCGGGGATTGGACAGCGTCGGAGTCTATAAGATCGCCTTCCTCATCGCAAGCGTGATTGAGATTCCCAAGCGCTCCCTGTCACAGGTGCTTGTGCCGATGATTTCTGCCGCCAACAGACAGAAGGATACGGCCACGCTGGAAACGCTCTATAAAAAATCGTCCATCAGCCAGACAATCATCGGCGGTCTTCTTTTCCTCGGCATCTGGTGCAATGTCGACAATATCTTCAGCCTCATGCCGAACGGCGCCATCTATATGCAGGGGAAATGGGTTGTCTTTTTCATCGGACTGGCAAAAGTATTCGATATGGCCACCGGCGTGAATAGTGAAATCATCGGCACGTCCCGCCATTATCGGATGGATCTCGTCTTCTATGTCATGCTCGGCGCGGTCGGCATCGGCGCAAACATCATTTTCATACCGATGCTCGGTGTTACCGGAGCGGCAGTGGCCATGGCCATTTCGGTTTTCCTCTTTAATACGGTGCGCTTTTTCTTTATATTAGTAAAATTCGGCATACAGCCGTTCTCGATGAACTCGGTGAAGATGCTGCTTATCGCCGCCTTCGTGCTCTTGGTCAATTTCCTTCTGCCGGCACACCCGCATGCGATGATCGATGTGATTGTTCGCAGCGTTGTCGTGGCCGGTCTGTTTCTCGGCCTGACGCTGGCTTTCCGCATATCGAATGATGTGAACCGTGTCGTGCAGAAAATCTTCCTTCGTCTGCGCGCCGTATTCATCGGGCGATGAGCTGAAGCTATTCTCAACACTTTTTAAACAGACCCGGATGAGCTATCGCATTGTCAAAGTAACCACCTTTTACAGGGATTTTCTGCGCTCGCATTATGAGCATAATCCCGGCTTGGCGGCACGCTCGTACTCTGAACAGTATGCCGATCTGATGAGTCAGGGGTATGGCTGGTCCGATTATTTTTCCCGGGAATTGCGGCTGCTGGGAACCGAGGCGTTTGAGATCGTCTCGAACGCCGAGCATATGCAGCATGCATGGGCCGAAGAACGCGGCATTTCAGCCATGGGCGGCGATATTGTAGCTGAACAAATCAAAGAAATCAAACCGGATGTCGTTTTCCTCCAGGACAGCTATGTTTTCAACGGCGAATGGGTCGATCGTCTCCGCGAGTCCGTGCCTTCCATACGAACAGTGATCGGCTGGTGCTGTGCGCCCTTCAGCACCGTGGTTCTTGAGCGCTTCTCGGCCTTCGATGCGGTGCTTGTCTGCTCGAGGGGGTTCAAGAAGCAGATCGAAGATCTCGGGTTGCCATCCTATGAGCTTCATCATGCGTTTGAACCGTCGATACTGCCAAAGCTTGCGCACGACAACCCCTATCCGCCGGTCGATCTTATCTTTACCGGCTCCGTCATTCCTGGGGCGGGCTTTCATGATGTCCGTCAAAAACTTCTGGAATATCTGATCGGTACCGATACCTCCATCGATCTCTATGCAAATATTCCCCGGATCTCCGCATGGGACCTGTTTCTGCGTCGAAGTGCCTATGCCGCAAGCAAAGGTTTGGCCGCGATGGGAATGAAGCATCTGGCGTCGACATTACCGCTGATCGGCAAGGCATACTGGCTGCAGGAAATGCCGAGAAGACACAAGCATATCGAGCGCCTCGCGGCCATGGCGAAGAAACCCGTATACGGCCTTGAAATGTTCAAGGCGCTTTCCCGCTCCAGGATCGGATTCAACAACCACGGTGAAGTCGCGGGGGAGTATGCCGCCAACATACGCATGTTTGAAGTAACGGGTGTCGGCGCCTGTTTACTCACGGACTGGAAGAAGAATATCGGCGAGTTTTTCGAGCCCGATACGGAGATTGTCACGTACCGCACAGCCGAAGAATGCGTTGAAAAGGTCAAATGGCTGCTTGCACATCCGGCCGAATGTGCGGCGATCGCACATGCCGGACAGGAACGAACGCTGCGTGATCATACGTTTCACAACAGGGCATTGGAGCTCGATACGATCATCCGCACGGTTCTGCAGCGCTGAGGACGGGAGCATCATCATTCATCAAGGACGGGGTATTCATGGCTAGCTTGCTAAAAAGGCTTGTCAAAGAGCAGCAGTTTCATCCGGGGGTTCTCGGCATCTTCACGAATCCTTTTTACTTTGCACGCAAAGGATTATTGGACGGAATATCGAAAAACGCGCAGAGCATCACCGGCAGAACTCTCGATGTGGGATGCGGGCAGAAACCGTATGAGCGCCTGATGGCTTCATCGGAATATATCGGCCTCGAGATCGACAGTCCCGAGAACCGCGTGAAAAAGAATGCCGATGCGTTCTATGACGGCAAGCGGTTTCCTTTTGCCGATGGAGAATTCGATTCGGCGCTTGCCAATCAGGTGTTCGAGCATGTCTTCAATCCTGACGAATTCCTGGGAGAAGTGAACCGGGTTCTCAAACCGGGCGGAATGTTTTTAATGACGGTTCCATTCGTTTGGGACGAGCATGAACAGCCCTTTGATTTCGCGCGCTATTCCTCGTTCGGACTCCGGTCGCTTCTTCAGGCGCATGGATTTGAAGTCGTCGACCATATCAAGAGCGTGAACGATTTTCGCGTCATCTTTCAGCTGATCAACGACTATCTGTATAAGAAAACTGTCACCGGAAATATTATCCTGAACCAGATCTTTGCGCTCGTGCTGATGGCGCCGGTGACGATCGTGGGGCTGATCATTTCATCGATCCTTCCCAAGAATGACGATCTCTATCTTGACAATATTATCCTGGCCAAGAAAATAGCGAATGCATAGTTTCTGCACACTCTTCGACTCATTCTATCTCTCGCGCGGACTGGCGCTCTACCGTTCGCTCGAACGGACGTGCCCGGCCTTCCACCTCTACATCTTCGCCTTCGACGAACGCTCGCTCTCGGTGCTGAGGCATCTGGAACTGAAGCATGCGACGGTGATCGGACTTTCCGAGTTCGAGGACGCGCGTCTGCTGGATGTGAAACCCTCGCGCACGCGCGCCGAATACTGCTGGACCAGCACCTCCTCGACGATCCTCTACGTGCTCGAGCACTACGATGTGAGCGAATGCACGTACATCGACGCCGATATGATGTTCTTCGCTTCGCCCGAGCCGCTCTTTGAAGAAATGGGCGGGGCTTCGATCATGATCACCGAGCACCGGTACACGCCGCGCTACGACAAGTCGCGACAGAGCGGAAAATACTGCGTCCAATTCGTCACGTTCAAAAAGGACGAGCGGGGACTCGCCGCGCTGCGATGGTGGCGCGAACGATGCCTTGAATGGTGCTACGACCGGCACGAGGACGGGAAGTTCGGCGACCAGAAATACCTGGACGACTGGCCCGCGCGCTTCACAGGCGTGCATGTGATGCAGCATTTGGGCGGAGGCATGGCCGCCTGGAACGTACAGCAATACGATGTGTTCCATAAAAGCGACGGGGTGTATGCACGCGAACTCACAACGGGACGGGAATTCAGGCTGATTTTCTACCACTTTCATTATCTCAGATTTCTTGCCGATAATAGAATTGAACTGGGGCGGCGCATTCTTTCTCCGGACGTCCTCAGCCTGATCTATACGCCGTACATCCGCCGGCTCTTCGAGGCGAAGAAGGAAATCGCGCGGATCGACGATCGGTTCGACCCGAACGGCATCGCGCAGGAGAAGGCGCTCTGGAAGCGGCCCATCCTCTATGTCTACAGGAAGGCGCTCGGCATCTACAATATCTTCGATATTCAGAAATTTCTGGTCTAGGAATTCCGGCCGCCAGGCCGGATCACGAACCACCATACACACGGGACACTATGGCGAACCTCATTCACCTGAAGACATTTTCCGATCAGCGCGGATGCCTCACGGTCATCGAAAAGGAACTGCCGTTCAAGGTTCCGAGGATGTTCTACATCTATAACGTCGACGAGTCTGTCCGAGGCGGCCACCGCCACCATAAGACGCGACAGGCCGCCATCTGCGTGGCCGGCAGCTGCATCGTCTCCTGCAACGACGGGAAGACGCACGAGGATTTCCCGCTCGACCACCCGAGCAAATGCCTCATCATCGAGCCCGAGGACTACCATACGATGCATCATTTCACGCCGAACGCCGTGCTCGTCGTGCTCGCCTCCGAGCTCTTCGATCCGGCCGACTACATCTACGAGGACTATCCGTCATGATCGAGTATGAAAACCTGGGCGCCGCCAACCGGCCCTTCATGAACGACTACAAGGACGCGCTGGCCTGTGTGCTCGAAAGCGGCTGGTTCGTGCTGGGAAAATCGGTGAAGACCTTCGAAGAGGACTTCGGGCGCTTCATCGGCGCCAAGTACTGCATCGGCGTGGCCAACGGACTCGATGCGCTCACGATGTCGCTCAAGGCGTTCGGCTTCGAGCCCGGCGACGAGGTCATCGTGCCATCCAATACGTACATCGCAACGATCCTCTCGATCGTGCACTGCCAGCTCCAGCCCGTGCTCGTCGAGCCGGACATCCGCACCTATAATATCGATCCGGCGCTCATCGAAGCGGCCATTACGCCGCGCACGCGCGCCATCATGGTCGTGCACCTCTACGGCAAATCCTGCGACATGGATCCGATCGTGGAGATTGCACGGAAGCATCACTTGAAGCTCATCGAGGATTGCGCGCAGTCGCACGGCGCCACATACAAGGGACGCATGACCGGCACATTCGGCGAGTTCGGAGCGTTCAGCTTCTATCCGACGAAGAACCTGGGCGCGCTGGGAGATGCGGGCGCGGTCGTGACCGACGATGAGACGCTGGCCGTGGCGATCAGGCGGCTGCGCAACTACGGATCGGATGTGAAATACTACAATGAAGTGGTGGGATACAATTCACGGTTGGATGAGGTGCAGGCGGCGTTTCTTTCGGTGAAACTCAGGCGTCTCGCCGAGATCACGGCGCACAAGCGCAAGCTCGCCCGACTGTATTTCGACGGGATCAAGTCGGAATTCATTCTTCCCTCGGTCGAGAACGACTATTTCGACGTGTTCCACATCTTCAATATCCGCCATCCGCGCCGTGACAAACTGAAACAATACCTGCTCGACTGCGGCATACGCACCGATATCCATTATCCGGTGCCGCCTCACAAGCAGAAGGCGATGCAGGGGATCGTCCGGGGCGACTATCCGATTTCGACCGAGATACACAATACGACGCTGAGCCTGCCGATCTCGTTTGCCACGACGGAAGATGAGGTGTCGAAGGTGATCGAAGCACTCAACCGCTTCTGAATGAATTCCGCGTAAGGGCGCAAGACTGGGCTGCGCCCTTATGCAGACACTTTCTGTAAGATCCCGGCGAGTCCCTCGGCAATCTGCGTGCGCGAATAGGCGCATGCGGCTTTCGGATCCGGCTTCACCTTGGCAAGGCGCTCGAAGAGGTCCTCTCCGTTGTAGGCATAGGGAAGAAGAATGCCCGCGCTGCATGTGCGCAGAAGCTCGGCCACTTCCTCATTGTCGTCTCCGAAGGCCGCGACAGGCTTTCCCGCCCGCAGATATTCAAACAGCTTCCCCGGCACATGCCGCTTTTCGGTGGCGCACACGAAGAGATAATCGGCCGAGCACATTTCCGCGGCCACGTCGCTGAAGGGAAGGAATCCCCGATACTCCGTATGCGGCGTGAGCCCCGCATCATCGATCGCCTTCCTGATGCCGGGACTGACCGTGCCGATGAAGCGCAGCCTCAGCCGGCGCCCGCGCTCGATTTCGCTGCGGATATTCTTCCAGAGACCGGGCGGATTCTGGAAGTCGAAGATGTTTCCCGCATGAAGTATGATTTCCTCCTCCCGATGAGACTCCATGGCAGGCCGGCATCCCGCAAAGCTTTCTTCATTATAGCCCCAGTAGAGCACCGATGCCTTCTTCCCGATCTGCGGATATTTCTTCACGTATTCTTCGCGCGCGCCCTTGGTGACAAAGACGATATGCGAGGCATGATCGAAGACGCTGCGCTCGAAGTGATTGTCGAGAGCGAGCGTGGCGCGGCTGCGCCGGAATCCGCGGTAGTAGGCGATGTCGACCCACGGATCGATGAGCACGGGGATGTGCGGAATGGAAAACTTCCGGCTCAGGTATTTGCCGATCAGGTGAGCGCTGTGCGGCGGACCGTTGGTGACGATGGCGTCGATCTTCGATGAGCGGATCAGGCGCGCTCCGCCGCCGATGGCGGAAAAGAACCATCCGATGCGCGCATCGGGCACGAAGAGATTCATGCGTATCCAGACCGCGATGCGGTGCCGCAATCCCGCATTCGTCATCGAAATGGTTTCGGAGGCGATCAGGGGATCATCCTCCTTCTTCCCGAGAAATTTCCGATAGAGCGTGAACGGATCGTTCGCCGCGGTCTTTTCCACGCGCAGCGACGGATCGATCCAATCGATCAGGCTATCGTCGCGCTGCGAGAACGTATCCTCGTCGACCGTGAGCACGGACGGCGTCCATCCGAAATCGGGCAGATGCTTCACGACCGCCAGCGGCCAGTGCAGCGAAGCCTTCCCCGAAGGAGGCCAGAAGTATGAGATAAACAGGACGTTCTTCATTATCCGAGAAAGCTTTCGATTCCCTGCACATCGAGAATGAGATCGCAGAGTTCCCGCACACAGCCTCCGCCGCCGCAGCGCTCGGTGACCAGATGCGCCACGGCCTTGTTGCGCTTGCTGCCGTCGGCGGGCGTGACGGCGAGCCCCACGCGGGCCAGAAGCTGAAGGTCGTTGTAATCGTCGCCGATATAGGCGGCTTCCTCCCACGTGAGCTGATATTTGGCAAGCAGGTCTTCCATCGCTTCGACTTTCGTGAGCGTGGCCTGATACACATCGGTGATGCGGAGCTTGCGCGCGCGGTTGGTCACGATGGCCGTGTTCTCGCTCGTGATGATGGCGAGCTTGAATCCGGCGTTGCGCATCAGCGCCAGTCCGAGTCCGTCGCGCGTATTGAATTTCTTGAGTTCGAGTCCGTCCGATGCATAGTACATGCCGGCGTCGGTCAGGACGCCGTCGACATCTGTTGCAAGGAGCTTGATCTTTTTGATGCGGTCAATGAGTGTCTGGTCCATAGAATAACGAAAAGGGAGGGCACACGCGTGTTTGATTGTGCGCTCAATATACGAAATTTACGGCATTATTTCTCGAGCACCATCTTTTTTACCTCCGTATAGGCGCCCGTGTTCAGCCGGCAGTAATAGACGCCGCTCGGTTCTGCGCCTCCGTTCCATTCCGCCGTGTAGACGCCGGGAGCCATCGTTTCGTCGACAAGAGTCGCCACCTCGCGTCCCACGCTGTCGAATACTTTGATGGAAACGAACTGCAGGCTGGCCACCGAGAACTGAAAGCGTGTGGTGGGATTGAAAGGGTTCGGATAATTCTGTGAGATCGAGAAGGAAGACGGACGCAGGCGCTCTTGCGAAACGCCGGTCGCTTTGACGTCGATGAGAGGCACGGCCGGATACGTATTCAGCATCACCGCCTGCAGTTCCTCCTGCGGCACGGCGAACCAATCCCTGAGCACCGTCGCATAGACCGAGCGGAAGTCGATCTGCATCGCGATATTGTCGTTCACGGTTGCCGCGGCAGGCAGAACGGGATTCGCACCCACAATGCCGGCGTTCACGTTTTTCCCGAAGAGGAACAGCGGCGCCGCGGCGCCATGGTCCGTTCCGCCGTTGCCGTTCGAACGGATCCGACGGCCGAATTCGGAGAAGGTCATGCCGAGCACCCGGTCTTCCGCGCCAAGATATTTCAGGTCGTCCTGGAACGCCTTGATCGCCGACGACAAGGTGGAAAGCAGCGCCTGGTGCCGGGCCGACTGATTGTCGTGCGTGTCGAAACCGCCCAGGTTCGTGACATACAGGCGTGTCTTGAGTCCGCCGGCGATGAGTTGGGCGACGATCTTGAGCTGACCGGCCAGAGAGTTGCCTGCAGGATAAGGATTCTGCTTCGTGACCTTTGCGGCCGCGGTTTTGATGGTCGAGGCGTATTGCTGCGTCTGCTGCGCCACTTCGCGGATGAATGTGAGCTCGTGCCCCGCGGGCGTATCGGGCGCCGGATCGACCGTTCCGTTCAGGAATTGATAGAATGAGGTGGGACTTGTGATGGCCATGCCCATGCCCACAGTCGGTCCCTGGAGCGCCGACGAGAGAATCGATCCGATCTGTATCGCCAGCGGATCGGGATTGACGGCGCTCGGATATCCCTCCGGATAGTTCGGATATTCCTTATCGAGATACCGGCCGAGCCATCCGGTGGTGAGCGTCTCATTGTAGCCGGCCCCGGTGAGCCAGATGTCCGTCGAGCGGAAATGCGAAAAGTTCTGATTCGGATATCCGACGCTCTGCACGACCGCGAGCCGGCCTTCTGAAAACAACTCCATCATGCCTGTCATCGACGGATGGAGTCCCGTCTTCTCCGTCAGCTTCAGCACGCTTGTTTCGGGGATGAGGATGTTGGCGCGTGCCGCCGAAAGCGCCGAATACTGGTCGAGGGGGATCACGGTGTTGAGTCCGTCGTTGCCTCCGTTCAACTGGATGAGCACGAGCACGCGGTCGGACAGCGCGGCGTTGTTGAGCACTGCATTGAAGATATTCGTCTTGCCGAACGCCGTGAGTGAGAATCCACCCATGATGACCGGGACGACGGCTCCCGCCGCCGTACGCGCAAGAAACTCCCTTCGGTTCATCGCTTCCTCGCTTTCATGATAATTGATATTCGGCCATCGACGACATCATGAACCGGATCATCGACTGAAGACGCGTGAAGACGATGGTCCTGTTCGAGGCGTTCGACGGATTTGCGGCATAGGTGTTCCATGCGTCGGTCCAATAATAATCCGACGCCTGTCCGGAGAGCAGATAACTCTTGAGCTCCGCTTTCTGATTGGCCGTGATGGGAATGGCATAGAGAAACTGCGTCATCTCGTCGATGAGCCGGCCGGGATCCGACGGATCGCTGAAGCGCGAGGCGAACGCGATCGGATCGATCACGATCTTTTTGTTGCTGTAGCCGTTCGTGGAGATCATGAGATCCGAAAAGATGTTGCGTTTGGTCAGCGTATCCGCATTGATCCACAGTTCATAGTACTGGGGCGTGAGCCAATACGCCGCCCATCCCGACACATCGGGCGGATCGCCCGCATTCATATTCATTGCCGCGGCCTGATTCCTGATATAGTCCCACGCCTGGTACTGGACCGCCAGTCCGGCGGAGGATGCATCGGGAAATGCGCATCCATATTGACGGCAGAGCCCTACGGTGAAGTCGATCGGATTCTTGATCATGCATCCGCGATTGACGGGATCGAAGAAGTGCGCGCTGGAAAGAAGCGCGCGAAGCGCAGGCGCCACCTCGAAATCATTCGCTCTCAGAATCGACGCCATGGGCGCGATCACGTTTGCCTCGATCGCGTCGTCGATGACGTAATAGACGAACCACCGATAGAGCTTGCGCGCGATGAACCTGGATGTTTCCTCCTGCGCAAAAATCATCTCGATCAGATCGTCGATCTCCTTTTTCCCGTCCGGGCCCGAGCGGCCTTTGATCACCGTCCCTCCGAATGCGGAGGAGAATTGTTTGTCCGTGGGATCGTGCCGTGACGACGAAGGGGTGCGGTCGGCGTCGAAATACGACCCGATCGCCGCGACGTCGTCTCGCCATCCGGTCAGCACGCGCGATGCGGCTTTCACGTCGTCTTCCGTATAGTTCGTGTAATCGCCCGCCGCGCGCTCCCTGCCCTTGCCGATTGTGAAGAGTTCGAGCAGTTCCCGCCCGTAATTTTCATTGGGATTCGTCCGCGTATTCGCATTGCCGTTCAGGTAGCGGAGCATCGACGGATCGATCGTGACTTGTTTCACGAGCGTCTTGAAATTTCCGAGGGCGTGCTGCCGCAGCAGCGCGTTATGCCGATAGGCATAGCGCGCATCGCCGACGATGGCGGTCTCGGTGGCGAAATGATTGTGCCAGAAGAGCGTCATCTTCTCGCGAAGCGAAACCGTCTGGCCGAGCATCTGTCCGATCCACCATGCCTTGAACGAGGCGGTGCGTGCGCCGTTGACCGAGCCGCTGCCGTAGGGCGCGCCGATCCACGTCTGTCCGGTCGGCACATCGGGGTCGGCCGTTGACGCGCCGTAATTATTCAGGGGAGGAGAAGGCGCGGCTCCGGGGGTGAAAAGAAGATCGAGGATGCCGTCGAGCGTTGTGCCGTCGAGCGACGCACGATCGGCCTGGCCGATGCTGAAGAGCGTGCGGCGCAGAAGATGGAGCATCTCGCCGGCGCCCCAGCTGCCGGCATAGGGTTCCAGTCCTGCAAGGGAGCGTCCTGTGCGCGGAAGGGCCCGATTTGCGTAAGGATTCTGGTCCACGAAGAGTCGATCCGATACGTTGGGAATCTTTTTGTTTTGTGCTTTCTTGTCACCGGGAAAAATGCTAACTTTTATCTGAACAGCCAAACCCTGGAAATAATTCTCCTGCCACGATGAAGATCGCAATTCTGTCGGACATCCACGGGAATTTCGAAGCGCTGACGGCGGCCTATGCATTCCTCGATGCCGAACACGTCGATGCACTCTACTGTCTCGGAGACACGATCGGGTACGGAGCCAATCCGAATGAATGCTGCGCGCTGCTTCGGGAGCGGGGCGCGATCTGCGTGCTCGGCAATCACGATGCGGCGCTGTGGGACGATGCGATCTACATGCAGTTCACTCCTCTTGCCCAGCGGGCGATGGACTGGACGCGCGGCCATGTGAATGAGGAGGAAAAGCGGTTTCTTCAATCGCTGCCGCTTCTGGTCACCTCGGGCGAATCGACATTCGTCCATGCCAGTCTCGACCGGCCGGAACTCTTCCGCTATGTGTTCACCGAAAGCGATGCCCGCTTGAATCTCGCCTTGAGCACGACGCCGCTGTGCTGGATCGGGCATTCGCACTATCCGGTGATTTTTTCGGAAGATGGGGAAGCGGAGCGTGTGGGGAAGGAAGGAAAGTACATCGTCAATGTCGGATCGGTCGGGCAGCCGCGCGACGGCGATCCGAGACTGAGCTTCGGGCTGTTCGACACGGACACATACCGCTATCGGCAGATCCGGTTGTCCTATGATGTGGAAACAGCCTGCAGGAAGATCCTCAATGCGGGGCTTCCGTACAGGCTGGGCGAACGTCTGCTTTCGGGCGTCTGAGCGAGCACGCGCATCAGGCTTTCGGCGCGGGCTTTTTCACCATCCCTCCGCGGTAGTAGTAGTGGTAGAACACGGCTTCAGCCGCCGTCAGCAGCATGAGCGAAAGGACGCTGCGGTCGAGCATGATGCCGAAGCCTTCCTCCGCGATGACGAGCTTCAGGATGAGTGTGGCGATGCTCCATCCCACGGCGAAAATGATCCCGAAGAATCCCACGGTCAGCATGCCTCCCCCGAGCCCTTCCTTCTGAAACTGATGCGTGAATGCCGCAACGATGGCGATAATATGAATGTAGAAAATGATGAGTGCGATCATGCCTGTCGTCTATATCCGTTATTGTATTGATTAATAAGCGTCTTCGCCGAAGATCACGGCGTGTATGGTCTTCAGGATGATCTTGATGTCGAAGACGAGAGACCAGTTCTCGATGTAATAAATGTCGTATTTCGTGCGCTCGTCGATGGGGGCGTTGCCGCGAAGGCCGTTCACCTGCGCCCATCCGGTCATGCCGGTCTTCATGCGGTGCCGCTCGAGGTAGCGGGGGATCTCGTTTTTGAACTGCTGCACGAAGTACGGCCGCTCGGGGCGCGGTCCGACGATGCTCATCTGTCCGGCGAGCACATTGAGCAGCTGGGGCAGCTCGTCGAGGCTGGTGCGGCGCAGGATCTTTCCGATGGAGGAGGCGCGGTTGTCGTTTTTCGTGTTGCGCACCGGGCCTGTTGCCGCTTCGGCATCGGTGCGCATCGAGCGGAACTTGAGGATGGGAAACGACACGCCGTCGAGTCCCACGCGCTCCTGAATGTAGAAGACCGGTCCGCGGGATGTGAGCTTCACGAGCGCGGCGATCAGGAGCGTCACCGGAAGCGTCAGAAGCAGCACGGTCGAGGCCACGAGGATGTCGAAGGCCCGCTTGGTGATGCGGTTCCAGGTCGACAGCGGCACGTCCTTGAGCGTGATCAGCGGCACGCCGCCGATTTCCTTGATTCTGATCCGGCTTGTCATCATCTCGAGCACATCGGGCACGAGCATCAGGTCTATATTCATTCCTTCCACATTCTTCATCAGCTCGAGCAGCTGGCTGTGCTCGTCGTACGGAAGGGCGATCAGCACGGCCTGCAGGCGCTTCTGTGGAATATCGCGGCGCAGATTGCCGATGCCGCCAAGAAAGGGAAGCGACGCGATGGCGCTGTCCTTTCCGGCAGGCGCTTCGGCATAATAGCCCAGCACCTCATAGCCGAGCGAGCGGTCCGCGCCGAGCTTCGAAGACAGGAGCGAGGCGGTCGTCTGGCTTCCCACGATGGCCACGCTCTTCAGTTCGCGCCCGCGCCGATAGAGATATTTTTCGAACTCCATGACGAGATACCGGCCGAATGTCACGGTGACGATGGCGCAGAGCCAGAGCAGGATGAAGACGCCGCGCGAATACGAGAAGCCCCGGTAGAAGAACGAGGCGCTCATCGTGATGAGCATGCAGATGGTGACGACGCGGATGACGGCGAACATCTCGTCGCTGATGTGCGTATTGCGGCGCGTGCCGTAGAGCCGGCGCGACTGGAAGACGAAGAGCCAGACCGGCATGATCACAAGCGAACTGATGATGTAGGCGCTGATGTCCGGGATGCCGAGCGTGACTTCAAACACGGAGGTCAGACGCGAATAAAAGCGGATCCAATAGGCAAGAAGAAACGCCGATTCGATCGCCGCGATGTCGGCAAGGACCGTAAGTAAGGGAATGAGAAAATCGTTGCGCCGCTGACGGGACATGGTGTTGATCCGATCTGATTCAAGTCTTTAAAATACGAACAATTCCCATCAACAAGCAAGAGGCGGCACTTTTGAATTGATTGTCAGTCGTACTTTTGCTATTTTACGAATCATTTGAGCGGTTTTTTGATGCCGGTCCGGCCTTCGCGCAGACCGGCGCGTTTATTTTATCAATGAGAGACAATTCTTTTCGAGGCACACGACTGTGAGTACATACGGACACTTCTCACCCGATCACCGGGAATTCATCATCACCAATCCCATGACGCCGGCTCCATGGGTCAACTACATGTGGAACCACCGCGGGTATTGCGGACTGGTCAGTCACTGCGGCGGGGGCTACAGCTATTTCCTGTCGCCGCGCGATAACCGCCTGACGCGCTTCCGCTACAATGCGCTGCCGTGGGACCAGCCGGGACGCTACATCTACCTGCGCGACAAGGCCTCGGGCCGCTACTGGTCGCTGTCGTGGGCGCCGACGATGAACGTGAAATACGATTTTTACGAGTGCCGGCACGGGCAGGGCTACACGACGATCGTGACGGAAGTGGACGGGCTGCGCGCCACGGTGACGTATTTCGTTCCCCGCAACGACGATGCGGAAATCTGGATGGTTGCGCTCGAGAACAAATCGGCCACGCGCCGCATGCTCGACGTCTTTTCGTACGCCGAACTGCTCATGGGCAATGCGCTCAACGATTTGATCAATCAGTGCAACGACAAGCACTTCAGCGACATATCCTTCAATGCCGAGACCGGCGCGCTCTTCTGCACGCGCCGCTACTGGATGAACAACCGCGGCGTGAGCGTGAACCAGCCCAACCAGTCGTGGCCCTACTTCCTCATCTTCGGCTCCTCGCTTCCCATCAGGAAGTTCGACGGATCGAAGGACACGTTCATCGGCCGCTGGAGGAGCGATGCGAATCCCGAGGCGATCGAACGCGGAGAATGCTTCAATACCGAAATCACGGCGGGCGATCCGTGCGCGGCGCTCCAGTCGGAGCTGACGCTCCATCCGGGCGAATCGGTTTCATTCACCACCGTGATGGGCATCGTCGCCAAGCCGTCGCTCAATTCGAACGACCGCCTCACGCCGAAGATGAAGAAGCCCTTCAACGAGGCAAAGAAGCTGCTCGAAAAATTCAGAAGCGTCGAAACGTGCCAGGCGGAGCTTGAAAAGGTGAAGGCCTACTGGACCGAACACCTCGACTCGTTCCAGGTTGCGACGCCAGACGAGAATTTCAATGCAATGATCAACGTGTGGAACCGGTATCAGACCGCCGTCACGTTCGACATGGCGCGCAACGCCGGATACTACCACGGCGGCCTGCTCTTCGGCACCGGCATCCGCGATCAGATGCAGGATATGTGGGGACCGCTGCTTGCCGAGCCCAAACGCGTGAAGGATCGCATCAAGGAAGTGGCAAGCTACCAGTTTTCGGACGGAAGCACGCTCCATAATTTCTTCCGGCTCAACCGCTACGGCGAAAAGACCGGACACTCGGATACGCCGCAGTGGCTGCCCGTGGGCGTCATGATGTATCTGAAGGAAACGGCCGACTTCCAATTCCTGAAGGAAACCGTTCCCTTCTACGACAAAGGCTCGGCCACGATCGAAGAACACGTGACGCGCGCGCTCGATTATGTCATCTCGCAGCTTACTAAACGGAATCTTCCCAAATTCGGTCCGGGTGACTGGAACGACACGCTGGATTACGTCGGACGCGGAGGAAAGGGAGAAACCGTTTGGGGCGCGGGATTCCTGTGCTACAATCTGAAGGAGGCCGTCGCGCTCTTCAACCATCTGGGAAAGAAAGCGGCGGCGAAGAAATACAGCCAGTGGTACGACAAGGTGGCGGCGGCCGTCAACAAATACGCGTGGGACGGCGAATGGTATGTGCGGGGATTCAAGGATAACGGCGAGGTGATCGGTTCGAAGAAGTGCAAAGAGGGAAAGATCTTCATCGAGCCGCAGCCCTGGGCGATTCTCTCGGGCATCGCGCCCGAGGACCGCGCGCAAAAGCTGCTGGCCTCGGTCAAAAAGCATCTCGATACGGCGAAGGGCGTGAAGATTCTGCATCCGGCATTCACGAAGGTCGACACATCGGTCGGCCTGGCCACGCGCTGCGTGCCGGGCAAGAAAGAGAATGCGGCCGTCTTCAATCATGCATCGAGCTGGCTTGTGATGGCCGAACTCATGAGGGGCAACGGCGACCGCGCCTGGGAAGTCTACAAGCGCATGCTGCCGCCGAATGTCGGCGCCGATTCGGACGTCTACACGACCGAACCCTACGTTTATTCGGAATACGTGACAAGCCCCGATCATGAAACATTCGGACAGGCCAGCCACTCGTGGCTGACCGGTTCGGCCGTCTGGATGTACAGAAACGCGACAGACTGGCTCGTCGGACTGCGTCCCACATACGAGGGACTCCTGGTCGATCCGTGCGTGCCTTCGGAATGGAAGGAATTCTCCGCCGTGCGTTCGTTCCGCGGCGCGGTCTACGCGGTCACATTCGAAAATCCGGACGGCGTCAATAAGGGCGTGAAGGAGCTCTGGGTGGATGGAACGCAGATCGAGGGACGCATATTGCCGATGGGAAATAAGGCGTATCAGGTGCGCGTGGTGATGGGATAAAGATAAAAGGTAAAAGGGGCGATGCGATGCATCGCCCCTTCAATTTTACATCCATTTATTGTCGAGATACCACTGCACCGTTTCGCGCACGCCGTCTTCAAGCGTGACTGCCTGTTTGAATCCCAGTTCGCGTTTGGCCTTGCCCACATCCACCGTCCAGTTGCCCTGCACCATATCCCGTCCTTTTTCAAAATTCAGCACCGACGGCTTCGCGCCGAACGAGGTCAGAAAGCCCACCGTGGCCGCCACGGCATACACAAGCGGCTCGGGAAGCCGCACACGCAGCGCCTTCTTCTTCATCACCTGCTTGGTCACGGCGCCGATTTCATTCCAGGAATAAATTTTTTCGGAGCCGAGGAAATACGTCTGTCCGGTTGACTGTTCGCACTCGCCGGCAAGCACGATGCCCGAGACGAGATCGGTCGAATGGACCAATGTCACGTATTTGTCGCGGAAGCCCACGATCGGCTCGAGTCCGCCGTAGATCGTCTTGAAAAAATCGAACGTCGCCGGATCGCGCGGGCCGTAGACCGCCGGCGGCCGCACGATCGTGATCGGCAGCTTGTCCCAGAACTTTTTCACCTCCAGCTCGGCTTCCATCTTGCTTCTGCCGTATGTCGTGATCGGGTGATAGGGGGCGGTTTCATCGAGAGGCGTCATGCCCGTGCCGGGACCCACCGCCGCGAGGCTGCTGACGAAGACGAACTTCTTCATGGACGGATTCGCGCGGAATGCCGCCTCGATGATCGAGCGCGTGGCGTCGCGGTTGCCGCGATAGAAGCCTTCCTTCGTTTTCGAGGCCACAACGCCGGCAACATGGTAGACATAATCGGCGCCGGTGATGGCCTTCTCGAGCACATCGGTCGAAAACAGATCGCCGTGAAAGATTTCAACGGGAAGTCCGGCCAGGTAGCCAAGTTTGGACGTATCGCGGACCAGGCAGCGCACCGTGTAGCCGCGGCCGATGAGCCGTTCGACCAGATGGCTTCCGATAAAGCCCGTACCGCCGGTGACAAACGCAATTTTCATAGGGTGAGTGGGGTAGAGTACATGTGGAATACGAGCGATGCGGACAGTCCCGACATTCTTTTGACTTTTTTAAGCAATAAGAGTATATTGAAAAGGTTTGAAATAGTCAAATCAGGCGGCTCCGGGGGCCGCATGTGCGCCGCGGCGCCGCGCTGATCATGTGCATGATATTTTTTTCAGTTTAGCCGTAAGGAGTGCTCTCATTGGATTTATTTGACAAGTGTAAGTCGTTCACCCGCGCAGACGAAGCAAAAGCTGCAGGATACTATCCTTATTTTCGTCCCATCGAAGCAAATGAAGGTCCCGAAGTCATCATGGGCGGCCGCCATGTGATCATGGCCGGCTCGAACAATTATCTCGGACTGACCGCGCATCCCAAAGTGAAAGAGGCCGCCATCGAGGCCATCCGCAAGTACGGCACGGGATGTTCCGGCTCGCGCTACCTGACGGGCACGCTCGATCTGCACGTCGAACTCGAAGCGCGCCTGGCGAAATTTCACGGCACCGAGGACTGTCTGCTCTTCAGCACCGGATATCAGACGGCACAGGGCATCATTCCGACGCTGGTGCAGCGCGGCGAATATGTCGTTTCGGATAAGGACAACCACGCCTGCATACAGATGGCCAATATGCAGACTGTCGGCATGACCGCCGAAGTCGTGCGCTTCAAGCACAACGACATGAAGCATCTTGAAGCGGTGATCTCGAAGCTTCCGGCCGACACCGGCAAGCTCATCGTGACCGACGGCGTCTTCAGCACGACAGGCGAGTTGGTGAATCTTCCCGAGCTGGTGAAGGTGGCGCAGAAATACTGCGCGCGCATCCTCGTCGACGACGCGCACGCCACCGGCGTGGTCGGCAAAGGCGGCCGCGGCACGGCAAGCCACTTCGGCCTCGAGAAGGAGGTCGATATGACCATGGGCACATTCAGCAAGACGTTCGCCTCGCTCGGCGGCTTCGTCGTCGGCACGCGCTCCGTGATCAATTATCTGAAGCATCACTCACCCGCGCTGATCTTCAGCGCGAGCCCCACGCCCGCCTCGGTCGCATCGGCGCTTGCCGCGCTCGACATTTTGGAGGCGGAGCCCGAACGCATCGAGAGACTGCACTGGAATGCGCAGTTCATGCGCGAAGGATTCAAGTCATTGGGCTTCAAGGTGATCGGCGAATCGAAGACGGGCATCGTGCCGATCATCATCGGCGACACCGACAAGACGCTCATCATGTGCGAAGAGCTCTTCCATGCCGGCGTCTTCGTCAACGCCTTCGTCCGCCCGGGCGTGCCTCCGGGACTGGAGATGCTGCGCACGAGCTACATGGCGACGCACGAGAAGGTCCACCTCGAAAAGATCCTCGAGATCTGCGAATCTGTCGGCAAGAAGCTCGGCGTGATTTAAGACGGCGCTCAAGAAAAGCGCCGCCGACGGCATAACGACCGCATTGCGCCACGCCGACAGATGTTCATCCGTTTGGCGTGGCGTTTTTTTTACACATACTGAAGACTCCCGTATCGCCTATGGCAGCTGTCACTGTTCGTCCTGTTCGCACCAAGACTGATGAAACACGGTTTCTCAGATTTCTCTGGACCATATACAAAAACGATCCCGCCTGGGTGCCGCCTCTGATGATGGACCGGCGCAAGCTGATCGACAGAAAGAAGAATCCGTTCTACACGCACGCTTCGCTCGAGATGTTTCTGGCCGAACGCGAGGGCGCGGTCGTCGGCCGCATCGCGGCGATCATCAACGACCATCACAACAAGGAGCACGGCGACAAGGTCGGCTTCTTCGGATTTTTCGAATCGATCGATGACCAGGACGTGGCCAATGCGCTCTTCGATGCGGCTGCCGGGTATCTCCGCTCGAAGGGCATGACGACGATGCGCGGTCCGGTCAATCCGTCGGTGAACGACGAACTCGGGCTGCTCACGAATGCGTTCGACAAGCCTCCGGTCGTGATGATGACCTACAATCCGGAATACTACCTCCGGCTCGTCGACGGATACGGATTTTCGAAGGCGAAGGATCTGTATGCGTATCTGCTGCGCCAGGGCACGGTCTACACCGAGCGCGTGCTGCGCGCCAACGAGATCATCAAGCAGCGCGGCGGCCTGACATTCCGTTCGCTCAATATGAAGGATTTCAAGAACGAAGTAGACCGCATCAAGGTTGTGTATAATAAGGCCTGGGCGAGCAACTGGGGCGCCGTGCCGATGACCGACGCGGAGTTCGACGCGCTGGCCAAGGATCTGAAGATGATCGTCGAGCCCGAGCTGGTGATCATGGCCGAGGCCAAGGGCGAGCTGGTCGGCTTTGCGCTCTCGCTTCCCGATATCAACCAGGCGCTCAAGTACAACAAGAGCGGCGGCACGCTCGGCGGATTGTGGCATCTGATGACGAAGAAGAAGCGGATCAATACGGTCCGCATCATCGTGCTCGGCGTGCTTCCCGAGTACCAGAAATCGGGCGCCTCGGGCGTCCTCTTTTTCGAGACGGCATCGCGCGCCAAAAAGCTCGGCTATGAGTTCGGCGAGGCAAGCTGGGTGCTCGAAGACAATCTTATGATGAACCGCGCCGCCGACATGATGCAGGGCGAGCGCTACAAGACATACCGGCTCTACGACAAGCAGCTCTGATGCCGGCGAGGCACAGGGGAAAAAAGAAACCCGATCAACCACAAACATTTTAGTGCAGGGAGATTCCGCTTATGGCCGTGAATAAAGTTGAGAAGATCTGGATGAACGGTTCGCTCGTCAATTGGGATGACGCGAAAATTCACATCCTTTCGCATGTCGTCCATTATGGCAGCGCATGGTTCGAAGGCATCCGCTGCTACGACACGAAGAAGGGGGCCGCTGTCTTCCGGCTGCGCGATCACATGAAGCGTCTGGTGGATTCCGCGAAGATGTACCGCTCCGACATCCCCTTTACGATGGAGGAGATGGAAAAGGGGGTGAAGGACACGATCAGGGCCAACAAGCTGAAGGCCTGCTACATCCGGCCGATCGCCTACCGCGGCTACGGCGATGTGGGCGTGAATCCGTTCGGCTGCCCGGTCGATTTTGCGATCGCCGTCTGGGAATGGGGAAAATATCTCGGCGCCGAGGCGCTCGAAAAAGGCATCGATGTCCGGTTCGCCTCCTGGAACCGCACGGCTCCGAACACCGCGCCGACCATGGCGAAAGCCGGCGGCAACTATCTCAACTCGCAGCTCATCAAGATGGAAGCCCTGGCCGACGGGTATGCCGAAGGCATCGCGCTCGATGTGAACGGCTACATCAGCGAAGGAAGCGGCGAGAATATCTTCCTGGTGAAGGACGGCAAGCTTGTCACGCCGCCGTTCGTCAATTCGATTCTTCCGGGCATCACGCGCGCCTCGGTGCTCCAGCTGGCCAAGGATGCGGGCATTGAAGTCACCGAAATGCTCATCCCGCGCGAGATGGTCTACATCGCCGACGAAGTCTTCTTCACCGGCACGGCGGCCGAAATCACGCCGGTCCGCTCGATCGACCGCATCACCATCGGCAAGGGACAGGCCGGCGAGGTGACGCGCGAGCTTCAGAAGCGCTTCTTCTCGGTGGTCGCGGAAGGCGAAGATCCGCACGGCTGGCTCGACTTCGTCTGAGCGCGGCTTTCGCGCTTCCATTTGTCTGAAATTGTTCTTACTATTCCATTGGGACCGATGACGAACAGACGCCGGAGAGGATGTGGCCGTGCCCAGCGATATTCTTCCTTTGCAGAAAATTAAAAGCGCGCTTCCGTTCCGACGCAGCCAGACGAGCATCGAGGAAGTGCTTGCGAAGATTTCCGTCTTCGAGTCGCTCAAGCCGAAGGAGCTCCGGCAGGTGGCATCGATCGTGCACCGCCGGCAGTTCCAGCCCGGAGAGTATGTCGTGAGGCAGAACGATCCGGGCCTGGGCATGTATGTGATCGAAAGCGGGGAAGTGAGCGTCATGCTCGAGGAGAACGGCTCGACAAAGCAGCTGGCCTCGCTGTGCGAGGGGGAGTTCTTCGGCGAGATCGCCCTGCTCGACGAGTCGCCGCGCTCGGCGACCGTCATCGCGCGGACCGAATCGGCGCTGATCGGATTTTTCAGGCCGGACCTGTTCGACCTTCTCGAAAAGTCTCCGGCCACAGGGCTGAAGATCGTGCTCCGGCTTGCTGAAATGCTCGGCGAGCGTCTTCGCAACGCCAATCTCGAAATCTCGAAGCTTCGCGCGCAGCTCGGGGCGCTTCAGCGCCAGGGCTGATGCGCGCGGCGCCGCCGGGCGCCCGGACGCGGCCGGAGATGGATGATACGCGCATTGCTCACTTTTTTTCTTCATCAAGAAAGGAGTGCTGCCCCATGACAACTGCCGGATCACATCTGAGCCTGAAAAAGATCCTCGTACCCATCGACTTTTCCGAATACTCGAAGAAAGCCCTCCGCTACGCGTTCCGCTTTGCCGAACAGTTCTCCGCATCGCTCACGCTGCTTTACGTCGTTGAACCGACGGTCTATCCCGCCGATTTCAGCTTCGG
>JBLMZA010000162.1:0-25363 GCA_050258555.1 Acidobacteriota bacterium | reverse complement strand
GTGAAGCCGTACGGCAAGTCCGACGAAGTCGATTACACGCTCACCAATTCAGCCCTCGGCGGCGATGTGCGCGCGGCGCTCGAGACGTACATCTCGCCGAAGGTGATGTTCGGCGTGGCCGCTGAATACAATCTCTTCGGTGCAAGCGACGAATGGACGGTGAAGGTGACGGACAAGGACGACAAGGAGCTGCTGAAGAAGGAGAATGTGAAGGGACCCGAGGTGAATTTCGGCGGTCTCGGCGTGTATGCGTGGATCAACCTCGCCATACCGTCGTTCTTCTGAAAAAAAGATGAAGCAAGGGGGCGAAGTGGCACTTCGCCCCACAATACAGTAATTATATGGAGCATGTATGAAATACGGTTATGTCATCGCCGCGACGATTCTCTTCACGCTCGGCGCAGCGGCGCAGAGTCAGCCGCCCGTTTCGCGCGAAGCGACGTTTATCGAAGCCAACGGCGAGGCGGAAGTGCTCGTCCGCGCCAAAGGCATCGGCGCCGCATCGGGCTTCTTCGGCTTCGATGAGGAAGGCTCTGTGAAAAATGCGGAGAACGATGCCCGCAAGGCCGCCGTCTATTTCGTGCTCAACGGGGGATCGGGCCTCGACGGCATTCTGAAATCACCCGATGAAAAGCGCCGGTTTGCCGTGATCGAATCGGACTTCTGGGACGATGCGAATGTCGCGAAATTCATTTCCTGGGAAGCCACGGGATTCGAAAACCGCGTGAAGATGGCCGGCGGCGAGAAGATCCGTCTCGAAAAACAATTCCGCGTCAACCGCCGCGCCCTCATCGAGCTCCTGGTCGAACGCCATATCATCGCATCGGTCGCCGAAATGACCGAGGAGGCCGGACTTCCCACGATCATGGCGCTGCCGGATGCGCGGCCGGGAGCAAGTCCGCTGGACCTGCTCCGCTCCGATGCGGTGCTGCGCCAGGCGGCCTCCGCCATCGAATCGTATCTCACATACAGAAAGTATGATGTGATCGCGCCGGACCAGGCCGAGCAGATTTATCAGCAGCAGAAGGGACAGATGAGTCTGAAGGGGAAGGAAGAGGATCTGTCGTATGCCATCGCCCTTTCGGCCGGAAGCGACATTTATTTCACCTATACGGTCTCCGTCGATGCGCGCCGCGTGGGTTCCTCCGACGTCCGCAAGGCGTCCGTCTCCGTCCGCGCTTACGAAACGACGACGGCGCGATTGCTCGGCACCGAAACCGGCTACAGCGAAGAATCCGCCGCACCCGCCGCTGCACTGGTCGAAGCCGCCGTGACCAATGCGCTCAACAACGTCGTCACGCGCGTCAACGCATACTGGAAGGATGACGCCAACAACGGTCAGCAGTTCAAGGTGATCTTCGCCATCGCGCCTGCATTCGACGAGGACGCGAAATACGACATCGCCGATGCCGCCGCAAAGACGCTCAAGAAGCTCTGCAGCCGTTCGAAGGAGAATCTCGTGAGCGACAAGACGATCGATTATCTCGTCTGGATCACCGACAAGGACCTGCAGAGTCCCTCGGGATTCTTCCGTGAGCTGCGCAAGGAGTTCACCACGAACTTCGCGCAGGGCAAGCTCCGGCAGGTCACGATGAACCGGAAGCTCATGATGGTCTCGGTCGAGCAGTAAGAGCCGGAGCCGCCGCAGGAAGAAAATTCCTTTATTCTATAACAAAACGGTGCATTGTTCCGTATACACTGAAGGTTGCTGTACGCGGATTTCCGTCATGTTCATAGAAAAGGAATTGGTATGAAAGTGTTGCGTCTGCTTTTGCTGTGTGTTGTATCGTCGATCGTTTCAATGGCCGGTCAGCCCGCGTCCGTGCGGCAGGTCGATGCCGTGCGCCTGACGTCGTCTGTCAGGATGGACGGCATTCTCTCGGAGGACATCTGGAAGACGGCTCCCGCCGCCACAGTATTCCTGCAGCGCGATCCCGTGGAGGGCGCCGCGCCGAGCGAACGGACAGAAGTCCGGATCGTCTACGATGATGACGCGGTGTATGTGGGAGCGAGGATGTTCGATGCCCACCCGGATTCGATCGTCTCGCAGCTCGAGCGCAAGGACTACGACACGCATTCCGATTATTTCCTGCTCTTTCTCGATCCGTACCATGACAAGCGCACCGGCTATTATTTCGGCATCAACGCCGGCGGCACGCTGTACGACGGCACGCTGTTCAACGACGACTGGGACAACAATTCATGGGACGGCATCTGGGAAGGGAAGGTGCACATCGACAGCGAGGGATGGACAGCCGAACTGCGCATTCCGTTTTCACAGCTTCGGTTTTTCGATACGCCGGATCATGTCTGGGGCGTCAACTATTGCCGCAGAGTGGAGCGGCGGCATGAACAGGACTATCTGGCGTTCACGCCGAAGAAGGAAAGCGGCTTCGTCTCGCGATTCCCGGAGCTTCACGGAATCACGGACATACACAATCCGCGCCGCCTTGAAGTCTATCCCTATGTGACGACGAAGGGCGAATTCCTGAAGCATGATCCGGGCGATCCGTTCCGCGGCAGCGCGAAATATTCGCCGAATATGGGAGGGGACCTGAAGCTCGGATTCTCCAGCAACCTGACGCTCGATGCGACGATCAATCCCGATTTCGGCCAGGTGGAAGTCGATCCCGCCGTGGTGAATCTGAGCGACGGCGAAACATACTTCAACGAAAAGCGACCCTTCTTTCTGGAGGGAGCGAACATTTTCGATTTCGGATCGGGCGGCGCGAACAACAACTGGAATTTTACATTCAGCAGTCCGACGCTCTTCTATACGCGCCGCATCGGCCGCGCTCCTCAGGGATCGACGCCTGATGACGTGTCGTTTGAAGAGAGACCCGCCGGAACGCGCATTCTCGGGGCGGCGAAGCTGACAGGCAATGCCGGCCGCGACTGGAATATCGGCACGATCCACGCGGTGACGCAGAAAGAGTATGCACGCATCGATATGTCGGGCGCGCATTCCGAGTATGCCGTCGAGCCGCTGACCTATTACGGCATCGTGCGTGCGAGAAAGGAACTCAGGAACAATACGGCCAGCATCGGCGTGATGGGGATGCTCACCGAACGCCAGTTGTCCGATCCCGTGCTGAAGGATCAGTTCAATTCCGGAGCGGCGATCGGCGGCATGGACGCTTGGACGTTCATCGGGAAGGACAACGAATGGGCTCTGACAGGCGCGGCGGCTACATCGAACGTCGCCGGATCGAAGCAGCGTATGGTCGACCTGCAGCGCAGTTCGGTTCACTACTTCCAGCGCGAGGGCGTCGACCATCTGGGCGTCGATTCGAATGCCGCCTCGATCTCGGGATATGCCGGGCGTTTTGCACTGAACAAGCAGAAGGGGAATATCCTCTTCAATGCCGCGCTCACGTTTGTCTCTCCCGGATTCGAAGCAAACGATCTCGGATTTCAGTCGAAAGCCGACTTCGTCAACTATCACATCCTGACCGGATACAAGTGGACGGAGCCCGGGGCGGTGTTCCGCTTTGCGGAGATCGATGCGGCGGTGTATCGGGCGTACGATTTCGGCAAAAATCCGATCGGGAACGGATATTTCACATACGGCGCGGTGACGTTCAATAATTATAGCTGGTTCAACGGATGGATGGCATTCAATCCCTCCGCATCGATGTCGAAGGATGCGACGCGCGGCGGCCCGATGGTGGTGCGGCCGCGCTGGACGGAATTCAACATGAATGTCGGCACCGATTACCAAAAGAGCCTCGCCGGCGCGATCCATTGCTACGGACTGACGATGTCGCCCTCGTGGACGCTGAACTGGGATGCGGAACTGCAGTGGAGACCGGCTTCCAACATTTCTGTGGTGATCGGTCCGAGCATCGGCCATTCGCGCGAGGATATGCAATGGATCGACAATGTGGACGATCCGTCCGCAACCGGGACCTACGGGCGCCGGTTCATCTTCGCGGAGCTCGAGCAGCGCACGATCTCGGCCAATGTCCGCGTGAACTGGACATTCACGCCGCAGCTGAGCCTGCAATTGTTCATGCAGCCGCTGATCTCGCACAATACATTCACGCGCTACAAGGAGCTTGCCCGTCCCGAATCGTATGCCTTCCGCGTCTATGGCGACGACGGGAGCACGTGGGATCCGGGCACGTTCACCGCCGATCCGGACGGTCCGGGACCCGCCGCGCCGATCGAGATCGGCGACAAGGATTTCACATACAAGGGACTGCGCGGCAATCTGGTGCTTCGCTGGGAATACCATCCGGGTTCGATCGTGTATGTCGTCTGGACACAGAGCCGGAATGACGACGAGAAGATGGCCGGCTTCGATATCGGCGCTTCGACACGCCGTCTGGTCAACCTGAGGGCGGACAACATCGTTCTTGTGAAGTGGTCGCATTATTTAAGTTTATAGCACGCTTGACATCATGGGCAACAATCCGGAGAATCTATGAAACGTACTCTTGCCGCCGCCTCGGCACTTCTTCTTTCAACCGCGCTTGCATGGGCGCAGCCCCCGTCCTGGTATACGACGCACTCGCATGCGAGCTATCAGCCGTCCCGTTATCTGATCGGCGTCGGCTCGGCAGACGGCTCCAACGCCGTCGAAAAGGCGAAGAAGAATGCGCAGGTCGATCTTGTCTCTCAGATCAAGGTGCAGGTGAAAGGGGAGATGAAGAATGTGACGGAAAGCTTTCAGCTGAATAAGAACGAATCGATCTATTCCGACTTTACGTCGCAGTCCCGCACGATCGTGAACGAGGAGATCCCGGGCATCGCGATCGTGGAAACAATGGTCGATCCCTCGACGCAGACGGCCTATGCGCTTGCATCGCTCGACCGGGGGCAGTATGCGCGCAGCATCGAAGAGGAGATGAATGCGGCGTGGAATCAGGCCTCGGAACTGAGAAATTCTGCGGACACGTTTCTGGGGAAGGGCAAATTGTCCGAAGCGCTGCAGAGCTGCGCCGAAGCGCGGCGTCTGATCGTTGCGGTGCTGCCGAAAAAAGCGCTGCACGATGCGGTGGCGGGAAAAGCCTACGCTGCGCCGAACGCATTGACGCCCGTGTCGCTGACGACCGACATGAGAACGATCCTGGCCGGGGTGAAGCTTGAAAAGACGGAAGGCGACCGGCAGGCCGGCAAAATCGGAAGCCGCTTCGCGAAGCCCCTGCGTATCCGCGCGCTGTATGGGAACGTGCCGTTGACGGGACAGCCGGTCCTCTTCGAATCGACAGACGGCGTGCGTCTTTCTGAAACAGCAACCGATGACAAAGGCGAGGCGGCGTATGCCGGATGCATCCGCGCCCTGGCGGATAACAGCGTTCGCGTGAAGCCCGCGCTCGGAGCATTGGCGCGCGAATTCGACCGGAGCGCCGTGTCGTCCTCCGCGGTCTTTGCCTATACGCCGCAGCCGTCAGATATCGGCATCGAGATCGCCGTCACCGGAGCGCGCGGCGATGCATCGGGGAACGTGAAAGCGGCGCTTGCGTCGGCCCTGGGAACGATCGGCTACCGCATTGTGCCGTCGTCACGCTACCGGATCGAAACCGCGCTGAGGCCCGCGCCCGCTTCGAAGATCGAAGGCATGAGCGGCACGCTCTATACCATGAAGCTCGAAGCCGTCTCGACGCTCGTGGACAAGCAGTCGAAGGCCGAACTGGGCAGCCTCTCGTCGGTTGCAACAGGAGGGGGCAAGACGGAATCGGAAGCGATCGCGAAGGCGTCCATCGCCATCAGGCCGGACAGAATGAAGCTTGCGGAGCTGATCGAGAAGATCCAGCAATAACACGCACATGTGGGCACAAAATAAAAAAGGCGGAAGACATTGTCTTCCGCCTTTTTTTATGTACCGCTTTTGTGGTCGTCGTGCTGAACTCAGTAACTGCTCACCGCTTTCTTCACCGACTCGTAGACCTCGAACACGTTCACGAGTTTCGTGATCGTGAGGAGATTCATGACTTTCGGCGAAACGGCCGCAAGCTTCAGATCGCCGCCGGCGTTGCGCATCGTCGTCACGCCGCCGATCAGGATGCCGAGTCCCGAGCTGTTCATGAGCGAAACGGCTCCCAGATCGATCACCACTTTCTTCTTCTTCGCATCGATCAGCTTATGCAGCGTGTTGTTGATCTCGGCGGCGTCGGGGCCGCCGAGCATGGTGCCGTCGAGCGTCAGGACCGAAACGGTGCCGATATCGTGTGTCGTGAGTTTCATGAGTGTTGACCCTTCATCAATGCATGTATGCTGTGGAGTCGCCCGGTTATGCTTTGACGGCCTTCACGGTCTTGGCTGCAGCCGCAGCTTTCTGCTTCTGCTTGTAATTATTGAAGTCGAGCACGATGGCGCTTGCTACGTAGATCGACGAGTATGTGCCGGAGATCGTTCCGATGAAGAACGTGAACGCGAAGCCGCGGTTCACTTCTCCGCCGAAGATGATGAGCACGACCAGAACCAGGATCACCGTGCCGCTGGTGATCACCGTGCGGCTCAGCGTTTCGTTGATCGACTTGTTCATGATGCTGAAGAGCGATTCGGTCTTGTGAATCTTCAGATTCTCGCGGATACGGTCGAACACGATCACCGTGTCGTTGATCGAGAAGCCGATCAGCGTCAGCACCGCGGCCATGATGTTCTGCGTGATTTCAAGATTCAGGTGCGGCGACATGCCGTTCAGAAGCACCACGATGCCGACGGTCAGCAGCACGTCGTGGAGCAGGGCGATGACGCCCGCCACGCCGTAGATGAACTGGAAGCGGAAGCCGATGTAGACCATGATGATGAGCAGCGTCGCGCCGACGGCGTAGAAGGCGTTGCGCCGGAGCTCGGCGCCCACCTTCGGGCCGATCTTCGTCTCGCTCAGCACCTGGAAGCTGTTGCCGGAGAATGTCGAGCTGAGGTTTGCGCGGATCTGCTCGGCGACCTTCGTGCCTTCCGTCTGTTCTGCCACACGGATGAGGATGTCGCGCGGGTTGCCGAACGACTTGATTTCGCTTCCGGCAAATCCGGCCTTGTCCATGGCCGAGCGGACTTCGTTGATCTGGACGGGCTGGTCGAAGCGGAGCAGGACTTCGGTGCCGCCGAGGAAGTCGATGCCGAACTGCATGCCGCGGATGAAGAATCCGGCGATGCCGATGAGCAGTGTGATCAGCGAAATCATGTACCAGATGTTCCGCTTGCCCATGAAATCGATATTGGTTTGCTTGAATAATCGCATGAGTGTTACTCTCCTAAAGTCAGAATAATGGTTATCCGAAGTTGATGGATGTTGTGCCGCGGTCGATCATGTAGTCGAAGATCACGCGCGAAATGACGATTGCCGTAAAGAGGTTCGCCGCCACACCCATCATGAGCGTAAGCGCGAAGCCCTGAACCGGACCGGTGCCGAACTGATAGAGCACGATGCCCGAGAAGAATGTCGTGATGTTCGAGTCGAAGATCGCGGTGAACGCCTTCGAATAACCCGCATCGATCGCCGCGCGGAGCGTCTTGCTCGTGGCAAGCTCCTCGCGGATGCGCTCGTTGATCAGCACGTTCGCATCGACGGCCATACCGATCGTGAGCACGATGCCGGCGATACCGGGAAGCGTGAGCGTGCCGTGGAACGCCGCAAGCACGGCGAAAATGAAGATGACGTTGAAGAACAGGCCCACGTTCGCCACAAGGCCGCTCGTGCGGTAGTAAACGATCATGAAGACCACCGTGATGATGAGAGCGTAGATGAACGAATTGGCGCCTGCCTGGATCGAGTCTTCGCCGAGCGACGGACCGACAGAGCGCTGTTCCATGATCTCGACCGGGGCGGGAAGGGCGCCGGCCTTCAGGATGATTTCAAGCAGCCGGGCTTCCTCGATGTTCTCCATGCCTTCGATCTGCGAGCGTCCGCCGGTGATCTTGCTGTTGATGACAGGGGAGGAGAAGACCGAGTTGTCGAGCACGATGGCCATGCGCTTGCGCACGTTGGCGCCGGTGATGCGGGCCCAGTCGCGCGCGCCTTCATTGTTCATTTCCATCGTGACGATGGGCTTGTTGAAATTCGGATCGATATTGGCCTGGGCGTTCACGATGACGGTGCCGGTGAGTTCAGGTGTCTTCTTGAGTCCGAGGATGCCGTAGAAGTTCACGCCTTCGCTCATGAACGCGGGCTTCGATGTGTAATAGAACGCCATATCGGCGGGGATGAGGCGCTGCACGTCGGGACGCGCAAGAATGCGGTCGACTTTCGAGCGGTCGTTCTCCGACACATAGGCGTCGCCCGAGCCCTGCTGGTTCGGACGGACAAGCACGAGGAACGGATGGGCCTTCGCCGCCTGTTCGGGCGTCATCGAGCCTTCGGCCGCCTTTGCCGTATCGGTTTTCTGCAGCTGCGACATCGCGTTCGACGGCTGCTTCGCGGCTGCGGTCGTATCGCCTGCGGCCTTCGTCGTATCGGTCACGGTGATGCCGGCATTCGCAAGGTAGGTGTCGATGGCCTGGATCGTCTTGTAGATGATGTCGGGATCCTTCATCAGCTTGAACTCGAGCATGGCCGTTCCCTGCAGCAGCTGGCGCACTTCGGCTTCCTTCGACACGCCGGGAAGCTCGACGATGATGCGGCGGCCGCCCTGCTTCTGGATGGTGGGTTCGGACACGCCGTACTGGTCGACGCGGTTGCGGACGATTTCCATGGCGCGGTCAATGGCCTTGTCCGATTCGTCGCGCAGCTTTTTCACGATCTCGTTGTTCGTTTCACGCATGCTCCCGTAATAGCGGCTCAGACGGATGTCGCGCTCGTCGAAACGCCGCTGGAAAATCGTCACGATATTCTCTTCGCTCGTCTGGGCTTCCTGGCGCACCTGCGCCATGATCGCGTAGAACTGGTCGTCCTTGTTCTTCGCCAGCTCCTCGAGCATCTTCAGAATGTTGACCTCGAGCACCACGCGCATGCCGCCCTGAAGATCAAGGCCGAGCTTGATTCGGTTGGCGCGGGCATCTTTGATTGTCTTTTCATTGTCCTGCACGTATGTAAGGCTGTCATTGCCGCTCAGCTTTGCGATTTTCTGATCGATCGTGTACGACCTATACGTTGGATAAAGAAAATACCCTGCGAGGATGAACGACGCAAGGATGAGGAGAATTTTACCGCGGTTTTTTTTCACGAAAATACCTCCGTTACGGGTGATGTAAACGATACGCTTGAAATAATGTAGTGATTGGCCGCTCTGGTTATGGGCGCAAAGCCTTACAGCAGAACACGGTACGGTTATTCAAAGCAAAAATATAACGGGAAATCGCTCAAAAGTCAACGAAAATATTGGTTTATCTATATAGGCATGCACAGGGAAAGAACGGAGCCTGCCGGCTTGCATGTTGTTGGAAAGCATCGTATTTTCTATTTTGACGCCGCGCACATGCAACTTTTTTCCCTTCCGTCCGAATGAAGAGAAAAATCCACAGCGCAGGATCATTCCATCGTATGAAACTTCGAAACGTCGTGCTGCTTGCGGGAGCAGGCGGACTCTTCATTATCATCTTCATCGTCAATGCGGTGCTCAAGGTTGACGTGGAACTGCGCTCGCTCATCTACCTGCGTGAGGGTGCGGTGGCGCTGGCGTTTCTGTTTCTGTATCTCTACATCAATTACCGCCGTCACCAGTCGCAGAAAAAGCTCATTCAGAAGATCGGCCTCGTGAACATCTGGGCCGGCGCATTTCTCGCGCTGTTTGCCGCCGTCAGCTTTTTGCCGCTGGGCGGATTCGAGACGCGGGATATGCGCATCATCCCGCGCGATTATGTGACGGTCTTCTTCACCTCCGTGCTGAGCATCGGTGCGGGCGTGCTGGCGATCGTCACGCAGCTGATCGTCCGCGAATTCCTTCTCTACCGCAGAAAGCGCGGCACGAAACGGAACTTTTACATCCTCCTGGCGGCGATCATCCTCGCTTCGCTCTCGGCGGCCGACGGCGATCCGCTCGAATCGAGCGTCGCCTCGCAGATTCTCTTCACGGTCGCGATCCTGATGATCATCGTCAATTCCTTCCGCCTGGCATGGATCGCCTACCTGCCCAGGCGCGAAAAGATCTATACGCTGCTGTATTCGCTGCTCGCATTTTTCATCTTCATCGCCATCGATATCTTCGTCACCGGCCAGAACCGTCTGCTTCCGCTGGGACTCTTGTATTTCAGCCACCCCTTGCATGTGTTCGTGCAGCTGAACGCCATTTTCGCCACCGTCTACTTCGGCATGGTGTTCATCAGCACGCTCTTCCAGATCCCGACGGCAGAGGCGTTCGACCGCAAGCAGACCGAGATCAGCTCTCTGCACAACCTGATGCGCCTGATCAACCAGGTGTTCGACTTCAACGACCTGGCCGACACGGTCACGAAAATGACGATGGAAGTCTGCGAGGCGGGAGGGGCATGGCTCGAAATCCTGCCGACGCCGAATTCCATCCAGAAGACCGGCATCGTCTCGAACAAGAACATCATGGAGGACGACATCCGGATCATTCTGGACGGGGGAGAGAAGTCGCTCCGGCAGCTCGTGCTCTCGACGAAGAAGGCGCTGGTGATCGACGATCTCGCCACAGACCGCCGCACGCGGCATCTGCCGGTTCTCAGGAAGGTCGGCTCGATTCTCATCGTGCCGCTCATCATGCACGAGACGGTCATCGGCATCCTCTATGCGACGAAGGAGCTCGATTACGGATTCGACAAGGACGACGCCGATGCGCTCACCGGCTTCGCCGACCAGGTGGCCATCGCCATCGAGAATGCGCGGCTCATCGAGCGTTCGCTCGAGAAGGAGCGTCTGCAGCGCGAGCTGATGCTGGCGCAGGAAATGCAGAAGCGCCTCTTGCCGCAGCGTCTGCCGCAGCATTCGGCCTTCATGATGCATGCGGTCTCGTCGCCCGCGCTCGAAGTCGGGGGCGATTATTACGATGTGGCCGACCTCGGCGGCAGCCGCTACGGCATCGTCGTCGGTGACGTGTCGGGTAAGGGCGTGGGGGCGGCGTTCTATATGGCGGAAGCCAAAGGCGTCTTCCAGTCGCTGAGCAAGCTCTACCATTCGCCCAGGGAATTCCTCATTCAGGCCAACCGCGCGCTCTCCGAAAGCATGGACAAGCGCTCGTTCATCAGCCTTTTTTATGCGCAGATCGACGCCTGCACGAACACGCTCACGGTGGCGCGCGCCGGCCACTGCCCGATGATCTACGTGAGTTCGCATGAAACGCGCTTCGTACAGCCGGCGGGCATCGGCTTGGGATTGACAACCGGATCGGTCTTCGCACAGACGATCGAGGAAAAGACATTCTCGATGCAGCCGGGCGACATCCTTGTGATGTACACGGACGGCGTCACGGAATCGCGCAACGCACGCGGGGAAGAATTCGGGCAGGAGCGGCTGCGCCGGCTCATCGAGGCCAAGCGGCTCTGCACCGTGGAGGAGATCACGGAAGAGATCCTTCAGCATGTATGGGACTTTACCGATGCACAGGGATATGACGACGATCTGACGGTCTTTGTCGTCAAATGGAACGGCGCCGAGGCGTCGGAGGCGGCGCATCATGCGCCGGCGATCAGGAACGAACACGAAGTGACAACAATGTCTGTGGACACAGGAGAACAGAGTCATGAATGAATTCAAGGTGACAATTCGGGAGAATGAAGCGGCGCATGTGCTGGATCTTTGGGGATACCTCGATGCCCATACGGCCCCGATTCTCGAAGAGGCGTTCCAGAAAATGCTCAACAACAGCAAGTACCGGATCATCGTCAATTGCAGGGACCTGACATATATTTCGAGCGCCGGACTCGGCGTCTTCATGGCCTACATCGAAGATGTGCGGGCAAACAACGGCGACATCAAGATGTCGAACATGTCGCCCAAAGTCTATAACATTTTCGATCTGCTCGGCTTTCCGATGCTGTACGACATCGTGAACGATGAAAGCGATGCAGTCGCAAAGTTCGCCGCGGTTTCCTGACTTAGAACGCCGTGATGACCGGAGAGTAGAACCGTGATTAACAACAACCAACATACGCATCCATCAACGATCACCATCCCCAGCCGGACCGAGCGCCTGAACGACGTGCGGCAGTTCGTCGGCCAGGCCGCGCGCCTCTACGGGTTCAGGGATGACGATATCAACAACATCATGCTTGCCGTGGATGAGGCCTGCACGAACATCATCAAGCATGCCTACAACTATTCGCCTGATGAAAGCATCGAAGTGAATGTCGGCATGAAGGGCGGCGAATTCGAGATCCTCATCGCCGACCGCGGGAAGAACTTCGATCCCAAGAGCGTTCCTCCGCCCGATATGAAGGAATACATGACGCAGTACAGGCGCGGCGGCCTCGGCCTCTATCTGATGAAGAAGGTGATGGACAGCGTGGACTTCCAGTTCCATGCCAACCGGAATATCCTTCGCATGACCAAGCTTCTCCACTGATGAACGGGACAGCGCATACAGCCGCCGCCAGGCGGCATCAGACCCGTCTCCAGACAGCAGAGGGCTTCGAGCTTCTTCCGTTATTGGAATTCAGCAAAGTCGTCAACTCCTCGCTCGATCTTTCGTTCGTGCTCGGCTCGGTGCTCCTGTCGGTGATGGGCAAGCTGCTCGTCACCAAGGGGGTCGTGCTGCTGAAGCGTTCCGGGAGCACATTCGCCGTGCAGACGGTGAAGGGCCTTCCGCGCGAGTTCTGCGACCGGGAGATCACGATCTCCCGTCCTTCGAAAAAGAATTTCCTGCTCACACAGCACTCCAAAGGACTGCTGGGCGAACTGTCCGCAGCGGGCATCGAGCGCATGTTCCCGATCATCGCGCACGACGCGCTGCTCGGGTACTTCGGATTCGCGCATCCTCCCCGCAGCAGTTCGTTCGCCGCCCCGCACCGGAAGTTCATCGAGGCGCTGATCAACGTCGCCGCGGCGGCGATCGAAAAAAGCCTTTCGTTCGCCGAACTGCAGTCGGTCAACCGGCGTCTCGATTCGAAAGTCCAGCAGCTCAACACCTTGTTCGAACTGAGCAAGGAATTCAGCGGCGTGCTCGAGCGTGAGCAGATCCTCCGGTTCTTCTCGCTCACGCTCATGGGACAGATCGGCACGAACCGCTTCGCGCTCTGCCTGCGCGACCAGGACACGATCACATCGCGCGTGGCCATGAATTTTTCGGAAGAGGACAAGCGCCGCCTCTTCGCCCTGATCACGGAGCCGGTCTTGATCGAGACGCTGCGGAAGAAGCGCTCGTTCGCCAGGGTCTGCATGCTCTGCGAACAGGAAAAAATCGCCGCCGTCATCCCGCTGCATGCGCAGAATGAAGTGGCGGGCCTGTTGTGCGTGGGCGAGCGCCTGAACGGGGCGCCGTATACGCGCGAGGATCTCGAGTTTCTGTATTCGCTCGGCGCCCTTGCGCTCATCTCGACGGAAAACGCCCGGCTGTTTCAGGAGGCGCTGCGCAAGAAGCAGATGGAGGACGAGCTCGCGATTGCCCGCGGCATACAGCAGCATCTGCTGCCGAGCGAGATTCCCGAGATCGCCGGATTCGAATGCGCGGCGCTCAACGTGTCGTCGCAGCAGGTGGGGGGAGACTATTACGATCTCGTGCCGGTGGGCGGAGGCTCCTTCATCATCGCCATCGGCGACGTCTCGGGCAAGGGTACGCCTGCATCGCTGCTCATGGCGAACGTCCAGGCGACGATCCGCGCGCTGGCTCCGTTCGGCCTCGAGCTCGGCGAAGCCACCGGCCGCGTCAACGACATCATCACGTCGAATACCGGCAATGAAAAATTCATCACGTTCTTCTGGGGCGTTCTCGATCCGGCGACGAAGACCTACCGCTACGTGAATGCGGGGCACAACCCGCCCTATGTGCTCAGGGCCGACGGCACGATGGAAACGCTGACCGAGGGCGGCCTCATTCTCGGCGTGATGCAGACGCTCGTCCCCTACAAGGAAGGCGCCGTCACGCTGCGCAAGGGCGATGCGGTCGTGCTCTTCACCGACGGCGTGAGCGAGGCGATGAATCTGGCGGGGGAGGATTACGGCGATGAACGGCTCGAGAAATTTCTCTGCTCGCTCCATCACTCGTCCGCCCGCGAAATCGTCGACGCTCTCCGGGCCGAGCTCGCGGCCTATACCGCCGGCGCCCCGCAGTCCGATGACATCACCATTGTTGTGCTCCGATGTATGGAATAAGGAACCAATGCAAAATCGTATCGAATATTTCTTCTACAGAATTCTCGCGTTCGTCGTCACACGCCTTCCGCTCCGCACCGTTCAACGCTTCGGCATGTCGATCGGGTCATTCATCTACCGCTTCGTTCCGTTCCGGAAAACGGTCGTCATGGCCAATCTCCGCCTGGCGTTTCCCGAGAAGACCGATGCCGAGCGCGAGGCGATCGCCCGCGAGGCCTATCGGAATCTCTTCTGCACGCTCATTGAAAGCCTCTGGTTTGTCCGCCTGACGCCGGAACTCATACGCGAGATCGTCGAAATCAAGAATCCCGAGGTGCTGCAGAACGCGCTCGCACAGAACAAAGGACTCATCGTTCTGGGCGGGCATTACGGCAACTGGGAGATGCTCGCGCTGGGCATTCCGCCGTTTACGCATGTGCCGTTTACCGTCATCGTCCAGAAGCAGCGCAATCCGTACGTCGATGCATACGTGACGCGCATGCGCGAACGGCTCGGCAACAGGATGGTCGTGATGGAGCGCGCGCCGCGCGTTGTGCTGCAGACGCTTCACGGCGGCGGTGCGCTCGCGCTTCTGGCCGACCAGAGCGGGCCGCAGGAGGGGCTGTTCGTGAAATTCTTCGGGCATTACACCTCCACGCACAAGGGACCGGCGGTGTTCACGCTGCGCACCGGCGCTCCGATCGTGATGGCCTATACGCACCGGAATCCCGACGGAACTTTTTCCATTGAATGTGAATTGTTGGATATGTCGGCCGTCGAGGGAACGGATGAGGACAAAGTCACCTGTATCACCGAACTCCATGTGAAGGCCCTGGAAGACCATATCAGAAAACATCCCGGACTGTGGCTCTGGATGCACAAGCGGTGGAAGCATCCGTATCGGGAAGTGAAGGCACGTGTATGATGGGAGAGGAAACAAAGATTGTCATCATTCAGACGGCATTTCTGGGTGATGTCATACTCACGCTGCCGGTGGCGCAGGTGCTGCATCGCGCCTATCCGCATGCGGTGATCGATATGGTCACGACGCCCCAGGCCGCCGCGCTCGCGCAGAACCATCCCGCCATCAACACCGTGATCCCGTACGACAAGCGGCGCACACAGAAGGGCATGCGCGGCATGGCCGATCTCGTCCGGATGCTGCGCCGCCGGAAGTACGACATCGCCATTGTGCCGCATCGCTCGATGCGGACGGCCATGATCGTCCGCTTGAGCGGCATTCCCGCCCGCATCGGATTCACCTCCAGCGCCTGCCGCCTCTGCTTCACGCACCGCATTCCGTACGTCGCATCGCGTCACGAAGTGGAGCGGAATCTTTCGCTGCTTTCCGCCATGAACATCATTCCTGCCGAAAAGGAAATTCCGGTCGTCTATCCCGGCGCGGTCGATGTGAAGGCGGTCGAAAAATTTCTCTTTGAGCAGGAAATTCTCGCGCCCGAACGCTGCATCGCGCTGGCGCCGGGATCGGTGTGGAATACGAAACGCTGGCTGCCGGAACGCTTCACCGGGCTGGCGCATGCGCTCGCGCACGACGGGTGGACGGTGTTCCTGATCGGAGGGAAGGAGGATCAGGCTCTCTGCGGCACCATTGCGGCGGAAGCCGGACACAAGAATATTTTCAACACGGCGGGACTCTTTTCGCTGCTTGAATCGGCGGAGCTCCTGAAGCGCTGCAAGGCGCTCGTCTCGAACGACAGCGCGCCCCTGCATCTGTCGGTCGCCGTCGGGACTCCGGTCGTGGCGATCTTCGGAGCAACGGTGCCCGAATTCGGTTTCGCGCCCTACGGCGACAACAACGCCGTGGTCGAGGTGAAGGGGCTGGCCTGCAGGCCGTGCGGCATCCATGGCGGACGCAAATGTCCGATCGGCACGTTCGACTGTATGAAGAAGATCGATATCAACGGCGTGCTTGCGGCGATACACAAAGTGGTGACCGAATATTCCACGAAGTATTAAAAAAAAAGGGGCGAAGCAGCGCTTCGCCCCACAATAAGATGCAGATATTAGGGCGCAAGCCCATCATCCATCTTTAAAACTGCGTTTTGCTCCTTGTGTGAATTCCGCCGCTGTGCCTGTCGCATGTGCCCGGCAGATACTTCAGATTGAACACTTCCGTTTCCGTCTGCGGACATGACGGCGTTGCGAGCTTCTTCGTTTCGCTGCAGATCGTTTCGCGCACGACGCCCGGCGGCATCTCAAAGTAATTGCGTCCCAGCCTGATCGACCGGTCCGCATAGATATACTGCATCATGCGTCCCCACAGCGGTGCGGCCGAGCGGCCGCCCTGGCCTTCGCTCGTGTTGAAGGACACCTGCTGATCGTCGAATCCGACCCAGACGCCGGCCACAAGATCCGGCGTGTATCCCAAAAACCACGCGTCGGCGTAATCCTGCGTCGTGCCGGTCTTGCCTGCGGCAGGGTAGCGGAAGTAGGTCCGCACGCCGCGCGCGGCCGTGCCGCGATCCACCACATCCTGCAGCATCGATGTCATGATATAGGACGTCTCCTTCGACAGCGCTTCGCGCCGCTCCGGCACATTTTCCTCGATCGTGTTGCCGTCCTTGTCCTCGATCTTCAGGATGCTGATCGGCTCGACATACACGCCGCCGTTGGCAAGCGTGCCGTAGGCGGCCGTGATCTCCAGCGGCGTCACAAGCGATGTTCCGAGTGCGATCGATTCGTACGGGGGAATGTGCGATTTGATGCCCATGCGGTGCGCATATTCCACCACGACCTCGGGATGCGCGATATCCATGATCGCGCGCACGGCGACGAGGTTGATCGATTCGGTGATGCCTTCGCGGATGGTGTACTTGCCGCCGATTTCTCCGCCGAAATTCTGCGGCGACCAGGTCGAGCCGTCGGCCATCTTCACGTAGACCGGCTGATTTTCAATTTCATAGGTCGGCGGATAGCCGTTATCGATGGCGGCGGTGTAGACGAACGGCTTGAATGCCGAGCCGGGCTGGCGCCTGATCTGCGTCGCGTGATTGAGCCCGTACTTGAACGAGCGGAAATTCCGGCCGCCCACCATCGCACGGATGCTTCCGTCGTGCGGATCGATAAGCACGACGCCGACTTCGATATTCTGCCAGACACGCTTGACCGAATCGACGAAAGCCGGATTCGATTTCAGGGCGCTGACGACGCTGTCCTGCTGCCACTTGGTTTCGAAACTCTTGTATGCCTGCGTTTCGCGAGCGCTGCGGTCAAGGGCGCGCGCAAGGATGCCCTGATGGCGGTCCCAGTTCCATTGCTTGTCGAACAAAGGCTGCTTTTCGGCGAGATGCTCTTCAACCGCGCGATTGGCGGCGCGCTGCATGCGGCTGTCGATCGTCGTATAGACCGAGAGGCCGTCCTTGTAGATGTCGTATCCGTACCGTTCCGCTTTTTCGAGCAGCTGCCGGCGGACGTACTCGCTGAAATGGGGGGCGAGTCCGGCCGTGCCTTCGGCATCGAGGATTTTGAATGTGATCGGAGTGTCCTTGATCTGCCGGCGCTCGGCATCGGTCATCTTGCCGTCCTGCACCATCTCGTCGAGCACGAGATTGCGCCGCGCGAATGTGCGCGTGGGATGGCGGATCGGATCGTAGTAGCCGGGACCCTTCGCCATCGCGATCAGCAGCGCGCCCTCTCCTTTGGTGAGCTCGGAAACCGGCTTGTCGAAATAGATCGACGATGCCGCCGAGATGCCGTAGGCGCTCCGGCCGAGGTAGATGATGTTCAGGTACATCTCGAGGATTTCTTTTTTCGTGTACGTCCGTTCGATCTGCACCGAGGTGATGAACTCGCGGAGCTTGCGCGTCAGCTTGTCGAACGACGTCTCGTGCGCGACCTGGAGGTTGTAGATGTTGCGCGCCAGCTGCTGCGTGATCGTGCTGGCTCCTTCGCGCATGCGCAGCGTGAGGATGTTCTTGATCATCGCGCGCACGAAGCGCCACGGGGTCACGCCCCAATGGTCATAGAAGCCTTTGTCCTCCGTCGAGATGAGCGCATCGATCACGTGCTGCGGAACCTGATCGTACGAAATGTGCGAGCGGTTCTTGATGTAGAATGTCTCGAGCACCTCGCCGTCGACCGAATACACCTTCGTTGCCAGTTCGGGCTTCGGATTTTCCAGCTGCTCGAGGGAGGGAAGTCCCGACACGACGTATTCCATGAAGACGAATGAGCCGATCACGGCGAGAGCCGCCGCCGCGATGAACATCCATTTATGCTTCCGCACAAATCCTGAAAACCGGCCGGACCCTCCGCCCGATGAACCGCCCGACGGACGCCGTGCCGGTCCCTGCATTGATCGTGATGAAGAAAGTGCCATAATGATACTATACTGTCCAGTCTTTCACTGTAATTGTTGTTCCGTCAAATTCCGCGTATGTGGAATGCGTCACCCAGTCGCCCAGGTTTACATACACGCCCTTGCCATGCTGTGTCACGCTCGGCACATGCCGGTGTCCCATCACGACGACATCGTACCCGCTGTCGATCTTGTCCTGCGCATACTTGAGCATGCCGTCCGATTCGCCGTAATCCTTCGACGAGGTATATTCGCGGCTCGTGCGCGACGATCCGCGGGCGATCGGCGCGGTCCAGTCGGGATGCACGAGCGAATACAAGAGGATGTTCACGCGGTTGCGCAGTATGCGCTTCAGAATCCGATATCCCGTGTCGTTCGTGGCCAGTCCGTCGCCGTGATGCAGCAGGAATTTCTTCCCGTTGAGCGTCACCGTCAGCGGGTCCTTGTGCACCGGAATGCCGAGATCGACGGGGAAGAAGTCGCGCAGCCAGAAGTCGTGATTGCCGGCAATGTAGTCGATCGAGATGCCGCGCTCGGCCATCATCCCGAGCCGCGAAAGCACGTGGTGATATCCGCGCGGGATCACCGATTGATATTCGAACCAGTAATCGAACAGGTCGCCGACAATGAACAGGCGCTCGCCGCATTCCTCGACATGCGAGAGGAAGGAAAGCAGCCGGCGTTCCTTCTCCTTTTCACGCCCCCGGTCATGAAGTCCCAGATGCACATCCGAGAAAAAAAAGACGGACTTTCCCATGGTCATTTCACCGTGACACGAACGTCGATGGTCTGTTCATCCCGGTTGCACCAGCCTTCCGCATCGGAGCAGAGAAAGTAGACGACTTTCAGCTTGACGGTCTGCGCGCCCTTGGGTGCGGAAGGGGAGATTGCGGCCGAAACCCGGACCGGCTTCGACGGGTCGACATAACCGTGTTTGTCTTTAGACGGAACGATGGCGCCGATGGACGCGATCACGGAATTTTTCTCCGGCACGATGTCGATTGCCGGATCGGCGTTGATATGGATGCCCTTGTTCGGCTTGAACATCACCTGCAGTGTGCCCTGCGCGCCCGCCTTGAGCGCCTGGGGCGATTTGATGTCGATTGTGACATGCGATTGTGTTGCCGGCGCCGGTGCAGGAGAGGCCGCGGTCGAGAGCATCAGCAGAAACGCGACGAAAAATGACGTCATAGAGTACCTTCTGTCCTTATTGAGTGTGCGTGCGGGGTATCGTCGACTCCCTGCAGCAGCCAGTAGCCGGCAAGGAAGAAGACGCCGATCGAAAGCGCCGAAAGGCGCTGATCTCCGGTAATATACGAAATAAGACCGAATAAAAACGTGCCGACGACGGCCGAGGCCTTGCCGCAGAGTCCGTCGTAGAAACCGAAAAATTCCGCCTCGCGTTCCTTCGGCGTCAGGAGTGCCATGAGGCTGCGGCTTGCCGACTGCGCCGCGCCGAGCGAGCTGCCGGCCACGACGCCGACGGCGAAGAATGCCTCTTTCGATGTAACAAAATACGAGGCCACGACCACTCCCATCCACAGCCAGAGATTGATGTCGATCGTGCGCTTCGGTCCTATCTTGTCGGTGACGGCGCCGAAGAACACCGAGCCTGCGATGCCCGACGCCTGAACGACGGCGAAGAGCACGATCACTTCCTGGAGCGTGAATTTCAGCGTCTGCATCGCGAAGATCGAAGAGAACGAGATGATCGTGAGGATGCCGTCGTTGTAGACGAAAAATGCGAGCAGGAAGCGGGCGGTGTTCCGGTACTGTTTCAGATGGCGTATCGTGTCGTTGGCGCGCTGTATGCCGGCGCGTATGTACGACGGCCGGTGTTCGAAACGGCGCTTATGATCGCGGAAGAAGAGGAAGATCGGAGCCGAAAAGACGAGAAAAATTCCGGCGCCTGCGACAAAACTGATGCGGATGTTGTTCAGATTATCGATGCCGAATCCGCCCGCATACAGCGGCATCGCGATCAGCAGCGTGGTAAGTGATCCGAGATAGCCCATCGCAAAGCCGTATCCCGACACGCGCCCGTAGCTGCGCTCGGTGGTCAGGTTCGGCAGGAATGCATCGTAGAAGACCGTTCCGCCCTCGAAGCCGATATTGGCGAGGATGAACAGGATCATGCCGGTGGCGATCATGCCGGGCTTCACGAAATACAGAAGCGCGGTGCAGGCGATGCTGACGATGGTGAATCCGAAAAGGAAGCGCTTGCGGCGGCTTGAAAAGTCTGCGGCCGCCCCGAGAACGGGGGCGATCAGCGCCGTGAGCAGCATCGAAATGCTCACGGCCAGGCCCCAGAGAAAATCGCCGCGTCCGGCGCCGCCTGCGACGATTTCCTTGAAGTACAGCGAGTATCCCACAGCCACCACGATCACGGAAAACGATGTGTTCGCAAAATCAAATAACGTCCAGACGAATATTTGAAACCGCGACGTGCGCGGCGCGGGAGGATCGGATGTCATTCGTCGTCGGCAGGTGTGTGTTTCGGAGGCAATGTGTCGTACAATCCCCGTCCCTGCTTGTCGAGCTTTCCGGATGCCTTCAGATCGGCGAGAATCGAATCGAGAATGCCGTTCAGGAATGTGCCGCTTTTTTCGGTGCTGAATTCCTTCGCGATCTCGATCGCCTCATTGATCGTGACCTTGGGGGGGATGTCGGTGAAGTACAAAAACTCGCAGATGCCCATGCGCAGCAGCAGACGGTCGATGAGCGCGATGCGGTAAAAGTCCCAGTGCACCGCCTTCTGCTTGATGATGCCGTCGAACTCGGCCTGATGCGCGATGGTCTGCATGAGCAGGCGCTTTGCAAAATCGTATTCCGCGGGATGATCCTGAAGGTCCTCGAGAACGGTGTCGACGATGTGGGGAAGAGGATTCTTGGAGATCTCGAACGCGTAGAGCGCCTGCATCACCTTTTCGCGGATGTTATGCCGGTTGAAGCCCGTCTGCGTGCCATTTGATTGTTTTTCAGTCATAGTAAGATCAATTTACGAAAAATATCGGCCCGAATCAATCGCTGTCTCCGCCTGTGCGGTTGTATTTAAATCAATTTGATGGTACCTTGAAATTCTATGATACGGAAACTCTTCCCATTCAAGACAGATTCTGCAACCGACGAGCGGTTGTTTCAGCATAATTTGCGCGTGCATATCGGAGACGGCTCCATCTATGCATTCGCCCTCAGCCTCATCACCGTCCCCACGATCGTCCCCGTTCTGCTCCAGCAGCTTGGTGCCAGCACATCGGCGATCGGGGCCGTGCCCGTCCTGTGGAATCTCGGACTGAACCTGCCGCAGGGATTCTACGTGCACTGGGCAAAGCCGAAGACGTCGGTGAAATACCGCATGATCTCCTACGGCACGGCGCACCGGTTCTTCTTCTTTCTCATCGGCATGGTCACGTTCCTTTTCGGTGCGGGAGCCCATGCGCAGTACGCGGTGCCGGGCGTGCTGCTGTGCCTCATGCTCTCGTCGGTCACGGGAAGCATCGGCGGTCTCCAGTGGTTCCATTTGTATGCGGCAACGACGCCGGTGAATCTGCGGGGCAGGCTCACGGCGCTCAGGCAGCTGATCGGATCGTTCATCGGCATTTTGGGAGGATCGGTCGTGAGCGTCGTGCTGGCGGTGATCACCTTTCCGCTGAATTTCTCGATCCTGTTTTTCGTCGCGTCGGCGCTCATGATGGTCTCGATCTACATCCTGAGCCATCTTCGCCTTCCCGAGAGGGTGCAGATGGCGAGCGCGCCGGAAGCGAAGATCGACCTGATCCGTGAGGGAAAGCGGATTCTCAGTGCGGATAAGAATTTTAAATCGTATCTTGTCGCTGATGCCCTGCTCCTGATGTCGATGACCGCGTCGGCCTTCTACGCCGTCTATGCGATTGAGCGGTTTTCGCTGAACGCATCGTATGCCGGAACGTTCACGGTCATCATGATGGCCAGCACGGTGATTGCGAACATCATCTTCGGCATACTCGCCGATTCCATGGGCAACAGGGTGAATCTGATGGCGATGGCGCTTTCAAGCGCGTTCGGAAGCATAAGCGCGGTGCTGGCGGGAAACGTGCTTGCCTACGGAGTGGTGTTCTTTTTCATGGCGGCCTCCATCGCGCTGCAGGGCATTTCACGGCTCACGTTCATTGCGGAACTCTGCACGGAAGCCGAGCGGCCGGTCTACGTGGCGCTTGCCAATACGCTCACGGCGCCCACGATCTTCATCGGCATTCTCCTGGGTGCGCTCATTCCATCGATGGGATATCCGGCCGTGCTGCTGATTGCCGCCGCGCTGGGAATCGTTTCGTTCATCATCATCCTGACGCGTGTGGCCGAACCGCGTCATCGCGCCACTATACAATGAAATGCCATGAAACCGATCGTACTGCTCGGCGATTCGATCACGGCGGGATTTCCGGTCCGGCGCCTGCTCAAGGGATACCCGGTGGAGAACAGGGGAGTGCCCGCAGACAACACCGATCTTGTCCTTGCACGGCTCGAGAAGGACGTGATCGCGCTGCAACCCGGCGCGGTGTTCATCCTGATCGGCACGAACGACATGGCGATGGGCTTCACGAACGATCAGACATTCTCCAACTATGAGGCAATCCTTGGGCGCATCATCGGCGGCGTGCCTGGCGTGAACGTGTTCGTGCAGTCGATCCTGCCCACGCGCGGACTCGAGAACCGTCCGCTCGATCGGATCGCCGCGCTGAACGAGGGGATCAGGAGCATCGCCTATGCGCATGGAGCGGACTATCTCGATATCGGTCCCTTATTTGCGGACGAACACGGCGAACTCTCCGAACGCTACAGCAAGGACGGTCTGCACCTGCTGACGGCCGGGTATGAACTGTGGGCCGAATATCTTCACACTCTTTTTGACGGACTTGAATGAAACCGACATCGATCAAACAGGCGCCCGACGGCATCTTCACGATTGCGTGGGATGACGGGGGGCTCACGCACTGCACGGCAAAGGATCTGCGCGACGGATGTCCGTGCGCCGAATGCAAGGGCGAGACGATTCTGCTCCATACATACGCGCCCGTGGAAAAGCCGATGCAGCCGGGGCATTACGACATCACGTCGATGGCACCTGTGGGCAGTTATGCGCTGCAGATCATCTGGGGAGACGGGCATGCAAACGGACTGTATTCATGGGATTATCTTCGCCGCCTTACCGAGTCAACCTCTCATCACAACAGGAATGCCGCTGAATGAAACTGACAAAGAAACTTCGTCTTGAATTGATTGAACGCGCCGCCGCGGCAAAAGAACGCGCTTACGCTCCATACTCTAACTTCCGTGTCGGCGCGGCGTTACTGGCTGATGATGGAACCATCTTCGAGGGCTGCAATGTCGAGAATTCATCCTATGGCCTGACCATCTGTGCCGAGAGGAATGCGATCTTTCAGGCGGCCATGCACGGGAAGCGCCGCATCGCTGCGGTCGCCGTCGCATCGGACGATGCATCCTTCATCACGCCCTGCGGCGCCTGCCGGCAGGTGATCGCCGAGTTCGGAAACGGATCGACGGAGATCATTCTCACGACGCCCGGCGGACAATACCGGTCGGTGAAGCTGTCGAAGCTGTTTCCCACACCGCCGGCTTTGAAAAAACTTGCGGGGAATAATCACTCATGAATGTCGCCATTGCCAGCACGCGCCTGCCGAAAGTGAACGGCGTCCAGCGCGCATTCCGGAAGGCATCGGCGCTTCTTCCGGTGCCGTTTGAAGCGATCTCCTTCACGGCGCATCGTATCGAAAGCGGCGTGGCGGATACGCCCGTCTCGATCGAGGAGCTGACGGAAGGGGCGTTGAAACGCGCTTCGGCGCTGATGGATAAACTCAATGGCGAAGCGAACTTAACCGTCGGCGTTGAAGGCGGACTCTACGCGGTGAAAGACGCCGTCTTCCTGCAGAGCTGGACGTGCATCTACGACGGTACGCGGCACGCGTTCGGCAGTTCGGGCAGCATCGAAATTCCCGGAGCGCTCGCCCATGCGGTGATGAAGAAGGGCGCCGATCTTGGAGTGATCGTCGACGGTTTCGCCGAACAGCACGATGTGCGGAGCAACCAGGGAACATGGGGCGTGTTGACGAACGACCTGGTCACGCGCGAGGACTCGTTCGAACTCGCGACGTTCGCCGCCCTCATGCCGTTTTTGAATCACATCATGTATGCGAGATCACTTTGACGAGGAGGCCGGCCGATGACACAGACGCTGCTGCTTGCCGATGATGAACGGGACATCGTGGATTTTCTGCGCTACAATCTCGAGAAGGAAGGATTCGAAATCCTGACCGCCAAAAACGGACGCGAAGCGCTGACGCTTGCCAGGCAGCAGCCCGATCTCATCCTGCTCGATGTGATGATGCCCGAGATGAGCGGGCATGATGTCATGCGGGCGCTGAAGGCCGATCCCGCCACGGCATCGATTCCCATCATCTTTCTGACCGCGCGCAATTCGGAACTCGACGAGGTGATCGGGTTCGAACTGGGCGCCGACGATTATGTGAGCAAGCCGATCAGCATCCCGAAACTCATCGCCCGCATCAAGGCCTCTCTGCGCAAGCGGACGGAAATCGGAAAAGAATCTTCTCTCGAAGAGCCGGCGCTCTCGCTCGGTTCAATCGTACTCGATCGGCCGCATCACCGTGTGACCGTGTCGGGCAAAGACGTCTTCTTCCCGAAAAAGGAATTCGAAGTGCTCGCCTACCTGATGCGCCATGCAGGCAAAGTCGTGACGCGCGAGTCGCTGCTGAATGCCGTCTGGGGGGCCGATGTCTTCGTCATCGACCGAACGGTGGATGTGCACATACGGAAGATCCGCGAAAAGCTGGGAGAGTGCGCCTCGTTGATCGATACGATCAAGGGTGTGGGATACCGGCTGAATGAACCCTGACCGC
>JBLMZA010000161.1:0-4190 GCA_050258555.1 Acidobacteriota bacterium | reverse complement strand
ACCGTGAACGCGCTTTCTGCATCGATGCCCGGGAGCGTGCGCGAACAGCTGGCTAATGCGCCCGTCGTCTCCTACGGCCTGACCTATCCCTTCGGCGTCCTGGGCATGATGCTGTGGTTTTTTGTGATGGCGCGCGTGCTCAACATCGACTTCGCCGAAGAAGAGCGGTTGAGACTGAAGCGGACCGGTTCGAGCGCGATACAGAACCGCACGTTCTATGTCACCAATCCCGATGCGATCGGAAAGTCGGTCGAGGAACTGATGCATCTCTATCCCTCCTCGGGCTTCGTGCTCTCGCGCATCAAGCAGGAAGACGATGTCTATGTCGCCTCGCCCGAGATCGTGCTCAATCCCGGAGACCTGATCGCGGTCGTGGGCACCGAAGAGGCCCTCAAGCGCGCCGAAGCGCTCTTCGGAGAGCGCGCGGACAAGGACCTGCTCAAGGAGACGGACGAGATCGACTACCGGCGCATCTTCGTCTCGAATCACGAGGTGATCGGAAAGCCCATACACGATCTTCATCTGGAAAAGCGGTTCGGCGCCGCGATCACGCGCGTGCGCCGCGGCGATATCGACTTCGTACCCGACCAGCTCACCACGCTCGAGCTCGGTGACAGGATCCGCGTCGTCTCGAAGCATGAAAAGATCAACACGCTCACGAAATATTTCGGCGACTCGGTCAAGGCGCTTGCCGAGACGGACTTTTTGAGCATCTCGGGCGGCATCGTGGCAGGCGTGCTTCTGGGGATGATCCCCCTGCCGCTTCCGCACGGCGCCACATTCCGCCTGGGCTATGCCGGCGGACCGCTCATCGTGGCGCTCATCCTCGGCAGGCTCGGACGCACGGGCTCGATCACCTGGACGCTGCCCTTCAATGCGAACCTCGTGCTGCGCCAGATCGGCATGGTGCTCTTTCTTGCCGTGATCGGCACCAATGCCGGATACGCCTTCGGCGAGACACTGAAATCCGGCGGACTCGCCATGATCGCCGCCGGCGCGCTGTTGACGACCGCGGTCACCGTGGGCGGACTCCTGATCGGCTATAAGTATCTCGGACTCTCGATGGCCTGCGTGATGGGCGTGGTGAGCGCCGTGGGCACGCAGCCTGCCTCGCTGCAGTATGCCACACAGCAGGCGCAGAACGAGCAGGCCAATGTCGCCTATGCGACCGTCTATCCGGCATCGATGATCGTGAAGATCATTCTTGCGCAGCTCGTGGTGTCGCTTTTGTGGCGGCTCTCATAACATTTTATTCGACGACCGATGGAAGATTCTTTGAAGATACTCATTGCGGACGATCATCCGATCGTGCGCGAAGGCATGAAGCAGATCATTGCGAAGTCGGGCGATCTCGCCATCGGCGGAGAGGCCCTGAACGGGCAGGAAGCGCTCGCGCTGCTGGAGCGCGAGGAGTTCAACGCGGTGGTGCTCGATATCAATATGCCGGGCAGGGACGGACTCGACATCCTGAAGGATATCCGGCGTCTGCATCCCGAGCTGCCTGTCCTGATCTTAAGCATGTATTCGGAAGACCAGGTCGCCATCCGCGCGCTCAAGGCCGGCGCGGCCGGATTCTTAAATAAGGAGAGTGCGCCCAGGGAGCTCGTGCATGCGCTGCGGAAGATTATCGGCGGAGGGAAATATGTGAGCGAGGCGCTCGCCGAAAAGCTCGCCCTCGGGCTCGACACGACCACGGGAAGCCAGAAAGGCCTGGCGCACGAGGCGCTTTCGGACAGGGAGTTCCAGGTGCTGAAGATGATCGCATCGGGAAAGGAAGTCGCGGAGATCGCCGATGAGCTCTTCATCAGCGTCAAGACCGTGCGCACATACCGCGACCGCATCATGGAAAAAATGAATCTCAAGAACGACGTCGAGCTCACGCACTACGCCATCAAGAACCAGCTTATTTGAGGGCCTCGGCAATCTGTTGTTCGATCGCCTCGAAGTCGCTGCAGTTCCCCACAAAATCGATGTCATCCGATTCCACCACCAGCAGTTTCCCCAGGCTGTACTGTCCGATCCACTGCTCGTAATGGCTGTTCAGCTGCTCCAGATAGGCGCGGCTGATCGACTGCTCGAATGAGCGGCCGCGCTTGGTGATCTGTGCGACGAGCGTGTCGACGTTGGCGCGCAGATAGACCATCAGATCGGGCGGCTTCAAATAGGCGGTCATGACCTTGTAGAGCGCCACATAGTTGTCGTAGTCGCGCTTGTCCATGTTGCCGATGGCATGAAGGTTGCGCGCGAAGATCTCGGCATCCTCATAGATCGAGCGGTCCTGTATGACCGAGCCCGGCGATTCGACGATCATCTTATGCGTCTGGAAGCGGTGCGAGAGGAAGTAGACCTGCAGGTGGAACGACCAGCGCTTCATATCCCCGTAGAAATCGGCCAGGTACGGATTATCCTCCACCGATTCATAGTAGGGAGTCCATCCGAACTTGCGGGAGAGCATGGTGGTGAGTGAGGATTTTCCGGAACCGATGTTGCCGGCAACTGCGATGAATTTCTTTTCCATAGATGTGCGTATCGGGAAAGCGCTGTCAGTCATGAATTTTTGTTAGAGAAGAAGGTAAGCATTATTCGGCATGCTTTCCAAACACAAAATGAACGCGTGAAAATTTTTTTTCATCCTTGTCATCCTGAACGAAGTGAAGGATCTCTCTATTGAGCACAAGGCAGCTTCCTTGATACTCGATATTGAGATTCTTCGCTAGCGCTCAGAATGACAGGGGACCGTCAGGCCGCGCCGATCACGGCGTTCATGGCCGTCACATTGACGATATCCTCGACCGAACAGCCGCGCGAGAGGTCGAAGGCCGGCTTGGCCAGGCCCTGCACGACGGGACCCGCCGCTTCGGCTCCGCCCAGGCGCTGGGCGATCTTGTAGCTGATATTGCCCGCATCGAGGTTCGGGAAGATGAAGACGTTGGCCTTGCCGGCCACGGGGCTGCCCGGCGCCTTCTTTTCTCCGACCGAAGGCAGGATCGCCGCATCGAACTGCAGTTCGCCGTCCAGAAGGAGCGACGGGTTCTTGGCGCGGGCGATCGATGTGGCCTGCTGCACCTTGTCGACGCGCTCGTGCGAGGCGCTGCCCTTGGTCGAGAACGACAGCATCGCCACGCGCGGCTCTTCGCCGGTGAGCTTGCGGTGGTTTTCGGCCGTGATCAATGCGATGTCGGCCAATTGCTCGGCCGTCGGATCGGGCACAACGGCGCAGTCGGCAAACGAAAAAATCTTGTCCGGAAAGACCATCACAAAGAAGCTCGAGACGGTGTTGTTGCCCGGCTGCATGCCGATTACCTGGAGTCCGGCACGGAGCACATCGCCGGTTGTCGAGAGCGATCCTGCGACCGAGCCGTCGGCCTTGCCCTGGCGGACCATCATGGCGCCGAAAAAGAGGGGCTTCTCGATCATGAGGCGGGCTTCCTCTTGTGTCATGCCCTTCTTCTTGCGGAGTTCATAATAGATGCCGGCATATTCTTCGAGTTCCGGCGCCGCGGCCGGATCGATGAGCGTGATGCCGTCGAGTGAGACATGTTCGGCTTCGGCGATAGAGGTGATAACGGAGGACGTGCCGATGAGCACGGGTGTGGCGATGCCCTCGTCGACGATCTGACGGGCGGCCTTCACCGTCCGGGGATCGTTCGCATCGGGCAGCACGATCGTGCGGTGGAGCTTTTTGGCGTTGGAGCGGACATCCTGAAGAAAATTTTTCGGTTCCATGGAAGAGTCAATTGTTCATCGTTGGGAAAAAAAAGGGGTCGCACGCATGCGCGCCCATATGAATGCACCATAATAGTAAAGCCTTCATGACGAAATGTCAAATTAAAAACAATTAAAATTTGCGAATTTTCGGCCGGATGAATTAATTAATCTTAATGAAGGAATATTAAATTGACTATCTGTCAGTTATGAAATAACTTAAAGGCGATTACCTATGAATCAAAAAAGCGTTTATATCGAGACGTACGGCTGTCAGATGAATGTGGCGGATTCGGAAGTGGTGTTGAGCATCATGAACTCCCGTTCGTATGCGATCACGGAGGATGCGGCGCGTGCGGATGTCATCTTCATCAATACATGCAGTGTGCGGGACAACGCCGAGGCGAGAGTCTTCCAGCGCCTGGCGGCCCTGAAACAGTACAAGAAAGCGAATCCCGGGGTGGTGATCGGCGTGTTGGGCTGCA
>JBLMZA010000160.1:0-6404 GCA_050258555.1 Acidobacteriota bacterium | reverse complement strand
TCGCATACTGACTCCTCGCTATGCAACGGACAGAGCCCCGTTGCAATTGGGACTTGAAGCGCAGACGCCTCCGCGCTTCGCACCCAACCAGATCAAGAACAGTTTACCTTGGCACTCATTTGAGCAAGATGAGACGCTTTGTTTCCACGTGGGACTCTGTGCGAAGCGTATAGAAGTACACGCCCGCCGGGTAAGCCTCGGCATTCCACGTCGCCGTGTGGTAGCCTGAGGCAACAGGTCCGTCCAGAAGCCGGGTCACTTCCCTTCCCAGGTAATCATAGACGGTCAGCTGCACTGTCCCCGATTCGAACAACGAGAATTCGATCTTCGTCTGCCCGTTGAACGGGTTCGGATAATTCTGTCCGAGTGAAAATGCAGTGACAGCTGTAACGGGAGGATAATCGGGCTCGACTCTGGGCGGCATCGCATCGATCGTACGGTATAATCCATAGGACTGTGTGCCGGCAAAAACATATCCGCTGCGTGTCGCTTTGATGCTCGTGACGAAGAATGTTTCGACTCCCCGGCTGATTTGCATCCACGATTTTCCGTTATCAACCGATCGGAAGATATAGCGTCCGCCCGATGCATAGACCGTACCGCTTTCGTCGATCGTAAGATTGGTCGTATACGGGTAGGATAACCCTTTCATGCTTTCACTCCAGCTTGTCCCCCGGTCCAATGAGAGAAACACACCGCTTGATGTTGCGGCGATCAGCGCTCCGTTATGGGCGACGACGAATGCCTTCGCAAAGGATGCGGGCAGCGTGCCGGCCTTCTTCCATGACGTGCCTGTGTCTTCCGAGCGGAAGATTTCTCCATTCCGATCGATCACGATCGAGCCGTCCTTCAGCACGGCCATCACGGTGAGGGCCCATTTGCCGTCGCGCTCCCGTACTTTTTTCCATTGTTTCCCCTCGTCGCTCGAGCGGTAGACGTCGCCGTCCGTTGATGCCGCAACAATGGCATCGTCAGCCGTACAGACCATCGCGCAGATGCTCGGCAAGCCCTGTCCGTATGCGGCGGTCCATGTGGCACCGTTGTCCGTCGAGCGTACTATTCCTGATCCGCACGACAGAAAAATATGGCCATGGGAATCGACGACACCGCAGGTCCATGCGCCGGCCGTGATTAAGCCCATCTTCGCCCAGACTGTACCGTTATCACGCGAGAGATACATCGCATCATGTGTCGCAGCGATGAGGGCGCCGGACGGCGTTTCACATGCGAGCCACATCGTCGAAGCCGTCATCCCGTTGGAAGAACTCTGCCAGGCTTTTCCATCCGCCGATGTGTACACACCCGAGCTGATGGATCCCGCATAATACACACCGGAGGAACCCTGCCACATGCTGACCATCATCGGACCGTCGTAGTTTGAGCGCTGCCATGAAGCTCCCTTGTCGCTTGAGATATAGATGCCGGAATACGCTCCAAGGATGAGGCGCTCGCTTCTATCCACATAGAGCAGGGACTTGTTATCGCCCAACGTCGTTGTGGGACCGGCGATCGAATACCACGTTTCACCGTCGTCGTGCGAGACGTGAATGAATTGATTGGAACGTGCAAAGAGTGTTCCGTCGCTGAGGCTGGTAAGATGAGCAAGAGAAACGTCGGGTGTACTGAACACGCGCCACGACTTTCCCGCATCATTCGAGCGGTAGACGCGGTTCTGCGCAAGCGCATACCATACGCCGCTCCGTGTTTGGTGCATTTCATAAATCTGAACCGTATCCAGCGCAAAGCGCGTCCATGTCTTTCCCGTATCGATGGAGGTCAGGATACCTCGCCGGTAGGCTCCGGCATAGATCCGACCAGTCGAATCGAAGATGAGTGCACGAATGTCGTAGTAGCTGCCCATGGACAGTTGCCAGGATTCGCCAAGATCATTGGAATAGTAGAAACTTCCGTCGGTGGCCGCCAGAATCGTACCGGAGGGATGGAGTGCCACAACGCTCACCCAGTTATAGGTGATGCCGCCCAGATTTGCTCTCGTCCATGATCCGCCGTTGTTCGTGCTGCGGTAGACGCCGCCGTCTGTGGCCGCGAAAAGGTATCCGTTCTGTGCCGCACAGAAGCTTCGCACCGTCCCGCCGTAGAGTCCGTCGATCTGTTTCCAGATTGGAGCTTGTGCATGCATCTGCGAGGCAGACACAAACATGAGAATGAGCATCCGCAATACGAAGGAGAGTGTTTTCATCCGAGTTGCTCCGAGGTTGTGGGTTGCTTTTTTGATGCAGGTATCGGAATCCATTTCCACCAAGCCGCGGATCATTGCCAGAGCGATGGCTTGGCTCGTACATCATCGAGCGTCACATACACCGATTTGATCGCCAATGGAATTGACGACCCGTTCTGTCCGATCCAGACGATCGTCAGCGACTGCGTCTCGTGCGCTTTGAGCGGAAAAGGCCCATAGGAGATCATGCTGCGGACATCGACACTCTTGTCCAGCCATCCGCTGCCGGCAGCCGGATTTCCCGTGAAGGCGAACTTCGTCGGCGCCTTTGTCAGCGGATTGATCATCGGGTTGCCGAAATTATCCAGCCCCTGCAGAGCCCACAAAACCTGCTGAGAGGAGGTGAATCCCTTTTCGCCGAACTCCGGATTGATATAATCATTCTTCCGCATGATCCGGTGGCTGAGCGGAGGAATCTGCAGACCGTTTCGTTTCGGGGTTTCAAGCGCCGCAAAGCCGACAACGCGCTTCGAGGCGACAGCTGAGTCCTGACTGTATGTATAGGAAATGCCGCGTGCGGAATCGTACGCTGTTGAATTACTGAACGATCCTCCGTTTCCCTCCTCAAGATCCGTATCGCTGTAATAACCGAGATAGCAGTCGGCGATGTCGCTCTCTCCCACATTGGTGATGTCATACCGCACGAAGAGGACTTGACGCAGATCAGCGCGCTGATATCCGTAGATTGTGGCGCTGATCCGGAGATTGCGGAGCGGATGCGAAAAGATCGGTTTCGAACTGAGCGATGTATCGGGGACCAGCGACACCCAGCACATTTCATCGCCTGAAAGGACGGGCTTTCCCTGCGCATCGAGGGCAAACCCCTGTGCGACAGGCCATGGCTCTGCGGCGCTCGCGATCGTGTTGCGTGTGATGTGATAGACGCCGAATCGCCGGCCTCCCCACATAGAAGTGTAGTTGTCCGATGGAAGCGATCCCGACCAGCAGATCGTGCTTCTCGGTTCGCCATCCTGTACGGCGGCGATCCACAGCCCGGCCGTAAAGATATCACCGTGGTATCCCCTGCCCAGCGTACCGGTAGAATCGATTTTTACAGCGAAATCGTTGACGGCAAATGACACTGTCGATAGCGCTTTCAACGGATCGGCTTTTGGAGTCTCGTCGGCCGCGGCGGGATTGTTTTTTTTACATCCGGATGAAGCGGCAACCATGAAGAGCGCTGCCGCGAGGCAGGTGAAGAGTACGACAGAAGGCAAGATCGGATTGCGCATGGGGATCCTTCCTGGCATGAGTGCGTCGGCATATTCAATCACGCACAAAGTAACATTTACTGACATGAAATGCCATAGGAATTTAAGAATAATCGTTCCATGTCTCGATATGGCAGATTCATGGCGCCCCCATGCCATTTGGAATGAAGCGGTTCACTCCGTATATTGTTGGATTCGCATGAAATCTCTGACTCTCTATCGGACCGATCTTCAGCAGCGGCGGATCAGCATCATTGCTCTTCTGCTATTTGCTTCGTTTCTGATACAGCAGTCCATCGCCATACCCGCGCTGCAGCACACACACCACGCTCAGCAGGCGCGGATCGTACATGCGGGCATCGGCCTCGAAAAGCTTTCCGCAGCCATCGAGCAGCCCCCGCACAAGGTATTCCATGTCATTGCCGATGCGACGCCGCTTGTCATTCCCCGGCTTCTCCGGACGTTCAATCTCGCCAAAGAGACCGCTGCGCCGGATTTCGTGCCGCTGTTCTTCTACCTGATCTATACGCACTTCACGTCGACATATCTCTAGCGTCCAGACACAGCATCGTTTCACATTCACGACTCGAATCCGCGCACATCGTCCGGCTTCGGGACGCTCGTACTCTATCATGTCACGAACAGTGATTCAACTATCAGGAGCAAACAATGGAACAGAATAATCAGAATAACGAAAATCATTCGAGCCCCGTCGTGTTATATCTCTTGCTGGCGACGCTCGTCCTTTCCATCATCGGCATCGGCGTAAAGCTCTTGTGGTGATGCAGGCATCTTCACTCCCCCCTGCCGGATGATTCCGGCCGGGGGAGTGCGAAGGATTTAAAAACGACAACGCCTCAATACCATGTATGTGTATTGAGGCGTTGTCGTCTGCGATCCCGCCGCGGCTCGAACGCGGAACCTACAGCTTAGAAGGCTGATGCCCCTCCGAAATAGTTCCTTGTGCGGACACAAACATTACGCCAATGAATTATCGTTTCCCCGGACAATGTCATTTGCGATCACTTCAATGTTGAGTTTGAATTGTTCTTCATCAATCGGCTCAACCCATTTGATTGCAGAAAGATATTCGGCGGGTATGCCGCGCAAAATTTCAGCAGCTGCGATCGGGTCTACTGCCAGTTCCTTGCTGATCGCTTCATTAAATATCTGCTTCCAGGAAAAAGAGAGATTTTTAGAAATGACCCAGATATCGCCAACATCTTTCGGTTCAAACCTGTAGAGAGCGGCGACTTTATTGGACAAGATATTACGCCAGCTATCAACCCGACCGAGTTGAGGATCGATCACAAGTTCTCCATAATGCGCAGCAATATCGTTAACAAGATCGATTTTTAAGCGCGTTCCCGTCTGGCTTTTGATAAACACCTGAGCAGACATCTCCCTTTTCGATATAGTTGACGCATCAATCGAAAAAGCTCCTCTCGTCTCTTCTTCTGCAAATGCGGAAAAGAGGCGGTCGACATAGGATCCGAAATTCCCGTCATTATTGACGAACAAATCGATATCGTCGGAATAGCGATGATGAAAGTAATGCCTACTGAGTGCGGTACCACCGGTGAGATAGAAGGGTAGATTCAAGTGACCGACGATATTCAGAATTCCATCCTGGAGAGGATACAGGCTCTCCGTGTAATATTTTTCTGACTCGATCATATTTTTGCCGGGTGGATGCGTCGCGAATTCCCCGAATGAGGGAGGGAGATAAATTTTCTTTTAGGAAAGGGATGCCCACGGCTTCTACGATGTCGTACCAGCGCAGCCGTTCAATCATCCGGCGCAGCAATACTTCGCGCGTAAAATGCCCCGCACGCTCCTGCTTCCCTTCAATGACCGAACAGATTTCATCCGCATCATATCGATAATCCCATATGATGCTGGGAAGCAGGCTTTTCAGCAGAGTACGATCAGGAGTGATGTTTTCACCGTCTTGCATAATGTCCGCCGATCGCGTTATACATCGATGAGCGATCCCGCCGTGACTCGAACACGGAACCCTCAGCTTAGAAGGCTGATGCTCTATCCAGTTGAGCTACGGGACCAATGTGCAGTGCGCGCATGTGCGCGGCGCGTTGCGCATAGAGCATCGTAATATACGGAGAGTCCGCGCGCCATGCAAGACGTTTCTTTCTCATGCTCCGCCGCTTCTTCCGCGGTCATTGAGCACGCTTCCTGAACAATGTATCGGCAGGACGCGACGCTGTCTTATAACGGATGGCAACGCCCGTCAGCGCAATCGTTTCATACATTTCAGGCTTGTTCTGTCTCGGACTCAGGAGTTCCGAGATTCTTTCTCCCCGCTCCCTCGATATATAGTGTTGCCGGACGTTAACGATCGCGTCGGCTCCCATGACCGCTCCTTTACTCTTCAGTGCATGGAGTAACACCTCCCCCGTCGCATCCGACGCCCCCTTCACCTCAATCAATCCCAGTTGCTCGTACGGCTTTGTAAGACTCGCTTGTGCATCGTCGAAAAAGACTTCGGGAAAGTATGCCGACTCGCCGTAGGTGCGGGATGTGGAGCGCGTCACATTGACTTCGGAATCGTAGCCGTATGTACATCCGGCAAGCAGGATGGCAAGGAATAAGGCATGTGTTTTCACGAAACCTCCGGTCTGGTGTGTGTTCATGCACGTATAGACGCGCATGAACACACGATGTTCCGGACGGATGACGGCAAGCGTCAGGCTTTCATTTCGACGGCACGTATCGGCGTGCGAGCGTATCCGCAAGCGCCATAATGCCCGCAGCATAGGCTTCGTTCCGGTTATAGCGCAGAAGCGCATGTCTGCGGCCTTCCTCAGTCGGCTTATAATTCCCCTGCACTTTCAAAAAGTTCGCGACGCTGTAGATGGCATCGGGCCACGTCTTCAGATTCAGTCCGTTGCCGTCGGCATCGACGGCATACTGGATATTGTACGGCATGAACTGTA
>JBLMZA010000159.1:0-80123 GCA_050258555.1 Acidobacteriota bacterium | reverse complement strand
TCGCGCGCCCGCGGCGCGGCGCACCTCGTGCTCATCGATCCCGACAAGATGGAGACGGCACAGCTCGAACATCTCGTGGCCTCGGCCACCGAAGCCGACGTCGACGCGTTTCTCGTCGGCGGCAGCCTTGTGGTCGACGATTCGTTCAACACATGCATCCGCACGATCAAGCGCACGACGACGCTTCCCGTCATAATTTTCCCGGGCGCCGTCTCGCAGGTCTCAGGCGAAGCCGATGCCATTTTGTTTCTTTCGCTCCTGAGCGGCCGCAATCCCGAACATCTCATCGGCAGCCAGGTCGTGGCCGCTCCGATCATCCGCAAGCTCGGCCTCGAGGCGATTTCGACCGCGTATATGCTCGTGGAGTCCGGCCGCACCACATCCGCCGAGTTCATGAGCAATACGAAGCCGCTTCCGCGCAACAAACCCGATATCGCCCTGGCGCATGCCATGGCCGCCGAGATCTTCGGATTCAAATTCATCTATCTCGAAGCGGGATCGGGCGCCGAACACTCGGTGCCCGACGAAATGATCGCGTGCATCCGGCGCTACACCACCGTCCCTCTGATCGTCGGCGGCGGCATCGGCACGCCGGCCGAAGCGCGGAAAAAAGCGGCCGCCGGGGCAAACTTTATCGTCACGGGGACTGTTCTTGAGAAGAACGGCGACGCCCGGTTGATCAAAGAACTCGCCTCAGCCGTTCATCACAAGGAAGCGCCCGTCACCATCGTGTGACCGGAAAGCTTCATCCCACAACAACAGGACACACATCCTATGGCACATCTTCCCCTGACACTCGTGTATCGTGAACGTTTCATCGAGGATTCGCTCAAAGCCAGCTCCGAGACAAAGCTGAAGATCATCGATGCCTGTTCCTCCGACATCTCGAAGGCGATCGACGTCATCATCAAGGCCTTCAACAACAAGAAGAAGCTCCTTCTGTGCGGCAACGGAGGAAGCGCCGCCGACGCCCAGCATCTTGCCACGGAATTCGTCATACGCCTTTCCCCCTCCATCAAACGGCCCGCGCTGCCCGCCATCGCGCTCACAACCGATGCTTCAAACCTGACGGCGGGCGCCAACGACATCGGCTACGACAATGTCTTCGCCCGCTCGGTGGAAGCGCTCGGCCAGCAGGGCGATGTCCTGATCGGCATCAGCACCAGCGGCAATTCGGCCAGCGTCAACAATGCCTTCGCCAAGGCGCGGGAGATCGGCATGACCACGATCGCGTTCCTGGGCAAGGACGGAGGCGCCTCGAAAGCGATGGCCGACATCGCCATCGTCGTTCCCTCGAACGACACGCAGCGCATCCAGGAAGGACACATCACCATCGGGCACATCATATTCCAGGAAGTCGAACAGGAAATGTTCGGATAAATTCCCATGGACATCCGCACGGCAACGGCACACGATACGGAGGAGATCGCACGGCTCTATGCGGTCTCCTTTCCGTCTGTCGTGAAAACGATCGATGAATGGTGCGACGACCTGCAGCCGAACGCCCGCAGGACGTTCGACGATATTCTTGTGGCAGCAGAAAACGGCCATGTTGCCGGCGCGCTCACGCTCTACCGTCATACGGTCTCCGTCGGCGGCGTGCAGATGAAAAGCGGCGGCATCGGCGGCGTCGCCGTGCTTCCCGAAGCCCGCATGAACGGCATCGCCAAGACGCTCATGACCGAAGCCTGCACGCGCATGCGCGCGACGCATGTCCCGCTTTCCCTTCTGTATCCCTTCAAACAGTCATTCTATCAGAAGCTCGGCTACGGCCTCATCGGCGAGCTCAAGACGATGAACGTGCCCTCGACGGTCATTCCACGTTTCTCGGAACGCGACAACGTGCATCCGCTCGTCGACCATGAGCTGGGAATGTTGAGCGCATGCTACGACGCATTCGCCCGGCGCAGCAGCTTCTGCATCGCCCGCTCGGCAGACGCCTGGAAGATGGAAGTGAAACGCGCGCACAAGAACCGGTGGACGTACTGGTGCCATCACGCAGACGACGGCATCACCGGCTATATGCTCATCGATGAGAAGGAACAGCTCATCGTGCGCGAATTCGTCTATCTCACGCCTTCCGCGCTTCGCGGACTGCTGGGTTTTCTTGCCGTCTATAAGACGCACAATCCCCTGCTCATCCCCTATGCGCCCGATGAGCACTTCCACCTTCTCTGCACCGATCCGGTCGATATCGGCCAGCGCATGCTCTTCGGGCTCTATCCCGTCTCGGGGCAGTTCGGGCACGCGCTGATGCTGCGCATCGTCGATGTGCATGAGGCGCTGAAGCAGCGCACGTTCAGGCGCGCCGAGGGCGTGGTCACATTCCATATCCTCGACGACCAGATACCGGAAAATTCGACGACCGCGACGCTGATCTTCAACGGCGATGCTGTCGAGTATTCCGACGAGCTCACGACGCATCTGGTCTCGCTCACCGTCTCGACATTCGCCCAGCTCTACGCCGGCTTTATGACATTTACTTCCGCGCGGTATACCGGACTCATCGACGCCTATTTCGACGTCTCGTTCCTCGACGACGCCTTCGCGCTGCCGGCCCCGCATTGCCTCGATTTCTTCTGACCCTTCGTTCTCCATGCGAGCCGCATTCGGGCCTTCCTCCGACGGAATGGATTTTCGAGCGGTAAATTTTTATATTGATGCTCGACATCAAACGAATGGCCTATCAATTGAAAAGAGGATCGACATGAACATACCGGGTTTGGGCGGCAATATGCAGGGAATGCTGAAGCAGATACAGGAGATGCAGGCCAGAATCACCCGTGTTCAGGAAGAACTGGAACAGAAGACCGTGACATCGGAATCGGGCGGCGGCATGGTGAAAGTGACCGCCAACGGAAAGCAGAAGATTCTGCAGATCAAAATCGAGCGCGATGTGATCAATCCGGACGACGCCGACATGCTCGAAGACCTGATTGTGGCGGCGGTGAACAAGGCGCTGGCTGAAGCGGCCGCGCTTTCCCAGTCCGAAATGGCGAAGGCGACCAGCGGTATGCTTCCGAACATTCCGGGACTCAATTTTCCGGGGCTCTGACCATCGATGATCTACACATCACAATCACTCGAGCAGCTCGTCGAGGAATTCTCGCAGCTGCCCGGCATCGGGCGAAAAACCGCCCAGCGTCTGGCACTCTACATTCTGAAGATGCCGCGCGAAGAAGTGACGAAGTTCTCCCAAGCGCTGGTGCGCGTGAAGGATAACGTGCGCTACTGTTCGGTGTGCTGGAACATCACCGAGTCCGATCCGTGCGTCATCTGCTCGAGCCAGAAGCGGGATGCCAACACGATCTGCGTCGTGGAAGAGCCGACGGACGTGATGGCGATCGAGAAGACGAACGAGTTCCGCGGCCGCTACCATGTGCTCGGCGGCGCGCTCTCGCCGCTCGACAATGTGGGACCTGAAGATCTCCGCATCAAGGAGCTGCTTGCGCGCATCGCCCCGGAGACGGAGGAAATCATACTCGCGCTCAATCCGACAGTGGAAGGCGAGACGACCACGCTCTATCTTTCCCGTCTGCTGAAGCCGCTCGGAGTGAAAATGACGCGCATCGCCCGCGGCGTTCCCATCGGAAGCAACCTGGAATTTTCCGATGAAGCGACGCTGACGCGCGCGCTGGAGGGACGCATTGCGATCTGACCGCCTGCTTCTGTCCGTGCTGCTGCTGGTGTGCGCGCTGAACGGCTGCGGATTATTCGACACGCGTGAGCCGGAATCCCCTGTCGGCGCCGGCGGCGTCAATCCGCCCGCCTCCTCGCCGGAGATGGTGCTGCAGAACTTCACCTCCGCCGTGCAGCAGAAGAACATACAGGACTATGAGAAGCTGTTCTCCGACTCGGTGAACGGCATACGGAACTTCACATTCGTGCCCAGTCCCGAGGCGGCCGTGCGCTATGCATCGGTCTTCTCCCGCTGGTCGCGCACATCCGAAACAGATTATTTCCGTAACGCCGTTTCGTCGCTCGCACAGTCGGGATATCCGAATGTCACATTCATGAATCCCACATACGTGCGCTTCCAGTCGGATTCAGCCATCATCTCCACCGAATACCTTCTGCTCGTGCCGCATAGGCTCACCACCGTGACGACGACATTCACCGGCCGCGCCGACTTCTACACCGCGCGCGACAAGAACCAGACATGGACGATCTACCGCTGGGTCGATTATACGACGAAGCGCGATTCGAGCTGGAGCGACTGCAAGGGAGCGTTCGCGCAATGAGACTCCTCGCCGTCTGCATCCTCGCCTTCCTCAGCCTATCGTGCGTCAATCCGTTCGCGCCGAAGCTCGACGAAGGAACGGGCATCGACGGATCGATACTCGGCGACCAGCGGACGGTCGAGGGCGTGTTCCAGAACTTCAAGCAGGCCTATCTGTTCCGCGACACCACGATCTACGGGCAGCTGCTCGCGCCGAATTTCATCTTCGTCTATAAGGACTACGACAAGGGGGCCGATGTGTTCTGGGGCCGCGACGACGACATGCGCACGACATACGGCCTGTTCCAGAACGCCCAGCGGCTCGACCTGGTCTGGAACACGACGATCGCCGCGGCCGGCGACAGTCTGAAGCTCACGCTCACGCGCAATTTCAATCTGACCGTGACATTCACCGCAAGCGACATCATGCGGGTGGACGGGTATGCGAACATTTCGCTCGAGCGCGCGCAGCTGTCCGATGACTGGAAGATCACGCGCTGGCGCGATGAATCGAATTATTAACCATTATTTCCCATGAAGAAATTCAGAGTCTCATTCCAGGGCGAAGCGGGCGCATTCAGCGAACAGGCCTGTCTTGCCTATTTCAAGACGCGATGCATCCCCACGGCGCGCGAATCGTTCCGCGATCTCTTCGACGATGTTGCCGAAGGCCGCTCGGCGTACGCCGTCGTGCCCATCGAGAACTCGCTCTTCGGAAGCGTCCACCAGAATTACGATCTGCTGCAGCAGTATCCCCTGTTTGTCGTGGGCGAGCTCAAGCTGCGCATTGCGATGAATCTGCTGGCGCTGCCGGGCACGAAGCTCGGCGATATCCGGCATGTCTATTCCCATCCCCAGGGGCTCGGACAGTCCGACAAATTTCTGCAGACGCTGAAACAGGCCACGCCACATCCCTTTTACGACACCGCGGGCGCGGCCAAAATGATCGCCGAAGAGCAGCGGACCGATGCGGCGGCGATCGCGAGCGCCAGCGCCGCGGCGCATTACGGACTGAAGATCCTCCGGGCCAACATCGAAACCGACCACAGGAACTTCACGCGCTTCCTCGTCGTCTCGCGCACGCCCGGTCCGGCGAAACGCGGCATGAAAACGTCGCTCATCTTCGCGATCAAAAATCAGCCGGGATCGCTCTTCAAGACGCTCGCGGTCTTCGCGCTGCGCAACATCAACCTGCTCAAGATCGAATCGCGGCCCTTCGTCGGCAAGCCGTGGGAATACCTCTTTTTCCTCGACATCGACAGCGATCCGACGCAGAAGGAATTCGCCAATGCGATCAGCCATCTGCAGGAACTGACCACGTACTACAAGAATCTCGGCTCCTATCCGGCCGGAAGGATCGTGCGCTGAACGCGCGGACAGACATCGGACATCGACCATGATCATCACCTACATACTGAAAGAAGGACTTTCCGGATTCCGCCGCGCCCGTCTTGCGATGAGCGCCTCCATCGTCACGATCACCGCGGCGCTGCTGCTGCTGGGACTCTTCGGCGTCGCCTATCTCAACACATCGCGCATCGTGCAGTCGTTCCGCGACCGCGTCGAGATGGAAGCATTTCTTGCCGAGCCGGTCACCGATTCGTCTGCCGCAGCGATCGATGCGCGCATCCGCCTGGTGCCGGGCGTAGACCGGACGAAGTTCGTGTCGAAAGACGAAGCGGCGGCGATATTCAAGGAGGAATTCGGCGAAGACATCCGGGGCGTGCTCGATTTCAATCCGCTCCCGCCGTCCTATAAGATCTTCCTTCAGGAAGGCTACAAGAACGCCGACAGCGCCGCCTCCGTGCACGCGGCGCTGAAGCAGATCTCCGGCGTCGACGACATCATTTACCGCAAAACGCTGCTCGAACTGCTCGACCGCCGGACGCGCACGCTCGTCATGGTCAGCACCGCCATCGGCCTTGCGCTCTGCCTCACGGCTCTTCTATTGGTTTCGAACACGATCCGGCTGATCATCTCTTCGAAGCGCCAGATGATCGCCACCATGAAGCTCGTCGGCGCCACGCGCGCCTTCATCCGCATGCCCTTCTTCATCGAAGGCATACTCCAGGGCGCCGGAGGGGGACTCCTGGCCTCGGCGCTGCTCTACGCGCTCGACGCGGCCGTCGCCCGATGGCTCGGATCCGAACTCTCGGAATTCCTCGCGGTGCCTCCGCTCACCTATGCGGTCCTCTTTGCCGCCGGCATCCTGCTCGGTTTCGCCGGAAGCGCGCTCTCTGTCCGCCGGTTCATCACCGAGCACGTCAGCGGATAACAAATTTCGTACCATACTGCCGATTCTTCTTTGCTCTTTCAAATTTTTAATGTATCTTTTTGTATGATTATTATTGATGAGATCAAAGTCGACGACCGGATCGGCAGTGTCCGTTTTCTCTGCGACCTTGAAAAGTGCAAGGGCGCCTGCTGTACGGCGCCGGGCGGGCGCGGCGCGCCGCTGTCCGACGACGAGCGCTCGGAAATCGAGAAGGCCTTCCCGGTCATCCGGAAGTATCTGCCCGAAATGCATCTGGAGGAGATCCGCCGGCAGGGATTGACGGAGGGGCGCCCGGGCGATCTGGCCACGCCGTGCCTGAACCATGCCGCCTGCGTCTTCGTCCACTATGTGGACGGCATCGCCCGCTGTGCCTTCGAGACGGCGTATCTGGCCGGAGAAATCGCCTGGCAGAAGCCGCTGTCCTGTCATCTCTTCCCCATCCGCCGCCACAAATCGGGCGGCAGCATTTATTACGAATATTACGACGAATGCCGTCCCGCCCTCGACCTTGGACGGCAGAAGGATGCCCGCCTCGAACAGGTGCTCCGCGCTCCGCTCGAACGTGCATTCGGCAAGGCATGGACCGACCGCCTCGGATCGGCATTACATCAGGCAAAGGACAACATCACGGAATAACTTTTTACGACAGGTTTGTATGCTTCATCTTTCGCAACAACTCAAGCTGCTCCAGAAACTGACGCCGCAGCAGATCCAATACCTGAAGCTTCTCCAGCTTCCGACGTTATCGCTTGAACAGCGCATCAAGACAGAGCTCGAAGTCAATCCCATGCTCGAGGAAGGAGCCGAGGACGAGCTGGAGCTTCAGCAGGACGACTCCGCGCCGGAAGAAGGCGAATCGGCGACGGCCGATGACGAGGCCGCGTCGAAAAAGGAAGATGAATTCACGTTCGAAGATTTTCTGAACGACGATGTGAACTACACTCCCAAGGCTGAAAGCACGAATCACGACGAGGACCGGGAGGACTTCCCCATCGCCGCCTCTGAGCCGCTCGCCCAGAAGCTCCGGGAACAGCTGCAGCTCGGCGAACTCACGGAAAAAGGCATGCTGGTCGCCAACGAGATCATCGGCAATATCGACGAGGACGGCTACCTGCACCGCAATCTCGATGACATCGTCAACGACATCAACCTGACGCATCACATGCACATCACGCTCGAGCAGGCCGAGGAAGTGCTGCATATCATACAGCGCCTCGAACCGATCGGCATCGGTTCGCGCACGCTGCAGGAATGCCTGCTCGTCCAGCTGGAAATGCTGGAGTGCGATCCGACGCTGCGCGCCCGCGCCATGACGATGCTTCGCGATTATTACGATGCGTTCACAAAGAAGCACTTCGAAGCCGTCGCCAAGAACATGGGCATCACGCTCGACGAGGTGAAGCAGATCCTGACATGCGTTTCCCGCCTCAATCCGAAGCCGGGCGAAGGCACCATCTCGATGCAGGAAAATTATCTCACGCCCGACTTCATCGTCACGAAGGACGACGGCGACTTCATCATTCAGCTCAACGACAAGAACGTCCCTCCGCTTCGCATCAACCGGAACTACAGGAACCTGATCTCCAAGCGCAAGAACGGCGTCACCGCCGACACCAAACAGTTCCTCCGCCAGAAGTTCGAGGCCGCGAAATGGTTCATCGCCTCGATCCATCAGCGCCGCGACACCATGCTGAAGGTGATGCGGACGATCGTCGAGCGGCAGCGCGAGTTCTTCGAGCGCGGCGAGGGACTCAAACCGCTGATCTACAAGAACATCGCCGAAGCGATTCAGATGGACATTTCCACGATCAGCCGCGTCGTCAACGGGAAGTATGTGCAGACCGATTACGGCGTCTTCGAGCTCCGCCATTTCTTCAGCGAAGGCATCAGCCTCGCCAGCGGCGAAGAGGTTGCGAACAAGGAAGTGAAGGAACGCATCCGGGAAATCATCTGCGGCGAAAATCCGCACAAGCCGCTCAGCGACGACCACATCGCGGAGATGCTGAACGAGCAGGGATACAACATCGCGCGCAGAACGGTGGCGAAGTACCGCGAATCGATGATGATTCCGGTCGCCCGGCTTCGCCGCAAGATTTGAACTTAACCGGCCCGTGAAACGGGTCACAGACCCCATAGGATTCCATGCTCCCTGAAATACACGCAACGACAATACTCGGCATTTCACGCAACGGCAAGATCGCGCTCGGCAGCGACGGGCAGGTCACGCTCGGCCAGACGGTGATGAAAGCCACCACACGGAAAGTCTTTTCGCTCTACAACAACTCGGTGCTCGTCGGCTTTGCCGGAGCGTCGGCCGACGCCTTCGCGCTGATGGAGCGCTTCGAAGAGAAGCTTCAGTCCTATCAGGGCAACGTCGAACGCGCAGCCATCGCGCTGGCCAAAGACTGGCGCATGGACAAATATCTCCGACGCCTGGAAGCGATGCTCGGCGTGATGAGCCGCGATGTATCGTATGTGATCTCCGGCACCGGAGATGTCATCGCTCCCGACGACGGCATCATCGCCATCGGTTCCGGCGGCAGCTTCGCCCTTGCCGCCGCACGCATGCTCGCGAAGCATACGGAGCTCAGCGCGCGCGACATCGTTCAGGAATCTCTCGAAACAGCTTCGAACATCTGCATCTATACGAATTCCCATATCACTATACTCGAGCTGTAATGACAACGAAATTAAAACCCGAACCGGCAGTGCCGTCAGCACATCACGAGTTCACTCCGACGCAGATCGTCAAGGAACTCGACAAGTATATTATCGGTCAGCATGAAGCAAAGAAATCGGTGGCCATAGCCCTTCGCAACCGCTGGCGCAGGCTCCAGGTGCCCAACCAGATGCGCGACGACATCATGCCGAACAATATCATCCTGATCGGCCCCACCGGCGTGGGCAAGACCGAAATCGCGCGGCGTCTTGCGAAGCTGGCAAACGCGCCGTTCATCAAAGTGGAAGCCTCGAAATACACGGAAGTGGGATATGTCGGCCGTGACGTCGAATCGATGATACGCGACCTGACCGAACTTGCGGTGACGATGGTGCGCACGGAACAGACGGCGATCGTCCAGGAAAAGGCGCAGAATCTCGCCGAGGAGCGCATTCTCGACATCCTCATCCCTTCGGTGAAGAAGCACCGGCATGAGGAGCTTCAGACGGCGGAGGCGCAGAGCGACGAGGATCTCAACGAGAAGACGCGCGCGAAATTCCGCGAGAAGATCAAAGCCGGCAAGCTCGACGAGCGCGAGATCGAGATCGATCTTCCGGCCGATCAGATGCCGTCGATGCAGGTCTTCGGTCCGTTCAACATGGAGGAAATGGGGGTCAATCTACAGGAAATGCTCGGCGGGATGATGCCGAAAAAAGTGAAGAAGCGGAAGCTCACCGTGGCCGATGCGAAGAAGATTCTCACGCAGGAAGAGGCGCAGAAGCTGATCGACCACGATACGGTGGTGAAGGAAGCCATCCGCCGCGTCGAGAACACCGGCATCGTGTTCATCGACGAAGTCGATAAGATTGCCGGGGCGCGGGCCGGATCAGGGGGACCCGATGTATCGCGCGAGGGAGTTCAGCGCGATCTTCTGCCGATCGTCGAGGGTTCGACCGTGGGCACGAAGTACGGCATGGTCAAAACCGATCACATCCTTTTCATCGCATCGGGGGCGTTCCATATTTCAAAGCCGTCCGACCTGATCCCCGAACTCCAGGGCCGCTTTCCCATCCGCGTCGAGCTCAAGAGCCTGACGGAGGACGATTTCGTGAAGATCCTCACGCTTCCGCAGAACGCCCTGCTCAAGCAGTATACGGCGCTGCTGCAGACCGAAGGCATCGAACTGACATTCTCAGACGAGGCGATCCGCTCCATCGCGCGCATTGCCACGCGCGTGAACGAGGAGATCGAAAACATCGGCGCGCGCCGTCTTCACACGATCATGACTTCGCTGCTCGAAGAAATCCTCTTCGATGCGCCCGACAAGACCTCGGCGCAGACGGTCTCGATCTCCGAATCGATGGTGACCGAAAAGCTCAACTCGATCGCCAAGGACAAGGATCTGAGCCGGTATATACTCTAAGCGCGATTTTTTCCTCTTTGAACGGCCCGCATGCGTGCATCGCGCGTGCGGGCCGCACTGTTTTCAGATGCGCACTTTCATGGCCAGAATCGCCGAGGCGGTTTTGACCGAGTTCGGTGCGGCAATGATCGACATGCTCTCTGTGGCGAGGTCGATATCGAATGAATTCCAGAAATGAATGCCCACGCCGGCCGACCACTGCACCGATTCACGGCCTCCCAGCACGACGCCTGTCCGAACGGGCAGCCATCCGCCCAGGAGGTTGAGTTCGGCTCCGAGTCCGATGAGCGTCGAAGTGAAGTTGCCCGGCTGATCGTTCAGTCCGAAATGGACGTCGGCCGCGAGATTCAGCGGAAGCGGAAAGTTCCCGATGAGCTTCCGCATCTCGATCGATGCGCCGATATTGAGCGATGTCGGAAGCGGCGACGAAAAGTCCGGCTCATCGACGGTCTTCGACGTGAAGATCGAATCGATCTCCTCTCCCACCCTGTCCAGCTCCTCCTTGTCGTATTTCGATGCGCGCCAGGCATAGGCGCCCTTGTTGACGATGCGCTTGTTGTTCGCTCCGCTCCATGAAATCGAGCCGATATTCAGGACGCTGGCGCCGAGGCGCACGCCGCCCAGTACTTCTGCAGACGCGCCGATGTCGAAGCCGAAGCCTTTGCCGCCCGGCTTCATGATGTTGTCGCCCGCCGTCGAGTCCAGCGGAATTCCCGCATGCACGACTTCAAGATCCGACTGCATCGTGATGCTCATGTCGCTGCTGAGCGGCGTGCTCCGGATCAGGCTGTTGTTGCGCACGGTCGATATGTAATTGAATCCCTGCAGCATCTTCACACCGACGCCGACGGAAATATCTTTGACCGCCTTCGTCTCGAACGGAAGCATCACGCCCGCCGACACGTTGTATTCGCGGTACCAGAGCGAACGCACGCTCGTTTTGCCGAAGTCATATTCCGAGCCGACGGTATCGATTCCGTAGAAGGCGAACTTCACATAGCTGTCGGGAATTTCAAGCGAGAGGCCCATGTGATCGCTCACCGACACGCCGATACCGACCGATCCGATATTGACGGCGGCGCCGAAGAGCATGGCATTCACGTTCATGGTTGTATGGCTCAGCCCGTCCTTCATCCGGCCGAGAATATCCTTCTTGTCGGCTTCGGTGAGCTTGCGGCCGATCTTCGTTCCGGTCGGCCTGCCGTTTCCGTCGAGGCTGTCGACGCCGGTGAAGTATGTGTTGTAGAGATCGAGCGTGAAGAAGTCGCTCGACACATTCAGTCCGATCGGCGGCACCAGCGTAAACGAGACGCTCGTTGACGAATCGGCGATGGCGAGATTGGCCGGATTCAATCCGAGTGCGTCGAGTCCGCGTGATGATGCGCTGAATGTGCGCGCCATGCCGATGGTGCGCGCCGAATAGCCGTCGCTCTGTGCGAATGCCGATGTCACTGCCGCAAGGAGCAGTACCGCTGCGGTAATTAAACGTTTCATGCTGATAAAATCTCCCGGTTATGCGCGACGATTATTTCGAATCGTCTGTGGTCAAAGTGTTGAAATCGGCGGTCACGCTGAGCGTGCCGAATGCCTTCACGCGGATCTTGTCCGTTGCCCTGAACGAAACCGGCTGCCTGTTGTTTCCCGTCTGCATCAGCGCCCGTACGGCGGAGAAGCGCGCAAACCGGAACTTTGAGGCGTCGCCTTTATCGAGCGTGATGTACGAATACGACTTGCTCGCGATGTTTGTGCCGGAGGCCTGATACTGTGCAGCCGGAATGCGGATCGGCGTTTTCGTCAGGTTCAGGAGCGAATCGCCGGGAGCGTTCGAGCGCATGAGCGTGAGGTTGAGATCCCCTTCCACAGGGAATGTGTTTTCCACTTCGAATGTCACCTTGCCGTTTTCGATCAGATCGAGCTTCTTCCGGTCGCTGTCCGACATGTTGTTGTCGAATTCGACCGTATCTTTGAAGGCGCCGTTATTCACGGCAATCCGCATCGGGAAGACAAATTCCACCGAGCTGTAGATGCTGTCGTGATCGGTTGCCGATCCGACAAGGCCGTTCCGGCCTCCTTTGTACACATCGAGCGGCTGGATCGTCGCCGCGCCTTCGAGCACGAGCCTGTCCGGCAGGCGCACCTTGCCTCCCGCAATGAAGCTGTTCAGGAACTGATCGATCGTCGTTCCCGAGGTGACGGTCGATTTGTTGAGCACGATGCGCGCCGTGTCGCCCGGCAGCACGCGGTAGCTTCCGTTCAATCCGCCGTTGCCGCCGGGAATCGTCATCGACAGGCCCTTCACTCCGTCGCGCCATGCCGTCACCTTCAGGTTCAAGTCGGCGGGATACGTCACGGGCGAATACAGCTTGAGCACGATCGTCGCATTATCCGTTTTGATGCTGTCGGCGGTGAACTTGTCCGATACGTCGCCGAAGTTCGTTTCTATGGCTTCGCTGATCGCCACGGAGGTCGGATTGATGACGCCTACGAAGCTTGAGACGCCGTATTCCTGCACGCGACCGTTGACCGTATGCGGAATAATGCTTGCGGAAATCGAATCGGTCACCGAAATGACGCGCTTGTCATCCGTGGCGTTCAGCGTTTTCAGCGTGAGGGCATAGTGGACCCCGTTGGTCGGCAGCGTATCGCGGCCGGCGGTCTCCTGCGAGATGAACTCGTACTCCGACAGGTCGACAGGCTGCACAAACGTCGTATTGCGCGGTATGATCACCGCATCCTGCTCGATGCCGGTTCCGTTGAGCCGGAGCCGGAAGGGCTGGCGCGTCTTCCTGTTGACGAGCTCCTTGATCTGGATGCCCGCCGCGATGTCCACGGGAACGCTGTTGGTGATGCGGAGGTCGAAGCCGCCCTTTGTGAAGACGGCGCGGCAAATATAGATGGAGTCATCGGCGACCTTGAATGTGCCTTCCGTTGTCGGGACGCTGTAATTGCCTTCGATCTTCGCCTTTGCCGAGCGCATCGTGGCCGACGCATCGGTGGCGCCGCCGTCGATACGCAGCTCCGCGCTCATTTTGCCGGCAGGATCGAGCACCGTTCCGTTCAGCCCCACGGTCTGCATCACGAATTTCAGCTTCATGCGCGACGACATCATGCTCCCGGAGAGCGGGGCGTTCATCACGACGGTCTGCCCGGCTTTCACCTCCCCGAAATTGAATGTGGCAAGGACCTTGGCCGTATCCGAATCGGAGAAGACGTTCACAAGCTGGATGCCCGAGGGAAAGAGCACATCGAAATTCATCGTATTGCGGAGCGTCACCACCATGCGCGCATTGTCGAAGACGATGTAGTCGAAAGCAGCCGTATCCGATGTTACGGCGACGTTTTCCGAAAGCGTCGCGTCGCCGAACATCCACGGAAGCGCGGGCGGAGCCTGGCCGATGAGTTCCGTGACGCCCAGGTCGACGGTCGGAAGCGCCGGCATGTCGAGCGGAACCGTTCCCAGTTTGCTGGAGACCGAGGCCGTCACAGGATTGATCGTGGGCATCGGCACCGCCGTGGGAGTATTCACGACATTTGAAGGCCGGTAGACGATTTCACCGTCGACCATTGTTTCGAATTTGTCGTCTTTCGCCACCAGTTCCGAGAAATAATAGGTGCGGTCGACGATCGGCAGCGAAAGCTGCGTCTGCCATGTGGGCATTTCAGGTTCTGCCGGCGCCTTGATGCACCGGAACGAAATCAGCATGAGGATGAGAACGGAGAAGAACAGGAGCGCATGTTTCGTTGCTGAACTGCGAAGGCCAGCGAAGGTCTTTCTGTAATCCATACTTGTTTTTCGTTTGTTGCTGAAAATAAAAAAGCCGATGATCTCATGTATCGAAAATCATCGGCTCCTTTCACGAAAACTTAAGCAGGATGTCGGTATATATTGCGGGAGCGGTCGCCTTTGCATTCAGGCGGCCGCACGGTCAGTTGATCTTTTCGTCCTTCTTGGGAATCTGGAATCCGAACGGCGGCGCGCTCATTTCTTCGCCGGCGATCGTAATCTCCCCGAATTTTTCCTCGTATTTTCTGAGGTTGTCCTCGAGGGCGTTCTTCAGTAGCTTCGCATGCTGGGGCGTCATGACGATGCGCGCATGCACGCGCGCCTTGGGCACCCCGGGAAGGATGCGCGTGAAATCGATGACGAATTCCGCCGGAGAGTGCGTAATGATCGCAAGATTCGAATAAATCCCCTCGGCTTCCTTCTCACCCAGCTCGATATTGATCTGCTGCGGCTGTTCCGGCTGCGGCTTTGACATGGATATATGGTCCTTTCTGAAAAAAAAGGTGTATGCGCAGCCGATCAGCTGACCGCGCGCATACACCTTACATTGATTCAGAGAAAATTACTTTTTCCCCTGGCGCGCTGCATCCGCCTTTTCATAGTATGCTTTGGCCTTGTCGGGCTGGCCGAGGTTCGCATACACCTGCGCAAGAAGTTCGAGCATCTGAACGTCGTCGGTCTTTTCGGCCACGACTTTTTCAAGATACGGCACCGCTGCGCGGAACTTTTCCTTCGGCGCATCGCTGACCTTCTGCTCCTTCTCGGGCTTTCCTTCGTTTTCCTTCTTGAGGTTCTCGGCGATGGAAACGCCCCAGTTCACGTAGCTGGCTGCCAGGTTGTAGAGCGCTGAAGTCATCGTGGTATCGAGCGAATAGGCGGCCTGGAACTGCTGCACGGCGCCTTCAAATTCTCCGTCCTTCAGCAGGAACACGCCCAGGTTGTAATGGTCGTATTTGCTGTTGGGATACTTCTGGACGCGCTCGTTGAGCAGCGTGCGGGCTTCGTTGTTGCGTTCGGCGCCGATGTAGGCGTTCATCAGGTTTTCGGAGATTTCCTGATCATCCGGGAACATGGCCTGGGCCTTCTTGTACACTTCGACGGCCTTGCTGAAATCCGCGATCGCCTGGCGGTGCATGGTCGAATCGATCGTCGGCTTGTAGGGCTCCGCAAATTTTACCGATGTGACGACGTCGCCGTCGACTCCCACGGTCAATTTATACTGATCGTACACCCATTCTTCCTTCTGCGAAGCGGCTGCGGGCTTCTTGCCCTTCTTCGCCGCTGCCGGTGCGGCCGGCTTGTTGACCGTCGTCGGCTGTCCGAGATAATACTTCACGTCGGCGGCCTTCATCTTCTCGCGGATGTTCTCGATCTTTTTCATGCCTTCGATCATTTCGCGGTTGGCTTCGGTGAACTTCGCCTTCTCTTCGCCTGCCTTGTTCAGGTAGATCGAACCGAGAATGCGGGCCGAGAGAACGTCCTTGCCTTTTTCAAACGATTCGGTCAACGGCGCGATGCTCTGCTCGAGGGCGCTCTTCTCGTACTGCGACTTGCGGTAGAATGCAAGACCGAGGTTGCGCTGATTGATCATGCTGTCCGGTTCGAGGTACGAAGCCATCGTGAACGTCTGGATTGCCTTGTCGAATCCTTCGGCGTTTTCCGCCTTGTTGATCTCTTCCACGCCCTGGTTAAAGAGACGTCCCCACGCGCTGAGCGTCAGGTTGTCGATTTCCTTCTTGTGGGCCTGGCCGACTTTCGACGCATTCTCGAATGCGTCTTTCATTCCCTTATAATCCTTCAGCTCATAGCGGACCTGACCGAGAAGAAAGTATCCTTCTTCGCTCTTGGGATTTTTTTCGACTTCTTTCTTTAACTGAGCTTCTGCATTCTGGAAATCCTTGCGCTGGATGTAGAGGCGCGCGCTTGTCAGTTCTGCCGATGAACACTGGAAACCGGTGGTCAGCAATCCGACCGCGGCAACAGCCAGCAAGCCCCAGGTGACGATCGCTTTCATTCTTGAATCCTTTTAATTGTGAAATGGTTAGAAATAACGCGGAATCGTTGAGTAATGATTTAAAATATAGGAAGATTTGTCAAGAGAGTCAATGCAAAACCGAGCGTGCGGAAACCTTCGGACCTCCCTTTCTTGTTATGGGATTGGTGTGCACATCTCATGCAGGACGGATCAAAACCGCCTGTTTCCCTCGATTTCACCCTATCATCCGGAGGCATCCATGGTAGAACAGCCAGAACCGCTCGTCGCACAAAAACCGGGACTCGAGGATGTCATCGCCGGCGAATCGGAGGTATGCTTCATCGACGGCCGCGAAGGCCGGCTCCTCTATCGCGGGTATGACATTCATGATCTCGTGGCCAATTCCACATTCGAAGAAACGATGTTTCTTCTTTGGACCGGGCATCTGCCCACCGTCACGGAATTGAGCCGCTTCACGGCAAAGCTGCAGGCCGCCCGAGAACTCCCCCACGAAGTGATGCAGATGCTCTATTCCCTCCCGAAATCCGCCCTGCCCATGGAAGTGCTCCGCACGGCGGTCTCGATGCTTTCGTCCTTCGACCTGAGGCCCGACGCCACGGCACGCGACGCGATCCTCGACAAGGCGATCTTCGTCACATCGCGCATGCCGACGATCGTGGGAGCGTTCAACAATCTGCGCAATGGCAAAACGCCCTTCCATCCGCGGAACGATCTGTCGCATGCGGCCAATCTGCTGTATCTTCTGCGCGGCACGGCTCCGGACGAGGACGAGGCGAAGATCATGGACGCCGCGCTCATCGTGCATGCCGACCATGAATTCAACGCTTCGACCTTCGCCGCGCGTGTGACGGTGGGAACGCTCTCCGACTATTATTCGGCGATCACCTCGGCGGTCGGCACGCTCAAGGGACCCCTGCATGGCGGCGCAAACCAGGACGTGATGAACATGCTGCTGCATATCGGCGAGATCGAGAACGTCGAGTCGTACGTCCGCAACCAATTCACCAACAGGAAAAAGATCCCGGGCTTCGGCCACCGCGTCTACAAATTGGAGGACCCACGGGCGCAGTTTCTCAGGACGTTCGCCTATCAGCTCGGCGAGAAGAAGCATATGGAAAAATGGGCGGCGATGACGCGCCGGATACAGGATATCGTACAATCCGAAAAATCCATTTATCCAAATGTTGATTTATATTCGGCGTCTGTGTATTATGCACTGGGCATTCCGGTCGACATGTACACGTGCATCTTTGCCATGAGCCGGGTTGCGGGCTGGACCGCGCACATCATCGAACAGTATCAGAACAACCGCCTGATCCGCCCGGCATCGCATTATATCGGGAAGACATCGATGAAATATACGCCGATCAGCGAACGCATGTAACAGGTGCCCACCGACAGCGTCCTGCGCACGCATCACGCGCGCGCAGGACGTCGCTTGCAATCAATCGTTGTTCCAGCATCGAATCAACACGGGCCTGTTCAATGACTTCCTGTATATTCTGCGACATTATCAATCGTCGTGTCCCGGCTGAAATCCTCTATGAAGACGACAACGTCATCGCAATCCTCGATGTCAATCCCATTCATTACGGCCATGCCCTGATCATACCGAAACATCATTACCGGGACTTCCTCGATCTTCCCGAATCGGAACTCGGCGGCATTATGCATGCGGCGCATGTCGTGACGCGGGCGCTGGTGGATGCGTACAAGCTCCAGGGCTTCAATTTCTTTTCGAACAACGGCGTGATCGCCGGTCAATCGGTCTTCCATTTCCACATGCACATCACGCCCCGCTTTCCGGACGATGAGGTGATATTCACGCTGAAACTGAAACGATACGAAGAAGGCAAAATGCGCGAGGCCGCCGAGCGGATTCGCGCTCACATTCAATCATCACACGTGTAAAGGATCCATTGGAATGGCTCACTATCAGAAACTGACGCCTCCTGCCGCAGGAGAACGCATCACGGCCGCACACGGAACGATCCGCGTGCCCGACACGCCCATCATTCCGTTCATTGAGGGAGACGGCACGGGACCGGACATCTGGAAGGCCTCGAAGAAAGTGCTCGATGCGGCGGTCGACCGCGCCTATGGCGGCAGGCGGAGAATCGAATGGTTCGAAGTCTTCGCCGGCGAAAAAGCGACACGCGTCTACGGCGAACAGATCTGGCTGCCCGACGATACGCTTGCGGCCATCAGAGAGTATGTTGTCGCGATCAAGGGACCGCTCACGACGCCCATCGGCGGCGGAATCCGCTCGATCAATGTCGCGCTGCGTCAGGAACTCGACCTGTATGTGTGCCTCCGCCCGGTGCAGTATTTCACGGGCGTGCCCTCGCCGGTGAAGCATCCCGAGCTCATCGACATGGTGATCTTCCGCGAGAACACGGAAGACATTTATGCCGGCATCGAATGGAAGGCCGGAACGCCCGAGGTGCAGAAGGTGATCGGCTTCCTGCAGAAGGAAATGGGCGTGAAAAAGATCCGCTTCCCCGAAAGCTCCAGCATCGGCATCAAGCCGGTCTCGATCGAGGGCACCGAGCGGCTCGTGCGCGCGGCAATCCGCTATGCGATCGACAACAAACGGAAGTCCGTGACGCTCGTGCACAAGGGCAACATCATGAAATTCACCGAAGGCGGATTCCGCGAATGGGGCTATGCGCTGGCGAAAAAGGAGTTCGCCGGACAGGTCGTGTCGTGGGACGAGTGCGGCGGAACGGTTCCGGAAGGCAAGATCCTCATGAAGGATGTCATCGCCGACGCGTTCCTCCAGCAGATCCTCACGCGTCCCGCTGAATACGACGTCATCGCCACGCTGAACCTGAACGGAGACTACATTTCGGATGCGCTTGCGGCGCAGGTCGGCGGCATCGGCATCGCGCCGGGCGGCAACATCAACTATGAAAACGGCTATGCGGTGTTTGAAGCGACGCATGGAACGGCGCCGAAGTACGCGGGGCAGGACAAGGTGAATCCGGGCTCTGTGATTCTGAGCGGCGAAATGATGTTCCGGTATATGGGATGGACCGAAGCGGCCGATCTGGTGCTCAAGGGCATCAACGGCGCGATCGGATCGAAGACCGTGACGTACGATTTTGCGCGGCTCATGGAGGGAGCACAAGAAATTTCCTGCTCCGCCTTCGGAGACGCAATCGTCGCACACATGTAAACGTTCTCGTCATGTGGGGCGAAGCGCTGCTTCGCCCCCTGCTCCATCTTTCTTTTGTCTTTCATGTGGGGCGAAGCGCTGCTTCGCCCCTTTTTTATTGCTTCTCTATCACCAGTTTCATCTCTTCAATCAGCTGCTTCTGCGCATACAATTCCTTTTCAATCTTCAGCATCTCGAGCACGTCTCCCCCCTGCAGCTGGGCATCCCTCATCCTCCTTCTGTTTTCGGCGATCGCCTTTTCGACGTTCCTCCGCTTCAGTCCCTTGATCGCGCCGAGCGACTGCTCGTACAGGCGCGTGGCGCTGGAACGGTGGCCGATCGAGTCCCATTTCGAGCTCAGCTGATACCGCTCGAACGAACAGGCGGCGATGAGCATCTTCGTGCGTTCGTCCTGCGTCGATTCATGCATGGCGCGGGCGTCGACTTTTCCCTCGTGTTCGAAATGCTCGACGATGAGCAGCGCGATCTCCTTCGCACGCTTCGATTCGAATTCTTCGATCGTGATGGAGCCGAAGACGAACGGCACCATCTCATCGGGATTTTCAAAGAGCGCGTTCAGCAGCTCCTTCTCCTCCGTGCAGATCCCGTCCTCATCGTCATCGGGCGCGACTGACGGTCCCGGCGCCGAATGGACCGGCTTCGCCGGCGCATGCTGCACCGGCGCGGCCTCGGCGCGCGTCTGCGCCGGATCGCGCTTCACGTACTTGTCGAGTTCGGTGTAGAGCGACGATTCGTAGAGCTTGTATTTTTCCGCCAGGTCGCGGATGAAGAACGACTGCTTGAGCTGGTCCGGCACTTTGGCGATCGTCTGCACGAGCGCGCGCACCGCTTCAGCCCGTCCTTCCGGCGTCTGAAATTTGCCGGCCTTTTCGTATGTCGACGCCTTGAAATCGATGAACGACTGCGCCCGCGCGATGAGCTTCCGGAACTCCTCTCCGCCGTTGGCCCTGACGAACGAGTCCGGATCGTCTCCGGCAGGAAGCGGCACGATGCGCACATCCATGTTCTGTTCCAGAATCATGTCGATGCCGCGCACCATCGCATTGGCGCCTGCCGAATCCGCATCGTACACAAAAATGACATTTTTCGTATAGCGCGACAGGAGCTTGATCTGCTCGTCGGTCAGCGCCGTGCCGCTCGATGCGACGATATTCTTCACGCCGGCCTGGAAGACGGAAATGAGATCGGCGTAGCCTTCCACAAGGATCACCGCGTCGGCTTCGCGGATCGCCTCTTTCGACTGCGAGAGCCCGTAGAGCACGCGGCTCTTCTTGTAGATCGACGTCTCGGGCGAATTGATGTATTTGCCGGGCACCGTATCGTCTTCGTGTATCTTGCGCGCGCCGAATGCGATCACTTTTCCCGTGGCGCTGAAGATCGGGAACATCGCCCGGCCTCGGAACGCATCGTAGTGCGTGCCGTCGTCGCGCGTGCGGAGCAGGCCCACTCTCACGAGCGTGTCGGCCGCAATGCCTTCCTCCTTCGCACGGTTCATCAGCGAGTCCCATCCCCGCATCGAATAACCGAGCCCGAACGTAATGATGGTCTTGTCCGAAAAGCCGCGCGAGCGGAAATATTCGAGGGCGAACTTGCCCTCGGGTGTCTGAAGGTTGTTGTAGAAATAGCGTCCGGCAAACCGGCATGCATGGTAAAACTGCTCGGCTTCATTGACCGCGGCCGTCTCGCGCTCGGTCGACGGCAGGGCGATGCCTGCGCGCTCGGCCAGCATCTCGATGGCTTCGGGGTACGAAATCTTGTCCCATTCCATCGCGAACTTGATCACATCGCCGCCTCTGTGGCATCCGAAGCAGTAGTACATCTGCTTTTCCATGCTCACGTTGAACGACGGCGTCTTCTCGTTATGGAACGGACAGACGCCGAGATAGCTCTTCCCCCGCTTCTTCAGCTTCACATAGCGGCCGATATAGTCGACGATGTCGGTCGCATTCCGGACTTCTTCAATTTTGTTTTCAGGTATCATATGGATACCAAAATAGGAAAACGCCGCACGACTCTCAAGACGAACGACGAAGCATTCTTGGGAATATTTTTGTATTATTGAATCTGTTGCGAAAACAGCACACTGATTCCCATACAATGGCCGACAACGATGAATTCCTTATCCTCACTTCTTCCCGAAATCGAACAATTCCGGGCGACAATTGCCCAGCAGCCTGTCGCCGCTCCGGTTTCCCCTGACCTCATCCGCGCCCACATCGCGGACCATTTTCCATTTTCACATCCACAGCCGCTCGAGTCGGTCATCGCCGAGGTCGTGCAGATGATGCATGACTGGAGCCTTCATACGACACATCCCCGCTACTTCGGACTGTTCAATCCGAACGTGACAGAGGCGGCGATCGCGGCCGATACGCTTGCGGCGCTCTACAATCCGCAGCTGGCCACATGGTCGCATGCTCCGGCAGCCAACGAGATCGAACGCCATACGCTGCAGTTCTTCCTCCGGCAGTTCGGATTCGATCCGGCAGAAAGCGCGGCGCATTTCACCTCGGGCGGCGCTGAGGCCAATCATACGGCGCTCATCACCGCGCTCACCCACCGGTTTCCCGCATACGGCAACGAGGGAGTGCGCTCGCTCCCCGCTCAGCCGGTCTTCTATGTCTCGGAGCAGGCGCACCATTCGTTTCAGAAGGCCGCCCACAGCACGGGACTCGGCCGCGCGGCCGTGCGGACCATTCCGGTGAATGAGGCGCTTCAGATGGACTGCGCGACACTCGAGCGGCAGATTCAGTCGGATATCGCAGAAGGCTTCATCCCCTTCATGACGGCCGGCACCGTGGGCACGACGCCTGCGGGCGTCATCGATCCGCTCGAGGAGATCTCCCGCATCTGCCGGCAGTACGGCCTGTGGTTTCATGCCGACGGCGCCTGGGGCGGCGCGGCAATCATCTCGCCGCGCGCCGCACAGCATCTTCGCGGCATCGACCAGGCCGACTCGATCGCCTGCGATGCGCATAAGTGGCTTTCCGTCTCGATGAGCGCGGGCATGTTCTTCTGCCGGCACCGTCACGCGGTCGGCGACGCCTTCCGCATCACGGCGTCATACATGCCGGAGCATGTGCAGGATACCGCGGACAATTATGCCATGTCTCTGCAGTGGTCCAGGCGTTTCATCGGATTGAAGGTGTTCATGACGCTGGCCGAGCGCGGTGCGGAAGGCTTGGCGCAGATGGTGGATGAAGAGATCGCGCTCGGACGTTATATGCGCGGCGAGCTGGAAAAATCCGGATGGACGATCGTGAACGAGACGCCTCTTCCGGTGATATGTTTCACGCACGCGTCTCTACAAAACGGAGCCGTGGCGGTGAATGATGTGCTGCAGCGCATCTATGCCGAAGGATCGGCGTGGATCTCATCGGTCACCGTGCCGCACTATGGAAATGTGCTCCGGACATGCATCATCAATTACGCGACCACGCAGGCGGATGTGGATGGACTGGTCGCTTCGCTGAAGCGCTTCATCTAGAAAGCGGAATCAAAACGTGACGGCGGCGGATACGCCGAGGCTCAGCGTATGGAAACTGCCGCCGCCGAAGCGTTGGTTGTAGCGATAGGTGATGCCGATGGTGTGAAGCGGGAACATGCCGAAATACGGCAGACTGGGCAGCATGAGCCGAAGCGATGATCCGACCGAATATCCGCGCTTGGGACCGTCCGTGTACAGGCCGAGCATGGGACTCACGCCGAAGGCGAAAATATTCCGCCTGTCGATAAAGAACAGATTCTGATCCTTGACCGCCTCGATGCGCCAGAGATCGTGCCGGTGACGGTTGTAGACATGCGTGTAGTTCAGCATGATCCGCGCATCGGCAAACTTTCCCGTCGGCTGCTTTGTGCCGATGCCCACGCCGGTTTCAAATCCGACGGCCGCATACGCAATGCCGTCATCGATCACCATGCCGAGATTCGGCGGAAAGACGCTCACGGCGGCGGCGCCGACCGCGATCGGAAGGAGAATCGCATTCGCTCCGATGAGTGCGGCCTGCTCATACGGCGTGGACCGGATTGATTCATACTCTGTCGTATCGGCTTCGTCCGCATCGGGCGCGAGGGACGCTTCATGCGCCGAAGAATCAGGCTGCGCCCCGGAAATGCGCAGTCCTGCCGGCGCTTCCGCATGCGCACTCTGTGCCGAGAGCACGAGCAGAAGCGCATAGAATAAAGCCCTCGCCGTACGTATCGGTCCGAGGGCTTGTATGGACGGCTTATTTTTCAAAAATGATTCTTCCGAATTGTTCATACCGGTGAAAGGCACCGTCTCCGCATCCCGTTGCAGACCATGCAAGCAGTTCATCGCCATGATAGTTTCCCGTTGCGCGATACACATTCGCATTCCATTCACAATCTGAACGATAATCCGTATCGAAACAGTTCCAGGGCAGCTCCATGGCGGCGCACCATGTTTTTTTCGCGTCATTGACGAACGACCGGCACTTCATCCCCGATCTCCAGCTCGTGTCCGACTTGCCCTCAGCGCGGTTGACGCTGATATCGATGAACCGGCCATCGGGCGACACCTGAAACTCCTTGTAGAGTCCCGTGCCTCGCGCGTTCGGGCCGATGAAGATCTCATACACGTCGCTGTGCATCCACAGCCCGTGCGACTTTCCTGTCCCTTCTTCCACATCAAGGCCTTCGGCGCAGCGAAGCCGCTCGAACTTGCCCCTGAACAGCACGATCAGCCCTTCATCCGTATAGTCGATCCTGAAATCCGTTGAAATCGCCTGCGGCGCCTGCGTTCCATCGGCCATCATGAGCGAGGCAGGCATGGGTGTGTCATAAAAATATCGTTCGCTCAATGCGTCGATGCATGTACAACGAGTGCGGGATGAAACGATGATCGGCCTTGTGTCCATCGTGCTGCAATTCCTTCCATGGATGTGTGTGAGATTCCTGTTTTCAATTGTGTGCCGGATGCAATTCCTTCTTCAGATACCGGCCGGTGTGCGATTCCTTGACCGCTGCGACCGATTCCGGCGTGCCTTCGGCGACGATCGTGCCTCCGGCTTTCCCGCCTTCGGGACCGAGATCGATGATCCAGTCGGCGGTCTTGATCACATCGAGATTGTGCTCGATCACGATCACTGTATTGCCCTTGTCCGTGAGCTTGTTGAGGACGGACAAGAGCATCTTCACGTCGTCAAAATGGAGTCCTGTTGTGGGCTCGTCGAGGATGTAGAGCGTGTTGCCCGTGCCGATCTTCGAAAGCTCCGTCGAGAGCTTCACGCGCTGCGCCTCGCCGCCGGAGAGCGTGGTTGCCTGCTGGCCCAGGTGGATGTAGCCGAGACCGACGTCGTAGAGCGTCTGCAGTTTGCGCTGTATCGTCGGCAGCTCGCTGAAGAATTCGAGCGCCTCTTCGACCGTCATCTCGAGCACATCGGCGATCGATTTGCCCTTGTAATGCACTTCGAGCGTCTCGCGGTTGTAGCGCGCACCGCGGCAGACGTCGCATTCCACATACACGTCCGGCAGGAAATTCATCTCGATCTTCTTCACGCCGTCTCCTTCGCAGGCTTCGCACCGCCCTCCCTTCACATTGAAGCTGAAGCGACCGGGCTTGTAGCCGCGGATCTTCGATTCGGGCAGCTGCGTGAAGAGATCGCGGATCATGGTGAACATGCCGGTGTACGTGGCCGGATTCGAGCGCGGCGTGCGGCCGATGGGAGACTGGTCGATCTCGATCACCTTGTCGATCTCGTCGATGCCCTTGAACGATTTGTAGGGAAGCGTGGGAAGCTTCGCCTTGTAGAATTTTTTCGCGAGGATCGGATACAATGTCTCGTTGATGAGCGACGACTTGCCCGAGCCGCTCACGCCGGTGATGCAGACGAAGAGCCCGAGGGGAATCTTCAATGTGAGACTCTTGAGGTTATTGCCTTCGGCGCCCGACAGAACAAGAAAGCGGTCCGATGCGGCGCGCCGCGCACCGGGGATCTCGATCGCCTTCCGTCCGCTCAGATAATCGGTCGTCGCCGATGCGCCGTTCGATCCCTTCATGGACTTCAGCTTCGCCGGCGGCCCTGCGGCCACAACCACTCCACCGTGCTCGCCCGCTCCGGGTCCCAGATCGACGACATAATCGGATTGCTCCATCATTTCCTTGTCGTGCTCGACGACGATCACGCTGTTGCCAAGATCGCGCAGCTGCTTGAGTGAGGCAATGAGCTTGTCGTTGTCGCGCTGATGGAGACCGATCGACGGCTCGTCCAGAATGTAGAGCACGCCGACGAGCTGGGAGCCGATTTGCGTGGCGAGCCGGATGCGCTGCGCCTCGCCACCCGAAAGAGTGCGGCTGGTGCGGTCGAGCGACAGATAGCCCAGTCCGACATCGACAAGGAATTTCAGGCGCTGATTGATTTCTTTCAGGATCGGGCGGGCGATTTCCATCTTCCGCTCCGAAAGCGTAATGGTCCGGAAGAGTTCTTCGGCTTCGGTGAGCGAGAGCTGCACGATGTCCGCGATGGAATTTCGCTCATCCGAATCGGTCCGCTCGAGACGCACGGCAAGCGATTCCTTCTTGAGTCTGCCCCCCTTGCATTCGCTGCAGGGCTTCGTGCTCATGAAGCCTTCGACCCATTCGCGGATCTTCGGCGATGCGGTATTCTCGTAATAGCGCTCGAGCATGCCCATCACGCCGTCGTAGCGGTGCTTGTAGACCGCCGTCCGCCCGCCGGCATAGGTGTAGACGATCTCGATTTTTTCGCGGCCCGTACCGTTCATGAGCACGCTGAACGCTTCCTTGCTCATCTCCCTGATCGGCGTCGTGAAGTCATACCCGTACTTGTGCAGCACCGCAGTCACCTGGCTGAAGAACCACGTCGAGCGCGGCTTTCCCAGCGGAGCGATGCCTTCCTCCTGTATCGAGAGCGAATCGTCGGGGATGATGAGCGACATGTCGAAGGCGTGCATCTCGCCGAGTCCCTGACAGGTCGGACATGCGCCGAACGGCGTATTGAACGAGAACGAGTTCGGAGCCGGTTCTTCGTAGCTGATGTTGCAGACGGGGCAGGAATAATGCTTGCTGTAGAGCGTGTCGGTCTTCCCGTCGTTGATGATGAGCACGCCCTCGCCGAACTGCAGCGCCATTTCGACCGAATCGGCCACGCGCGAGCGGATGGTCGGCGAAATGATGAGCCGGTCGACCACAATCTCGATATTGTGGATCTTGTAGCGGTCGGCCTTCATCCCCTTCGTGATTTCCTTCACTTCGCCGTCGACGCGGACGCGAAGGAATCCATCCTTGACGATCTGCTCGAAGAGCTCGCGGTAATGTCCCTTGCGTCCCTTCACGACCGGAGCGAGCACCTGAATCTTCGAGTTCTGCGGCAGCGCCATGACGGCATCGATGATCTGGTCGACGCTCTGTTTCTGGACACGGCCGCCGCACTGCACGCAGAACTGCGTGCCCGCGCGCGCATAAAGCAGGCGCAGGAAATCGTAGATCTCCGTCACGGTGCCGACGGTGGAACGCGGATTGTGGCTGACGGTTTTCTGTTCGATGGAAATGGCGGGACTCAGTCCCTCGATATAATCGAGGTCCGGCCGTTCCATGATGCCGAGAAACTGGCGGGCGTAGGCCGACAGCGTTTCGACGTATCGGCGCTGCCCTTCCGCGTAAATCGTGTCGAAGGCAAGGCTCGATTTCCCCGATCCCGACAACCCGGTGATGACCACCAGTTTGTCGCGCGGGATATCGACGTCGATGTTTTTCAGATTATGTTCGCGCGCCCCCTTGATGACAAGCAGGTTTTCCGCGGAACTGATTGCTTTATTCGTATCTGCCAAGTGAATTTTTTCGAAAAAGAGAAGATTTTTGATCGTCTGTCAAAGTCGGCATCACATCCGGTCCGGTACAACGCATACATAAAAGATATTCAATGACGGCGGGAAATGCAAGAGACGAAGTGTGTAAAGAGCACGCCGCAATCGGCCCCGGCGCGGATGCGTGCCCCCGGGGCCGCCGACGCGCTATCTGACAAGGGTCATCTTTCCGATCAGGCGCGTGCCCCCCGTCGAGAGATGGTAGAAATATATGCCGCTTGAAACCGGCATGCCGTGTTCGTTCGAGCCGTCCCAGCTCACGGCAAATTTGCCGGAAGGCATCGTCCGGTTCACGAGCGTCCTGACCTTCCTTCCCTGCACATCGTACACGGAGAGATCGATGTAGGCAGACGTGAACCGGTCCGGAATCGTGAATGTGATGATCGTCGTGCCGTTGAACGGATTGGGATAATTTCTGCCGAGGACGATCGAAGCCGGCACGAGCACCTCCCCGCCCGGATCGTCCACGCCGGTCAGAAGCGATGGCCCCTGCGCGCGCGCTTTCCCTTCCTGATCGGCCAGATACAGATTGACGAAGTCGGGCCTGAATGTCGGAGCCATCGCATAGGCGGTCTTCCACTCTTCATCGCTGAGGCGCTTGAAGTTCACGCTGACATGCTCATAGTAACTCATCACGGGACCGATGAACGAGACGAGCCGATTGTCCGGCAGTTCCGTTGTGACGACGGCCATGTTCACCGGACCCGTTCCCGCATGCATCACCCATCCCACCATGTTGCCTGCTTCATCGGTGGGACATGTGTGGATGTCGGCCACGATGCGGTCGTCCCTGCGGAAACCTTCCGCTCCCGTATAGAACATGCGGTAATACCACCCGGAATATCCTCCGCCGCAGATCTGATACACGAAGAGCATGCGGCGGAGAAAGCCTTTCTCGTCGTCGGTGAGCGGCGTCTTCGATAGTTCCTTCTGCGCAATCGAGCCGAGCGTGTCGGCGACATCCCTCACATGTTCCCAGTACGAGTCGAAGCCGAGCCGCGCAGCGAACCCGGTTTTAAAACGGGAAGCCGCGATGGAAGCGAACTGTCTGATGCGCGCATAGAATTCCGGAATGGGTTCGACATACCCTTCGGGAAACGAGCAGATCGTTCCGCCCGTGTACGACTGCTTCGCATAGAGCAGATTGTCATGCCTGAGCTGCGCCCATGAGGCGAGCTGGGTATTCATCTTCTCCTGCCACCAGGCCGCCGTGCGCATGAAGGCCGGCAGCATGCTCCGGTCGGCCGGCGGACTCAGCGCGCGGATCGAATGAAGCCAGTTGTTGTAGAGCGTGCTTTCCCAGAATTCCTGTTCATACGCATCGACGAGATACCGGAGCGACGCGAGGTTCGTCGCATAATGATATTTCGAAAGCTCCGGACCCAGCAGCTGCGCCGCGGCGTCGTTGCCCAGCGTGAAGAGCACATCGAGATTCGACGGAAGCGGCCGCCAAATCTTCCTGTTCTCGAAGAGGATCTTGTCGAAGACCACGCTGCCGGTTACATACGAGTCGATGACGAACCGCTGCCCCAGAAGAAGGAACGCCGAGGCCGGACGAATCTGATCGGGATCCGACGGATCGGAAATGATGATCTGAGAGAGGATCCGCTGATCGGCGAAGGACTGCTTCTTGAGCGTCTCCTGAAACGCCGCCCATCGCGCGGAGTCGAGCAGGTCGGCGGCATTCGACAGATGCACCGCATCGATGAGCGTGCGCAGATTCCGAAGCGTCACGTTGTCCGACTCTCCGGCGAAGAAGCGGATCATGCCGTCGATCTCTTCAAGCACGCTGTCGGCCGATGCGCCCTTCACCGCTTCTGAAACAAGCACGGCATCGACTGCCTGACGCTGTATGTCGGCATTCGTCTGCGGCGGAATCGAGTTGACCGGTGCGATGAGATACAGTTCCGTCCGACCGAGCCAGATCATCGATTGGAAGTAGCGGCCTAGCGCCGGCGACTGCGTGTAATGCCCCCTGACCTTGAACTGGCTGAAATCGATCGTCCTGGGAACGGAAGAAAAGAGCGCATAGGAGTGCGGCTGTTCCGAAGCGATCAGCTTCATGAGCGCATCCGCGGCCGGGCTGGTTTCCGGAAAGGCTGTCGCCACGGCGTTTCCTCGCAGCAGCCGAAGCGGAATCGTGCAATAGAGATCGACGTCCCTCAGCGGCTGCGTCATGCCGCTTGTGCCGGCATACGCCGAAGCGAGCGTTGGAAGCCGCCGATGCACACGTGTCAGGAGCGTATCGAGCCGTTCGATCAGAATCTGTTCTTCGGTGCTCTTCAGCATCGCATCGTACGACATGTGTATCGCATGGAGAATGGCGTCGGTCGAGATGAACACGGGCAGATCCTTGTGCCAGATCTCGTCGAATGCGGCGCCGAACGACTGCGGAGCGATGCGCTCCGTGACCACGAACCCGTTCCTTTCGATGAGCGAGCGTTCGTACGCCGTGAGCGGATATTTTGCCTGTATGGAATCGGAATAGAGCGCGGTGCTGAATGGCGTCGGCGCGGTCTTCAAAAATGCGCCTGCCGGCCGGAACCGGAGCAGCTGTTCCGGCGTCATGTTCTGATGCGTGGTGAGAAACTGCCGGTAGACGGCAGGATCGAATTGCTGGAACGAGCGAGCGGCGGTTGAAACACAGAGGCATGCCGCCAGAAGGATGGTTCTGACACGCGAAGTCATGGTCCCCTCCCAGGTCATGTTCGAGTCGACAACGAATAGTACCGGATTTGGAAGAGAATAGCAAGCAGCGCACACGCTTCGATCGCGCACGCGGTCATTGAAGAAACATCAGCTTTCGCGTGACCGAAGCAGTGCCCGCACGCAGACGGCAGAAATACACGCCGCTCGGTAATCCGGCGGCATTCCATACACGCGTGTAGGTCCCACGCGACAAATCTCCCGACTCAAGTGTGGCGATTTCCTCGCCGAGCGCATTCACGATATGCAGCAAGACCTGCGTACGATCGGCGAGGGTAAAAGCGATGGTCGTCTGAGGATTGAATGGATTCGGATAATTCTGATACAGCAGCATTCGATCGGGTACGGATGCGGCCACAGCGTCCGCATGCGTGACCATCTCAGACAGAGAGCGGGACCACACGCCTCTTCCTTGTGTGCCGGCAAGAAGATCGCTGCCGTCGAACGCCATGCAGTTGATGGTCATGTCAGCCATTCCGCATGACGTCCAGGTCGTTCCGTGGTCGGCGGACATATAGACGCCCTTCCGCAGTGTTCCGGCAAAGATCAGCGATCCGCTTTCAACAAGACAGAGCACCGGCATCGTCAGCACCGAGTTTCCGGACTGCTCCCAGCTGCTCCCCCGGTCTGCCGAATGATAGACGCCATGCTCTGTTCCGGCGTACACATCGCGTCCGGCAATCGCAAGCGAGTTGATCTTCCGGCCGGCAACGCCGGTGCCTGCCGAGCCCCACGTCGTTCCGCCATCGGACGATCGATAGACGCCGCCATTGGTTCCCGCATACATCTCCGTATCGTTGACGACGACGGCATTCACCATGACATTGGCAAGTCCCGAATTGGAGGCTGTCCACGATGCTCCCTTATCGGAAGAAATGAAAATGCCTCCGGCTGTGCCGGCAATCAGCCTGCCGCGATGCGACAGAAGACACGACACATCGATGTTGGTCATGCCATTGATGGCCTGTTCCCAGAACATCCAGATGTCCGGGTGACGCATCACTCCGCCTCCCGATATCCCGGCAAAGAGCGTATCACCGATCGGTACGAATCCTCTGACAGACCCGGTGAGCCCCATCGGAACCCAGTGCTTCCGCTGATCGGATGAGGAATAGGATTGATAATCGGAACCGGCATAGGTAACCGATCCGGCGACGGCAAGACTGCCGATGGGAAGATTGTTCAGACCGGTGTTGGCTTGCGTCCAGCTGATGCCGCCGGTGGACGTCATGATCACTCCCACGTTCGTGCCGGTAAAGATTTTCGATCCGTAGACGGCGATCGCCTGGATGTGGGGGTTATACTGACTCGGGAAGTTCATCGACAGCCATGTCGCGCCGTCGTCTGCAGATTGATAGACGCTTCGTGAAGAAGCCGCATAGACTTTTGTCCCGGAAAATGCCACGGCGCGGACTTCTTCATTCGGAAACTCTGTCGGTTTCCATGTCGTCCCGTTATCCGTCGAACGGAATACGCCGTGGCCCGTTCCGGCAAGGATCGTGTTTCCAGCCGCGGCGATCGCACCGACCGTGAGGTTTGTCAGGCCGGTCCGCACGCTGGTCCACGTCTTCCCGCTGTCCGTCGACCGGTACACGCCGCTTCCATTCGTGCCGACGAAGATCGTCCCGCCCAGTGACGTGATAGCGTTGATCCACACCGAGGACGGCACGCCATCGACCGGATTCCATGTGGCGCCATCGTCGGATGAGCGAAGCATTCCTCCGAATAGGCCGGCATAAAGATGGGTCCCGACGCACGCGATGGCCGCGGCATACATCGGCGAACCTTCAGGAGTAATCGGTGACCAATGGATCCCGCCGTCGCCCGATACAAATATTCCTTTGTCCGTACCGGCCAAGACACGATCGCTCTGCCTGGTCAAAGAAAGTACGGAAACGTTATTCAGGTCGGTTTGCGACCATGAGGCGCCCAGATCTGTAGACCGGAAAACTCCCGCCCCATTCGTTCCCGCAAGAATGACGCTGCCGACCATCGTCATTGCGTTGACAGGTCCGCCATACGGACCGTCGATCTGTTTCCATTCGGCAGGAAGGGTGGATTGCAAAAGCAGGAAAGCGGTACAAAGCAGGATCATCCGGGTCATGTTTTTTCTTTCCGATCGATGTTATGCGGGACGGAATGCGAGAACGATTTTTTTCGTTGCGCCGGCGGTGCGCTCGATGAATTCCGCCTTCATTGCCAATCCGGGCGCCACCGTGTCCGGATGCTTCATGTCGATGCCGATGATCTGCGCGCTGATGCACGGCCCCTCTTCGAGCCGGACGATGCCGACCGCATGGGGATTGTCCCTGCCGTATCCGGCCGCGATCATCTCTGAAGAGGCAACGGGGACGACGGAAAACGAGACAAGCGTTCCCCTGCCGCTGAGTTCAACCGTTTCGAGTTCCGCCAGCGGATCGGCGGGATCGATTGGACGCGCCGGAACGAAGATCGTTTTTCCGTCGGCTGAACGGCTTCCGGTCAACCTCTGCGCTGCACGGTCCTGTATGGTGGTTTCTGTCGTGATCATCGATGCCGCCATCTTACTTTCTCCTTTCAAAAATATGCACGACGGTTGTCTGTCCCGTTCCGCCCACGTTATGCGTGAGACCGAGACGGATGTCGCCGGGAGCCTGGCGCATGCCGGCTTCCCCCCGGAGCTGCTTCCACATCTCCACCGCCTGCGCCACGCCCGAAGCGCCGACCGGATGGCCTTTCGATTTCAATCCTCCCGATGTGTTGACAGGACGCGCTCCGCGCAACGCGGTCACGCCTTCGATCGCCGCAACGCCACCCTGGCCGGGCCCGAAGAATCCGAGGTCTTCGGTTGCGATCACTTCGGCAATCGTAAAGCAGTCGTGCACTTCGGCCACGCTGATATCGGCCGGCGTCACCTGTGCAAGATCGTATGCCTGATTCGCTGCAAGACGCGCCGAGCGGAGCGTCGTGATATCGGGCCGGCTGTGCAGCGGACTGTCGCTGGCTTGTCCCGTGCCGATGATGTGCAGCGGCGTCTCGGAAAACGACGAGGCCAGTTCCTCGCTCACCAACAGGAGACTCGCCGCTCCATCCGATACCGGGGAGCAGTCGAAAAGACGTAGCGGCCATGCGATCATCGGATTGGCGCGCTCATCGAGCAGAAATTCCATCTCCGTATTCCATTCGGGAACAGGCTTGCCCTTCTTCACCGCAGCGGCTTTCTTCCCTTCCATCACGTCGCAGATGCTCATGCCGATATGCGCCTTGGGATTGAGCCTGCCGTTCGCATGATTCTTCATGCCCACGGCCAGCAGCGCATCGGCGCCCGATTTCCCTTTCGCGGCTTCATAACGCGCGAGATAGGCCGCCGCCATCGTCGCATAAAATGCGGGGAATGTGAATCCCGACGGGATTTCGAAGAGCGTGTCTCCGGCGGTGGCAAGCGCGTCGGTGACACGTTCGATCGGCAGATCCGTCATCTTTTCGATGCCGCCCACGAGCACGACATCGTAGATGCCCGAGGCGATTGCCAGCACCGCCTCGCGAAGCGCCGAGCCGCCGCTTGCGCACGCATTCTCCACGCGCGTTGCGGGACGATTCGACAGTCCCAGCCAGTCGGCCATGATCGGCGCGGTGTGTCCCTGCCCTTCAAACAGCTCGCTTGAAAAATTGCCGATGTAGAGCGCCTGAACCGCATTCGGATCGAATCCGCGGTCCACCGTCTGTATCATGTCGCGATAGGCTTCCGCAAGCAGATCGCGCGTGCTCTTGCCGGGAAACGCCCCGAACCGGCTCATGCCGGCTCCCACGAGTGCAACGCCCCGTCCGAGTTTTCGTGTGGTCATTGTGTTATTGTCCTTTCCAGAGAAAGAGAGAGTCGTGTGCCGTCACCATTTCCATAATGAGCATGCCATTGCCATGCCGCCGCCAGTGGCGCAGAAGACGATATATTCGCCCGGCTTCGGATCGCGGCCGTTTTCGATCACGTCGTCGAGCGCCGCGGGTATGCATGCCGATCCGATGTATCCCCACTTGTCCATGATCCAGTGCGTCTTCGACATCGGCTGCTTCAGGTTCTCCATCACGAACTCGATCGTGCGGAGATTGAGCTGCGTGAAGAGGAAGAGCCCCACATCATCCACCGAGATGCCGGCCTTCGCCACGACCGCGCGGATCAGTTCGGGCCAGTTGTCGCTGTTGAATGTCGCGGGAAGCTTGCGGACGAATTCGACGCGCGGCTTCCCTGTCTTCTTTACCGCTTGCGGCGTCGCGGGCCGGTATGTGCCGCCGGTATAGATTCCCATGGCGTCATGATAGGATCCCTCGGCGCTCAGCTTTCCGGCCAGATGTCCCGGCGTGTCGCTCTGACTCACGATGGCGCATGCTGCGCCGTCGGCAAAGAGCGTGCAGGTGTATTTATCCTTCCAATCGATGAACTTCGTCATGCCGTATCCGCCGGCCACAAGAATGTGCTTGTAGACCGTGTCTGTGGCAATATAGCGTGCGGCCATGTCGAGCGCCGTCACCCATCCGGCGCAGGCGCAGTTGATGTCGAACGTGCCAGCGTTCTTCGCGCTGAGCTTGGCCTGCACCGCAGAAGCTGTGGCCGGACTGATATAATCGGGCGTGTCCGTGGCAACGATGATCAGATCGAGCTCTTCGGGAAGCAGTCCGGCGCGCTGAAGCGCCTGATGCGCCGCAGCCACGACCATGTCCGATGTGGTCTGTTCCGGGGCCATCACATGCCGTTCCTGAATGCCGACATTCTCGACAAGCCAGTCCCCGACATTCTCTCCCAGCATTTCATCCAGGTCGGCATTCGTGACGATCTTCTCGGGTATGTATCGTCCCGTTGCCGTAATGCGCGCATATCGTTTCATAAAAGGACCGTATTTTTGTTGATTTCGGAATTTTTTCCTTGGACGGAACACATTCCGCACCTTCTATGACAACTTCGTTCGACGTTCCCGCGTTCCTGCCTCCTGCCGCCTTAGAGATTGCCCATCTCTTCGATGAATTGTTTCTGGGAGGAGGAGAGTATGGATGCCATTGCCTGATCTTTCTATAAATTCGATAAATATTAAACTTTCGATATTTTATAGTCAAGTCCGCCCCGACGCCCGGCGGCCGCCTGAATCGTTCATGTCGGACAATTTTCTCTTAATTATTCCTTTGCTTGTCAGTCTCCGTCATTGTATATTCCACTATCATTGGATCGCACAGGCTCCATCAACGCCGGGTTCCATTGCGTCACGGACCGGAAGAGACCATTCACACAATCTAAGGAGGAAAGACACATGAAACTCACACTTGCGTTGCTCGTCAGCCTTTTCGTCATCGGCACGGCCTGGGCGGAAGATTCTTCGTCGAAAGACACGCCGAAGGGAAAGCAGGTATTCCTTGACAAGAAATGCAACCAATGCCATTCCATCCAGTCGGATGGCATCGCCAAAAAAGGCGCCGTCACGAAAGCCGGTCCCCCCGACCTCTCCGCCGTGGGCGCTGACATGAAGGCCGATGATATCGAAAAATATCTGAAGAAGGAAACGGACCTGCACGGCAAGAAGCATGGAATGAAATTCAGCGGCTCCGAAACCGATCTGAAGGAACTGGCGTCCTACCTCGAGGGACTGAAGACGAAGAAGGACACCAAGGACATGAAGGAAATGAAGGACACGAAGGAATCGAAAAGCCCCAAAGAGAAAAAGTAAGATCCTTCCCGAACGATTGATGCCCGGCGCGCGCAGACTCCATGCTGCGCTCGCCGTTTTTTTTTGTCCTTGCACGCGGCTTCCCCCGCTGCGCGCAAGGGCGTGCTACTTCACGGCTTTGAGGACGAATGTAAGAGAACGCAGCGGAAACAGATTGGCGAAGCGGTTCTCGTAGAGATCCGGATGCCGGTTCGCGAAGCGCTTGATCATCCGGTCGAGCCAGTGCTGCGGCGTACGTCCGCGTTCGTATTCGGCCGACAGCAGATCGTAGCGGACTCCGGAATACCGGAAGTCGGCATAGGAATTGCCGGAGGTGAAGTAATCGAACGAATGGAAACCGAACCAATGCAGATGCGTCGGATCGGTGTTCGCCTGACGGTGAGGATAGAACGGAACGATGATGGTGAGTCTGGCCGAAGGTTTTGCGATGCGGTGAAGCTCCGCCATCACTTTCACGACGTTGTCCAGATGCTCGAGCACATTGTCGCACCAGATTTCGTCGAAGTGATTCGAGACGAAGGGATACGGCGTGATGTTCAAATCGTGGACGACGTCGGCATCCGATCTCGGATTGACATCGATGCCCACTGCTCCTTCCCTCTTTCTCATCCCGCAGCCGACATCGAGTATGCGGTACTCATCTTTGAATTCAACCAATGCGCTTCCTCTTGTTCAGGTAGTTGACAAGCGCCATGTCGAACGGGGTCGACGTGTCGAGCAGGACGTAGTCGATGTTGTTCTCGCGGCATTCCCGCTTGTAGCGGTCGAGGAATTCCTTCATCTCTCTCTGATACGCGCGCTGTATCTGATACGGCTGCGTGGCCAGCTGGTCCCCCGTCTCCACATCCCGGAAGAGCGCATCGCTGCCGAAGGCGAAGCTCTGCTCGAGCGGATCGAGGATCTGCATGACGAGCACATCATGGTGATTGTGCCGGAAATGCTTCAGCGCGGCGAGCACCTGAGCCGGATCGTCAAACAGATCGCTCAGCACGATCACCAGTCCGCGCCGCGTCATGCGTTCGGCAAGCCGGTGGAGCGCAAACCCCGTCTTCGTCCGGTTCGAGGTCTCGAGCTGCTCGAGTTCGATCAGGATGCGTCGCAGATGGCCTTTTGTGGCATGCGGGGGAATGATGGAGCGGATCGCATCGTCGTACGTCATCAGTCCGACGGCATCGCGCTGCTGGATCATCAGGTAGGCAAGGGATGCGGCGATGTACGAGGCGTATGCGCTTTTCGTGATCGGCACATCGGAAGACCCATGCCTGGCCGAGGAGAACGACATCGATTTGCTGGCGTCGAGCACGATGTACGACTTGAGATTCGTCTCCTCCTCGTACTGCTTGATGTAATAGCGGTCCGTCTTTCCGTAGACCTTCCAGTCGATGCGCCTGATCTCGTCCCCCGGCATGTACTGCCGGTGTTCGGCAAACTCCACCGAGAATCCATGGTACGGACTCTTGTGAAGACCGGTGATGAAGCCTTCCACCACCATGCGCGCACGCAGCTCCATATTTGAGAGCTTCGAGACGACGCCGGGCTGCAGATATGTCAGCGCTTGTTCGGCCACACCATTCTCCCCGCTGTTATTTTCGCCTGACGCCCTCGCTGCGTCCGCCCGCTTTCGCCGAAGGCTGTTTGTCTTTCAGAATCTCATCGGCCGTCTTGCCGAGATTCTCGAGTTCGAACTGCGCCGATTTCGCCAGTTCATGGTTCGGATACTTTTGCAGAAACTGCTCATAGCCGATCTTCGCGCTGTCGGGATTGCCGAGGTCGTTGTTGTAGATGAATCCGATCAGGAACATCGCGACCGGCGTCTGCACGAGATCGGGATATTTCGCGATGAAATCCCGGTAGTAGCCCGTTGCGGTTCGCGGATCGTGCTTGCCGCGGTAGTACGTCTCGGCGATCATATAGAGCGCGCCGGGAGCGAACTTACCCGAGGGATAGTCTGCGATGATCTGCCGGCAGACCTGGATGGTGGAATCGGAATTGTTGCCGGCGCGCGAGGCTTCGACTTTTTTCCACAGCGACTGTTCCGATTCTTTCGAGCAGCCGGAAAGCGCGAACAATGCGATGACAAGAGCGATCGAGAATGTTTTCATACGGTTCCTGTTTTTTTCATGACGGCTGCAAAGAATCCATCCGTGTCATGCCGGTGAGGAAGCAGCTGGAAATAGTGACTGTCGACGAGCGTCTCGAGACCGTAGCGCGCGAGGCGCTTCGCCGGATCCTCGAGCGTGAATTCGGGATGCGCTGCGAGAAACGCTTCGACCACATCCTCATTTTCCGCCTTCATCGTCGTGCATGTGGCATAGACGAGAATGCCGCAGGGTTTGACGGCTTTCGAATACAGATCGAGGATCCGATGCTGCTTCATGCTGATCTCTTCAACAACCTGGGGCGTGACGCTCCACTTCATGCCGGGATTCCGGCGGATGGTGCCGAGTCCCGAGCATGGCGCGTCCACCAGCACATTATCGGCGATGCCGGCGAGATCATCCGGCAGCGTCTCTCCGTCCACCACGCGAACGCGCACCGTATCGGCGCCGCTGCGTCGGAGGCGCTTCCGCAGCTCTTCGAGCCTGCCGGTGTGCACATCCATCGAATAGATCACGCCGCGGTTCTTCATCACCGCTCCGAGCGCAAGCGTCTTGCCGCCGGCGCCGGCGCAGGCATCCACGACCTTCGCCGAAGGTTTCGGATCGACAAGGAGAGCCAGGAGCTGGCTTCCCTCATCCTGCACTTCGAAGAGTCCCTCCTTGAATGCGGCGAGCTGGAACACATTGATGCGCCGCCGGAGGTTCAATCCGAACGGAGACAGCTTCGTCGGTTCCGATTCCACGCCTTCGCGGCTGAGCGCGGCGCGGCATTCTTCAACCGTGGCCTTGATGGTGTTCACACGCAGCGTGACCGGCGCATTTTCGTTCAGCGCATGGCAGAGCTTCACCGCTTCTTCCCGGCCGTAGCGGCCGATCCATTGCGCCGCCATCCATTCGGGAAACGATTCCGCATACGAAAGTCCCTGAACGGGATCGTCGACGGCGACTGCATCGTCCGCGTGGGCTGCGATTTCCATGACAGATGCGCGCGCGGATTCCGGGAACTCCTGTGCGAGCTCGGCGGCATCATGCCGCACCGAACGCAGAAGATACGCCGCGCAGCGGTACGTGATGAGATTCGACGAAAAAAGATCGCGCCCCATGCGCGCTTCGGCCGGAACGGCGCGCTCGACGATCGCATCGAGGGTGAGCTTCCATCTCAGCATGCCGTAGACCGTTTCCGCGATGAAGCGGCGGTCATGCGATCCGAGGTATTTTCGTGAACGAAAAAATGAATCGATCAGTGAATCAGCGGGCCGCTGCTCGTGTTCGATGCCGAGCGCAGCCTCGATTGCATGTCCTATCAGCGAAGAAAGTTTCACGCGTTGTCCGGTCCCCTCTTCTTACACTTCCGCATACGCATCGCTCATCGATGCCGTCCGGTAGGCGCGCGCCATTCGCGGCGTGTTATAGGAAAAGGCGGGTTCTCCCTTGCTGTTGAGCACGATCACGCCGCCGAAGCCTTCCGCCTTCTTCTCGAGCCGGGCGATGCCCTCGTCGGCCGCAGCCTGGACATTGCCGCCGTTGACTTCAAGCAGTCCCACAATGGTCTTGGCAAGCACGACCTTGATGATCGCCTCGCCCCAGCCCGTGCACGAGACGCCGCCGATGGCGCTGTCTGCATAGGTGCCGCATCCGATCAGAGGCGAATCGCCCACGCGGCCCGGATATTTGTTCGGCGTGCCGCCGGTCGATGTGCCGGCTGCAAGCACGCCGTTCGCATCGATGGCGATGCAGCCGACGGTGTCGGACGGCAGGTCCGTTCTTTTCCGGAACGAATCTTTCGTCGAATAGTTTTTCTGCTTCAGCAGTTCTTTCCACCGCTCGAGCTCGCGCCCCACCAGCAGGTCGTCGCTCGAGCATTGCGCGATGCCGTTTTCCGCTCCGAACTGCACGGCCCCTTTCCCTGAAAGAAGCACATGCTCGCTCCGGTCCATCACCAGACGGGCGAGAGAAATGGGATAGCGGATATTCTGGACGGATGCCACGGCGCCGCAGCGGTATGTGGAACCGTTCATGATGCTCGCATCGAGCTCGATTTCACCCGCGGCGTTCACGAACGATCCGCGTCCCGCATCGAACGTCGGATCGTCTTCAAGATAATTGATGGCCTTTTCGACGGCATCGACGGCGCTTGCTCCGCCCGACAACAGTTCCCATCCGATCTGCAGTGCGCGCGAAACGCCGCTGCGATGCGCTTCCAGCAGGTTATCGGGGATATCCCATGCACCGCCATGAACAATAAACGAAATCATAATTGATAATTGAAGAGTGATGAGTGTGCGCCGGCGCCGTATCGGCCGGCATCGCATTGCAAAGGTTGAACGGCATGCTATTGACCGTCGCCGATCGGCAGCGCAAAGAAGATGGTGGTTCCCACATCGACTTTGCTTCTGAGCCAGATCTGGCCGTCATGAGCTTCGATGATCTTTTTGCAGATTGCCAGTCCGAGGCCGGTTCCCTTTTCCGTCCGCAATTTGTCCGTCTTCACCTGCCGGTACTTGTCGAAGAGCAGATGCTGGTCCTCGTCCGGTATGCCCGCTCCGGTGTCGGCGACAGAAACCACCATCGACGGGAAAAACGTCACGGGCGTATCGGGCAGATCCTCCGGGCCGGCCGCAAACCGGACGGTAATGGCGATGCTTCCTTCGCTTGCGGTGAATTTTATGGCGTTGCCGATCAGGTTCTCCATCACCTGCTCGAGTTTCTTCGGATCGGCTTTCACAAGGCGCGCCGCATCGATGTATTCGGTGGAAACATGTATCGACTTTTTCAGCGCGAGCGGCTTCATGCGGCCGATGGTCTCGTTTACGATTTTCCGCAGATCGATGTCGGTGGTGTTGAGCCGCACGTAATCCGCTTCAAGCTTCGACAGGTCCAGAATGTCGTTGATGATGTCCAGCATGTGGTTGCATGAACTGTCCATCAGACGGAGCATTTCGCTGCGCGCGGCCTCGGTCAGTTCGGCATCCTCGTTCATCAGCCGCGTGAAGGCATGCACGGCGGTCAGCGGACCTCTCAGATCGTGCACAAGCATCGATATGAAATCGGCGTTGAGCTGGCGCCATCGCTTTTCGGCGTACCGCAGGCGCAGCAGTGACCGGACACGGACCAGAAGTTCCGCCGGCTCGATGGGTTTCACCAGATACTCGTTGACGCCGAGACTGAATCCCTTCTCGATCGATGCAGGATCGCGCATGTTTCCGCTCAGGAAGATGACCGCAGTTTCTTTCGTCCGCGGAACCGCTCTCAGGCGCGCCAGCACCTCGAATCCGTCGATATCCGGCAGTACGATATCGAGCAGCACCAGATCCACCTGTTCGCCGGCAAGGATCGCAAGCGCCTCCATGCCGGTGCCGGCTGAAAAGGTTTTGAATCCTTCATGACACAAAATGGCGCTGATGGCACCCGCATTGGCGTCTTCGTCATCGACAATCAGAATGGCACTTTGCTCCGGTTCTACGATGGGTGTGAGCATGAATGATCAAAGTCCGTTCTATGATGTTTGATAATCTTTTTAAAAAATACGAAATACGGGCGAGACTTCATAGAGAAAAAATGTACATGAAAAACGGCTTCCCTTCTTCTCTTTCAGGAAGCCGTTATGCATCTTCTCCAACTGAGCCCGACGGCGCCTCTTGCTGCGCCGAGGTCCGGATGCCGGATCAGAATTCGAATTCGTATTTGAGGCCGACGGAGGTCCGAAGCGACTGGAATCCGCTGACATTCTCGAGCCGAAGAGCAAGCGCCGGCCAGAGTTCGCCGTTGACGATGTGATAGCGTGCCGATGCGTCGATTGAGAGCGCCGATGTGACGGCGACATTGACGCCGATACCGGCATTGAATCCCGCGCTCCAGTCGTTCTGCTTCAATTCCCATACGATCTGCGTCTGCGCCGAGTCGAGCGCATGCCGACCGCGCGTGCCCAGCCATCGGTAGAACGCCGCGCCTGCCGTGACGTAGGGCGTCACCATGGACTGAGTGGTGATCGCGTAATCGACCTGGGCGCCAAGGCCGAACAGCTCGAGCTTCAGATCGAGATCGGGATAATACAATTTGCCCGTATTCGGCTTCGAATAGGTCATCATTTCGGCGTTGAATTCCCATGTGAGATCCGATTCGCTGCGCGTGCCGAAGGCGATCTGCACGCCTGTGGCGGGCTTGAACCAGTCGCCAAGCGAACCGATGGGCGCGGAATACATGCCGCGCGCCGCGACGTAATAACTGCCTGCGGTCTGCGCATGCGCGGAGGTGAAGGAACAAAGCAGGAAAAGGATGATGAACAATCGTTTATTCATGGCAATCAGAATTTATGTGTGCACAGTGTCGAGGGCGAAGCTGCGCGCTTGGCCCCGCAGAATAACAACTCTCAGTAGCGTATGACGAGTCCCAGTGTGGCGGCAAAGGTGCCGCGGAACGGGAAATTCCTGGCGGCAGAGGCGCCGCCTGCGGCATCGATGATGCCCTGATACTGCGCCGTGAAACGGAACCCGATCAGACGCGAGACGAGCAGATCGGCTCCTGCTTTTGCCGAGACGGCATAGACCTCTCCCCTGATCGGCGTCGCAAAATTCCGGAAATCATATTCAAACGGGTAGACGCGGCCGCTGTCGATGCCGGCATCGGGCCTGGCGCGCTTTGTCCAGTGCTCGTCAAGATACATGGTGCGCTCGTACAGATAGACGCTCGCGCCGGCTCCCACAAACGGGACGAGCCATGCGTTGACCGGAATTTCGGCATTGACCGAGATGCCGAGCGGAATGACGCTCATCGTCTGCACGGCCTTGAACGTGGCCTGATAGATGCTGTCTTCGCGGACGATCGGCGTGCCCGAAACGATCTGGTCGTCGGTGAGCGTCGAAGTCCTCACGCGCGTGCCGTTGAAATAGGAATAGGAACCCAGCCAGTCGGTGTTGATGTAGCTGCGGTAATATTTCTGCCAGTAAACCCAGTTCCAGTTGGTGACCGGACTCTTCTGCTTGATCGTATAGTCCTGATAGCCGCCTTCAAGGCTGAGCGATATCGGTCCTGTCAGATGGAGACGAGCTTCGGCTCCCCCGCCGATGCCCGTGCTGCCCGATTGGAACGTCGAGCGGGGACTGACGCCAAACAGCGCCTGTCCGGTTGCCGTGAGCGTCTTCAGTGAAAACATTTTCTGCTGTTCCTGTGCCGATGCCGCCGTCACGGCTGCAGCGCACAGGAGTGTCAAGATCAAAACGCGAGTTTTCATACGTAAGAGTGATATCAGTTGAGTGATTGGCATCAGATGCCCGCCGAGAGCGAAAACCGGACGACCGTGCCGAGCCGTCCATAGGAGGCGTAGGCCGCATCGAGCGTGAGTCCCGACCACCGGACTCCGGCGCCGGCGGTCCATTTCTCTTCGTCGTAATTGAATTTGTATCCGCCCCTGAGGGCGACGAAATTCTGGAACCAGTATTCGCCGCCGACGTTGAACCGTTCGTCGTTGTCGCTCGGATGCGTGGCTTCGACCGCCAGGGTCAGGCGATGATCGCTCGCCTCGCTGCCGAATGCATCCATCGACGCCCCGAGCCGGAATTCCGTCGGCATTTTGAAGAGGCCCTGCAGATACTTCGCATCGACGCCGAAATTTTTCAGCGCGCCGCCGATGCGGAGCGAATGATATCCTGTGCTGTAGTAGATGCCGGCATCGAAAAGCATGTTGTCCGACTTGTAAACCGAAATCTTCTCGCGCACATACTTGACCGTCGCGCCGAACGAAAATTTGTCCGTCATCTGCCGCGCATACGACACGCCGAGCGCAAGACCGTCCGCCGAGAAATCGTCGGTGATGATGTACGAACCTGTCGCGTCGGCGCTCGGGCTGATCGTGCCCTGCATGGTGCCGTAGTCGAGCTGCACCGCCGAGACGGTGAAGACGCCGAGATCGGCGCCGTTATAGGAATACGCGGCGGCCTTGTGCTGCGTCTCGGCAAACCAGTCCGCGAACGAGGCGCCGAATGAATGGCGGTCGGTGTTCAGTCCCGTTGCCGCGGGGTTGTCGAAGACGCTCAGCGCGCCCTGCAGCGTCGTGAGCGTGGCTTCGCCCATGGCCGCACCGCGGGCCGTCACGGGAATTTCCAGGAACACATACCCCGCTGTTCCGATCTTCTTGAAATTATTCTGTCCCCATGATGCATTCGCGCAGCACATCAGGCAGATCAGCAGTAGAATGAATTTTTCAGTTTTCATAGTGGTCGATTGTTGCCTCTCTCAGCGCACGATGGCGAGTTTACCCGTTTTTGTTTTGCCGCCCGGCGACTCGATGTGGTAGATGTAGACGCCGCTTCCGACGAACTGGCCGTAATCGGTCTGCTGGTTCCACAGCGCAATGCCGGATCCGTCGTCGTGAGGAATGGTCTTGACCAGATCGCCGCGCATCGTATAGATGCGGATCGTGCAGGGACTCGGAACATTGATGAACTGGATATAGCTTTTGTCGCTCGGCATCACGGAACCCGACTGGAGCACGAACGGATTCGGCACGACGAGAATGTTCGAATAATCCTGCGCCGCGGGGATGGTCGTCTTGAACGGCGACACGACGAGGTTCTGATTGAGCGAGCTCTTCGCATAGAGCGATGCGTAGATGGACGATTCCTGGGACGGCACGCCTCCGGGAAACGCCGCCGGATTCACCGGCCAGACGGCATGCGCCGAGTCGTACGATGTGATCGCATAATAGTACGACGTGCCGATCGCCACGGACGTATCGACATACGTGTACTGACCTCCGGTCAGATAGCGGCCGTCTCCCTTTTTAATCTCGGCAACGAGCATCCACGGTCCGAGCGGAAGATATCCCGACCGGTAGATGCGGTAGCCGGCAAGATCGAAGCGCTCGCTGCCCGTATAATCGGGATCGGGAAGCGCTTCGACATCGGTCTTCCACTTCAGGATATTCGACACCTGCTTCGGATCGGCGCCGAGCTGCAGCGTGAACTCGGGCGATGCAGGCGGACGAGGAACCCGGAATTTGTTGTCGGCGGCGATCTTGATGCGCTTGCCGATGGCCGTCAGGGCCTTCGTCGCCTCCGTTCCGATGACGCCGGCTGTCGAAGTCGGATTCACCGCCACGGCATAGGGACCGCCGGCCACGTATTCTCCCACCACCACGCGCACCGAGTCGCCCTTCTTCAGGCGGAACGGTCCGAGCGTCATCATCGACCAGACGCGGCGGCGTGTCATGCGCGTATCGGTCGGCGATTTGAATGCTTCGGTGGCCTTCATCGGATCCTTGATCACTTCATACCGGGCTTCCGTTCCCATGCTGGCCGAGCCGAACGGACCGTAGAGATCCTGCTGATCGGGAACGGCGCTCCAGGCGTAGTTCGAGACGCGCGTCGCGGTGCCGGTCGAATCGGGAGAGCTGTAAAGCAGCCGGAAGCCGACATAGCCCGGAGCGAGAAACTCGCCCTTGCCTGTCGGACCGCCGACGGGATAATAATCGTACTTCTCGTTCACGCTCGGCGTCTCGGGATAATCCTCGGCGTAGCCGACGATGCTTTTCTCGCTCGGATTGTAGACGAAGCGGTTGTTGCGCGGTCCCTGGTTGAAGTTCGCAAAGAGCGTGTTCCAGCCGCGCGAGTTGGCGCCGAGCGCGTACGTGATCATCAGGTACATCTCTTTGATCGCAAGCGTGTCGCTCACGTTGCGCAGCACGTATTCGGTCGTGATGTAGTTCTCGTCGTCCTTCGAGCCGGCGTTCTGGCGCACGGTGCGCTTCACGTTCAGCGGAAGCTGCCGGTCGCCCACATACGTCGGCACATAACTCGGATTCATTTCCCATTCCGTATCGATCACGTCCTGCGCTTCGGCCGGATCGGCCTGGTTCCAGAAGTTCTCTCCGTTTTTCCATCGGCGCATGTGCTTTTTCACCTTGTACTTCGCCGAGTTCTCAACGGTCACCGTTCCGGCATACATCGCCCAGTCTTCGATCGCGATGATCTTCCCGGAGTCGTCCTTCGCGCCCACCCACATGCCGCCGGAGGTCATGTAGCTGTTTGCGCCTCCGATATTGGCGCCGATCCATTCCGGATCGAATCCCGGCCAGTCGAGGCCGTAGTTGAGGCGCGACCAGTTCGAAAACGGCGCGGCCTCCTTTCCGTAATAATAGGAATTCCAGAGCATGCCGCGGCGCAGGCTGATGAGCGGTCCGTCGACCTGTGCCGGTGCGATCTCGCCGCAGACCATCAGCGCCGTCAGCGCAAGCGCTGCACGCAGGGCGATCCTGCGCAGAAGCCGCATGTGTTCCATGTTGTCGTTTCGTGTCGCCATGTGTATGATGATATTAGAAGTTGAATCCCAGCGTGAAGAAGACCTGCCGCGGCATGTTGCGGTATGCGCGGAAGAAATTGAGTTTGTAGATCTGCTGCGAATAATCCACGACCGGATTCTTGTTCGCATCGAAATTATTGATCGTGATCGGACGGTCCATCGTGATGCCGTACTCGACCCAGTTGCGCATCTGATCCGTCTTGTAATCAAGCGGCGTGAGCCACTGGTTGTCGAACAGATTCATGATGCGCACGCCGAGAATCGCTTCGAATCCGAACAGGTTCAGATTCTTCGTGATGTTGAGATCGGTCTTCGCCTCAAGCGGGTAGCGGCGGTTGTTTGTGACCTGGTCGTTCGTATACGCCTTGTAGAGTTCGTCGTACGACGGCACGTACGTGTAGGGAGAGCCGCTCTGCGCCGTGTAGATGAGGCTGGCCGAGAGACGCTCGAACGGATGCACGCCGAAGATCTCGATGCCTTCGTTCGCTTCCACGTTGTATGTGAGCATCGTGCGCAGCGTGTGCGTGCGGTCGTCATACGAAAGATAATCGGTCGGCGCGAACGCATCCTGGAAGTTGCGCGGATCGTTCGGATCGTCGGAGTAGAGCTTCGTCGGTCCGTAGTTGCCGTATGTCGTGCGCGAGAGCGAATACGTGATGCGGTACGTCCAGCGTCCCCGGCTCACTTTCTCGAACGTCGCTTCGATGCCGCGCGAGGCGCCGAACTGGTTGTTGTCGTAGCTCGAATACAGCTTGTTGCGGCGGATGCCGGCGCTCGGCGAATAAATCTTGATGCCGCCGATCTGGCTCACGCGGTCGTTGTAATACGCCACCACGTCCAGACGGTGCGTGCCTCCGAACGAATGCTGCACGCCGATCTCGTAATTGATCGTGCGCTTTGGCGCGAGGTTCGGATTGCCGAAGGCCGCCCAGCCCAGCTCGTTCGTGCGCGTATAGGCATTGCTGAAGATCGGCATCGACGAGAAGTGACCGTACTGCAGGCGGAAGGCCGTCATCTCCCCGATCGGAAACGAGAGTCCGAGACGAGGCGACACGCGCACCCATGTTTCGGGCGTTGTGGTCTCGGGATTTCCGATCGCTTCGGATCCAACGGCGATGTAGAACGGGTCGAACCGGTCGACAGGCATCGGCGAATTCATGTTGTAGGCGTCCACACGGACGCCGACGTTCGCCACGAGGCCCTCGAATTCCATCTTGTCCTGCACATAGCCGGCGATGTAGCGCGGATAGGCCTTGTAGTATTCCGCATAGCCCGTGCGCGAGATGAAGGCGTTCGAGGCGAAGCTCGAATACACGGCGCTGTTGTGCATGTCCCAGTAGGTGGCGCGGAAGCCCATCTTCACATCGTGCGAGGCCGTGAACTGATTGGTGAAGTCGGCAGTCAGATTGTACTGGTGCGTCCGAAGGTCCTGCTGGTTGAATGTGGTGAACGAATAGATCGTGCGGTAGCCCTCATCCCACGGACCGGCGGTGATGTACCACTGGTCGTTGTACACGTTGTTGCGCCAGTTGGCCGCGCGCTGCGGCACGGGCTGCTCGAGCAGAATGTATTTCTCGAACTGATGCGTCGCCATCACATCGAGGAACGATTTCGGACTGAGCGTATACGTCCAGTTCAGGCTCTGCGTCGTGGTGTATTCATCGCGCGGCGAATCGGTCACGAGATAATACTTGTAGTCGCCGTTGTATCCGGCCCAGCGGATGTCTTCCGAGCCGGAATAAATGCCGCCCCGGTAGCTCTGATAAATGCCCGTAAGCCGGATCTTGTGCACGGCGGTCGGCTGATAGATCGTCGTGAGCGTATAGTTCTGATACTTCTGCACCTGCTCCGCCGTCGGGATGCGCGTGGGCGCGTAGCGGTACTCGCCCGCAAAGAAGAAGCGCAGCAGGTTCGCATCGGCGCCCAGGGGACCGCCGACGCTGAAGAGCAGGCGCTGATACATGTTCTTCCGGTAATCGTAGACGCCGAGCTGATTATCCTCTCCCGGCGTGTGATTCTGTATCCAGCGCGCCAGCATGAGCTGCCGCCACTCTTCGACCGTGATCGGATGGCCGTTGAGCGAATCGATGACCTTGCCGGTCTTCGGATCGTTCAGATATGTGTTGACGATCGATGTCGAATCCATGCCGGGATTGTTCCGCCATCCTTCGATCGTTCCCCACTTCTTCCACTCGATGGAGTTCGTGTTGTAGATGTAGTCGCCCCAGTGATACTGTCCGGGCGGACGGAATTCGTAGCGGATCTGTCCCTGAAGCTTCGGACCGCCTTCGCGCGTCACGACCTTCACGACGCCCGCCTGGGCGTTGCCGTACTCGGCCGAGAATCCGCCCGAGATGATTTCCATCTGCTGAACGCCGAGCGGATTGAAGTCGTACTTCCACGAGTTGTTCGCCTTGTCGCCCAGCGCGCCGAACCCCGGCACGCTCGTGCTGGAAGTCATCTGTTCGACGCCGTTGACCATCACGTTGATGTCGTAGCTGCCCGAGCCGCGAAGGCTGAACGTGCCGTTCGGATTCTTCTGCATGCCGGCATTGAGCTCCATCACTTCGCGCAGGCCTTCCACCGGCGCCTTCTCGATATCGCGTCCTTCGACGGTCGATGCCGTGGCGGTCTTGTCCTTCGTGACCGGCGGCTGCTTGGCCTCGATCACCACCGCTCCGAGCTGCACGGCCGATGACTGCATGGTGATGTCGATCGTCGTCGTGCGGTCGATGTTCACGCGCACGTTCGTGATCTGCACCTGGTTGTATCCCACCATGCTCGCCACAAGCGTATAGGTGCCGGGCGTGACATTGAGAATGGCGTATTTTCCGTCGACGTCCGTCGCTCCGCCCTGCGTCGTGCCTTTCAGCACGATGTTGACGCCGGTCAGCGGCTCTTTCGATTCGCCGTCGATCACGGTTCCGGAAATTTTGCCGCGCTGGGCAAACGCGAGCGACACGCCGCAGAGTAGCACGACGAGGGATCGCATGAGGGGTTTCAAGAGAAAGTGGTGTTTCATCCTACATCCTGTTGTCATAAAAATGCTCTGAATGCCACACATCGCACTCGCGCCCGGGACCTTGGGGTCCAGGGCGCGGGCGCATGCACACCATTGAAGCCGTACCGTAGTGTCGTGCGGAGGGCGACTGTTATTTGCTCAACAGCATCTTTTTGGTGAACGAGATGCCGTCCGTGCTGAGGCGGTAGAAGTACATGCCCGAGGGAAGATTGCGGGATGCAGCATTGAACGTCACCGAGTGGCGTCCTGCATTCTGATAGCCGTCGACCAGCGTCGCGACTTTCTGACCGATCAGGTTGAAGACCTGCAGCGACACCATGCCGGACTTCGGAAGCGCATAGGTGATGACCGTGGCCGGGTTGAACGGATTCGGGTAATTCTGTCCCAGTTCGTACTGCCGCGGCATGTTCGCCTGCGGCATCGTGACGGCGGTCGATCCCTGCTTCTGGAACACGAAGACGCGCTTGGCGAGAAGATCGGACACGTAGGCCGTCTGCTTGTTCAACGCCACATCGGCCGGAGCCAGCATGTTGGCGCCCTTCGCATCGGCATTGGCGCTGTTCTTGCTCGGCAGCTCGAAGCTCATCGTGGCGAACGCCGTCGTGCCACTGGTGTCGACGTCATACACGCGGACCCAGCGCTTGGCCGAATCGGTGCCGCATGCCCAGAGGCGTCCGAGCGAATCGCTCGTGATGCCGTAGGGAGCGTTCGTTCCCCACGACAGATCGCCGAAGAAATCGTTCACGCGCTTTGCGACGTATTTCTCGGGATTGATGGGACTCTTGCGCTGCGTGCCGCCTTTCCACACGGCGATGCCGCCATTGGTCATGCCCTTTTCGGAGTTGCGGGTCGAGAAGAAATACTGCTTCGGATCGTCGTAGTTCGCCTTCGGATTGAGCGCGAGATCGCGGATCAGTGCCGAACCGTCCAACGTCGGTCCGCCCGGCTCCTTCGGTGCGGTCGATCCGTCGGTGGTCGAGAAGGCCACCCACTGGCTGTATGCCGAAGATGCGGCATCGCCCTTCGAATAATTGAAGACGCGGATCGAGACGCCCCAGGCCGAAATGCCGGAGTAAATGAACGAGTCGCGCGTGGCGGCGATGCCGTACATATGCGTGCCGTATCCGCCGCTCTTGAAGACCTTCTTGTTGGCCGCATCGCCCTGCGGCAGGTAATAGAAGTTGCCGAGCATGTTGTCGATGCGCGACGAAATGACGATATCGGTGCCGATCGACGTGAGGCCGATGAGTCCCATCTTCGATTCAGGCTCGTTGTTCGCCGTGAAGTCGTACACCTTCGTGAAGACCGACGCGCCGGGAGCGGCTTTGAAGACCGCGTTATGCGTCGAGGTATCGGATGAGCTCGTCGTGATGACCCAGAGATTGCCCGAGGCATCGACCGTCATCAGATACGGACGCGCCCAGGAGGAATCGGCGGGCGGAAAAAGGATGTCTTTTGTGTAGTTCCATGCTTCCTGCGCCTGAAGAGTCGCAGCCGCGCACAGCATCAGAACAAGGGTAGCCAAACGTTTCATTATTGATATCCTTTCCAAAAAAATGGAGAATGGAAAATAAACCAAGGTCAGCGTTGAATGATCATTGGAAAGTAACAAGAATCGCCTTGGAATGCAAGAGCGAAACGGCGCCCTGCGCCCCTATTGCATCCAAAGATTTCTGTCGAGCGACCGGTACTGGATGGCTTCGCTCACATGCTCGATGCCGATCGTCTCTTGATCGTCGAGATCGGCGATCGTTCGCGCCACTTTCAGGATGCGGTCATAGGCGCGCGCCGTGAAGCCGAGGCGCGTCATCGCCGTCTTCAGAATTTCCTCCCCCATCGCATCGAGCCGGCAGTATTCGCGGATTTCCTTCGTCTGCATGCCGGCATTCGAAAAGAGGGCGTTCCTTCCCCGGAACCGCTCTGTCTGCAGCGCGCGGGCACGCACCACGCGTTTTCGTATCTCGCTCGAGCGTTCCCCCGGCTGCCGGCGCGCCAGTTCCTCGACCTTCACCGCGGGCACTTCGATGTGTATGTCGATCCGGTCCATGAGCGGCCCGGAAATCTTCGACATGTAATGCTGAATCTGCACGGGCGAGCATGTGCATTCATGATTCGGATTGCCGTTGTTGCCGCAGGGGCACGGATTCATCGCGCAGACGAGCATGAAGGCGGCGGGAAATTCCACCGACATCTTTGCGCGGCTGATCGTGACCTTCCCGTCCTCGAGCGGCTGCCGCATCACCTCCAGCACATTGCGCGCGAATTCCGGCAGCTCATCGAGAAAGAGGACGCCGTGATGCGATAGCGAGATTTCTCCGGGACGCGGCACCGAGCCTCCTCCGACCAGCGCCGAATCGGAAATCGTGTGATGCGGCGAGCGGAACGGGCGCGTTCCCACCAGCGCCGTTCCCGGGGGAATGAGCCCGGCCACCGAATGGATCTTCGTGGTCTCGATGCTTTCCTCGAACGTGAGCGGCGGAAGAATCGTCGGCAGGCGTCTGGCCAGCATCGTCTTGCCGGAACCCGGCGGACCGATCATGATGATGTTGTGTCCGCCCGCGGCGGCCACTTCGAGCGCGCGCTTCACATTCTCCTGCCCCTTCACATCCGAAAAATCGATGCCGTAGGAAGGATCGTCCGAGAACACGGCGCCCGAGTCGATGCGCACGGGAGCGGCGTCGCTGCAGCCGTTGAGGATGCGGACCGCCTCGCGCAGCGACGAGACGCCGTAGACGTCGATCCCTTCGACCATTGCCGCTTCGCGCGCATTGTCTTTCGGAAGTACGAGGCCGCGGATCTTCCTGTTTCTGACTTCCATCGCAATGGGCAGCACGCCGTGCACCGGGCGCAGCGTGCCGTCGAGCGCGAGCTCGCCGAGCACCACGAACTCACGCAGATGCTCCGATGCGATCTGTCCGCTCGAAGCGAGCATGCCGACGGCCAGCGGAAGATCGTACGACGAACCTTCCTTCTTGACGTCGGCCGGAGCGAGATTGATCGTGATGCGCTTATTGGGGTAGACGAACGAGGAATTGGTGATCGCGGTGACGACGCGTCCGCGCGATTCGCGCACGGCGCTGTCGGGGAGCCCCACCATCATGAAGTTCGGAAGCGTGTTCTCGATATTGGTTTCGATCTCGATGAGGCAGGCGTTGATGCCGCAGGTGGCGGCGCTGAGAACGACGGTGAGCATGATCCCTCCCCTGGGATGATGGTCGGTTGCCGGCATGCTTGTGGGGCGAAGCGCTGCTTCGCCCCTCCCCCGTGTAATTTACCGGTGGGCGCGCAGGAAGTCAAGGCGCGTCTGCACTTCCTCGATCGGCTTCAGGAGCTTGTCCTTTCCGAAGAGCGCCTCCTTCTGGCTCGTGAAGACGAGCTCGTATTCCCTGCTCATGATGATCGCCTCTTCCGGACACACCTCTTCACAGAATCCGCAGAAGATGCAGCGCACCATGTTGATCTCGAACGTTTCGGGATAGCGCTCCTTGCCGAGCTCCGTTTCGGCGGCCTGCACCTGTATGGCCAGCGCGGGACACACGCGGGCGCAGAGCCCGCAGGCGACGCACCGCTCCGTGCCGTTTTCCTGCACCAGCACCGGGCGGCCCCTGAACGAAGCGGGCAGCACGACGCGCTCTTCGGGATACTGGATGGTGACGTTCGGCTTGAAGAATTGCGTCATCGTGATCTTCAGTCCCTGCAGGATGGACGGGATGTACATCTTCTGCCAGATGGTGAGATCCTTCTTCCTGACCGGTACACTTTTTTCTAAATAGTTATCCATGCGTTTATCGTTGCAAAAGTTCGACAATGGGCGAAGCCGGCCGCGTCAGCGGAACAGCAGAAATAATCCCGTGACAAGAATATTCAGGAGCGCCAGCGGCATCATGACTTTCCAGCCGATGTTCATGAGCTGGTCATAGCGGAAGCGCGGAAGCGTCCAACGGATGACGATGAAGAACAGGAGCATGAAGGCCACTTTCACGGCGAACGCGCCCATCTGCAGCAGCGTGACCGCCAGCGGCGACAATCCGAAGCGTTCGACGAACGGGAACTGCCATCCTCCCAGATAAAGCGTCGTGATGACCGCCGATGCAGTGATCATGTTCGCATACTCCGCCAGGAAGAACAATCCGAACTTCATGCCCGAATATTCCGTGTGATAGCCGCCGACGAGCTCCGGTTCGGCTTCGGGAAGATCGAACGGAAGGCGGTTCGTCTCGGCGAACGAGGCGACCAGAAACGTGATGAAGCCGATGGGCTGCAGCACGATGTTCCATGCAGGGATGATGCCCCAGAGGTATTCCCCCTGCTTCAGCACGACGCGGTCCAGCTGCAGCGAGCCGGCGATCATGACGACGCCGATCACCGACAGGCCCATCGAGAGCTCGTAGCTGATCATCTGTGCCGACGCTCTCAGGCCGCCGAGCAGCGAATACTTGTTGTTCGAAGACCAGCCGCTGAGCGTGATGCCGTAGACGCCGAGCGAGGTCATCGCCAGAATGTACAGGATGCCGATATTGACGTCGCCGATCATCAGCTTGTATTCGTGCCCGTTCAGCGCGAGCGTGTTGCCGAACGGAATCACGGCGAATGTCGACATCGCGACCGTCAGTGAAATGAGCGGGGCGAGCGTATGCACGAACTTGTTCGCCGCCGCCGGAACGATGTCCTCCTTGAAGAACAGCTTTGCCACATCGGCCACCGGCTGCAGAAGTCCCCACGGACCCACGCGGTTCGGACCGACGCGCATCTGGATGAATGCGCTGACCTTTCTTTCCACAAGCACAAGATAGGCGACGATCGTCAGGTTGATGAGCATGACGAGCGCGATTTTAACGAGCGCTTCAACGAAAAATTCTACGTTCATATCGGTTTCAGGAATGAGGATAATGTGTTGACTGTGTCGTTCGGGAAACGCCGATCTCAGCGAAGCGCCGCGCCCTTGGTTCCGATCTTCAGATACGTCAGCCCCTTGAAGGCCTCGACCGTATGCGCGATCTCGTTGAAGACCTCCTCGGCCGTCGCATATTTGAATTTCCCGCCCATGATGTTGCCGATCGCCGCCACGATGCGCCATGAGGCGCGCGAATCGCGCTTGGGTCCCTTGCCCCACGTATCGTTGTGCGCCGAGAACCGGTCCCACCGGCTCATGGCCAGATTGTCGACCGCGCGTTCGCGCTCGAGCGTGGCCACAGCGGGCCGCAGGCGCTGGACGTGCTTCTGGAAATTCGTGACGGTACCGTTGCGCTCGGCGTACGTCGAGCTGGGAAGCACGACATCGGCGATGCGCGTGCTCTTGTTCTCGTTCGAGGCGTGCACGGCGAAGAATTCAAGCTTGTTCAGGACCTTTTCGATCTCCGGATCCTTTGCCAGATCGTCCTCGAGCGCGTAGACGGCCTTGATCTTCTTCTCCCGAATGGCCTGCAGGATGCCGTTGAAATCGAGTCCGCCTTCTCCCGGCACGATGCCGCAGAGCGCCGCGCCGGTATCGTTCGGCGTTTTGTCGGCGCGGATCAGGATCGCATCCTCGTCCCCTTCCACGACATGGCGCATGCGGTCGATGTGCTTCGAGCCGATGACTTCACGGGCGAAGCGCGCGAAGACGTAATTGTCCTCGTTGGAGGCATAGGCCGATCCGATGAACGCGATTTCATGCTTGCTGAAAAGCTTCAGCTCTCCGGCCACCTTGGCAAGCGCCTCGTCCCATCCCACATCGACGAGCTGTCCGTCCTTGCGGACCATGGGACCGGTGATCCGGTTGTCGGCATTGATGTGCTTCCATGTATCGAGCCGGCCGTGATCGCACATCCAGTTGCTGTTGACCGCATCGTTTTTCCGGGGCGTGAGGCGCAGAATCTCGTTGTTGCGCACGCCGATGTCGATGTTGCATCCGCGCGCGCATCCGTTGCAGACGCTTTCGGTGAACGACATTTCCCACACGCGCGCCTTGAAGCGGAAATCCTTGTTGGTGAGCGCGCCGACCGGACAGATATCGACGACGTTCATGGAATACGGGTTGTCGAGCGTCTGGCCCGGGAACGTGTCGATCGTCGTGCGGTCGCCGCGGTTGACGAACTGCAGCTGATGCACGCCGGCGACCTCGTCGCAGAACCGGATGCAGCGCGAGCACGAGATGCAGCGCTCGGCGTCGAACATGACGCGCGGACCGATCTCGACGCGCTTGTCCTTGTGGTTCTTCTGCTCTGCGAACCGGCTGTAGCCCTGGCTGAACTTGTATGAATAGTCCTGGAGTTTGCACTCGCCGGCTTCATCGCAGATGGGACAATCCAGCGGATGGTTGATCAGAAGGAACTCCATCACCGCCTTGCGCGCATTGACGACCTTCTCGCTGGCCGTCTGCACGACCATGCCTTCGGCCACATTCGTCATGCAGGCGATGGCGAGCTTGGGCATTTTTTCAACTTCCACTAAACAGATGCGGCAGTTTCCGGCGGGTGACAATTTATCGTGCCAGCAGAAATGCGGAATCGCAATTCCCTGTTGTCGAGCGGCCTGTATGATCGTCTGTTTGCTGTCGGTTTCTACCTGTTTCCCGTTGATGGTAAGGGTGACGTTCGGCATGTATCACATCGCTAATAATATGAAGATGATAACGTACAGTTCATCGTAATGTAGAAAAAATATTGTTGTGATAAAAGTAGGTGCGGATAAAAAAAAGACTTTCCGGGCTGTCCGCCCGGAAAGTCTTCATGATGGTTCTGACCGCCTTCAGCCTCCGGCACCCGGCATCAGACCACTGTCTCGACCGGCGTGTGCTTGTAGCCGAATGCATCGGCCACGCCTTTGTAGGTGATGAGGCCGTCGACCATGTTGAGGCCGAGCTTCAGCTCCTCGCTCGTCTGGACCGCCTTCTCCCATCCCTTGTTCGCGATTTCGACCGCGTAGGGCAGCGTCGCGTTCGTGAGAGCGATCGTGGAGGTCATCGGCACCGCGCCCGGCATGTTGGCCACGCAGTAGTGGATGACGCCGTCGATCACATACGTCGGGTTGTCGTGCGTGGTGGCCTTCGTGGTCTCGAAGCATCCGCCCTGGTCGACGGCGACGTCGACGAGCACCGCACCGCGCTTCATGTCCTTCAGCATTTCACGCGTCACGAGCTTCGGAGCCTTCGCGCCCGGAATGAGCACGCTGCCGATCACGAGGTCGGCCTTCGTGACCGCCTTGTACACGTTGTAGGGATTCGATGCGATCGTCACGACGTTCTTCGGCATGATGTCGTCCAGCTGGCGCAGACGGTAGAGGTTGTTGTCGAGAATCGACACCTGTGCGCCGAAACCGGCCGCGATCTTCGCCGCGTTCGTGCCCACGATGCCGCCGCCGAGCACGACGACGCTGGCGGGTTCCGTTCCCGGCACGCCGCCGAGCAGGATGCCGCGTCCGCCCATGGCATGCTCGAGGTATTTTGCGCCTTCCTGGGGAGCCATGCGGCCGGCGACTTCGGACATCGGGATGAGCAGCGGCAGCGAGCGATCCGCCTTCTGGACGGTCTCATAGGCGATACACACCGCCTGCGCCTTCATCATCGCCTGCGTGAGCTCTTTCGACGCGGCGAAATGGAAGTATGTGAAGAGGATCTGGTCGCGGCGGATCAGTGCATATTCCGGCTTCACCGGCTCTTTCACTTTGATGATCATGTCCGCTTTGGCATAGACTTCCTTTGCGGTCTTCACGATCTTCGCACCCGCCTTCACATAGGCGGCATCGTCGAAGCCCGAGCCCATGCCGGCTTTGGTTTCAACAAGGACCGTATGTCCGAACGAACGGAGTGTCTGAACGCCCACGGGCACCATGCCGACGCGGTTTTCGTTTGATTTGATTTCTTTTGGAATTCCGATAATCATGACGTATCTCTGGGAATAGTGATGGGATGAGTGAATTAACTGGATACAGCCGCACGCTCATTCGCCGTGCACTTGCGTTTTTTCTGTTCAGGGTGTAACAGGTTCATTCTTTGGTTTTTGCGGAAGTTCCTCCTTCGGGCGCGAACACCACGGTGGTGAACGTTCCGGTATCCGACACGAGGCCCGCCGCCTCGAGCACATCGTCGGCGCTCACGGCGTCGATGTTTTTCACGATCGACTCGAGCGAAACGAATTCATTGAAGTACAGTTCTCCGCTGCCCAGACGCATCATGCGGTGCGACGTGCTTTCGAGTCCGAGCAGAATGTTGCCTTTCAGCTGCGCCTTCGAGCGCTGAAGCTCGGTCTTCGTGAGCGGCTTCTTCATGAGCAGCGCGAGTTCACGGTTCACGAGCTCGAGCGTCTTTTCCACATGCTTCAGGTCCGTCGCCGCATAGATGCCGAACAGCCCGGTCTCCTCCATCAGCGTGAGAAACGAATAGACCGTGTAGGCGAATCCGTACTTCTCCCGGATGTTCTGGAACAGCCTCGAGCTCATGCCGTCGCCGAGCAGCGTGTTGAGCACCATCGACGGATACCGGTGAGGACTGTGCACCGAGAAGGCCACGGTGCCGGTGGTGAGATGCGCCTGCTGAATCGTCTTTTTGTATTCCTTGCGCTGAGGGTGCGGACGGAACGATTTCTTCGACTTCGGCCGGGGAGGTGCACCGGCTTTGAGGGTAAGGTATTTGCCGACGAGCTCGACCAGTCGCGCATGCGTCACATTGCCCGCGGCGGCCACGATGATGTTCGCTCCGCTGTAAAATTCGTCGCGGTAGGCGAACAGCTGCGACTGCGAAAACGATGCGACGGTCTCGGGCGTTCCCAGCACGGGAAGTCCGAGCGGATCGCGCGGGAACAGCATCGCTTCAAAATAATCCTCGATCTGATCGTCCGGATCGTCTTCCACATTCCGGATTTCTTCCAGCACGACCAGACGCTCCTTCTCGATTTCCTTCTCCGGGAACGTGGCGTTCTGGACGAGATCGGTCAGGACGTCGACGGCATTCTCCACGTATTCATCGAGCACGCGGGCATAGTAGCACGTATGCTCCTTGCCCGTAAACGCATTCATGTAGCCGCCGACCGACTCGAGGCTGTTGGCGATCTTCCGCACGGAGCGTCTCTCCGTGCCCTTGAAGACCATATGCTCGATGAAATGGGAAATGCCGTTGTTGTCGGAGGTCTCGTTGCGTGAGCCGGTGTCGATCCAGATGCCGATCGAAACCGATTTGACGAATGGGAGCTCTTCACTGATCACGCGTACGCCGTTCGATAAAACGGTCTTTGCGTAAGAGGACAGGACTTCGTGCGACGCGAGCGTGTGTTTGGCTTCTGGCATGCGAAATTGTATACAATATTTTTGACTGGAAAATATATCTCTTTTTCAATTAAATCACAAACACAATAATATTTATTCCGCGGCCAGCGGCGTCGTGACGCCGAGAACGGACATTTCGGCCTTCTCGGACTTCGACTTGCTCTGCAGCATCTGCTCGATCTTGACGGCCACCATGTCGATCGCCACCTCGTTCTCGCTGCCGCGCGGAATGATGATATCGGCGAATGTCTTGCTCGGCTCGACGAACTCCAGATGCATCGGCTTGACGGTGTTCACGTACTGATTCATCACCGATTCGATCGACCGGCCGCGCTCGATCAGATCACGCTTCAGCCTGCGCAGAAGCCGCTCGTCGGCGTCGGTGTCGATGAAGATCTTGATGTCCATCAGATCGCGCAGCGCTTTCGACGTGAAGATCAGGATCCCTTCGATGATCGTGATGGTCTTCGGCTCGACGCGGCGCGTCTCGGCCATGCGCGAATGCGTCGTGAAATTATAGAGAGGCTGTTCCACGGTCTTCCCCTTCAGCAGCGCGCCGATGTGTTCGACCAGAAGATCGGTCTCGAGCGAGTCGGGATGATCGAAATTGATCTTGTCTCCCGTCAGTCCGCCGTACTGCGAGATGTCCCTGTAATAGGAATCGTGCTGAATCACGACGACGCTTTCATGATTATCGTGCGCGTTCAGCCGTTCGAGAATGCGGTTGGTGACGGACGTTTTTCCCGAGCCGGTTCCGCCTGCAATGCCGATGACAAGTTTTTTCATTGATCCGTTGGAATTCTGTGATTGGTTGAACTTCGTTTGAAATACACTTCACTTCCGCCCTGAATAGGCGATCCGGTAGATCACCCCCGCCTGATCGTCCGAAACCAGCAGCGCGCCGTCCGGCATCAACAGCACATCCACCGGACGTCCCCAGGAGCGTCGCCCGTCGAGCCAGCCTTCCGCAAACGGCGTGTACGAGACCGGCGTGCCGCCCTTGAGCTTCACGAGCATGACGCGGTAGCCGATCGGAGTGCTCCGGTTCCACGAACCGTGCTCGGCGATGAATATCTGGTTCCGGTATTCCTCCGGAAACATCGTTCCGGTGTAAAAGCGCATGCCGAGTGCGGCCACATGCGGACCGAGCTTCTGCGCCGGAGCGGTGTAGTCGCGCGCGTTTTTGCCTTTGCCGTATTCCGGATCGGGCAGATCGCCCTGATGGATATACGGAAAGCCGAAGTGCATGCCGGATTTCGGCGCGCGGTTCAGTTCGTCGGCCGGAACATCATCCCCCATCCTGTCGCGGCCGTTCTCCGTGAACCACAATTCCTTCGTCTGAGGGTGCCAGTCGAAGCCCACCGTGTTGCGTATGCCGCGCGCAAAAATCTCCCTGCCGCTGCCGTCGGCATTCAAGCGCGTGATCGAAGCATAGATCGGATCTTTCTCCTCGCAGATGTTGCACGGCGCGCCGACAGGGACATACAGCTTTCCATCGGGACCGAAGGCGATGAATTTCCATCCGTGCGACTTGTCCTTCGGATAGGAATCGTTGATCACCACCGGCTTCGGCGGATGCGCAAGATTCTCTTCGATGCGGTCGAATCGCAGAATGCGGCTGTATTCGGCGACATAGAGCGCGCCGTTCCGGAATGCGACCCCGTTCGGCGCATCGAGGTCCGAGGCGATCTCGACCACCCGGTCTGCGCTGCCGTTCCTGTCCGCATCGACGACCGCAAAGACCCGGTCGTCGCCCCGCGTGCCGACAAAGACCGTTCCTTTCGCGCCGAGCGTCATCGACCGTGCATTCGGCACATGGGCATAGATCGATATGCTGAATCCCGGCGGAAGCGTTATTTTTTCAAGCGGCAGATGTTTCTCTTCGGCTGCCATCACGAAGGCAAGACTGCAGACAAGGACAATCGTGCTGATGAGCTTCATCTCCCTCCTCCTCTCCTGTCCGTCGAATGAACTGCGCGTTGCACCAATATACAAATTCCGTGAACGCATCACCGCGCTGCAGACCGCGCCGAACGTCTTCAATGCATGGCCGCATCGAGCACGATCTGATTCTTCAGGCCGTTCTCGCCGCCGATCACCGGCTCCGTCCCGTTCAGAATGCAATCGGACAGATGCGTGATTTCCTTTTCGTACAAGTCTGGGACATACAGATGCTCTTCGACCGTCTTCTTCGGCTTTCCTTCCTCGCCCCAGACGATCTTCAGCACCGGAGAAGAATTGCCGACGGTGAAATCATACGCCGAGAGCACGGCCTTGCCGCAGACGACCTCGATGAACGAGCGGCGCACGGGCGTTTCAAACGACGTGAAGATCGACCCGATCGTGCCGCGCGTGAACTGCAGCGAAAGAAGGCTCGATGCTTCGGTCCGCTCCTCCGTCGGCTTCGGCTTCAGCAGGCCGTGCGTCGTTTCCACTTCGTCGTCGAGAATGAAGCGCAGCGAGTCGAGGCAGTGCACGGCGATGTCATACGTCGGACCGCCGCCGGCGGCTTTGCGTTCGAACAGCCACGAGCGCTTGCTGATCGACGCGTCATAAATGAATTCCGAACGGAACGAACGCGGCTCCCCGACCTCTCCCGAGGCGATGAGCGATTTCATGCGCTGGAGCAGCGGAGAGAAACGGAGCATATGCGCGACGGCGAACACCACGCCTTCCCTGCGGCAGGTGTCGATCATCAGCCGGGCTTCGGCCGAATCCATCGCCATCGGCTTCTCGACGATCACATGTTTTTTCGCCGCCGCCGCCGCGAGCGTTTCGGCACAATGCGCCGAATTCGCCGAGACGATGAAGACCGCATCGACATCGGGAGATGCGGCAAGCTTCGCAGGCGTGTCGAAGGCCAAGGGAATCTGATACTCGGCGGCCTTCTGCCGCGCGGCGTCGATGCTCCGCTTCTGAATCGCCACCAGTTCCGAGTTGCAGGAGAGACGGATGGCGGGAAGGATCGCCCGTTCGGCGAAGCCGCCGAATCCGATAATGCCGTAGCGTATTTTTTTTCCAGTCTGTGTCATTGGTTCAGATCCTCGTCCGCGCTGTCCAGAAGCGGACGCGAGATGGATTTGTTTGCCTTCGCCCCGAGCGCCTTCAGGCGCTCTATCCTCCGCACGATGTTTCCTGGTCCTTCGGTGAGTTTTTTCATCGCTTCGGTGTGGCAGTTCTTGGCCTGGTCGATCTGCCGCCCCACCTGCGCCAGATCCTCCGAGAAGCCGACGAACTTGTCGTAGAGGTCTCCGGCCTGCCGGGCGATTTCCGAGGCATGCGTGTTGTGCCGTTCCTGACGCCAGATCGATGCGATCGTCCGCATTGTCGCAAGCAGCAGCGAAGGCGCGACGATCACGATATTCCGTTCGTAGGCGTCGGAAAAGAGCGCGCTGTCGTTGTTCACCGCTTCGATGAACGCCGGCTCGACCGGCACGAACATGATGACGAAATCGAGCGACTGGAGTCCGTAGAGCGCATGATAATTCTTCTCGCTCAGCTCCTTCATATGCCGCCGTATCGAGGCAAGATGTTCCTTGAGCGCTTCCGCTTTTTCCTCTTCCGCATCGGCGTTGCAGTAGCGCTCGTAGGCCACGAGCGACACTTTCGAATCGATCACCAGATGTTTCGCATCGGGAAGGTGCACGATGATGTCGGGCTGATAGCGCCGTCCGTCGGCGTCGGTCAACGACTGCTGCGCGGCGTATTCCCTGCCCTTCACCAGTCCCGAGCGCTCGAGCAGCTGCTCGAGCACAAACTCGCCCCAGTTGCCCTGCGTCTTCGTCTGCCCCTTGAGCGCATTGGTCAGATTATTCGCCTCCTTCGACATCTGCTGATTGAGCATATGCAGGTTGCGGATCTGTTCGACGAGCGATGCGCGCTCCTTGGCGTCGGCCAGCTGCGCGTCGCTCACCGTGCGCTCGAAATCCCTGATGCGCTCGCTGAACGGCACGAGGATCTCGGCCAGGTTCGCCTTGTTCTGTTCCGCGAAGCGACGGCTTTTTTCCTCCATGATGTCGTTGGCGAGATTTTTGAACATCGCCTCCGACTGGCGCCGCAGTTCATCGAACTCCTCCTTCTGACGCACGAGCGTCTGCGACGCGGTCGACGTGTCGGCTTCGGCCTTCGCCAGCGACATGCGCAGCTCAAGCGTCGCGTTCTGATGCTCCAGCTCGAGCCGGGCCGTTTCGGCCTGGGCGCGGAAGCGCGCAAACGCCCATCCGATCAACGCGCCGAGCGCGGCGCCCCCGGCCAAAAGGATCATGTCCAATTCATTCATCACCAGTCCGCCTTCTCATTGTGTCTTTGTCAAAAAGATATACAAAACGCCGGCAAGAAGCGAGTACTGCACGATGCGCGCATACAAGAGTTTCGTGTGCTTGATCCGGTTCCAGGCAAACGACACGCCGACGGTGGCCGCGATGAGTCCGGCGGTCATCATCGCGACTTCTCCCGCGGTGCGCGTCTTGCCGATCATGAACGACAGGCTCTTGTTGTCGAAGAACAGGCCGTAGATCACCAGCAGATGGAACGCGTACGCCACGAGCGATTCCGCGCCGACGGTGCTCACCAGCGACGGCTTCGACTTCGAGGCCTGCTCCCAGAAATACATCGCCGACAGCAGCATGAGCACGATGCCGAGACGGATGAAGACAAAAAGCGGACTCGTGCGGCCGTAGTGATGCGGCGGATAGACTTCAAACGGCATGACCGAAAGTACGCCGTTCACGATGATCATCGCCGCGCCAATTGTGAGGATGCCGAGAAAGATCTTCGATGGATCGACTGTTTGTCGCAGATGCACGACCGCGTACGAGACCATTCCGCCGAAGAAGACAAAGCCCATCCACGGCAGTACGGGAAAAAGAGAGCCGTGCAGCGCATTGAAATAATTGGCCGCCGGCAGCGGCGCCCATGCATCGATGTTCATCGTCCATGTGAACGGCGTCACGAAGATGACCGCCAGCCCGATCACGGTCACGCAGGCCATGAAGAGCTTCTGCCGGCGCGTCACGACGACAAGCGCCAGCAGGAGCAGCAGCGAAAACGCGATGCAGTGCAGCACATCCACTTTCCAGAACGGCAGCCACATCTGCTGCGTTTCATTCATGAGCCGCCGGAATGAAAAAACCGGCAGGTGGAGCGCATAGCCCACCGCCCAGATCTGGAGAATCCGGGCAACCTGTTTGAAGAGCACGCGGTTTCCGGCAAGATAGTCGTCCCATTTCCTCTGCGCCACCAGCACGAATGCATATCCCGTCACGAACAGAAACGTCGGCGCCACAAGGCCGTTGATGAAATTCAGCACGGTGAACCACGGAGTTGTACGCGATTCGGGAAGCAGGAACGTATTGACGACATGCACTTCAATCATCACCAACACAGCCCAGCCGCGGAGCAGATCGATGTACTGGTAGCGGGGTTTTTTATTGTTCATACACGGCAGCAGACAGAATGAAAATAGTTAATAGGGACGGGAAATGAAATAAAACACCAGGAGCCAGACAATCGCGATGCGGAGAAAGAGCGCCCATCCCTTGTACCGCGTTTTCAGGATATGCCAGGCGTACGCGAAGGCCGACATCGCCAGGAAGACGACGAAGAAAACGCCGAGCGCCTGCCAGAACGAAAGCGTCGGACCCCAGATCTGCTGGAGGCCGTTGTTGAGCACGGAGCCGTAGATGATCAGCAGATGCACGATGTAGATGAAGAGCGATTCGCTCCCCATGATCGCCGGAAGCTTCGGAGGCACGCGGATAATCTGTTCGGCGAAAAAGAGACTGCTTGCCGCGATGAGCAGAAATCCGAGCCGCGCCGCAATGACGATGGGATTCACCTTCCAGAAATCGTGCGGCGCATAGATGGTCAGCGGCAGGTTCGCCGCCAGCACCGCCAGTCCGATCAGCAGCATGCCGGTCACGACGCCGCGCTGCATGAACAGCACCGTCTTCCGCTTCTCTTTCGCCTGCAGGAACATCCACGCATACACGATGCCGAAGAGCACGAAGGACGAGTACGGCACGAGTGGGAACCAGGAATGATTCTGCGCGTTCAGATACGACGCGACGGCCAGTGGCATGTACGACGTGAGGGGAAGATTCCAGATCACGGGACCGGAAAAAGCGATGAACAGCGCCACCGCCGCGGCGCCGGCCACAAGGCGCCGGGGAGTGCCGCAGACGAGCACCGACAGCTGCGCTGCCAGAAGCGTGAGCGCGATGCAGTGCAGCGCATCGACCTGCAGCATCGATGCAACCTGTTCGGGCGTGGCGCTGGAAAGGATCTTCGGCAGCGAGAAAAACGGCAGATGGAGCGCGTAGCCGATGATGATCAGACCGATGAAGCGTCCGACGCGCTTCATCACCGGCCGGCTCATATGGGAATGCACATCCCATTTTTTCATCGTCGAGACGCCGAATGCGACGCCCGAGGCAAACAGGAACATCGGCGCAACGAAGCCGTGAAAGAAATCGTGGATATAAAAAAGCGATGCCTGCTTTACGACGGGCGAAAGCAGGGCATCGAATGTGTGTCCCTGCAGCATCACGATCACGGCCGTGAAGCGCAGAAGATCAATAAAAAGATAACGCTGTTTTGCAGTTGGCATACGAACGGAGCATCATTAGATAACGTGAAGCTTCCTGCCGACATGCTCGAACGCGTCGAGCGCGCGGTCGAGATCCTTCTTCGACAGCGACGCCGATACCTGCGCGCGCAGACGGGCTTCGCCTTTCGGCACCACGGGGAACCAGAGCCCCTTGATGTACACGCCGGCTTTGAGCAGCTGCATGCTCATCTCCTGCGCAAGCGAGGCCTCGCCGAGCATGATCGGCGTGATCGGATGCGTGCCCTCGAGAATCCTGAAGCCGAGCGCGGAGATCTCTTTCCGGAAATATGCGGTGTTCTCATGAAGGCGCGTCACGATCGACTTGTCGGTCGAAAGCAGATCGAATGCGGCCATGCAGGCCATGACGATTGCCGGCGGAAGCGAGTTTGAAAACGTATACGGCCGCGATTTCTGGCGAAGATACGCGATCAGCTCCTTCTTTCCGCTGATGTATCCGCCGGCGGCCCCGCCGATCGCCTTGCCGAGCGTGCCGGTGATGACGTCGACTTTCTTCAGCACATTGAAATGCTCGGGCGTTCCCCTGCCCGTCTTTCCGCAGACGCCGATGGCGTGCGAATCGTCGACGAACAGGATGGCCTGAAACTCGTTGGCCAGCGCCACGAGCTCGTCGAGCGGCGCAAGGTCTCCTTCCATGCTGAAGACGCCGTCGGTGGCGATGATCTTCAGCCGGTAGTCCTTCTCCCTGTCCTCTTCGAGCAGGCTGCGCAGGTGGGCCATATCGGCATGATTGTAGATCTTTTTGTCGGTGGTTTCCGTCTTGCACAGGCGCTGGCCGTCGATGATGCTGGCATGATTGAGGCGGTCGGTGTAGATCACGTCCTTGTACGATTCGAAGCCGAGCTTCTCGTTCGTGAGCGAGGCGAAGAATCCCTCGTTCGCCGCAAAGCACGACGAGAAGAGGATCGTGTCCTCGGTGCCCACGAACTTCGAGATCTTCTTTTCAAGCTCGAGGTGGATATCCTGCGTTCCGCAGATGAAGCGCACTGAGGCCACGCCGTATCCGTATTCCCTGATGCCCTCGATCGCCGCCTTGCGCACGGCGGGATGGTTCGCCATGCCGAGATAATTGTTCGAAGCCATCATGACGACGTCCTTGCCCTTGACCGTCACGACGCCGGACTGTGCCGACTGAAGAGGAGTTTCAATCTTGAATGTGTTGGCGTCGCGCAGACGCCCGAGTTCACTGCGTACGAGTTCGATGTAGTCCATAAGAATCCTTTGAGGAGATGGAGAGGTGAGTAACGCTCAGGACGATTTTCGGAGCCTGATGGAAAACGATCCGTCCATGCCGTGCTTCGAAGGAAATGTTTCGATATAGCCGTCTGCATGCATCAGCGCGGGGTACGCCGACCGCATCGAATGGTCGATGTCGAATTCCGGATGCCGCTGGAGGAACCACCGGACCACCGAAAAATTCTCGTCGGGCTCGATCGTGCATGTGCTGTAGATGAGCATGCCGCCCGGCTTCACCAGCGATGAAGCCTGGTCGATAAGCTGGTGCTGTATCTCGACGAGCTTTCTGATATCGCTCTGCTCGCGCTTGATCTTCACATCGGGCTTTTTCGTGAGCACGCCGAGGCCCGAGCACGGCGCGTCGAGCAGCACCTTGTCCGCCGCTTCCGTTTCGAATTCGACGCCGTCGGCGGCGACGCATTTCACGTTCGTGATGCCGAGCCGGGCGCAGCTTTCCTGCACCAGGTCGAGCCGCGTGCTGTATTTGTCGACCGCCACGATCACGCCCTTGTTCTGCATGCGCTCGCCGATGAATGTCGTCTTGCCTCCGGGCGCGGCGCAGAGGTCGATCACCCGCTCGCCCGGCCGCGCATCGAGCAGCGACGCGGCGATGCCGGCGCTTTCATCCTGCACCGAAACGTATCCCTGCCGGAAGAGTTCGGTGTGCGAAAGGTTGGCCAGCGTCGCCGTCTTGACGAACGTGTCGATGTAGCGCGAACGCTCGACGGCGATGTTCTGCTGCGCCAGCAGCTCCAGGAAATGGTCGATCGATGTCTTGGCGGTATTGATGCGGAGCGTGAGCTGCGGCTTGGCGTTGTTCGCCGCCAGGAGCTTTTCCGTTTCAGCGTAGCCGTAGCGGTTCATCCAGCTGCGCACCATCCACAGCGGATGCGAGTACATCACGGAAAGGTACTGGGCGGCACCGTTGGCGATATCGGGATAGTGGATGCCGTCGAGGTTGCGGAGAATCGTGCGGAGCACGGCGTTGACGAGGTTGCCGGCTTTTTCGCCGCGTATGCGCTTGATGAATTCCACCGCCTCGTTCACCGCCGCATGATGCGGGATCTTGTCCAGAAACATGATCTGGTAGAGCGCCGTGCGGAGTCCGTTGCGCACGGTGACTTCGGCTTTCGAAAAGTTGCCGTGGAAGAAGCCGTTCAGCACCCAGTCCAATTTCATCTGCCAGCGGAGCACGCCGGTGACGATCTCGGTGAGAAGCGATTTGTCTAGGTCGTTCAGGTCGGACGATCGGAGTTCCGCATCGAGGAGCTTGTCGAGATATGCGTCGGTCCGCTCGACCCGGTTCAATATTTTGACCGCTGTGCCGCGTACGCCGGAAAACAGCGCCTTCTTGTCGTCAAATCCGTCCATACATCAGTGCTTTCGCTGCCTGTAGTTGAAAAGTGCCGCCGGACATGAGGTACGAAAAAAAACGGAATGCATCGTTGATACATTCCGTTGCTTTTCGCGCATCACGCACGCATGCCGATTTACACCGCTGCTTCCGCAGGGGCGGCCTTTTTGCCGTATTTCTTGTTGAAGCGCTCGACGCGGCCTGCCGAATCGATCAGCTTCTGCTTGCCCGTGTAGAACGGGTGGCAGTTTGAGCAGATTTCGACGTGAATGTTGCCGACGGTGGAGCGGGTTTCGAACGTGTTTCCGCAGATACACTGAACGACAGCATGTTTGTATGTCGGATGGATATCGTTTTTCATGTCAACTCTCCAATGATCAAATTAAATCCTACTTGGCAATATACGGGAAAAACCCATGAAGTGCAACACTAAATTCACTCTTTCGGCGATTCTTCGGCCGGGGCTTCCCCTTCCGCCACGGACGAGTCCTGCGGAGGAACGGCTCCGGCCTCCTGGCTGCCGTTTGCCCTCAGCATAGGCAGCGCCGGCCGGGACGCCTGGCCTTCCGCGGCGTCGGCCGTGTCGGTTGCGGCCGGAGAGGCTTCTGCCACAAACCGGACATTCTTTGCGACATCCTCTCCGCGCGTGTTCCGCCCGATCGTATACTCGACGGTATCCCCTTCGCGCATCTCGTTGAAATCGCCCTCGACAACGTCCGTATAATGGAAAAATAAATTATTGGGCACGAGCGCAATGAAGCCGTAGCCGTTTTTGATGCTGAGGATCTTTCCTCTGTTCACCTGCGGCTTCGACTCGGCGGCACGATACTCGCGCGAGCCGCTGTAGCCGTCCGTCTGCATGAAGAGATTGTTCACGAGCATGTCGCTGCGCTTCACACGGTCGTCGATCAGCTGGTGCATGAGAACGGGATACGTCACCTCGTCGAGCAGATCCTGCGACGTGCGCGTGACCATCTTCTGCCCCGAATCGTCCGTATACTCGAAGTCCCATGAAAGCACCATCACCCGCGTCCCGATCGTGTTGAGCTTGCGCACCAAGGGGACATAGTCGCCGTCGGACGTAATGAGCACGACCACGTTGAAGCGCTTGTAGATCGCGAGCTCGTAGGCTTCGAGCGCGAGCCAGACGTCGATGCCCTTCTCCTCCTTCTTGCCGGAGCGGCTCTTGAGGGGAAGATAATGCGTCGTCACGCCCTCGCTCATGAGCACGTCGTCGAAGACGCGGTCGTTGTAGAGCTGGTTGCCCCGCTGACTCGCCTCCTGCGCGTTGAGCCGTCCGCGGAAGTAATGCGCATCGACGATCTGGCAGAGGCGTTTCTCGGTGCCCTCTTCCTTCGCCACCTGCCCTTCGATGAATTCATGGAGTCCGGCGATGCTCAGCCGGCTCCGGCGCGGATGGAAATAATTATAGTAATTGCTGACATGGAGAAAATAATTGCCGTCGTAGAAGACCCCGATGCGGTTCAACTTGGAATTGATTTCGTTCATAGAATTTGAAATGGTATGCTATCTATCGTATGGATTGTAATAATGCGCCGGGAGGCGCCAACGGTCCTCCCGGCGTCTTGAAGAAGTATCGATGTCTATGATGTCTTACTTGTATTCCGCCCAGTTCACGTTGCGCATATCCCCGGTCTTCATGAACTGCTCGTGCATGCCGAAGGCCGCATGCAGCGACTGCTGCGTGTGCGCGGCTCCGCCGAGATTGTAATATTCACACAGCTGCTCGCGGTATTCAGGATGCACGCAGTTGTTCAGGATCGCTTCGAAGCGCTGGCTCGGCGATTTCCTGCGCAGATCGGCCACGCCGTGCTCGGTGATCAAGACCTGCACCGAATGTTCGCTGTGGTCGACGTGCGAGGCCATCGGCACGATCGTGCTGATCTTGCCGTCCTTGGCCACCGAGGGGCACGTGAAGATCGAGATGTAGGCGTTGCGCGTGAAGTCACCCGATCCGCCGATGCCGTTCATCATCTTGCTTCCCAGCACCTGCGTCGAATTCACGTTGCCGAAGATGTCGGCTTCGAGCGCCGTATTGATCGAGATGATGCCGAGGCGGCGCGCCACTTCCGGGCTGTTCGAGATCTCCTGCGGCCGAAGCAGGACGCGCGAATGAAAGAAATCGAGGTTCGAATAGACCTCGCTCAGCACTTCCGGACTCACCGTGAGCGCGCAGGTGCTCGCAAATTTCACGCGGTCCTTCTTCATGAGCTCGATCACGGCGTCCTGCACCACTTCCGTATACATATTGAACGCCGGAATGTGCGGATTCGCTCCCAGCGCGCCGAGCACGGCGTTGGCGATGTTGCCCACGCCGGACTGGATGGGAAGGAACGACGACGGAATGCGTCCGTCCTTCAGCTCGCGCGCGAGAAAATCGGCGACGTTTTCGCCGATGCGGTTCGTCACTTCATCGCTCTCGGCGAACTTGCCGCTTTCATCCGGCAGATCCGTTTCGACGATGCCGATGATCTTCGACGGATCGACTTTCACGACCTCCGTGCCGATGCGGTCCGACGGCGCATACACCGGTATCTCGCGGCGGTACGGCGGATCGGCAGGCTCGTAGACATCGTGCATGCCGCGCAATGCCTTGGGATGTTTCCGGTTGAGTTCGATGAAGATCTTGTCGGCCACGCGGCAGTACGTGGGCGTGTTGCCCACCGACGAGGTGAGAACGATCTCGCCGTTTTCGCTCACGTCGCAGGCTTCGACGATGGCGCAATGGATCTTTCCGAAAAAGCCGAACCGGATGTTGGGCGCCACCTGCGACAAATGCATATCAAAAAATTCCGCCTTGCCGCTGTTGATGAGCTTGCGCATGTCTCCGTTCGACTGGTACGGCGTACGGAACGAAACCGCTTCGGCACGGGCCAGCTGGCCGTCGAGCGAGTCGCCTGTCGATGCGCCGGTCATGACGCCGATCTTGAAGGGCTTGCCTTCGGCATGGAATGCAACGGCGCGCGCTGCGATGGCTTTCGGTATGGCTTTCACCGCACCGGCGGGAGTAAATCCTGAAAAGCCCACGGTATCGCCGTGGTTGATATGGCTTGCGGCTTCCTCAGCCGACATAAATTTCAACGACATTGTAGTTCCTCGTGGTTAGGTAGGTTCTGGAGATGGCTGTATACCTATGATGGATATCCTTTAAATGTCCGAGTTATTTCACAAAAATGCAATCGGATTCACAATAAAAAAGGCATGACGCACTGTGTGCACGCCATGCCTCTTCATAAGAAATTTCTAACTTGCCTCTCAGCGTCTTTTCCCGTACGCTGCCGTCAAAAGACGAAGGCGCAGGCAGGAATCGCGAGGGACCGCTCACCGCGTTTTGCGCGCCGCTTCCTCGTATGCCGACTGATGCGCCTGATCGACCTGTATGAGCAACTGGTATGCGCTCTTGGCATCCTCATAGGTCTTGAAGATGTCTGCCAGCTCCATGTATTTCGCATCGAAAAAATTCTTGAAGATCAGCGCGCGCGGATTTCCGATCTTCTTCTGCTCGGCGATGCTCCGGAGAAACGCCAGCATGTTCTTGTAGGCATCGGCCGGCTTTCTGGCCAGCAGGTCCAGGCCTTTGTAATGATAGAGATAAAATCCCTCGCGGAACGGCTGATACTTCGGATTGAGCAGGTCCTCGACGAGTCCGCGGCGGCTGTAACCCGACGGCAGCAGATCCCAGCCTTTCGCACTGGACGGCGCCTGATTGCAGAAGTTGAAGCATTTCTGGAAATATTTCGTGCCGTCGCCGGGACCGTACGAATCGTAGTCGAAGCCGACGATGAGGTACATGTAGTAATCGATGAAATCGGTGAGGGCATCGAAGCGCTGGTCGTCGCGGTAGATGGGACGCCCCTTCTCGTAGATGAAGTCCCAGCGGTCGTCGACAATGCGAAGCATGGCCGTCGATTTGCCCTGCGGATCCTTGTAGATCGGACGCTGGCTTCCGATGAACACCTGCGCCGTGTAGCTGTTCTCGCTCGGCTGCGAAAGGAAGAAGATGTTCATCGTGCATTTGATCTTGTCGCCGTCGTAATCGTCGGCGGCCCATTTGTTGGAAGCGATGTACGTCTGTATGTCCTGCGCAAAGTTCTGAAGCTGGTCTTTGTTGGTTCCCTGTATCTTGTCCATGTTGACCGTCACCTGGCAGTCGATCTGCGCCGAGGCGGTCCGTGTCATGGAGAGAAAGGCGGCAACAATGATGAAAACGGCGGCCAATCGCATACGGATCCTTTCGAAACATGTGGTGGAGTGTGCAGGAAATATAGAAACTTCTTCCTCGGCATTCAAGAGCGCAACGCCGGCATTTCATTTCGGATGTTTCTCCGCCTGCCTGGTGACTCTTGCGTTCTTCTCCGCTGCCGACTGTGCATGGGCGAGCTTCGAGCGCCTGGCACAGCCCGCATCGCTGGCCGGGCGCGCACTGGCAGGATGCGCCGGAACCGACGCCGATTGCGTCCAAAAGAATCCCGCTTCCCCTGCCGGCATCACTTCGGTGCATCTCTCGCTGTTTCATTCACCCTCCCCATTCGGCCTGCCGGAACTCTCGCGCATCGGCATGTCTGCCGCCATGCCCTTTCACTTTGGAACGCTTCAGTGCACGGCCACCCGGTTCGGATCTTCCCTCTACCGTGAGCATGCGCTCATGCTGACATATGCCGTGAAACTCGACGAGGCGTTCGCCGCCGGCATTTCGTATTCCTATAATGCGCTCTCGATCGAGCGCTACGGCTCGGCGCATGCATCGGGAATCGATCTCGGCATCCAGGCTTCACCCGTCACCGGACTCACGCTCGGCGCATCGGTTCTCAATGTGAACCATCCGGCCATCGGCTCGAACAACGATGAGCTTCCGCGCATCGTCATGCTCGGCATGTCGTACGCCTTCGGCACGCAGGCGCGCTTCGCGCTCGACATCGTCAAGGATGTCCGCTATCCCGAATCCGTTCATGCCGGCGTGGAAGCCTCGCCGGTCAGTTTCCTTCTGCTTCGCACCGGCGCATCGACAGGACCGGCGCGATTGTATGGCGGACTCGGGATCCGGCTTTCCGCATTCGAAATACAGTATGCCGTCGTCACGCATCAGGAACTCGGCCTCACACATACATTCGGGATTTCAATCGACCCATGAAAACGATCGCCGCATTCGTGTGCATCCTCTCGACCGCATGGGCGCAGACGCCGCCCGATTCCATACGGCGGGCCATTCCCATGATCGAATCGATGCTTGAAGAAGCCGGAGAAGACCGCATCGGCGCATCGGTCTTTCTCGATGAAATGGACTATTACCTGGGACACCGGGCGGATGGCCGATTCACCGGCGGCGGGAATCCCCTGCGCCTGCTTTCGGCCTCTCCGCTTTCCGGAAATGCCGCGCGCATCGGCACTGATTCCATCGACGATGCCGCGCCGACGATGGAGTCCATCGCCTTTCCGCTTGCGTCCGAGGAGGATGGACCATGGTGGAGATCGATGCATGTCGCACTGCGATCCACGATCGAAAATTCATTCGCCGAAACCCGCGGCATGCGCGATCACAAATGGACGGGGTCCCCCTTTCATTCCATACAGCGGCTCAGGATCGATGCACAGCCGGTGTCGGCGGGCTTCCTGCTCGAGCACGATACGGGCGAGCTGTTCCGCAACGGCCATGCCGTGGGCTATGTTGCGGCCGGCGATCTCGGCATTCTGAGAGACGCCGTTGCCGGCATGTTTTCAGTGAATGCCGGCGAAGGACTCGTCCTGTCGCGCTCGTCGCTGTTTTCCAAAGGAACGATCTCCGTCTCGCAGACGAAACATTACGGGGCGGAATTGCTGCCCTATCTCTCGCGCGACGAATTTCATTACTTCCGCGGCGCGGCCGCCACGGCCGCATACGGCATCTGGTCGTTCACCGGATTCCTCTCGCACCGCAATCTTCCCGCCACGATGGATGAATCGGGAACGGTCACGAGCTTCTTTACCTCGGGTCTTTTCCGCACGCAAAATGAAATCAGCAAGATCGACGCCGTGACGGAGCAATCTGCCGGATTCATCGCCGCTGCGCGCCCCTTCGAATCGGCCGAAGTAACGTTCACCACGGCGTTGGCGAAATACGACAGGCCGCTTGCGGCATCGAGTCCCTATGCCTTCGAAGGCGGATCGATGAAGGCGGCGGGATGTTCGTTCTCGTATTCGCGTGCGCCCTATTCAGTCTTCGGCGAGGTCGCCGGACACACGGCTCGGTCGCTGAGCGCCGTGATCGGCACGGTCTACCGCGCCGCGCGCACCTTCGCCTTTGCGGTCCATCTCCGATCCTATGCCGACACGTACAACAATCCCTTCGCCCATGCATTCGGCGAGCGCGGAATCGTGAACGGTGAACGCGGCATGTATTTCGGATTCGACTGGAATATCGCGAAGGAAGTCGGACTCTTCTCGTATGTCGATCATTTCTCGATCACCGATCCCGAACTCTTCACGCGCAGGGGCGTGGAATACCTGCTGCGTGCCGATGGCATGGCCGCGAAAAATTTCACCTATTCCGCGCAGATGAAATACAAGACGCGCACGAAACTGGTGGTGCCGGAGGGCGCGGCGGCCGGCATCCTGGATGATCGACGGCAGACCACAATGCGGTTCATGGTGCGCTATACGAGTCCGCTGCGCTACACGCTTACGCAGCGCATCCAGTTCACGCGCGTGTCGTATGCCATCGCTCCGCAGACGGAAAAAGGCCTGCTTGCCGCGACGGATGTGTCGAAGCGTTTTTCGGGGGCGGGCCTGACGCTTGCCGCGGGCGCGGTCTTTTTCGATACCGGCTCGGCCGACGCGGCGTTGTCGGTGTACGAGCCGGATATACGCGGATCGGCTTCGACGTCGCTGCTATCGGGAAAGGGCGTGCGGATGTTCGTTATGGCCGATTACGCTCCGGTTTCGGGCATGGCCTTCACGCTGCGCTACGGACTTTTGTCGAAATGGAACGTGGAGACGATGGGTTCGGGCGACGATGAAATATTGGGCAACACGGCGCCGGAGGTGGCATTCCAGGCGGATTTGACATTTTAATCCGGTATTTTATTATATTATTAAGATGAGCACACAGAAAAAAACAGTCGTGGTGGGCATGAGCGGCGGCGTCGATTCGTCCGTCGCGGCGGCGCTGCTGGTCGAGCAGGGCTGGAACGTCATCGGCATCACGATCAAGACATTCAATTACGACGACGTCGGCGGAACGATCGAAGGCGACAAGAGCTGCTGCTCGCTCGACGGCATCAACGATGCGCGCATCATCGCATCCCAGCTCGGTTTTCCGCATTACGTCCTCGATTTCTCCGACGTCTTCGGCCGCAGCGTCATCGACAATTTCATCGACGAGTACATGCACGGACGCACGCCGAATCCGTGCGTCATCTGCAACCGGAAGATCAAATGGGAGGAACTGCTGCGCAAGGGCCGTCAGCTCGGCGCCGATTACGTGGCCATGGGCCACTATGCCCGGCTTCGCACGGACGAGTCGACGGGCCGTCATGTCATTTCACGCGGGAAGGATCATACCAAGGATCAGTCGTACATGCTCTGGAACGTATCGCAGGAATCGCTCGGCCGCACGCTCTTCCCGCTGGCTGAACTGACGAAGCCTGAGGTCCGTGCCATTGCCGAGAGATTCGGATTGCGGACGGCGGCGAAGGGCGAAAGTTTCGAGATCTGCTTCATCACGGACAACAATTACGAGCGGTTCCTCAAGCACAAGATGCCCGATCTCGACACGAAGGTGCACGGCGGCAGCATCATGCTCGACGGAAAAAAGATCGGCCGCCATCGCGGATTCCCCTTCTACACCATCGGTCAGCGAAAGGGACTCGGCGTCGCGCATCCCGATCCGCTCTATGTGACGGAGATCAACTACAAAGAGAATATCATCAACGTGGGATATGAAAAGGATCTCTACCGGACGGCGCTCACGGCGACGCAGCTGAACCTGCAGAAGTACGACAACCTGCGTGAGGGCAGGCTGCTGAGCGTCAAGATCCGCTACAAGGATCCTGGCGATGAGGCACTGGTGACGCAGCTGGACGGTACGGCCGACGGCTCGGGCACGGTCCGCATCGAATTCACCGCCGCAAAGCGGTCGATCACGCCGGGACAGTCCGTCGTCTTTTATGAAGGCGACGACATGGTCGGAGGCGCCGTCATCGATCGGGTCATCGCATAACCGCATTCACGAAGCGCTCGAGCTTTTCCGGATCGAGCGCGCCGGCGGTCCTGATGCCGCTGCAGAGATCGACGCCGAAGGGCTGAACGCGGTCGATCGCCTCCCTCACATTCTCTGCATGAAGTCCGCCCGCAAGAAATACCGGCACGCGTGATTGCTCCACAATGGCACGGCTCAGCGACCAGTCGTGCACGCGTCCTGTTCCTCCGAGCTCCTTCACCTTCAGAAGCGGATTGCCGCTGTCGAGCAGCAGCGCATCTACATGCTCCGATATCCGCACTGCCTCCTCGACCGAAGCTTCAGAGCGCACATGGATCACCTGCACGAGCTTCACCGACGGCATCCCGCGCCTGAGCTCGGCATAGGTCTCTTCGCGCTGCGCATCGACAAGCTGTATGGTATTCGTCTGCGTCCGTTCATGATGGGCAATGATCGCGCCGGGCTCGGTTTCGCATGTCAGAAGGAATGTGGCAATCGGCGGCGGTACGGACCGGGCGATCCCGCAAATGAGCTCATCGGCAATGGGGCCCGGACCGCTCGGCATGCGGCCTACGAGGCCGAGGGCCGATGCGCCGAAGGATACGGCGAGCCGCGCCTCATCGCGCGATGCAATGCAGCAGATCTTGATGCGTGGAGTCATGGAAATTCCGGAGAATGTTTTTGTGAACATAATAAAAAAAGCGGAAACATCATATCGGATGCTTCCGCTTTTTTTCTTGAATACACTGGCCTGCTTTTTATCTCGGGCGTCCGTCTCCCCGGTCATAGCCGCAGCGTCCCGCGCCGAAGGCGGCATAGATCGCCTTGCGGATCTGCTCGCGGTTCTGCACCGATGTGTCGGTCGGATCGAGCAGCGCACCGGTCGAGCTGACGAAGAAGCGCGCGATGTTGAAGTTCAACGCGATCGTGACCGGGCTTCCCGCTTCCGTCACGACAAAGTTGCCTTTGATCTTGAATTCCACTTCGCCATTGAAATCATATTTGAACGGGGTCCATGTGCCGTTCTTCAGAATCGATCCCCACACCGTCACGCTCGATCCCGCCACCGAAGAGTCGTTCCAGAACATATTCCTGTGATGGCGCATGTCGCTGTCCTCGCGGTATTCGCCGCTCATCAGCCGATGGATCTTGAACTTGATTCCGTCGTATGTGCCGGGAGGAAGATCGGAGTTCGCGAAATTGATGCCGATCGTGTCGCGCACATGAATCACGAAGGGACCCTTGAATGAATAATCCGAATCGTTGTCATGTCCCATCATGCCGCCGCCCATGCCGCCCATGCCGTCGTCGTCAATCCTCACCGAATCGATGTGCGACTCGAACTTGATACGCGCCAGCACCACCACCGCGCTGTCGATGCGTATCGAATCGGCCGCCTCGGTGCCATAGGCTTTCGACAGCCCCGACGAGAGCGACTTCGAGAATGAAATGTTCATGTTGACCGACTGCAGTCCGTTTGGCGCACCGGAGGGCGAATCGCTTTTCGAGCATCCTGAAACCATGGCGGCGATGCCGAACGCCGCAGCCGCGCACAGCGATAATACATTCTGTTTCTTCATCATGCTTCTCTCCTTTGTTGTTGGTTCCTGTTCCGCTTCAACAATATTCCATCATGTATTGTGCCATATTTTTCCTCCTTCAAATGGACGTGTTGAAGGCATGGGGACCGCAGAGTGCGCAAAATCTGCATGGAACGCATGCATGCTTTGCGTATATTCGTGTAGCGGAAACTTTCGGCCGTTTCATCTGTCCTATCAATAGACGAACGGAGCATCGATTGGAAACGCCATCGGACATGGAATTGCTCGAGCTCGTACGCTGCGGCGATGAGAGCGGATTTCGGCAGCTCCACACGCGCTACAGCGGGCGCATCCGGCGCTACGGCACGAGGCTCCTGAACGACCGGGATCGCGCGGACGATATCGTCCAGAATGTCTTCGTGAAGCTCCTGACATCGGCCGCGGCAATCAGGAACGGGCAATCGGTGCGGAGCTGGCTCTTTGCCTGCGCCCGAAACGAGGCGTTCAACGAGCTTGCCAGAAGGAAGATGGATGAAGCCGACGATTCGATCGTATCGGACGGCAAGTCGCCGGAAGAGCTGATGATGATCAAACAGCGCGATGAAATCGTCGAAGACGCCGTCAGCCGACTCCGTCTCTGCTTCCGGGAAGCGATCATGCTGCGCGTCTACGAGCAGATGTCATACGAGGAAATTGCCGCCGTCACGCAGTCGAGCGTATCATCGGTGAAGGCGCGCCTGTTCAAGGCGCGCAAGGCGCTCATACAGATGCTGCATCCTTTATGGGAAGCCTCCGCTCACGACATCTGAGATGCGTGCGGGGCGGCATCATCTCCCTCATATTGTTCATGCGAGGTACACATGAAACTATGCGATGACTATCAGGCACTCATCAGCGCTTATATCGATGATGAAGCAAGCGCGGAGGAAACCGCGGCCATGTTCCGGCATCTTGGGGCTTGCGCCGAATGCCGGACGTTCCTTCGCTCGGCGATCCGCCTCGATTCGCTCATGCTGCCGCATGAGCCCGAGCGGAAACCCGCACCGCCTCCGCCGATGCGCATTCCTTTCCTGAAGCGGAAGTTCTCCCTCTCCCTCCCGGCAGCCGCTGCGGCCGCGGCATGGCTCGTCGTTTCGGCGTCCATCATCATCTTCAGCATCATATATCCGCCTTCGCCGGCCGGGAAGCCGCAGACGGAATACGTCTTCGTGGCATCGCTGCCCATCGTCGATGTCGTTGCAACGCCGCCGCATGAGACACGTTCGAACGGAGGTGAACCATGAGTCATACGCTTGCAATGATTCTGCTCTGCGTCTTCTTTTTCGGACAGCAGGAGGAACCGCCCTATCAGAAGGAACCTACGCCCATCAAAGGCTTCACGCCGGCTCCTGCCTATCCCGACTCGGCGCGCCGCAACGGCATACAGGGAATGACATGGGTCAACATGCTGATTGATGAAAAAGGCAATGTGAAGAAGGCCGAGGTGGTGAAGACAGATCATGTGATCTTCAATCAGCCGAGCGTGCTCGCGGCGATGAAATGGAAATTCGAACCGGCAATCATCAACGGCAAACCCGTGGCGACATGGGTGGTGCTGCCCTTCAAGTACAAACTGTCTGATGACAAGAGGAAACCGCCGGCGCATCCGAAATCCGACGGAGTACGGAAGTGAGGGCGCAACTGCGCCGTACGGTCACTTCCCCTTATTGGCCGTATTCGTCGTATAGATAAGCTTCGTCAGGTCGTATCCCTGCCGCTTCACTCGGTCAAGTATTGCCTGCACTTTCACTTCATCCATCGATGGCGTGCGGGAAAGCAGCCAGAGATATTTGCGATCGGGATCGCCGATAACGGCATAGCTGTAATCGGACGCAAGATCGATGATCCAATAGTCCCCCCATACAAACGGCAGGAACGACAAGAGCGCCGGCGCGAAACGCACTTTCAGTTTCGTATTCGGTCCGTCGTCATCCGCCTTCTTCGCGCGTCCGGTCGCTTCGCTCATCGATCCATCGGCTTTGCGGCAGCGGTTCACCACCTGGATGTCTCCGTCCTCCATGAGCGAGTACGTCGCCGTCACATCGCTCACGCACTTGTTCTGAAACGTGTTCGGCAGCCGCGCGATCTCGTACCACGTTCCCATATAGCGCTTCACGTCGATGCTGGGAACGACAGTGACCTGCCGGTTCTGCGTCTCCTGGGCGGCGCCCACGGCGGCGATCATCAAAAGTGCGAAAGCAATGTTGTACATAGGGTGCCTCTCCTGGTCGGTGAATGGTATGTCCTTTGAATACATAAACTTCCGGTCGGTGTGAAATGTTCCTGCCCGAGCCGTCTGCCGAGGGAACAATCTCAGAAAGCGCTCTGTTGTGTCCGATACCTGACCTATCCGGTATCGTTCACCATTTATCATGAAAGGAGTCGTGCCTATGGCTCATCAGCATGATATGCACGGCCAATCGGGCTCCCACATGGATCCGATGATGCACGTCAAGACGATCGACCAAGTCTCGAAGGAACTCCAGCGGTGCATCAAGAACTGCACCGATTGCCACAACATCTGCCGCGACACCGCCACGCACAGCCTCGAACGCGGGGGCTTCGACGCCATCGCCGACCATGTATGGATGCTTCTGGACTGCGCCGAGATCTGCCAGACCAGCGCGCATTTCATGATGCACAATTCGCCGCTGCATCATGCCACCTGCGGAGCGTGCGCCGAAGTCTGCGAGAAGTGCGCAGAAG
>JBLMZA010000158.1:0-24062 GCA_050258555.1 Acidobacteriota bacterium | reverse complement strand
TCGCATACTGACTCCTCGCTATGCAACGGACAGAGCCCCGTTGCAATTGGGACTTGAAGCGCAGACGCCTCCGCGCTTCGCACCCAACCAGATCAAGAACAGTTTACCTTGGCACTCATTTTGTCAGGACGAGACGCTTCGTTTCTGTCACGCTCCCCGCCCTCAGTGTCGAGAAATACACGCCGCTCGGGAACGCCGACGCATTCCATGCGCGCGTGTATGTGCCCGCCGGCAGTTCCTCGTCCACGATCGTCGCCACTTCCTTGCCCAGCACATCGTACAGCTTCAGCGAAACATGCTGCTTCGAGGCAAGCGAAAATTTGAGCGTCGTCGACGGATTGAACGGATTGGGATAGTTCTGATCGAGCTGCGTGGTCGAAGGCACAAGCTCGCGCGGTTCCTTCACCGCCGTCACTCCCCCGACGCTCACATAGGCGCGCACGAGATAGACGTAGACGTTCGATTCGTCGGCGCTCAGATAATACCAGTCAGGCGTGCCGCTCGACGGCTTGTTCAGGTATGTGAGGCTGTGGTACGAGGTCGTACCCGGATACTTGCTCACCATCACACGCTGCTGCACCGTGGGATCTCCCGTGACGTTGAACGTCACGGCAAACGGATTCGACGCATCGATGTTGTTCGACCTCAGATCGATCGTTCCCCAATTGGGATAGGGTACGGGATACGGTGCCGACGGCGCGTTGGATGCCGTGGCGGTGACCGGAACGGCAAGCGGAGCAGCAAGGGGACGGCGGAGTCCTGAATAGCTCCACACGCCTCCGGTGATCGTGCCGTTGCGGCGAAGGGCCACCTTCACCGAATCGAGCTTTGCTCCGGGCGTTCCGTCGAACAGCACGCAGATGGTGTCGTTCTCCGACTGGGAAAGATAACCGACCGGTTCGGACGTGTCATACTTCAGTTCGATGGCCGTGCGCGTGCTGGCGCCCGTCACGTTCGTGGTGAACGTATGCGGCAGGCCATCCCGGTTCGTGACCACAAAATACACTTCCTTGTACGTCGTGCCGAATCCCGGCTCGGCAAACTGCACGTTGCTTGTCACATCGACGACGCGCTTGGATGACGGGCCGATTTCAACGGCCTTGATCGACAGGCTCGGATCGGCCTTAAACATCGCCTTCAGATCGGAGCCCGCCTTGAATCCGAAGAACGTCGAACCGTATCCGGCGACCTCTTCGGCTTCGGCGCCGCTGGAATACGAGGGCGAATAGAACGTCAGGCCGTTGGTTTTCGTGATCGTCGGATAGAGATATCCGTATTTCGCATCGACCGTGCGGTCGTTCAGGATATTCGCGATCGAAAAATTCTGCACCAGGTCTGGAAACGCCCATGTGCTGCCTGACTGGCCCATCGCATAACTGATCCCGCCGATGCTCGTCAGGTTCGTGGCCACGAGCTTCTTGAAGAACGGCATGCCGAACTGGTCCCGGCAGTACGTCATGAAGCGGGCGGCGCGCGAATAGTCGTTGAGCACCATCGTGTTGTCGCCGGTGCGCCAGTCGAGAAGATAATGGTTCGTCTCGTTCACGAATCCCGACTGCGCATACAGCGGATAGCCCGCGTTGACTTCGGCCACCAGCGAACAGCCTTCGTTGACGAAGGCGATTTCCTGCGGATCGTAATTCCAATGGATCATGTGCTGGAACTCGTGCGCCATCGTGCTCAGTCCGCCCTGCAGTCCGGATGCGGTCGTGAGGTTCAACGGATTGGCATCGAGATAATAAATCTCGGCCTTGTTGCTTGTAGTGCGGTTCACTTCGTTGAGCGAATAGAAATAGCCCATCACATACCCGCCGGTGCCGGTGAATCCGTCCTTGATATCGAGGATGAGGATGATGATCTTCGGATCGTTGTCGACATTCGGCGGAGCGCCGAACGCCTCGACATCCGTATCATAGATGCCCTTGTTCGGGTTGCCCGGCGTGCGGAGATCGAATGCGTTGCGGACCGAATCGACGACCTGCTGATTGGCGCGCGAGCCCCAGATCGCATCTTCGACGAAGATATAGCAGTTCGTTCCCACGCCGCGGCACGTGGACGGAACGAGGTATTCGGTGGTCGTCGTCAGATCCGTTGCGTACCACGATTTGGTCGAGCCCACCGTGAATCCCCAGGCGGCCTGCTTCGAGAGGCTCGCCTGCTTTGCTTCGGGATGCTCCTTCAGATAGCGGCTCAGTTCCGCTTCTTTGGGACGCAGCAGATCCGATCCGTGGATGCCGTATGAGCCGTCGGACGCTACCGGTGTTGCACGGTATGGCTGAAGGTTGTCCTGTCCCCGAAGCTGTGCCGCACCGGCCAAGAAAAAGAACAGTACTCCCGCGACGAATGTTCGCATTCAATACTCCTTGCTGTAAACGGTGAACGTGTTATTTTTTACTGTCCAGCTTTTCGATGTGGTCCACATCCAGGTAATGTTCTTTGGCCTTTTCCTGCCTCCCTGAATAGTAGAGTTTTACGAGGCCCTGCTGATGCCGAACAAGGTCCGGTTCCATCTCCTTCGGCGCCCTCAGCAGATAGAGGTGCGTTTCGTCGACACGCAGCGCGAGTTTCGTAAACGGTTCATTGCCGATCACTTCGATCCTGCCGATCATGTACGGAAACGTGCTCGGAGCGGCGGACGGCTTGTCGGTAGTGGTTGTGGAGGACGATGAGCAGGAGTCGATCGCCATGATCATGCACAGAAGCAGAACAGCGAGCAGAGTGGTTTTCATCATAGGGAACTATGCCGTTGAAGGTGAACGTCACTGTGTGCACCAGAAGCATCTTTATATTAGATACAAAACGCTTCAGACAATATCAACAGGAGAATGCGATTTCCCGTTCCTTTTCAGTCGCGCGCGGAAGGCGTTAATTCCAGCGTCCGGGAATCGCCGTTTTGCACGAGGGGCACCGCCCATGGTCGATCTCGTTCGAAAGGACAAGAAAGCCGTTGCGGCGGATCAGTGTCGCGCCGCAGGCGTGGCATTTTGTGTCCTCCGCATCGCCGGCTGCGCGCGAGCGGATGTTGCCGGCGTAGACGTAATGAAGGCCCTCGCTGCGTCCGATCTCGACCGCACGAAGCAGGCTGCGCACGGGCGTCGTATCCGGATCGGTCATTTTATAGTCCTGGTGAAAGGCCGTGACGTGCCACGGAATGTCATCCGAGACCGAATGGAGATACCGGGCCATGTCGCGCAGCTCCTCCTCCGAATCGTTGAAGCCGGGAACGACGAGCGTGACGACTTCGATCCAGATGCCGCGGCGGTGCACATCGGCGATCGTATCGAGAACGACCTGCAGGCGGCCTCCGAGCTGGGCGTAATTTTTCTGACGGAAGGATTTGAGGTCCACCTTGTAGAGGTCGATGCAGGGCTGAAGGAAATCCAGGACTTCCGGCGTGGCATTGCCGTTCGAGACGTACGACGTGACGAGTCCGTGCTCCCTGGCCAGCATGAAGATATCGCGCGACCATTCGCTGGTAATGAGCGGTTCGTTGTATGTGCTCGTGATGATGCGCGCGCCGCGCGCCACTGCGGCATCGACGATGTCGAAGACCGAGACTTCCGTGGGCAGCGCCGTGGCATCGGGATCGCGCAGCGTCTGCGACGAGACCCAGTTCTGGCAGTAGGCGCAATGGTAATCGCAGCCGAGCATGCCGTAGCTCAGCGCCGTGGAACCGGGATAGGCGTGATAGAACGGCTTCTTTTCTACCGGATCGAGCTGGACGCCGCAGACGTAATTGTACGGCACGAACAGCTTTCCCTCCCGGTTCGAGCGCACTTTGCAGATGCCGTCGCGGCCCGGCGCGATCTTGCAGCGGTGCCCGCACGCCACGCACTGCACCCAGCCATCGGGCATCGGGCGGGCAAGCGCCGATTCTTCGCGCATCAGCTCATCGAGCGTCTCGCGAAGCGTCGTCTTGTGCATCATGATGATATCCTCCGCGTCCGGTTGCGGAGACACTCGGCCAGAAGCGCCTGAATGTCGTTCAGCCGGTACGGTTTTGTGAGCACACCGAGGATGCCTTTCGACAGAAGTCCGTTGCGCGTCGTGCCGTCGAGATATCCCGACGAAATGATGACGGAAACGGAAGGATCGATTGCGCGGAGTCTGGTGAAGAGTTCTTCTCCCGACATTTTCGGCATGCCGAGATCGCTGATGACGATGTCGATCGATGCGGCCTTTTCCCTGTAGAGCGTGATCGCCTCTTCCGCGTCGCCGGCCATCAGGACGGAATACCCCAGGCTGCCGAGATATTCGGCCAGCAGTTCCCTGATCATCGTTTCATCGTCGACAATCAGGATCGTCTCGCCGCTCGCCGACGTTTCCGCTTCCTCAGGCGCCGGCTCGATCAGCGGTCCGGTATAGACCGGAAAATATATCGTGAATGTGGTGCCGTTGCCGGGCTCCGACTGGACGTCGATGTACCCGTGATGGTTTCGTATAATACCGTCAACGATGGAAAGCCCGAGTCCGGTTCCCTTCCCTTTTTCCTTCGTTGTGAAGAACGGCTCGAAGATCTTTCCGACAAGCTGCGGATCAATTCCGCTTCCCGTATCGGCAATCGAAACGGCGATGCATTGACCTGCGCATTCGGGAAATTTCTTCGCGGCTTCTTCAGGACCGACGGTCCGTTCGGCCAGCGTGAGCGTTCCCTGCTCGCCCATCGCGTCTTTGGCGTTGAGGCAGAGATTGAGGAAGGCCTGGTGAAGATGTCCCGCATCGCCGTTGATAAGCGCATGCTCGGCCTCGATCTCGAGCTTCACCTCGATCGTCTTCGGGAAAGAATAGCGGAGAATCTCGACAATCTCTGTGAGAATGTGTGAAACCGAAACAGGCTTGAACTCCGAGAGTCCCTGCCGCGAAAACAGCAGCAGCCGTTTGGCGATCGACGATCCGCGCTCGGTCGCCTCGAAGATTCTCCGGATGTGTATCATGTTCTGGGGATCGTCCTTCAGATTCCTCTTGAGCAGCTCGGCCGAACCCATGAGCATGGCCAGCAGATTGTTGAAATCATGGGCGATGCCGCCCGCGAGCTTGCCGAGCGAATCCATTTTCTGCGATTGAAGAAGGTCGCGCTCCAGATGCTTGATCTTCGTGATATCGCGTCCGACACCGACAATACCGATGATGTCGCCGGCGGATCCCCGCAGCGGCGAAAGCGACGTCTGCACGACATGAACCTCGCCGGTCGATGGAATGGAATATGTCGATTCGTACAGCACATGTTCGCCGCCGAGCGCGCGGCGTTCCATTTCGCGGTGGTCGACCGTCGGATCGGCGCCGAAGATGTCTTCGGGCTTCTTGCCGCGCACGCTGGCCTCGTCGACTCCGAAGAGCTCGACCCAGTGGCCGTAGACGCCGATGAACCGGCACTGCGTATCGAGCGTGTAGACGATCTCGTTCAAAGACTCGACGAGCATGCGGAAGCGCTCCTCGCTTTCGCGCAGCGCCGCGGCCGAGAGACGGCGCTCGAGCTCCTGCTCATATTCCCGCCGGTAGTATTCCCCGCGGCGATGCCGCCACACCAGCAATATCGAGATGCCGCCGATGAGCGAGATCATCACGACCATGATCACCAGAAAGAAACGGGTCTGGTTGAGCGGCGCGAAGACTTCCTTCGCATCGTTCTTGGCGATGAGCATCCACCCGGTTCCGTCGATCGGACGCTTGACGGCAAACACCTGCTGTCCCCGGTAATCCAATCCCGCAAGCATGCTGTCATTTGTCTTCACGGCCTTCGAGGCAAGCAGCATCGTGTCGCTGAGCGAGGCCGTCTTCCAACGGCTGATATTATCGGCAAAGCGGAGCGTATTCAAGTAGGCTGCCGAATCGCCCTTCGCCGACAGCAGGAGCAGTTCTCCGCTTTTGCTCGGCACGGGCCATGACTGCACGAGAGGATAAAAGAGCGTCTGCGGATTGATCTGCATCACGATGAAGCCCGCGGTTTCCATCGCAGCCGTTCCCCTGTCCAGCACCGGCACGACGACCGAGAGCATGGGACGGTTGTGCCGGTCTCGGTAGAAGTCGGAAAAGCAGATTCTGCGTTCGCGCTCGGCCAGACCGAAGAGTGAATCGATGACCTGCGTAAGAGGGATTTCCGCAGCGGGAACGCTGTAACGCTGCGTGTGTGAATAGTCGAACAGGGCAAGGTGTTCGTAGTTGCCGTTCTTGTACATCGACGGCATCCAGTCGTAATACCGACCGTACGGAAAGCGAGGGTCGGATGCGCGCAGAGCCGAAAGCGCGCGCCGCTCGATGGCGGCATTGAAGGCGAAGTTCGCATCCGAGAGACGTTCCTTCCTCCATGCTTCGATCTCGCGCTCTTTCAAACCCGCAATCGCCGAAAGCTCCTTCCACTTCTCCACCATATAGCGCTCGTGTTCGGACTGGTAATAATAATAACCGGCGATGCTGATGCAGACTGTCAGCATTACGAACGCGATGAGCGTCTTGCGCGGAATGCCGGGGCTCATCCCTTTGAGCATTGACGCAAGACTGAAGCGAGATGTTTCATTCATGCTGTTGTTATCCCGATGGTGAACGTGCTGTCTGCCTAGATGCCCCAATCCCTGACATAGCGGAAGTCGACATTGATCGTGCGATGCGAGATCTTCGCGATCAAGGGCGGCCGGCGCTTGAACTGGTTGATCCTGATCTTTCTCTGCACGGCGCTGATGAATTCCGCGGAAAAGCCGTATGCATTCAGCTCGTCGAACGAGCGGCGATCGTCCACCATTAAATAGAGCAGGCGGTCAACTTCGGCATAGGAGAAGCCGAGATCGCTCTCGTCGGTCTGTCCCTGGAACAAATCGGCGGTGGGCGGCTTGTCGATGATGCGCTGCGGAACACCGAGAGCCGCGGCGAGCTGCCGGACCTGCGTTTTATAGAGGTCTCCGATCGGATTGAGAGCGCTGGCCATGTCGCCGAAGAGCGTGCCGTATCCGAGCAGCGCTTCGGTCTTGTTCGATGTGCCGATCACGAGCGCGTTCTCTCGCGCCGAAATGTCGTACAGCACGATCATGCGCTCGCGCGCCATGATGTTGCCCCGCCGCAGATTGTCGGCAATGGTCTGCGCTTCGAACAACGGCTCGACCATCGGCGTGATCTCGACGGTTTCCGAGGCGATGCCGAGCGACTCGATGACGAGATCGGCATCGGACAGGCTTTCGGGACTGCTGGTGCGGTAGGGCATCCTGACGGCAAGCACATTTTCCGGACCATAGGCCCGCGCGGCAAGAAAGGCCGAAACGGCCGAGTCGATGCCTCCCGACAGCCCGAAGACCGCCTTCGAAAAGCCTGCCACGCGCGCTTCATCGCGCAGGAAATCGATGCAGATGCGCGTTACATGATCAGTGTTCAGATGGAGAGGGTTCTCCTCTGTGTGATCGATCTGTTCCATTCAACGCTCCTATTCTTCGCCCACGCTGAGTTCGCAGAGGGCCTTGCGGATGATGGCGATGCCTTCCGCGATTTCTTCCTGTGTGATGATGAGAGGCGGACGGAAACGGATCGCCCGGTCCCCGCAGCCGATCAGGATGAGTCCTTCCTCGTATGCCTTGCGGCGCAGTTCATCCCTGTTCTGCGCCGTGTCGAGGTCGATCGCGCACATCATGCCCAGGCCGCGCGTATTCGAGATGAGGCGCGGGAACTCCTCCTGCAGCTTCGTCAGTTCCGACAGCAGATAGGCGCCCTGCACGCGCGCATTCTCGACGAGGTGCTCCTGCTCGATCACCTGCATGACGCGCGTGAAGCGCACCATGTCGACGAGGTTTCCGCCGAATGTCGAGTTGAGGCGCCCCGCCTTGTGAAACACGTTGTCGAGCACATCGTCGATGCGCGTGCTCGAGGCGAATCCGCAGACGTGCGTCTTCTTCCCGAAGGACATCATGTCCGGCTTCACGAAATATTCGTGCGCCCACATCTTCCCGGTGAGTCCCACGCCGGTCTGCACTTCGTCGAAAATCAGTATGATCTCGCTTTCGTCGCAGATCGTGCGGAGCTCCTCGAAGAACTCCTTCCGGAAATGATTGTCTCCGCCTTCGGCCTGGATCGGTTCGATGATCATTGCCGCGATATCGTCCGGATTGTTGATGATCGCTTCCTTGATCTGGCGGATGGCCGTGCGCTCGTCTTCTTCAACCCTCGTGAGGTGCTTTTCGTTGAGCGGAAAGCGGACGGCAGGATTGAGGATGCGCGGCCATTTGAACTTCGGAAAATAATTCGTCTTGTTCGGATCGGTGTTCGTCAGCGACATCGTATAGCCCGTGCGCCCGTGGAAGGCATGCCGGAAATGGATCACCTGCCTTCCTCGTTCCTCGGTGTAGCCCTTCACGAAATTCTTCCGCACCTTCCAGTCGAAGGCGGTCTTCAGTGCGTTCTCGTTGCCGAGCGCGCCGGTGTCGACGAAGAAGACGTACGGCATCGACTCGGGCTGCACGCAGCGCGCGAATGTCTCGACGAACTCCGCCATCTCCACAGAGAACACATCGGAGTTGCTCGTTTTATTGACGGCGACGTAGGCAAGCTTCTCCAGAAATTCCGGCTCGACCAGGGCGGGATGGTTCATGCCGACGGCCGAGGAGGAAAAGAACGAGAAGAAGTCGAGAAACGTCTTGTCGTACCGGGAATCGTGGATCCGGCATCCTTTGCTCTTTTTCAGATCGATCACCAGATCGAATCCGTCGACAAGCATGTGTTTGGCCAGCGACGCATGGACTTCAGTCGGTTGAATCGTTACGGGCAATGTTCCGATCATACAGCGGCACCTTTCTCTGTGTGGTTGACAGTGCATCGTGTGTGCGGTAATGAATCCGAAAAGCGGAGCGCTACAGTCCGACCCGCTCGAAGATGTAATCGACATGGCGCAGGCCCTTGGCCGGATCGAACGCCTCGGCAAGTTCCTCTGCGCTCAGCGCCGAGGCGACATCGGGATCGGCGGTGAGCACCTCGCGGAAGCTCTGCTTCGATCTCCAGACTTCCATGGCGTTGCGCTGGACGATGCGGTATGCGTCTTCGCGCTTCATGCCTTTTTTCGTCAGCGCAAGCATCACCGGCTGCGAGAAGACGAGGCCGTGCGTGACGTCGATGTTGCGCTTCATGTTCTCGGGATAGACCAGCAGCTTGTCGATCACGCCGGTCATCTTCGCCAGCATATGGTCGAGCAGAATGCAGCTGTCCGGCACGACGATGCGCTCGACGGACGAATGCGTGATGTCGCGCTCATGCCACAGCGCGACGTTCTCGAGCGCCGCCTGGGCGTTGCCGCGGAGCACGCGCGAGAGGCCGGCAATCTGTTCGCAGGTGATCGGATTGCGCTTGTGCGGCATGGCGGACGAACCCTTCTGTCCTGCCGAAAAATATTCTTCGGCTTCCAGCACTTCCGTTTTCTGAAGATGGCGGATTTCCGTCGCGAACTTTTCAAGCGAGCTGCCGATCACCGCGATCGTCGCCATGAATTCGGCATGACGGTCGCGCTGCAGGACCTGCGTCGAGACCGGCGCGGGCGCAAGGCCGAGCTTCGCGCAGACGTATTCCTCGACCTTCGGGCTCAGGTGTTCGTATGTGCCCACGGCTCCCGAAATCTGTCCGACCGATATCGTTTCGCGCGCCTGCTGCAGGCGCCGGATGTTGCGGCGCGTCTCGTCGTACCACAAGGCAAGCTTCAGCCCGAATGTGGTCGGCTCGGCATGGATGCCGTGCGAGCGGCCGATCATCACCGTCATCTTGAATTCTTTTGCGCGCCGCGCCAGCACATCCTTCAGCGCTTCGAGGTCCTTCAGCAGCAGGTCCGCCGCGCGCTGCATCTGCACGGCGAGCGCCGTATCGAGCACGTCGGACGACGTCATGCCGAGATGGATGAAGCGCGATTCGGGGCCGACGTATTCGCCGACATTCGTGAGGAAGGCGATCACGTCATGCTTCACTTCGGCTTCGATCTCGTTGATGCGCGCGATGTCGAACGCGGCGCGCTCGCGCAGGATCGGAATCGCGCTATGGGGAATGACGCCTTGTTCGGCCTGCGCCTCGCAGGCGAGCAGTTCGATCTCCAGCCAAATCGAGTATTTCGTGGTGTCGCTCCATATCGCCCCCATGTCGGGGCGTGTATACCGTTCGATCATTCGTCAGCCTCTGTCTTGTTCAGTCTGTAGTGGTGTTCGGGTCATTTCCGCCGCTCGAGCGCGACGGTTACATCGAATGTCTTCTTCTCGCGGTAGATCTTCAGGCGCAGCGAGTCGCCGGCCTTGAGCTCGCGGATCACGGCGACGATCCGGTTCTCGTCCACGATGCGGTCGCCGTTTGCTTCAAGGATGATGTCGCCGACTTTGAGTCCGGCGCGTTCAGCCGGACTGTTCTCCTTGATATCGCTGATGATCACGCCCTCGGTTTTCGTCATGCCGAAATATTTCGCGATGCGTGCGTCGACCGGCTGCACTTCCATTCCCGTCCAGAAATTCCGCTCGACCTTTCCCTTCTGCTGCAGCTCGGTCATGACCGTTTTCACGCGGTTGATCGGAAGCGCGAACCCGTAGCCGATATACGACTGGCTCACGCCGCCGGTGAAGATCAGCGTATTGATGCCGATGACTTCCCCGCGGCTGTTCACCAGCGGACCGCCGGAATTGCCCGAGTTGATGACGGCATCGGTCTGTATCAGTCCCCGGTACGAATGCGTGTTGTCGACGTTCAGATTCATTCCCATGGCGCTCACGACGCCGACCGTGACGATGGGCTTGTCGATATTCTCAAAGAGTCCGAAGGGATTGCCGAACGCGATGGCCCATTCGCCGATCATCACGCTGTCCGAGTTCCCGAGGCGGACAAACGGAAGGTCGGAACCTTTGATCTTCAGCAGCGCCACGTCCGTGACCGGGTCGGTGCCCACGAGCTGGGCCGGATACTTTTCGCCGTTGGTCATCGTGACGGTGATCTCTTTGGCGTTGCCCGCCACATGGTCGTTCGTCAGGATGTACCCGTCCTTCGAGATGATGAATCCCGAGCCGAGGCCCTTCACTTCCTGCTGATAGTTCCGGTTGCCGAAGAACTGGCGGAAGAACGGATCATTGCCGAAGAGGTTGGTGAAGGGATCCTGGTATTCGCGGATCTCCGTGACGTTGATGCCGACGACCGCCGGACTGACGATGCCGACCGTATGGGTGATGGCGTTGCTGCGCGAGAGTGTGATATCGTCCTGCGCCGCACCGGCTGAATGCATCACCATTGCCGCAAGGATGATCAGAAGTGTTTTCGGAGTAGTCATAGTCTGTCTGCGCAAGTGAAAGTTGATGACAGTTACCAACATAAGAAAAATTGCCTCGGCAGTCAAGCGGCGCCTTTCGGCGTAACCGATTCATTTTTCGTGACTTGAAGGCAGACGGCTTGCTTCTCTCGGCGAATTCCCCTATTTTTTTCAGGCAGGGGGACGCCGGAACCGATCACACACCACATACACCTATGAACTTTGCGACCAAAGCGATCCACGCGGGACAGGAACCCGATCCGACAACCGGAGCGGCGATGCCCCCGGTCTATCTCACCTCGACATTCGTGCAGGAAGAACTCGGCAGGGACAAGGGCTACACGTATTCGCGCGTGGCCAATCCGACACGCACACTGCTCGAGAACAATATCGCGGCGCTGGAAAGCGCCTCGGAAGGCATGGCGTTTTCTTCCGGCATTGCGGCGATCGACGCCCTCTTCCGCATCCTCCAGCCCGGCTCTCATGTCATCATGTCGAAGGACGTCTACGGAGGCACATACCGTCTGGCCGTGCGCATCTTCGCGCCGTTCGGCATCGGATTCGATTTCGTCGATACGACGGATTGGGAGAACATACGCCGCGCACGGCGTCCCTCGACGCGCATGATCTTCATCGAAACGCCGTCCAATCCGCTCATGACGATCACGGATCTGGCGGCCGTGGCGCGCTATGCGAGGAAGGAGAGGATCCTGACGGTGGCCGACAACACGTTCGCCACGCCGTATCTTCAGCGGCCCATCGAATCCGGATTCGACATCGTCATGCACAGCGTCACGAAATACCTGAACGGCCATTCGGACATGGTTGGCGGCTTCATCGCCACCAACGACGTCGAGACGGCGCACCGGCTCCGGTTCATACAGAAAGCCGCCGGAGCGGTGATGAGTCCGTTCGATGCATGGATGTGCCTGCGCGGCACGAAGACACTCGCGGTGCGCATGGACCGCCACTGCGCCAATGCGATGGCCATCGCCGAATGGCTGCAGTCGCAGCCGGGCGTGCGCAGCGTCCACTATCCCGGTTTGAAGTCGCATCCGCAGCATGCACTGGCGCGGAAGCAGATGAGCGGCTTCGGCGGCATGATCTCGTTCGACACCGGGAGCCTTTCAAATGCCAAAAAGGTGCTCAAGCGCACGCGTCTGTGCGCGCTTGCCGAAAGCCTCGGCGGCGTCGAAACGCTCATCGCGCATCCGGCCACGATGTCGCATGCAGGCATCCCGAAGGCCGAGCGGACCGCATTCGGCATCACCGACGGACTGCTGCGCCTGTCTGTCGGCATCGAAGACGCCGGCGATATCCGCGACGATCTTGCACGAGCGCTTGCGGCGATCCGGTGAGTCCACTTTGCGGCGCCAGGAAGAATGATACTCGAATGGAACTAAAATAAATGTAATTTTGTTTGCGAAACCTTTTGCATTTGATATGAATATCGTTTATTTTTGCATCGTGCGAAATTAGTTCACTTTTTCCCGATGCGACATATCGATGCTCCAGAGAGGTTTCCTCATTTCATTCATATCATGAAGGAGGCTCGACTATGACGATACATTATTATATGCTCTGCTACCGGTTCGAGGCGCTCGTTGCATCTCAGCTCCCTCCCGAAGATTTTGGTCCCTATATGGCAGTCGGGACGCAAAAGAATACGCAAGGCAACGTCCTCTTTTTTGAAGTCGACCCCTCCCTGAAGAGCACCTATTTCCCGCTCGATGATGTTCCCAAGACCTGCGTCCCCCATCCGGACGGTTCTCCCAAGCGCAGCAAATATATCCGGACATACCGTGTGCTCGAGCATCTCGATCCCGCGATGCTTGGCAAGCTGTACCTGACCACGGCGGACGGACGCATTCTCGGTCTTGAACCGGCGGACTACGACGAGTCGCAGGAATCACCCGGTCCGAATCTCTTCCAGGAGCTCTGTCCCGTTTCTCCGATGGTCGTCTCGAGTCTGACCCCTCGTGCGTTTGCACGCTTCATGACCGATCCGTCGAATCCCGTTTCCGTGCCGCGCCTGTTCTTTGCCGACATGATGCTCGAACGGGATGCAGCGGGACGCTTGTCCGGCAATCTTCCCTATGAAAATCCGGAGCACATCATCGACTGCCTGAGGGAATTGGAAGCCGGCACGAAGAAGCCGACGAAGACCGTGGCGCGCGCTCCGCATCTGCACGGGTTCTTCCGCACGATCCGCCGCGGATTCTATCTCGGAGATCAGAGCGTGCTGAAGTTCTATCCGTTCCCGGGGGAAGAAGAGCTTGAAGTGCGGCATCATGCCTGGTGGCATTCCGCCTCCGAAAGCTTGGTCATGTAACACATATTCACCGATTCAAACATGCCGGTTCTTGGTCAAGGGGTTGTCAAGATCGCTGTTCATGCTTTGACAGCCCTTTTTTATGTCCTGTTGCGACGGCAGGTTTGGATAATTTCACTCAATCCACTACGCCAGAGGTATCAATGCACAAACTACAAGCGCTACTTAAATCACGAAAGGCACGTCAATTTTATCTGGTTGGTCTGCTGATCTTCTTTGCGGGAGGATATTTCTGGACTCCCTCTCTCGGACAGTCGCCTGCGCTTCCTGAAGCTTCTGCGATCACCGAACACGTTGAACATTTTACGCCCTTCACCCCGTTTACCGATCCGAATTACACGCCTGCTGAAACCTGGTCGCTCGTCGCGGTGCTTGTTGTCGCCATCGCCGGCCTTCTCTACGCGCTCATGCTCGTGAAGCAGGTCTTCGCGGCCGATCAGGGCACGAAGAAAATGCAGGACATCGCCACGGCGATCCGCGAAGGCGCCGATGCCTATCTCGGCGCGCAGTTCCGCCGCATCGGTCCGCTGATCGTCATCATCACGGCGATCCTGGCGCTGACCTACACCGGCTCCGTCGAGGCATTCCGCTGGGGCCGTGCGGGCGCCTTCCTGGTCGGCGCGCTCTTCAGCTGGGCGGTCGGCTTTGTGGGCATGCGCCTTGCCACCGCGGGCAACCTCCGCGTTGCGGCGGCCGCCACGAAATCCTACGGCGAAGCCATGCAGCTCGGATACCGCACCGGCACCGTCACCGGCATGCTCACCGACGGCCTCGGCCTTCTGGGCGGCACGATGATCTTCCTCATCTTCGGCGTTCAGGCCTATGAAGCCCTGCTCGGCTTCGGCTTCGGCGGCACGCTCATCGCGCTCTTCATGCGCGTTGGCGGCGGCATCTACACGAAGGCGGCCGATGTGGGCGCCGATCTCGTCGGCAAAATCGAGAAGGATATTCCCGAAGACGATCCGCGCAACGCCGCGACCATCGCCGACAACGTGGGCGACAACGTGGGCGACTGCGCCGGCATGGCTGCGGACATTTTTGAAAGCTACGAAGTCACGATCGTGGCGGCGATGATCCTCGGCATGGCGACGTTCGGACACAAGGGCGTGATCTTCCCGCTGCTTGTGCGCGGCATCGGCGTGCTCGGATCGATCATTTCGACCTATACCGTGAAGGCGGGACCGAACGACACGTCGGATACGGCGCTGCATTCGGTGCACCGCGGATTCTGGATCGGCTCGATCATCTCCGTGGCCGGATTCTTCCTGCTCGGCTTTTTGTATCTGCATTTCGATGCGGCATACTTCATGACGAACCCGATGGCACTGGCCGGATTCCCGAACGGCGATCCCTCGCTGCTTCCCTTCTGGGCCAATTTCGGCATCGCGGGACTTGATCTTCGTCCGGCGCTCACCTGCCTTATCGGCGTGTTCCTTGCAATCGGCCTGAACAAGCTCACAAGCTACTATACGCACACAAGCCACGCCCCGGTGAAGAGCCTGGCGAAGTCCTGCACGACCGGACACGCGACGAACATCATCCAGGGCTTCGCCGTCGGATACGAAAGCACCGTTGCCACCATCATCATCATTGCGGCATCGATCCTCCTTTCCGTGCTCGTGTATGCGGGCATGCCGCCGCTGTTCATCGCCTACGGCGTCGCCATGGCCGGCATCGGCATGCTGACCCTGACCGGCAACACGATTTCGATGGACGTGTTCGGTCCCGTGGCCGACAACGCCAACGGCATCGGCGAAATGGGATACGATCCCGAAGCGATGGAAAAGCAGCAGCCCGGAAGCTACAAGCGCGCCCGCCAGATCCTTGCGGATCTCGACGCCGTCGGCAACACGACGAAGGCGGAAACCAAGGGCATCGCCATCGGTTCGGCCGTCATCGCGGCCGTGTCGCTGTTCTCGAGCTTTATTGCCGTTATTGCAGTCGGCTCCGAAGACAAGATCAACACGATGACGATTCCGCAGTACCTGCATGAAGCGGGCAAGATCACCGTGGCCGATCCGACGGTCTTCATCGGATTCCTCATCGGCGGCGCCGTGCCCTTCCTCTTCAGCTCGATGCTGATCCGTGCGGTCGGCCGTGCGGCATTCTACATCGTGAAGGAATGCCGCGTGCAGTTCCGCGACATCGCGATCTGGGAAGGCACGAAGAAACCCGATTACGGCCGCGTGGTCAATATCTGCACGAACACCGCGCAGAAGGAACTCATCGGTCCGGGTCTGCTTGCGATCATGAGCCCGATCATCGTCGGATTCCTTCTTGGCCCGTACGCGCTCGGCGGATTCCTGGCCGGCATGATTCTGGTCGGCCAGCTGCTGGCGGTCTTCATGTCGAACGCCGGCGGCGCCTGGGACAATGCGAAGAAGATGATCGAAGACGGCGTCTACGGCGGCAAGGGTTCCGAAGCCCACAAGGCGGCTGTCACCGGCGACACGGTCGGCGATCCGCTCAAGGACACGGCGGGACCGGCGATCAATCCTCTCATCAAGGTCATGAACATGGTCAGCCTTCTTGCGCTCGGCCTTGTGCTGCACTACAATGTGATCAGCCCGAAGATCGGCGAGGGCGGATCGGCCGCGAGCGCCTTCGTGATCGGCATCGTGGTCATCGTTGCCGCCGTCGGCGCCATCGCCTGGGCGGTATGGCAGAGCAAACGTGAAGAATCGGTTGCCGACCAGATGGGTGAATAACCGCGCTTCGGCGTCATCATCCGGCATTTCTTCGCCCGGCACACTCAAAGTCATGGTGTGCCGGGCTTTTTTTTCGCTTCCCCGGCGTTCCACCGGTTAAACGATGTTTTATAAGTTATTCGTTGCAATTCACTCATTCTTCTCTTATATTTTTCCGTTTCCGTCCCTGCCGGCTGCTCAGAGGCGCGGGCGGTGCGGACCATCACCATCGTTCAACGCAGGAATCAACCACGCATGGGTCTCTCGACACATCTCGCTTTCGATCTCGGCGCGACAAGCGGCCGCGCCATCCTCGGCATCCTCAACGGCGATCAGCTCACATTGAATGAAGTGCACCGCTTCCCCACGACGATGACGAAGGAGAACGGACGCTTCTTCTGGGACGCTCCCCGGCTCTTCAACGAAATTACTGCGGGTCTGACCGCGGCGCGCACCGCCTCACCCGGCGCGCCCATATCCAGCATCGGCGTCGATACCTGGGGCGTCGATTTCGGATTGCTCGATGCGGACGGACGCCTTTGCGCGCAGCCGGTCGCATACCGCGATCCGTATACGGACGGAATGATGGAAAAAGTATTTGAACGGATTCCCCGCGCCTCGCTCTACGCGCGCACCGGCATCCAGTTCCTCCAGATCAATTCGATCTTCCAGCTCTTCGCGCTCAAGCGCATGCAGCCCGAGCTCCTCGAACGGGCGTCCGCGCTGTTGTTCATGCCCGACCTGATCGTCCAGTATCTCACGGGATGCATGGCCAATGAATATACGATCGCATCCACGTCACAGCTGCTCGACGCCTCGAAGCGCGACTGGGACCGCGAGCTCATCGCCACGCTCGGATTTCCTGATCGTCTCTTCCGGAACATCATCCACCCTTCGTCCGATATCGGTCCGCTCCATGCCTCGGCCGCTTCGGCGGCGGGATTCAATGCGCGTGTGCTTGCCGTGGCATCGCACGATACGGCATCTGCCGTTGCGGCCGTGCCGGCCGAATCACCGAACTTCGCCTACATCAGTTCCGGCACATGGTCGCTCATGGGCATCGAGACAATGCAGCCGCTCATTTCGGAGGAGACGCTCAGGCGCAATTTCACCAACGAAGGCGGAGCCGGGAATACATACCGCGTCTTGAAGAACATCACCGGCATGTGGCTGCTCGAGGAATGCCGGCGCATCTGGAAAAGCACCGGAGGCGACTCATACGGCCAGCTGATCGACGCGGCGATGCGTGAACCCGCATTCCGCTCGTTCATCGATCCGGACGATGCGGCCTTTGCGCGCCCCGACGACATGCCGGAAGCGATCTGCCGAAGGATCTCCGAGACGCACCAGCCGGCGCTCGCGACACCCGGCGCCGTCACGCGCGCGATCTTTGAAAGCCTTGCACTGAAGTACCGCGCCGTGCTCGATGAACTTCGCGCGATCGCTCCGCATCCCATCGATGCGATTCACGTGATCGGCGGCGGCTCGCGCAATGCGCTGCTGTGCCAATGGACGGCCGATGCCTGCGGAGTGCCCGTTGTCGCGGGTCCGGCCGAAGCGACAGCCATCGGCAACATCATGATGCAGGCGCGCGCGCTCGGCTCATTCGAGACGCTCGCCTCGATGCGCCGCACGATCCGAAATTCATTCGCTCCGGTCACCTATACGCCGAACGATACGGCCCGATGGAATGAAGCATACGAACGATTCAGGAATCTCACAACACAACACTAATACACTTTATGGCACACACACGATCATACCAGGCGGCACGCGAACGCTACGCTGAACACGGGGTCGATACGGAATCGGCCATCGCTGCGCTTTCTTCCGTTTCACTTTCCATCAACTGCTGGCAGGGCGACGATGTCGGCGGATTTGAATCGTTCGGCGCCCAGGGCGGCGGTGGCATTCAGGCCACGGGCAATTATCCGGGCAAGGCGCGCACGCCCGACGAGCTTCGCTGCGATATCGAAAAAGCCCTCTCCCTCATTCCCGGCAGGCACCGCGTGAACCTCCATGCGATGTATGGCGACTTCCGCTCGAAGCCCGCCGACCGCGATGCGATCGGACCGGAACACTTCACGGCGTGGATCGACTGGGCGAAAGCGCATTCGCTCGCGCTCGATTTCAACGCGACATGCTTCGCCCATCCGAAGGCCGATTCGGGTTTCACTCTGAGTTCGAAGGACGCCTCGATCCGCCGCTTCTGGATCGAGCATGTGAAACGCGCGCGCGAAATCAGCGCCGCCATCGGCCAGGCTCTCGGCTCGGCCTGCGTGCACAATCTTTGGATTCCAGACGGAGCGAAAGATCTTGTTGTCGATAAGTTCGGCTACCGCGCCTTGCTCAGGCAATCGCTGGACGAAGTGTACGCCGAAGCGATCAATCCCAGCCTCATGAAGGATGCCATCGAAAGCAAGCTCTTCGGCATCGGCAGCGAATCGTTCGTTGTCGGCTCGTACGACTTCTATCTTCCTTACGCGCTGAAGCGCGGACTCATTCCCTGCCTCGACATGGGACATTACCATCCGACCGAATCGATCGCCGACAAAGTCTCGGCGCTGCTGCAGTACACAGACGAGCTGCTTTTCCACGTGAGCCGCGGCGTGCGCTGGGATTCGGACCATGTCGTCATCATGAACGACGAGCTCACGTCCCTGACCGACGAGATCGTGCGCGCCGGCGCGCTGAAGAAGGTGTTCTTCGCGCTCGATTTCTTCGATGCGAGCATCAATCGCATCGGCGCCTGGGTGATCGGCACGCGCGCGACGCAAAAGAGCCTGCTGCGCTCGCTGCTGGAGCCGCGCAAGGAACTGCTCGGGTATGAGGAGTCGGATCAGCTCTATGCGCGCCTCGGATTGCTCGAGGACGCTAAGATGCTGCCGTTCGGAGAGGTGTGGGACGAATTCTGCGAGCGGATGAATGTGCCGCAGGGTTCTGAGTGGATGAAGGCCGTCGCCGAATATGAGCGGACCGTCACGTCGAAACGTGTCTAATATCCACGACCCGGTTCCCGGGTAAAGGATACGCGCGTGACGCGCGGTTGTGGGTAAATGATACGCGCGTGAAGCGCGGTTGTGGGTAAATGATACACGCGTGAAGCGCGGTTGTGGGTAAATGATACACGCGCAAGCGTGTATGTGGGTGCTTCGCCCCGGAAATACAAACGGCGCCTTATGGGCGCCGTTGCTGTTTTTTCTTCTTCTCTTTCCTTACAAATCGAAGGCCTTTTCCAGCTCGTCGATCTGCGTCGAGCTGATCGGCACGACCGTTCCGATCGCCTTCGAGGCGATGATGGACTTCGCCGAAAACTCCGCCACTTCCAGCCTGTCGAAGCTCTGCAAGAGTGAACTGCCGGTCACGATCACGCAGTTGTTTTCGCAGATCACCACCGGCGTCTGGTCCGAGATGTGATCGGCGATGGCGGGCGCGTCCCCCGTTCCGTCGCTGAATTCCACTCCGTACGGCAGCTTGGGAATCGTCCTGAGCACGAGATAGCTTTCGGGAATCGTCCGCGTATCGAACTCGGCATCGCTCACGCCGAAAGCCAGAATGTTCGGAGGCTGCGCGATGAGAATGGCATTGACCGCCGGATGCTTTTCATAGATTTCCATATGGAGTCCGACGCTCTGGCTCGGCTCCTTCCCTTCTTCCCTCATGCCGTCGCGGATGAGCACGAGGTCGCTTTCGGTCAGATATTTCCGGTCGATGCCGAACGGCGTGATGAGAAAACTGTCGCGGTCGACACGCGCCGAGAAGGTTCCTTCGGTGCTCGTCATGAGCTTCTGCGCATAACTCCGATGCACGAGCGCCACCATGGTCTTGCGGATCTCCTTTTCCGCCGATGAATGCATCTGCGGAGTAAACTCCGGAAGCACGATGCGCCGGCGCGATCGCTCGAGCTCTTCGGTGCCCAGCACGCGCACACGGCCGAGGATGTTCGCCTTCAGCGTGAGGCGTGCACAGAAGTCGAGCGTCTCGAGCCTCTGAAATGCATGAATGAGCGAGTTGCCGACGGTGACGATGCCGTGATTTTCCATGAGCACGGTATCGTGTCCCTCCCGGAAGGTCTGTGCGATCACTTCGCCCAGCACGCCGCTGCCGGGAAGCGCATACTTCGCATAGCCGACATTGCCGCAGATCTCGCGCGCCTTCGGAATGATGCGCGTATCGGGAACGCGCCGCGTGATGGCGAACGAGACGAGCGCGGGCGGATGCGCATGCACGATGGCGCGGATATCGGGACGCGCGCCGTACACGGCGAGATGAAACGGATATTCGGACGACGGCTCATGCGATCCGACAACCGTGCCGTCGCGCTTCACGCGGACGATGTCGTCGACCGTGAGCGAGCCCTTATCCACGCCCTTCGGGGTGATCCAGATCGATCCATCCTCATCGAGGATCGACAGGTTGCCGCCCGACGTCGTGGTCATTCCATTCTGATAAATCCGGTTGATGATCTCGATGATCTCATCACGCGGATGAAGAAATTTGAATTTCATTCATTCCTTTCGCTTCCGGTCATGCGTCATGACCGAGAGCAGATATTCGATGGGCGACATGATCGTGCGGCCCGGAAATTCCGCGGCAAGCTGCTCGCGGCAGGATGTGCCGCTGGCGATGATGTCGACCGGCATTCCTGTCTGAGCCTCGCAGGCGCGGATCTGCCGTGCCAGGTCGCCGCCGACATTTCTGCTCAGTTCATAGTACTCTTTTTTATATCCGAAGCTTCCGGCCATGCCGCAGCATTCGGCCGTCGACACCGTGACCGTGGAGCCGAGCATGCGGAAGAATTCGGGAACCGCCAATCCCGCGCCGATCGTCTTCATCTGGCAGTGTCCGTGATAGAAGAGATGGCTTCGTGCGCTTCCCTGCAGCATGGACGCCGGATCGATTTGCCCCGATCCGGCGCGTTCGTTCAGCACTTCGAAGGGATCGTAACACTTCCCCCGTATTTTCTCAAACACGCCATCGCCGCCAAGAAGTGCCTTATACTCATGCCGGAACAGCGCCAAGACGCTGGGTTCGGCCACAAGAATCTCGTATCCGCCATCGATGAGCGATGCAAGGTATGCGGCGGTGTTGTTCGCCCGCTTCGCCGAAAGCTCGAGCAATCCCTGCGACTGCGCATCCCTTCCTTCGGCCATCACACGTGAAAGCTCCACCGGAAGTCCCAGGCGCTCGAACACGCGGACTGTCGCCATGCCGACCTGCGGATTGTTGTAATTCGTGTAGATATCGGCAAACAGCATGAGCCTGTGCGGAGCCTGACCCGGTTCTTTGGTGCGTTGGCTGCGGCGGAATTCTTCGTACTGCGAAACGAGCGTCTTCCTGGCAAAGGCCGGCAGTGCGCGCCGTCTGTCGAATCCGATCGTCGCTTCCATTGCCGCGCGCACAATCGGCAGCGAGCCGACCGTATTCACAAGCGACGGGGCCAGCGAGGCCGCCGCTCCGACGAATCCGAAATTGCCGAAGAAGTGTTTCTGCAGCGAGGGACCGCCATCCTTTTCCATGAGCCGCTGCTTGAGCACCGCATTCAGGCGCGGAATGTCGATGCGGACCGGACAGTTCGGCACGCAGCGCGTACAGCCCGAGCAGAGTTCTGCGAAGCGAGCGTTCTCGACCGCGCCGGTCGTGCCGGCGGTCCATGCGCCGCCGATGCCTCCGGTATAGCATTCTCCGCCGAAGGCATGTCCGCCCACGGCCTGGAAGTTTGCACAGACGTTCATGCAGGCGCTGCAGCGCATGCAATAGAGCGCCTCGCGCAGATCCTTGTCGTCGCGCATGGCCATACGGCCGTTGTCGAGCAGCACCAGATGGAACTCGCGCGCCGTGTCGCTCCTGCCGTTCAGATTCAGCACCGGCACCGCCAGGGGCGGTTCGAGAATATTCGTGTACGACGTGAGCGGCTGCCCCGTGCCGCTGGCTCCGAGCAGTTCGATGAACGTGCCGAAGTCCTTCTTCGACGCGATAATCTTTTCGACGCCGGCGATCGCGATATGCACGGCCGGAAGCTGCGTGGTGAGACGGATATTGCCTTCGCTTTCCACGAGCAGGATTGCGCCTTCGTTTGCGGCAACGAGATTCGCTCCGCTGATGCCGATATCGGCCGAGAGGAATTTATCGCGAAGGATGAGCCGCGCGAATTCCGTCAGCTCCTCTCCCGTCGCAAGCGGCTGGGCGGTATCGAAATGCGCCTTGAACAATTCGGTGATGCGCTGGCGGCTGCGGTGGATCGCCGGCGCGACGATATGCGACGGCTGCTCATGGGAGACCTGGAGGATGAATTCTGCAAGGTCCGTTTCGGCCACATCGATGGCGCGCGATTCAAGCGCCGCATTCAACCCGATCTCTTCGGAGGTGATGGACTTCGCCTTCACGACGCGCTTCGCGTTGTGCGACGTGCAGACATCCGCAATGTAGCGCGCGGCGTCATCCTTCGTCCGCGCCAGGTACACGTGGCCGCCCCGCGCCTCGATCGACGCCGTAAGCGTCTCTATCAATTCCGGCAGATGCGCGATCGAGTCTTCCTTGATCGCGCGCGCACGATCCTTCAACTCGTCGTAGTCGGGCAGCTTCGCCGTAGCGCGGTAGCGATTGGCGTTGAATGTCTGCGTGTTGAGCCTCACGGCCTCGGTTTCGATGCCGAGCGCCATCGCGATGGCCTTGAGCAGATTCGCCTTCTCCGACTTGTTGGCCACTTCGCGCGGATGTATCTTCGCGGCGTCATTCATTACGGCTCTCCAAGTTCTGCAGCGTATGATTATTCTGCGCAAGGATGATGATGTGAAGCGCTCCGGGGCCGTGCACGCCGCGCACGAGCGGCCCCATATCCGCCGTGGCGCTCGGTCCGGTGATGAAGGAGAAGCTCCGCTGAAGTCCGCCTTTTTTCCCAAGCTCTTCCGAAAAGACATCGCGCGGCCGTTCCACGATCGACCGCTCGTCCACAAGCACGATGTGCCGGCGCGTGAGCATGCTGGCGGGACTCGTGAGGCCCGACGACATCGTCACACAGACCGATCCCGTCGCCGCGACGGCGCAGAAGGCGTCGGTCACGCCGATGGGGATTGTTCTGAATTGGTCGGGTACGGGATGCGTAACGACGCGGGAATTTAATCTGAAGACTGAGAACAGTGCGGGATCGAGATCGTCGGGTTCCGAAAGCAGGATGCAGTCATCGCCGGAAGCGGCGCGGAGGATCGCCGCATTCACCGACTCCGGATCGCACGGAATGACGTCGACCGTTGCCGCCGCAAGTTCTGCGGCAGCTTTGAAACGGTCGACCGGAGAGTGTAGAGTCTGGTCGGACATATCATGGTCTCTCTTAGTGAGCGGTTCGCCGTCCGAGCAGTTGCATGACCTCATCGGCGACGATGAATTCTTCGTTAGTGGGAATGATGGCGAGCGTGACCTTCGAGCCATCGCAGGAAATGACGCCCTGCGCCGGATTCGCGGTATTCCGTTCCTCGTCGAGTACGATGCCGAGGTTGTCCATCTCCTTCACGATTTCCTTCCTCAGCCGCGGCGAGAACTGGCCGGCGCCCGCGGTGAAGACGATGCATTCGGCGCCGTTCAGGATCGCATGATATTCGCCGATATAGCGCTTCACATTGTAGGCGAATGTTTTGAATGCGAGCTCGGCACGCACGTCTCCGCGGTCCATCGCCTCTTCGATATCGCGGAAGTCTCCGCTTGCTCCTGAGATGCCGTACAGGCCGCCCTTCGACATGAGGATGGAGCGCGCCTCGCCGATCGAGAGGTTTTCCTTTTCCATCAGATACAAGAGCGCATAGGCGTCCAG
>JBLMZA010000157.1:0-24943 GCA_050258555.1 Acidobacteriota bacterium | reverse complement strand
CGTGTCGAGCGGCACTTTCGGCAGCATCATGAAATCGAAATGCGGATCGAAATTATCGCGCACCGCGCGCATGACGGCGGTGAAGTCGCGCGGATCGACCGTGTGCGGCACGGTGATGAGGCACTTGGTGAGCGACAATTGCTGCGTGCCCATGAGACCGAGCGCGGTCTTCATCGCTTCCTTCTGATACCGCTCCTCGATGGCCACGACGAGCAGATTGTGGAATCCGGCCTCGTAATACGCCCAGAGGCTTTTCGCCTCCGAATGGAGCAGCTTGGCCAGGGGACCGAGCACCTGCTGTGTCGCGTCGCCCAGGAATTTGTCCTCCATCGGCGGAATGCCGACGACGGTGGCCGGATAGATCGGGTGCTTCCTGTGCGTGATCGCCGAGAGATGAAACACCGGAAATTCCGATGCGGCCGAGTAATGTCCGAAATGATCGCCGAAGGGACCTTCAATGCGGCGTTCGTGCGGCTGCACGGTGCCTTCGAGGATGAATTCGGCGTTGGCGGGCACCTGTATGGAAATCGACGATGCATTCGTGAATTCCGTCCGGCGGTTGCGTAAAAATCCCGCAAACATCGCCTCATCGATGCCCTCGGGAAGCGCGGCAATCGTCGCAAGGAGCATGGCCGGATCGGTTCCGAGCGCCACGGCCAGCTCGAAGGGCTGGTTCAGCTTTTCCGCCTGGAAATATTGAAACCCTCCGCCTTTCTGAATCTGCCAGTGCATGCCGGTCGTTGCTTCGTCGAAGACGTGCATGCGGTACATGCCGACGTTGCGCTTGCCGCTCACGGGATCGTACGTGAAGACCTGGGGCAGCGTGATGAAGCGTCCGCCGTCCTCCGGCCACGACTTCAGGATCGGCAGGCGCGAAAGATCGGGCGCTTCAACCACTTCCTGCGACACGGCGCGGCGCACGCGCTTCGGGCGCGAATTGATGGCGCGCCTCATCATCGCCTGTTCCGAAAACAGGAGCTTCGGCGAGGGCGGCATTGCGCGTTCGACAAACCGGATCAGATCTTCGCCGAGCTTGTCCGGATGGATGCCGAGCGCAAGTTCGATGCGTCGGCTGCTGGCGAGCGTATTGATGAGCAGAGGATAGGGCGAGCCCTTCACCGATTCGAACAGAATGGCGGGCATGCCAAGCCTGAGCGCGCGCTGGGCGATCTCGGTGATCTCGAGCTCGGCATCCACCTGCTGCCGCACGCGGATGAGCTCGCCGTTTGCTTCAAGGTAGTGCGTGAATTGTTGAAGGTCCGTATACGTCATAATTCCTCTTCGCGCCATCCGCGCGCCGGCTGTTCGCCGAGCACACCGAGCAGCTTGTCTGTGAACGCGCCGACATACTCGTCCACCGTCTTCGGCAGAAAATACAGGGGCGGCGAGATGGGCATGATGATGGCTCCATAGGATGACAGCTTCGCGCACTGCTCGAGCGCCAGCGTGGAGAGAGGCGTCTCGCGCACGCACAGAACGAGCTTGAAGCGCTCCTTCAAAGCGACTTGTGCGGAACGGGTTATGAGCGTGTCACCTGAACCGGATGCGATCTTTCCCAGCGTCGATGTCGAGCAGGGAAGGATTACCATGGCGTCGATGCGGTTCGATCCCGATGCGATCGGCGCCGTGAGATCGCTGTCGGCGAACTGCCGCTTCACAAACGGCGCGAGATCCTGTTCGGTCATGCCGAGTTCGTCCTTCAACAGGACCTTGCCCCATTTGCTGACGACGCAATATTTCTCGGCGGCGGACTTTCTGAGAAAATCCAGCGCGAAGACTGCTCCGGACGATCCGGTGACTCCGACGACGATCTTCATAGGCTGCATTTACCGGATGAACATGATCATGAAGAAAATATTGAAGCCGACCGCGATATTGATCTTGAAGAATGCCAGTTCCACGTCCTCGGCCTTTTTCTGTTCAAGATACAGCAAAAATCCGCTCAGAAGCAGGAAGGGAATCGCCACCATGGCCCGCGTCGTATGCAGCAGCAACAGCAGGAGCATGAGAAACGCCAGCATGTGAAGCACTGCCGAGATCCTGAGTGCATTCTTCTTTCCAAAGCGCGAGGGGAATGAGTACAGATTCGCCTTCCTGTCGAACTGCTCGTCCATCGTCGAATAAATGATGTCGAATCCCGTGGCCCAGAAAAGGTTGAACAGCGGCAGAATGATCGCCATATCGAAGTTGGCCATCGAGCCGGTCACGGCAAACCATCCTCCGAGCGGTCCCATCGCAAGTCCCATGCCGACACCGAAATGCGCCAGCGGCGTAAAGCGTTTCAGATAGGGATACACGACGAAGACGACAAGCGGAATCGGGGACAGATAAAAGCAGAAGGGTGAGATGAACCACGCCGAAGCCAGATACAGCGCGAAGCCCGAGACCAGCACGGCATAGCCCTGAAAAAGCGACATCGATCCGCTGGGCAGTTCGCGGTTCATCGTGCGCGGATTCAGTTTGTCGATTGCCCGGTCGATGATGCGGTTGAGCGTCATCGCCACGACGCGTGCACCGACGGCGGCGGTCAGCACAAGGATCAGCAGACGGACCGGAGGCTGTTCCTTCGATGCCAGGAACACGCCGCTGTAGATCATCGGCAGGGAAAAGAGCGTATGTTCGATCTTCAGGAAGCTGAGATATTTTTTCACAGGAAAAAAGTTGCTGTTCGAGTATTTTTTCGGGCCGTTTCTAGAACACTCTTGAGCCCTATTTTGTTCATAACTACACATAATACCGAATATTTGGCGGGAATGCAAACCCGGCTCCGCCGTTTGGAAGTGCCGGCCCGTTTGAGTATATTACATTAATGCACAGAAGACACAGGAGGACCACGGATATGCATACTATCACCCTTCTTCCCGGCGACGGCATCGGCCCGAGCATTGTCGAAGCGGCGCGCCGCGTGATCGACGCCACGGGCGTCGAAATTGCCTGGGAGGAAATGCCGGCCGGACTGAAAGGCATTGAACTGTGCAAGGATCCGCTTCCGGAAGAGACGATCGCCTCGATCCGGAAGAACAACGTGGCGCTCAAAGGACCGCTGACGACACTCGTGGGCAAAGGCTTCCGGAGCGTGAACGTGGCGCTGAGGAAGGAATTCGACCTCTACATCAACCTTCGGCCCGCCCGGTCGTTTCCCGGCGTGCCGTCGCGCTATTCGGACGTGAATCTCGTGATGTTCCGCGAGAACATCGAGGAGTTCTACTCGGGCATCGAGCATTACATCGATGCGCAGAAAAGCGCCGCCGAAACGATCGGCATCGTGACCCGCTTCGGTTCCGAACGCATCGTGCGTGCGGCCTTCGAATATGCGCGGGCCAACCGGAGGAAGAAAGTGACGGTCGTCCACAAGGCGAACATCATGAAATTCACCGGCGGACTCTTCCTCGATGTGGCGCATGAAGTGGCAGCAGGCTATCCGGATATCGTCTGCCAGGATGTGATCGTCGACAATATGGCGATGCAGCTCGTGCTGAATCCGCATCAGTTCGACGTGATCGTGACGACGAACCTGTTCGGAGACATTCTCTCGGACCTGTGTTCGGGACTGGTTGGCGGACTCGGGCTCGCGCCCGGAGCGAACATCGGGAAGGATGCCGCGATCTTCGAAGCTGTGCACGGCAGCGCGCCGGACATCGCGGGAAAGAACCTGGCCAATCCTTCGGCGATCATCCTGGCCGGCGCGATGATGCTTCGCCATCTCGGCGAGGAAAAAGCCGCCGCGTCCATCGAGCAGGCGATCGAAGAGGTGCTGCGCGAGGGCACCCATGTGACGCGGGACATCAATCCCGCCGGCGGCGTCGGCACGACGGAATTCACCGATGTGCTCGTCGAACGAATCAAGGCAATGTAGGGCGAAATGGTCAATGATCCACGCGCAAGCGTGGATGTGGGTATTTCGCCCTGTTTCATCTTTACTTTCAGCATTTTTACTGACGCATGATCATAGGCAAGACAACAATCGAGCGCCCGCTTCTGCTTGCGCCGATGGAAGATGTGACGGACCTCCCGTTCCGTCTGGTGTGCAAGCGGCTCGGCGCCGATGTGCTCTTCACTGAATTTGTGAATTCCGACGGACTCGTTCGCAACAACAAGAAGACCGCGCAGAAGATGTATTTCACCGAAGAGGAGCGTCCGCTCGGCATACAGATTTACGGCAGCAACCAGGAGGCGATGGAGGGCGCGGCGCGCATGGCCGACGAGATGCATCCGGACTTCGTCGACATCAACGCCGGATGCTGGGTGAAGGACGTCGTGGCGCGCGGCGCCGGCGCGGGACTCCTGCGCGATCTGCCGCGCATGGAAAAAATCGTGGCGGGAGTGGTGCGCAACACCACGCGTCCCGTGACGGTCAAGACGCGGCTCGGATGGGACGACAAGTCGATCCATATCATCGACGTGGCGAAGATGCTCGAGCAGAACGGCGTGCAGGCGCTCACCGTGCACTGCCGCACGCGCGGACAGGGCCACTCGGGCGATGCCGATTATTCATGGATTCCGCTCATCAAGCAGGCGGTGAAGATGCCGGTGATCGTCAACGGCAGCCTGACCGAGCCCGCGCAGATCAGCCGCGTGATGGAAGAGACCGGGTGCGACGGCGTGATGATCGGACGCGGCGCCATCGAGAACCCGTGGATCTTCCGGCAGACGAAGCATTATTTCGAGACCGGCGAGCTCCTGCCCGAAGCGACGGTGAACGAACGCATCGGCCTCTGCATCGATCATCTGAAGCTGGCCGTAGAGTACAAAGGCGAGCGGCGCGGCATGATCGAAATGAGAAAACATTACGCCGGATATTTGCACGGCATTCCAAATGTTGTTAAATTCCGTATCAGTCTGATGCCGTATCTGGAAATGGCCCCGCTCATCGAACAGCTTCAGCGGTTCGCCGAAAGCCGCGCCGAAGAAGCTGCCGTGGAAGGAAGCGCACTATCAAACCTTGATATCGAATGATCGCACTCATTGTTGGATTTATCATCGGCTTCTTCACGTCGGTTCCCATCGGGCCGATCAACCTTGCCATTATGATGAAGGGTCTTTCGAACAAGACGGGGCAGGGACTGATGATCGGCGCCGGCACAGGACTGATGGACGTCATCTACTGTGGAGCCGCGATGATGGGCATTTCGGCCCTGATCTCCAATCCCGACATCGAGCTCGCCTTCCGCATCGCCACATTCGTCATCTTCCTCGCCTTCGCCGTCAAGACCACATTCTTCAAGATTCCCGAAGCAAAGCTCAAGCGCACCGAGGAGAGCGAAGGCTTCAAGCGCTACTTCTTCCTGGGCGTTATCCTGTATTTCTCGAATCCGTCGTTCATCGCCTACTGGATCACCGTGGCCGGCATCGTGCACAGCTACCATGTCGTCAAGCCCACAACGTATGACGATGCCATGTTCGCCATCGGCACGGGGCTCGGCACGTTCACATGGTTTTTCGTGCTCCTGCAGCTTGTCGAACGTTACAAGGTCCGCTTCGAGCCGGGACAGATCCAGAACATCTCGCGCGCCTTCGGCGCCATTCTGCTCATCATCACCGCGGTGATGGGGTGGAACCTGCTCAATACGCTCTTGCAGCGATAAACTGTTTATTCCTCGAGCGTCGAGAGGTCGCCTTCGTTCATGCCGAGCGCCCGCGCCTTGAGCACGCGTCGCATGATCTTTCCGCTGCGCGTCTTCGGGAGCGACGGCACGAACTCGATCGTCTCGGGCTTCGCGATCGGCCCCATCTCGTGCGCGATGTGCTGCTTGAGTTCCTCCACCAGCGCTTCGCCGGCCGTGAATCCGTTCTTCAGTATGACATACGCGTGAATCGCGATGCCTTTGATCTCATGCGGCAGTCCGATCACCGCCGCTTCGGCCACCGCCGGATGGCTGATGAACGCCGATTCGAGTTCCGCGGTGCCGAGCCGGTACCCGCTCACCTTGATCACATCGTCCACACGGCCGATCACCCAGTAGTATCCGTCCTTGTCGCGCCGTGCCGAATCGCCGGCCAGATACACGCCGGGGTATTTGCTCCAATAGGTCTGCACGTACCGGTCCGGATCCTTGTAGATCGTGCGCATCATGGCTGGCCACGGCTTCTTCAGGACCAGAAATCCCTCTTCGCCTTCCTTCACCGGCTTGCCTTCCTCATCCAGGATGTCTGCCTCGATGCCGGGATACGGCTTCGTGCCCGAGCCCGGCTTGAGTTCCATGGCGGGCAGCGGCGCGATCATGAACATGCCGGTCTCCGTCTGCCACCATGTGTCCATCACGGGACAGCGTTCCTTGCCGATCGTGCGATAGAACCATTTCCATGCCTCGGGATTGATCGGCTCGCCCACGCTGCCGAGCAGACGCAGGCAGGAAAGATCGTGGCGGTTCGGCCATGCCTCGCCGAAGCGCATGAGTCCGCGTATCGCCGTCGGCGTGGTATAGAGGATCGAGATGCCGTACTTCTCGATCATCGTCCACCACCGGTCCGGATAGGGGAATGTCGGCGCGCCTTCGTACATGAAGGATGTCGCCCCGGCCAGCAGCGGAGCGTAAACGATGTATGAATGCCCGGTGATCCAGCCCGGATCGGCCGTGCACCACCATCGGTCCTCTTCCTTCAGGTCGAACACATCCTTCAGCGTGGCGTGGATGCCGACCTGATATCCGCCGTGCGTGTGGACGATGGCCTTCGGCTTTCCCGTCGTGCCGGAGGTGTAGAGGATGAAGAGCGGGTCCTCGGCATCCATCACTTCTGTTTCGCAGCGCTGGCTGTTGCGCGTGAGCGGCAGCGTCATGAGCTCATGATACCAGAAGTCGCGGCCGGCTTCCATGTTCACTTCCTTGTTCGTATGCCTCACGACCACGACATTTTCCGCGGCCGCCGTGCGCTTCAATGCCTCGTCGACGATCTTCTTGAGCTCGACCGTCTTGCCGTTCATGAATCCTCCGTCGGCCGTGATGATCACCTTCGATTCGCTGTCCTCGATGCGGCCGTGCAGCGCTTCGACCGAAAATCCGCCGTAGACGACCGAGTGGATGGCGCCGATCTTGGCGCAGGCGAGCATTGCAATAACGGTCTCAGGAATTCTCGGCATATAGATCGTCACGCGGTCGCCCTTCTGGATGCCCATGCTCTTGAGCACGTTCGAGAATTTGCAGACCTCGCGGTTGAGCGCATGGTAGGAGAATGTCCGGAGCTCGCCGGTTTCGCCCTCCCAGATGAGCGCGAGCTTGTTGCGCTTCCATGTCCGGATGTGCCGGTCGAGCGCGTTCAGCACGATGTTGGTTTTGCCTCCCACGAACCACTGGTAGAAGGGAGCGTTCGACGAGTCGAGCACCTTCTGCCATGGCGCATACCATTCGAGTTCCTGTGCGCGGCGCCCCCAGTACGCCTCGATGTCCGCGGCGGCTTCGGCGCGGAGCGCTTCGGGATCCTTGATCTCGACCTGGCTGAGAAAAGCGCCGGACGGGGCATAGACTTCTGACCCTTGTGACGCTGCAGGGGCAGGGGACTGCTGTTCTTCGTTCATGGATGTGTCTCCTTCGATCGTTGTTGTCGTACGGAGAATCGTGTGGCTGGAATTTCTTACTTTAGTGGACAACGAATCGGGAGACAAAGTTCCGGAAGGGGATGAGACAGGAACGCCGCTGATCCGAACGGGACCAGCGGCGCGGTGTATGGCAATACGGACTTCGTTGTTACGATTTTTTTTCTTCGGCTTTCTTCACTTCGGCCTTTTTCACATCAGCCTTCTTGGCCGCTGCTTTCTTTGCCGGAGCCTTCTTCGCTTCGGCCTTCATGCCGTGCTCTTTGCACTTGGGGCATTCCTTGCCGGCGGCCTTCGCTTCTTTGCATTCCTTGCATTCGCCCTTGGCGGCGTCTTTGCATTCGGCTTTGGCTTCCTTGCATTCGGCGTGGGCGGGCTGCTTCGGCGCGGGCTTTGCATCCTGCGCGCTGACAACGGCGGCGGTGAACGTGAGGGCCGCAAACAGTGCGATGAACTTCTTCATACGGTGTGTCTTCCTGTATTGGTTCGGGATCGTATTGCGTGGGTTGACGAATCAGAATACGAATTAAATTCTTTTTTTGCAAAGGAAAATATGCGAGCCGCGGCCCGCGAAATTCTTCCGTCCGGATGCGCATCTGACGATGAAAATTCGTATTATCAGAGCATCATTCGAACCGTCATCTACATCGAAAGACCACGTTCATGCGAAGTATCCTCCTGTTCGTTCTCTGCAGCCTGTGCGCCTGTCCCGTGTATTCACAGCATATGGCCGTGTTCGGCGGAACCGTGAGAGACCTGGTGACGCAGGCCGCGATTGAATCGGTGCGCGTTGCTGTCGTGAATATGTACGATCCGTCGGAACGCTTTACGGCCTTGACCGACGCGCAGGGCGGATGGTCGCTGAACTTTCCCGTCACGGACGTCACACGCGACGATCCCGCGGCTCCCTCGCAGTTCATTCTTTCGCAGAACTATCCCAATCCGTTCAACCCCTCGACACGCATCCAGTTCTACGCGCCGCGTCCGGGCACGGTCACAATCACCGTGCACACGGCGCTCGGCGAAGAGCTCGATCGCAAAGAAGTGGGCGTGCAGGCCGGCCTCTCGGAGATCGAATGGGAAAGCAAGGGAAGCGCCGGCGTCCTTTTTTATACGCTTGAATTCGAAAAACACCGCGTGACGAAGAAGATGATCCAATTGGACGGAGGAGCGCACAACGGACTCGGCGCCGTGCGCACCGTGGGCGGCGCGCCGCGGCGGTCCATGGCGAAGTCCGCCTCTCCCATCGGATATTTCATCATTCCGTCGAAGCTGGGATACGAAACCGATACGACGCGCTCGTTCACCGTGGTCAATCCCTACGCCAACCTCACCATCGAGACGGTGCACAACCGGGCGTTCGTGATCGACCTGCATAACGACGTCATGGAAAAGGTGCTGCAGTACGGATACGACATTGCCGGGCCGCGGCGTTCGGCGGCGTTTCACACGGACCTGCCCGGCATGAAACAGGGCGGAGTTGATGCGCAGATGTTTTCCATCTGGATCGATCCGGATACATCGGGATATTTTTTCTGGGCCGATTCGTCGATCTCGATCTTCGAGGCGCAAGTCGCACGGAACTCCAATGCCATCGAACTTGCCCGCACGGCGGACGGCATCGGTGCCGCAGCGGCGAAGAAGAAGATCGCCGCCGTCTTCGGTCTCGAAGGCGGACATGCGATCGAACACGATCTCTCGAAACTCATCCGCTTCTACGAGCGCGGCGTGCGCTATCTCACCATCACCTGGAACAACAGCACCGACTGGGCGACCTCGGCGGGCGATCCGCTTTCAGCCACGAAGGGCCTGAGCGACTTCGGACGCCAGGTGATCCGCACGATGGATTCGCTCGGCATGATCATCGACGTCTCGCACACCGGAGTGAAAACGATCGATGACATCCTCGCGGTCACGAAGAATCCGATCATCGCCAGCCATTCGGGCGTGCGCGCGCTGCGCAATCATACGCGCAATCTTACAGATGCACAGATCAAGGCCATTGCCGCGCGCGGCGGCGTGATCGGCGTGGTCTTCTATCCGCCCTTTCTTTCCACATACCCGTCGACGAAAGTCACGCTCGATACGGTCGTCAAGCATATCGACTATATCAAAAATCTTGTGGGCGTCGACGCTATCGCGCTCGGATCCGACTTCGACGGCATCGAGACATGGCCCGCGGGACTCGAGAACGTCACGAAATTTCCGGACCTGACGATGGCGCTGTTGAAAAAAGGCTACACACCGGCGGACGTCCGCAAGATTCTCGGAGAAAATTACATGCGCGTTTTCAAGACCGTCTGTCATTGACCGCGCAATTCATCTATCGGCCCACAGGCAGAAAAGGAAGCAATGCAATGCGGCTCAGAGTCGGTGTTCTTCTCTTCACGGCGACAATTCTCACGGCGGCTGCCGCCCAGGCGCGATGGTACTCGGTGACCATCCGCGTGAATGCGCCCGCCTCCACGCCCGAGACGGCGAAGGTCTTTATCGCCGGCGGCGACGCGTCGATGGGAAACTGGAATCCCTCGGAAGTCGGCATGACGAAGGAGCACGGCGTGCAGTGGGTGTTCCGTGAACGGTATGAGCCGGGAACGGTGCTCGAGTTCAAGGTCACGCTCGGCTCCTGGGCGCATCAGGCGCTCTACGACGGCAAGACCGTCCCCGGCAATACCGTGCTCACGGTCAGGAGCGATACCACGATCGAACTCTCGCCCGAGAGCTGGGGAACATCCGACGCTGCCGGCTCCGGCACTGTCGGCTCCGGCGGAGGCGTCACCGGCACGGTGCGGTATCACCGCGGACTTGCGGGCAGGGGATTGAACTATGCGCGCGATCTGGCGGTGTGGCTTCCGCCCTCGTACGAGAAGGAAAAGTCCCGGCGCTATCCGGTGCTGTATATGCACGACGGACAAAACGTCTTCGATCCGGCCACGTCGTTCATCGGCGCCGACTGGAGGGCCGATGAAGTCGCCGACAGTCTCATCCGCGCCGGCAGCATCGAGGAGATCATCATCGTCGGCATCGGCAACACGCCGGACCGGGTGCCTGAATATTCCGAGACTCCGCTGGGACGGGCCTATGGGGACTTCGTCGTACAGACCGTCAAACCGATGATCGATTCGCTTTACAGAACGAAGTCCGACAGAAACAACACGGCCGTCATGGGATCGTCGATGGGGGGACTCGTGTCGTTTCTGTTTGCCTGGGAGTATCCTGAGGTATTTTCGATGGCCGGATGCCTCTCGCCGGCATTCCTGGTGGATTCCAATAGAGTGCTCTCCGAAGTCCAGGCCTACACGGGTCCGAAAAAGCCGGTGCATGTGTATCTGGATGACGGCGGCGTGGGACTCGATGCGAGGCTGAAGCCGGGCTATGATTCGATGATACGCCTGCTCGAAGAGAAGGGGTTCATGAAGGGGAAGGATCTCGAATATCAGTTCGAACCTTCCGCCGAGCATAACGAACATGCATGGGCAGCGCGGCTCTGGAGACCACTGGTGTACATGTTCGGCAGAAAATAATTTTCCCTGCCGGAAGCGGAATTTCACATATTGTTTAATTTTTTCGCCCTTGCAATTTCAGGGCCGGTATCGTATATTAAGCCGGCTTCGTTCTTCCACCAACACTAAGGACACTGATGATGGAAAAACTTTTATCCTACCTCGAAACCAGCAGGGAGCGCTGTCTTTCGGAATTGACCGAACTCCTTGCCATTCCCAGCGTCAGCTCACAGGCCGAACACAAACAGGATATGGACCGCTGCGCACAGTGGATCGCCCGGCACGCAGGTTCCATCGGCATGAACAATGTGCAGATCATGCCGACGAAAGGCCATTCCATCGTCTATTGCGACTGGCTGCATGCCCCCGGTGCGCCGACGGTGCTCATCTACGGTCATTATGATGTCCAGCCCGTCGATCCGCTCAATCTCTGGGAAACTCCTCCGTTCGAAGCGACCGTGCGCGGCGAGAATCTGTATGCCCGCGGATCATCGGACGACAAGGGCCAGTTCTTCGTCCACCTGAAAAGCATCGAAGCGTATCTGAAGATCAACGGCTCGCTTCCGGTGAATGTGAAGATGATCCTCGAAGGCGAAGAGGAAATCGGCAGCGAAAATCTCGACGACTTCGTGAAAGACCATAAGGAATTGCTGAAGGCGGATCTTGTGCTCATCTCCGATTCGTCGATGTATGCGAAGGGCGTGCCGTCGATCTGCTACGGACTGCGCGGACTCTCGTACTTCGAAATCGAAGTCACGGGTCCGAACCGCGATCTCCATTCGGGCTCCTTCGGCGGATCGGTGCACAATCCGATCCAGGCGCTGTGCGAGATGATCGCCTCGCTGCACGACAAGAACCGCCGCGTGACGGTGAAGGACTTCTACAAGGATGTGCAGGCGCTTTCGAAAATGGAGCGCGATGCATACAAGAAGCTCCGGCACAACGACAAGACGTACGCGAAGGAGCTCGGCGTGAAAGAGCTCTACGGCGAAAAGGGATTTTCGACGCTCGAGCGGCTGTGGGCGCGTCCGACGCTGGAATGCAACGGCATCTGGGGAGGATACACCGGCGAAGGGGCCAAGACGGTGCTGCCGTCGAAGGCGTTCGCTAAAATTTCCTGCCGCCTCGTTCCGAACCAGAATTCGGTCAAAGTGGCGAAGCTGTTCGAAAAACATCTCAAGTCCATCGCTCCGAAGACGGTCGATGTGAAAGTCCGATTCCTCCACGGAGGCGAGCCGGCCATCACGCCGATCGAGAGTCCGGGCGTGCAGGCGGCCATCGCGGCGCTCGAGCAGGGATTCGGCAAGAAGCCGGTCTATCAGCGGGAGGGAGGCTCGATTCCGATCGTCGTGCAGTTTAAAAAACTGCTCGGCATCGATACGGTGCTTCTCGGTTTCGGACTGCCGGACGAGAACGCTCATTCGCCGAACGAATTTTTGAACCTCGAGAATTTTTACGGCGGCATACGCACATCGGCCCACTTTCTGGACGTACTGCCGTCGCTCTGGAAGACCAAGCACAGGAAGCAGTAGCACCATACATAAGTGACCCGCCATCTTCGGATGAGGGTCACTTTTTTTTTGCGCATCACTCATCACCACATCTCAACCAATATCAGGAGGTTTTATGAAGCAAAGGATACTCACCATCCTTGCGTCAATTTTATGCACGACACTGTTCTCATTCGCTGAAACAACAATCACCGGCCGCGTCACCGATGCCGATACGAAAAATCCTCTTCCCTCGGTCAACATCCTCTTGACCGGTACGAAACTGGGCGCGTCGACCGATGCCGACGGCCAGTTCACCATCACCGATGTGCCCGACGGTGCATACCGCATGAAGGTGACGCTCATCGGCTACACGACGGTGGAACGCGCCCTCTCGGCGCAGGGCGGAACCGTGACCGTGAACGTTCAGATGAAATCGTCGGCCGTCCAGGTGAACGAGGTCATCGTCGAAGTGAACCGCGCGCGCGAACGCGAGACGCCCGTGGCGTTCTCGAATGTCGGCTCGAAGGCGATCAACAAGTCGATGCATTCGCAGGATGCGCCGCTGCTTGTGAAGGGACTTCCCGGCGTGTTCTCGTATTCGACGGACGGCGTCGGCAACGGCGAATCGAAAATGTATGTGCGCGGATTCGACCAGAACCGCGTGCAGGTGATGATCAACGGCATTCCGACGAACGATCCCGAATCGAACGCGGTCTACTGGAGCAACTGGGGAGCGGTGAGCTCCGCAGCGGCATCGATCCAAGTCCAGCGCGGCGCCGGATCCTCGCTCTACGGCGCGGGCTCGTTCGGCGGTTCGTTCAACGTCGTGACGCAGGAAATTGCGCCGCGTGCCGGTCTTGAGGCCCATGCAAGCATCGGCACGCCGGAACTCGGCGTGTACGGCGGCACGATCCAGTCCGGTCTTCAGCTGAACAACACGGTGGCCGGCACATTGAACTACGAATACAAGACGGGCCGCGGCAACCGCGAAGGCTCGTACTACGAGGGTGCCAACTACTATGCCGCGGTGGCCACGTATCCCGGCGAGCATCACACGGTGAAGTTCATTCTGCACGGCGGACCGCAGGCGCACAGCTACTCGTACAACGCACCGCTGGCCTACTTCAAACATTACGGATGGGATGCCAACCCGGCCTATTTCCTTCCGAAGAACGTGCTCACGCAGATGATCGGCGCCAAGTCGGTGCAGGATTCGCTGAACCTGGCGAGCGGCAAGCGCATGCTTTCCGATTCGAAATACCTGAGCCTTTCGCACAACTTCTATCACAAGCCGCAGTTCGAAATCCACTATAACGGCGATCTCGATCCGAACAACACCGTGCGCGGTACGTTCTTCTATTCCGTCGGCCGCGGCGGCGGCTCGTCGCTCAACGGAACGTCGTTCTTCACCACGACGTCGATGCTGAAAGATGCGAACGGAAAACTCTATACCCTCGCAGCCGACACGGCGCAGATGTGGAAGAAGGCCGGACTCAGCGCCTATGAGGCTCTCAACCCCGAGAACGGCGTCATCCGCGACAACGCCGGCAACTACATCGCATCGCGCTTCCTTTCCGGCGCCAGCCAGAAGATCTCGTACAGCCTTCACCGCCAGTACGGCTTCATCGGATCGTGGGATACGAAGCCGATGGATAATCTGAAGGTGACGCTCGGCGGCGAGTTCCGCGACTGGTATGCCGATCACCCCGGACATTTCACGAACACGTTCGGCAAGAAATTCGTGAGGGTGCAGTCGTACGGCTACCGCGTGAACGGCAAGATCGTCTCCGGCAAGACATTCCAGCGCCGCTCCTACCAGGGCGACATGAAGGATTTCGGAGGCTCGGACAAGCTCGATGTGAACTATTGGAATCCGTTCATGGGCTACACTCTGAACGATGACGACGGCACATACAACACGCAGTACCGCAACTATGTGGGACAGACGACGCAGGGAACGCTCTTCGCGCAGGTCAACTACATGCTCACGAAGGACCTGACGATTCTCGGTTCGCTCCAGTTCGTCGCCTACAAATATCACCTGACGGAGAACATGCCTTCGGAAAGCGCAGTCGCCGATTCGGCCGCCGCTCCTTCAACGAAGCGCGAAGGTCTCAACCCGGATGATGGCTACTTCTACATGGCAAGCTATGCGAACGACAATGCCTCGACGCCGAACGCCTGGTACCGCTTCAAGCTCGTCGATCAGACGCGCACGCGCAATTTCCTTCAGCCGAAGGTCGGCTTCAACTACAACCTCTCGGGCGAGCTGAACGTGTTCGCGAATTACGCGCATGCGGAACGCCTTGTCGATCTCGGCGTGTGGTACAACTCGGGCAACCCGAATCCGAATGCCAACGACGAGAAGAGCAACCAGTACGAAGCGGGCATCGGCTATAAGACCGAGGACCTCAACGTCCGCCTGAACGGCTACATGATGACGTGGGAAAACAAGACGGCGTCGATCACCGATGTGTCGAAGGCGGGTCAGCCGGGATACGACCGCAACGGCAACCGCTATGAGCTCATCGGCGAATCGAAGAACCAGGGCGTCGAAGTCGAAGCGTCGCTGAAACTCGACAACCTGCTGCCGATTTCCGGCTTCACGCTGTCGGGAAGCTTCTCGGCGATGGACAACAAGTGGACGAAGGTGCTCGATGAAGTGAAGAAGAATCCCGACGGTTCGCGCCGCGTGTTCGATGCGGCGGCGCTCGATGCGAACGGCACCGTGAAGCCGTTCTACTTCGACCAGCTCGAGAACACCGTCAATGCGAGCACGCCGTTCACGACGCTGGCGTTCGGCCTGACGTATGAGAACGATGTCTGGTTCGGAAGCCTCACGGCCAACAGCTTCATGAATTATTACGCGCTCGACGGCGGCACGTATGTGGTGGTCGATGGAACGCTCGATGCGACAGGTCCGGTGGCGAAGCTCACGAACCTGACGCTCTCGAACAAGCTGCCGAATGCCACGACGTTCGATGTGCAGGCGGGATTCAACATGACGTTCGATCCGCTCCGCGTCCGCGTGACGGGACAGGTCATCAACCTGTTGGATAAGGAATACCTCGTCACGGCGAACCGCTCCGGCGTGCTTCCGGGCGTGACGCGCAGCTTCCGGTTGAACGTGGCGGTCGGTTTGTAAATTGTCGCAGTCGTAAAGATGTGGTTTTTTGTGGGGCGAAGCGCTGCTTCGCCCCTTTTTTTATCGTAAATTTTCAACAATTAAACGAAAATAAATCGAAAATAAACGTAAATATTGCTTGCGTTCACGGCAAAATTCTGTTACATTGAGCCCATTACAGTCCCGCTTTACGCGTTTTTTATTCCCATTCGACCATCGTGAACAATCGCCTGGAGCGCATACTCGCTCACCTTATCGGCAGAGAAAGCGTCTCGGTCAGCGAACTTAGCCGGCTTCTCAATGTGTCTGAAGTCACGATCCGCACCGACCTGAACCGGCTTGCAGAGCAGGGGAAGGTCGACCGCACGCACGGCGGCGCACGGCTGGCCGAGGACCGCGTGCGCCAGGAATACACATTCCAGAAACGGAAAAGCCTCAACTCGCTCCAGAAGGAAAAGATCGGCCGCGCCGCGGCCCGGCTCATTCAGTCGCACGATGCCGTGCTGCTCGATTCGAGCACGACGGTGCTGGCGCTGGCGCGCGCGCTGCGCGAGGATGACGAGTTGAAGGACATCACCGTCGTACCGACGGGCATCTGGACGGCGATCGAACTCATGGGACGCAGCACGATCAACGTGCTTCTGCCCGGAGGATATCTGCGGCATACGACGGGATCGATCACGGGACTTCCGACGAGCGAATTTCTCAACGATCTCCTGATCAAGAAGGCCTTCCTCGGAGCGTGGGGCATTTCGTCGTCGATCGGCGTGACAGACACGCATCTGCTCGAGATCGAACTCAAGAAGTTCATTGTCGACAGGGTGGAAGAAGTGATCGTGCTGGTGGATGGAAGCAAATTCGGCCAGACGGGGCTTTCGGTGTACGCGGACATCGGCAAGATCTCGAAAGTCATTACCGACGCCACGGCGCCGGAAGAGGAAGTGGAGCAGCTGCGCCGCGCAGGCATCGAAGTGATCGTCGCGGAATGATGAAGGCACAACGACAGAAAATGGACCGGTGAGCATCATGGCACAAAACGGACAGACTTTTTTCGGATACAGCGAGCAGCAGCTTGTCGATCTCATCGCAGACGAAGTGCGCGCCGTCTTGTCGGGCGGGGCGAAGGAATCTCCGGCCTTTCGCGACGGCATGATTCCGCTCGGCGTTTCGAACCGGCACATCCATCTGACGGAAGCGACATTTCATCTGCTCTTCGGCAGCGGCACGCAGTTCGAAGTGATGCGTCCGCTCTACCAGCCCGGCGAATTTGCATCGAAACATCTGCTGACCATCGTGGGACCGAAGCTCCGGTCGATTCCGAACGTGAGGATCCTCGGTCCGCTCCGCTCATACGACCAGGTGGAAGTCTCGCTGACCGATGCGATCTTTCTCGGCATCGATCCGCCGGTGACGAATTCCGGATCGCTCGAACAGGCCGCTCCGCTCACGCTCGTGGGACCCAAGGGTTCGCTCTATCTCGAGCGCTGCGCGATCGTCGCCAACCGGCACATACACATGTCGAATGCGGATGCGAAAAAATTCGGCGTGAAAAACGGCGACATGTGCCGCGTACGCGTGGGCACGGAAAAAAGCACCGTGTTCGAACAGGTGCTCATCCGCACGAACGACAACTGGAAGCTGCAGATCCATCTCGATACGGATGATGCCAACGCCGCCAATATCCGCGAGGATGTCGGCGTGGAATTTTTAGGAAAAATGTGAACGGACGTCAATGAAGCTCGCGAAAATCACCGGCAGTCTTTCTTCAGCGCGCAAGGATAAGAGTCTCAACGGACTCACGATGCGCGTGGTGCGGTATCTCGATGCCGAACTGCATGAGACCACGAAATCGGCCGTGTGCATCGACGCGCTCGGCGCGCGCACGGGCGATGTGGTGCTGCTGTGCTCGTCATCGTCCGCGCGGCAGACGGCGGCAACGAAGAATGCCTGCGTCGACAACACGATCGTCGCGATCGTCGAGACGGTATCGTCCGGCAAACACGATCTCTACACACAACTGAACGGCAGAACGACGTGAGGATTGAACTCGATACATTGATCGAACTGATCGTCCGCGAGACGGTCAGAGAGCTCGCAAAACTCGGCGTGGACATCGACGGCGTGTCTTCGGCCGTTCCGGCGCACCAGCCGGCCCCGGCCTGCGGCTGCGGGAGCACCAGAAGCGTCGCAGCGGGAAGCGCAAGTGCGTCGCAGGCGGACACAGGAGCAGATGCCGCGGCTGTGCGCGTGAAGGTCGACTTGTCGCGCTACCGGACGCCGGTCCTGCTCGAGAGCCATGTGCTGGCGCTCGATGAGCGGATCCGCGAGATCGAGATCCCGACAGGCACGGTGATTTCGCCCGGCGCGCGCGATGCCATCAAGCACCGCAGGATGCGCGTGATCGGCGCATGTGCAGCGAGCCTGGCCAACAAAGCGCAGCAATAGAAGGGCGGAGGGACGCTTCGCCCGCGTCATCAACAGAAATTCTATCACACCATAACACAGAGATGAACCGTGGAAATCAATGAAACGCAGTTGCAGGAGCTCGTGCAGAATATCGTCCGCAGCGTGATCGCGCAGACAGGCGGCAGCGGAACGCAGAGCGCAGGCTCTCCGTCCGATAAAGGCGACTGGGGCGTGTTCGATTCGATGAACGACGCCGTCGAGGCGGCGCACGAAGCCTTCCTTCTCTACAAGGAGCGCAGCGCCGAATGCCGGAAGAAGATTACCGATGCGGTGCGTCAGATGGCGCTCGACCACAAGGAAGAGCTTGCGCGCATGACGGTCGAGGAAACCGGCATGGGACGCGTCGACCACAAAACGGCGAAGTTCGTGAACGCCGCCGTCCACAGTCCCGGCGTCGACTATCTTCAGCCGCAGGCATGGACCGGAAAGAACGGACTCGCGCTCGACGAATACGCCCCGTTCGGCGTGATCGGCTCGATCACGCCAAGCACGCATCCGGGGCCGACGATGGTCAACAATATCATCATCCAGATGGCCGGCGGCAACACGGTGGCGTTCAATCCTCATCCGTCGGCAAAGCGGGTGAATGCGCGCGTGATCCAGTTGGCCAATCAGTACATGGTGAAGGCCGGCGCGCCGAAAAACTGCGTCACCTGCGTCGCCGAGCCCACAATGGACACGGCGAAGCAGCTCTTCGGACATGAAAAGGTGTCGCTATTGTCCGTCACCGGCGGTCCGGTGATGGTCGATCTTGCAATGACCTATCCGAAAAAAGTCATCGCCGCCGGTCCGGGCAATCCGCCGGTGCTCATCGACGAGACGGCCGATCTTGCACTGGCTGCCGCCGAGATCACGATGAGCGCCAGCTACGACAACAACATTCTCTGCATCGCCGAGAAGGAAATCTTCGTCGTCGAATCGGTCTTCGACCGCTTCATGGCCGAGATGCAGAAGGCGGGCAACTACCGGCTCACGCCGCAGCAGATGAAGGACCTGGGCTCGAAGGCGCTGAAGCTTTCCGGCCGTCACTGGCTCATTGACCGCGATCATGTGGGACGCAGCGCCCGCGTGCTCGGCCGCTCGATCGGCCTGGATGTGCCGGAATCGGTTCCGCTCTTGTTCGGAGAGACGGAGCGGAACGATCCCTGGGTGATCGCCGAGCAGATGACCTGCTGCATTCCGGTGGTGCGCGTGCGCGATTTCGAGGACGGATTGCAGGCGTCGCTCAAGGCGGAGCACGGATTCCGTCACACGGCAAGCATCTTCTCGCAGGACATCACGCGCGCAACACGCTTCACGCGCGTGCTCGACTGCGACGTGCATGCGATCAACGGCGGCACGCTCCGAGGCAACGGCGGAGATCTCGGAGAGGGATATTTCTCGCATACCATCGCAACGCCGACGGGAGAAGGCATCTGCACGCCGCTCAACTTCGTGCGCAAACGGCGCATCATGGCGCACAAGGCGTTCCGTTTTTCCTGAAGCGCGACGAAGACGCTTTTTCTCCACACCACAATCACATACGCATGAAATTTGGAATCGTCATCGGAAACGTCTGGACATCGAACGCCGCGCCTGAAACGGCCGCCTGCCCGATGCAGATCATTCAGCCGCTCACCAGCGCCGGCCGCAAAGCGGGCGGCGTGCTGGTTGCCGCCGACCCGAAGAACATCGGTGCACCGGGCGCAATGGTCGTCTATGTGACGAGCACCGATGCCGCGGCGGCATTCGCATCAGGGCGCGCTCCGGTCAACGCGAGCATCGTCGGTCTTGTGGATGAACTCTCATGAAACGAAAAAAATCAATATCAACGGCCACTACAAACAATCGAAGGAGTGTACCAATGTCCGGATCAGCTTTGGGATTTGTCGAGACGCGCGGCAACACGGGGGCAGTGCATGCCCTTGATGCGATGCTTAAGACCGCGAACGTCGAATTTGTGAAACGCATCGAAGTGGGCGGAGCCTACGTCGCCGTGCTCGTGCGCGGAGAAGTCGGCGCCGTCCGTTCCTCTGTCGAAGCGGGCGCAGACGCCGCCGGCAAAGTCGGCGAGCTCGCAAGCGTCAATATCATCCCGTCGGCGCACGAGGATGTGTTCAACCTGATCGGTATCGCAAAGGAGGGAAAATAACATGGTGGAAGCACTGGGTGTCATCGAAACGACCGGCTTCACGCCGGCAATGCAGGCGGCCGATGCGGCGGTGAAATCGGCGAATGTGTCCCTTGGCAAGTGGATCAAGGTGGGCGGCGGCCGCGTGGCCGTGATCATCCGCGGCGATGTGGCGGCGGTGAAGGCGGCTGTCGATGCCGGCGTGCAGGCGGCAAAGCGTGTGGGCGGCGTCGAATCGTCGACCGTCATCCCGCGTCCGTCCGATAAGCTCAGCCCGAAATTCCCGATCGCAGCAATGGCGGCGGCAAAATAAATTGAACGCACAGAGAATTATTTCAAGAGGAAAAACAATGGCCAACAGAAATGCAATCGGTATACTCGAGACCAAAGGCTTCTCGGCGCTTGTGCAGGGAGCCGATGCCGCGCTGAAATCGGCAAGCGTCGAACTGGTGGAATGGCGCCAGGTCGGCAGCGCATACGTCTCTTTCACCGTTGAAGGCGACGTCGCCGCCGTGCGCTCGGCGCTGGAAGCGGGCGCCGAAGCCGCGCAGTCGGTCGGAGAAGTCATTTCGCAGGTGATCATCCCGCGTCCGGTCGAAGAACTCGAATCGATGTTCACACAACAGTCGGCATCCGTATGATCTTCGCGAAGGTCGTCGGCACGGTCGTCTCGACCGTGAAAGATCCGAACCTTGCCGGCAAGCGGCTGCTCTTGTGCCGTGAAACCGACCAGGACGGGCGGCCGCAGGGATCCTATCACGTCGCCGTCGACGCCGTCGGCGCGGGCGAGGGCAGCCTCGTGCTCGTGACGTACGGATCGTCCGCTCGCATGACCGAGGAAACGAAGAATGCTCCGGTCGATGCCGTCATCATGGCGATCGTCGAAGGCGCGCAGATCACGCACGAGGTGAAATAGCGCCTATGTTTCTTGCACGGATCATACAGCGGGTGACCTCGACGCACAAGCACGACGCGTACGCCGGGCGATCGCTCTACCTGGTGCGCTCCGTCAATCCCGACGGCAGCGATGCGGGTGAGGAATGGATCGCCGTCGATTACGTCGGCGCCGGCAGGGGCGACACGGTCGTCTGCGGCGGCGCGCCCGGCGCGGCATCGGCCGTCTTCGGACTCGAACAGGCGCCGATCCGCACGCTCATCATGGCGATCGTCGATTCGATCGACTGGAGGGAAGAGGCATGACGCTCGACGACATCAGGCAATGCGGCATCATCGGCGCCGGAGGCGCCGGATTCCCGACGCACATCAAGCTGCAGTCGAAGCCGGACACGGTGATCATGAATGCGGCCGAATGCGAGCCGCTGCTGCATAAGGATATGCAAATCCTGCTGCACCACGCCGATACGGTGCTTGAAGGCATGCGCATGGTCATGGAAATGACCGGCGCCCCGCGCGGCATCATCGGCATCAAGGAGAAGCACGATCATGAGATCGAGCTGCTGCGTCGGATGCTTCCGAAGGGGATCGAACTCATGCCGCTCGAGGATGTGTATCCCGCGGGCGACGAAGTGACGCTGATCTACATGACGACGCGCCGCATCGTTCAGCCCGGAGCGCTTCCGATTTCGGTCGGATGCGTCGTGCAGAACGTCGAGACGCTTTACAATATCGGCGCAGGCGTGCCGGTGACGGAGAAGTTCATCTCGGTCGCCGGGGCGGTCACGGAACCCGCCACGCTGCGCGTGCCCATCGGCACGACGTACGCCGACGTGCTCTCGCATTTCACCGTCACCGCTTCGAACTATGCCGTGCGCTCGGGCGGACTCATGATGGGAAGGCTCGAAGCGGATCTCTCCGTGCCCGTCTCGAAGCGCACCGGCGCGCTGATCGTGCTGCCGGACGATCATCACTGCGTCACGATGTACCGGCGGTTTGCCACGGACCATGATACCGTACGCATCGCCAAGGCGTCGTGCGACCAGTGCTCGTTCTGCACCGAACTGTGTCCGCGCTATCTTCTGGGCCAGCCGGTCCGGCCCGAGATCGCCATGCGCAACCGCATGTTCTCGCGCGAGGAGGAGCCGATGCTCTTCGCCGGTAACTTTTCGTGCTGCGAATGCAACCTCTGCACGATGTATTCGTGTCCCGAGGGACTCGATCCGCGCGGCGCAACGGTCATCGAAAAACGTCTTGCGCGCGAACAGAAGCTTCAATGGAGCGGCCTGCCGCAGCCGGATCATCCCATGTACGAATACAGGAAAACGCCCACGCAGAAACTCATGCAGCGCCTCGACGTCGTCCGATACGAGGCCGAGGGGGCGCTGAAGGACGTTGTCTTCAGCGGCAGCGAGGTGCGCATCCCCCTCGATCAGCACACGGGGGCTCCCGCCCTCCCGGTCGTCGCGGAAGGCATGACGGTCTCGCGCGGGGACGTGATCGCACAGCCGGGCGCGGCGGTCTCGGCATTTGTGCATGCCTCCGTCGCCGGACGCGTCCGTTCGGTCGACGCCAGGCATATCATCATACAGAGGATGTAAGAGAATGGCAAACAGGAATTCGATCGGCATTATCGAACTGGCGAGCATCTACAAGGGATTCTATGTGCAGGATGAAGTGCTGAAATCCGCCGATGTGGAAAAGCTCATCGCCCGCACGATCTGCTCGGGAAAATATCTCATTGCGGTGCGGGGAGCGGCGGCCGATATCGGAATCGCGCTCGAGACGGCAAAGGAAGCCGGAGGATTCGCCGTTGTGAACTGCACATCGATGGCGAATGTCGATCCGCGCATTTTCCCGGCTCTTGCCGGCACGGCGCCCCTGCAGATCTTCAACGCGAAGAAAACCGAAGCGGCGCTCATCATCGAAACGTTTTCCGTCGCATCGGCGATCAAGGCGGCCGATATTGCGGTGAAGGAAGCGGAGATCGAGATCATGCGCATCCATGCGGCAATGGCCGTGGGCGGCAAGGGATTCGCCGTCTTCACCGGCGCGATCGATGCGCTCGAAGCGGCGTCGATGAAGGCGGTAGAGTATGTCAAACAGGACGGCATGCTCGCCGGATCGGTCATCCTGAAGAATCCGCATCCCGAAGTGCTCAGAGAACTTATATAAACGACGAAAGGCTGAACTACAATGACAAGCGAATGGGAACTGAAAAAACTGATCGTTGAGATCGGCAAACGCATCTGGCAGCGCGGCTATGTCGCCTCGAACGACGGCAACATCACCATCAAGCTCAACGATCGCGAGATCCTGACCACGCCCACGGGCGTGAGCAAGGGCTTCATGGACACGGACATGATCATCAAGGTCGACATCAACGGCAAGGTCATCTCCGGCAATCCGAAATACCGTCCCTCAAGCGAGGCGAAGATGCATTTCGAGGTCTACAAGGAGCGTCCGGATGTGAATGCCGTGGTGCATGCCCATCCGCAGTATGCGACGAGCTTTGCCGTGGCCGGAATACCGCTCAACAAATGCGTGCTGCCCGAGGCGATCATCGTGCTGGGCTCGGTGCCCACGGCGAAGTACGGACTGCCGTCGACGATGGAAATTCCCGATGCCATCCGCGAGCATATCAAAAACTCGGATGCGATCCTGCTCGAAAACCACGGCGCACTCGCGCTTGGCAGCGATCTTGTGAATGCGTATCATAAGATGGAGACGCTCGAACACACGGCATCGATCGTCTGGAAGGCGATGCAGCTCGGAAACATGAACGTGCTTCCCGAATATGAACGCGACCGGCTCATGGACCTCCGCGGACGCTTCAATCTTCCCGGACGCGTCGCCACATGCGATGCCACGCCGATGCCCGGAAGCGATGCGCCGTCGTGCGGATGCTCCGGCACGAAGAAAGCGGAGGGAGTCTCAGACCAGATGATCCGTGAAATTACCGAACGCGTGATGGCAAAGATCTCAAAACACTGACGCCGATGAACATCCTGATTGCGAATCCCGGAAGCACTTCATACAAGTGCAAGCTGTACGACGCCCCCTCGATGACCGTCCTGTTTCAGGCGACGGTCGAGCGCATCGGCGATGCCGAAGGCGTGTTCTCTTACGCATTCGGATCCGAATCGAAGTGCACGGTGAAGCGTGCGATCCCCGATTACTACGCCGCTGTGAACCTGACGCTTGAAACGCTCAAAGAACGCTATGCGATCGGCGATGTCGCCGCGGTGGGTTTCAAGACCGTGCACGCCAAAGGCGTCACAGGATGCGTCGAACTGACAGGCGAAGTGCTCGAGGCGATGGAGCAGTACCGCCCGCTGGCTCCGGTGCATACCGATGTCTACATCACGGCGATCTCGGTCTTTCAGAAGCTGCTCGCCGATACTCCGCTCATCGGGCTGTTCGAGACGGCGTTCCATCGGGAGATTCCCCCGGAGGCGTATCTCTACGGCATCCCGTATGAATATTACGAGAAGCACGGCATCCGCAAATACGGCTTCCACGGCGCCTCGCACCGCTTCATCGGCATGAAAGCGAAGGAGCTCTTCGGCGCACGCCGCGTGATTTCCTGCCACCTCGGCGGGAGCTCGTCGGTCTGCGCGATCAGGGACGGACGCTCGATCGATACGTCGATGGGCATGAGTCCGCAAAGCGGACTGCTCAATGCGAAACGGGTGGGCGACCTGGACGCCTATGCGCTCTTGTATCTGATGGAAAAGGAAAACCTCTCGATCGGCGAGGCGCGCTCCATCCTCATGTCGAAGGGCGGCCTGTACGGCATCTCAGGAGCAAGCGGAGACTTCC
>JBLMZA010000156.1:0-17075 GCA_050258555.1 Acidobacteriota bacterium | reverse complement strand
TACTCGACGCTCATCGATGAGGGAAGCCAGTACTGGTCGCTCACGAGTGCATGCGTGAAGTCGATCGAGATCTTGCGTCCCGGGGCGGGAAAACTCTCGATGTGCGAGACGGCCCAGATGTCTCCGTTCACGGTGACGAAGTATTCGCGCACGGGCTTGCCTTTCTCGGCTTTCGAAACCAACCGGAGTTCATAGAATGTCGTGCCATTGCGCTTCTCCGATTTGACGAGCGAGGCGTCATACTTCATGAACATATCGGACGGATTGAGTCCCATGCCTTCTTTCGGCAGCATCGAAAAGTTCTTCGATTCCACATGGAATTTGTCCGGCTGCTTGAAGTAGATGGTTGCCTTCATCTCGGGAATCTTCATGCGCTCCATGTTGACGGAAGCCGTGACCGAGGCGGTATAATCGCGCACCTGGTCGAACTTCTGCTTCACATTTTTGATGACCTGCTGGGCGTTCTGCGCCCGAAGCGCGCATGCGGAAAATAAGATGAGAGTGCAGAGTATATAAGAAATGCGTTTCATAATGAGAGCTCCAAAAAAAGATGAAGCAATGGGCGAAGCAGCGCTTCGCCCCACATGACGCTTCGCCCCACATAAGAATGACCCGCGAAGCGGGTCACGGACATTAGATTCGGTCGCGCCGCGCGACGACAATATTATACACGCTCATGAGTACCGTTGCCGTCGCACCGACGGCAAAGAGCGAGTACCAGACGGCGTTCGGATTGGTCTGCTGCTTGGCGAATGTCTCATAGAGCCAGCCGCCGAAGGGTCCTCCCACAAACCATGCGATGGCAATCGGAAGAAACGCATAGCCCTGAAACAGTCCCTGCTGTCCCTGCGGCGCCAGATCGGAGATGTATTCGTAATAGCGCGGCGCCTGCGTCATTTCGCCGATCGAGAAGACGACGAGTCCGGCCACGATCGTCCAGACGGAGGGAGAAAGGGCGATGATGAGCCAGCAGAGGCTCGATGTCGCAAAGCCCGCGACGATCGCCGTTCGCGCCGGCAGGTGCTTTGTGAGGCGGTTTACGATGAGCTGCAGCGTGATGATGCCCCAGGCATCGGCCGACTGGATGATCTCGAACGGGGCGTCCTTCGAAATGTAATCGGTGATGTAGTACGGCACGATGATGAATGTCTGCCAGAACATGATCCAGAACAGCGAGAAGATCAGGAGGAAGATCATGAAGCGCGCATTGCCCAGCACGACGACGAGGTTCTTGAGCTTCGTCTGCAGCGACTCGACCGGCAGCGGCGCGCCCTCGGGCTTCACATCATGATAGAATGCGGAATTCACAAGAAACATCAGAAAGCAGCTCACGCTCGAGACCAGATAGACAAACTCGATGCCCACGGCATCGCGCACGAAAAATGCGATCACCGGTCCCACGGCGCCGCCGATATTGACGAGCCAGTAATAGACCGCATACCCAAGGCTCTTCGTCTCGGGCTTCGAGGCGGCGGCCACGGTGCCGAGCACAGACGGTTTGATGAAGGATCCGCCGATGGCGGTGAAGACGAGGATCGCAATGAGCGTCCAGAACATCGGCAGTCCCGCATAGAGGCCCTGAAAGACGCTCATGCCGGTCGACCCGATGAGGAAATATCCGATGCCGAGCACGAAGAAGGCGAAGGAGAACGATTTCCGGAACCCGATCTTATCGGCGATCGTGCCGGCGAAAATCGGCAGCAGATAAATGAGTCCGCCGAAGATCGACGAGATCTGTCCGGCTTCGATTTCGCTGAAGTGCAGGTGGTTGCGCAGGTAGATGCTTAAGACCGTCGCCTGTCCGTAATAGGCCAGGCGCTCGAAGAGTTCCATGCCGTTGGCGATCCAGAAGGCCGGGCGAAAGCCGCGCTTGATGTCGGAGAGTTTGTCCTGAATTGACACGGGTGTATGATCCAATCGATAGATGAAAGAAAAAGATGAAGCAGGGCGAAGCAGCGCTTCGCCCCACATGTCGCTTCGCCCCACATGCATGGATCAGGAGACGATGTCCTTCTTCCGGAAGATGAAGACGGTCGCGCCCCAGAGCGCCAGACTGTATCCCGCAAGGGCGGCGCAGGAGGTGCCGATATCGGCCCAGTCGATGGGATCCTTGAACGCCTGCTGCCATACATTCATATGCGTCGTGAAGAGCCACGGCCGGATGGGCTCGACCGATTCGACGGGAAGATTGGAGATGATGAGAAAGACGATGATCACGGTCATCGTGGTGATGATCGGGCCGATCGCGTTTTCCACGAAGCTCGAGATGAAAAAGGCGAGCGATGCGATCGTCCACATTGAAATGATCGCAAGCGCATAGGCCAGAAGGAACCGGAGCCAGAGCTGGCTTTCGGGAAGGATCGTGATCATATCGCGGTCGAACGCGATCAGGTCCCCGCTTCCAAAGAGAAACAGTCCCAGGCCCACGCTCAGCAGAGCGATCGAGAGCACAAGGAGCTTCGTATAAAAGAGCGTCACCAGGTATTTCGCGTTGACGATCGTCGTGCGAGAAACAGGGCGGATCAAAATCAGCCGGAACGTGCCGCCGGTGGCTTCGCCGGCCAACTGGTCTCCGGCCACCAGGCTGATGAGCGCCGGCACATGCACCCAGAGTCCGTTCATGATCATCTGGGCGATGAGCCATCCGTTGAAGAGATTGCCGGTGATGAAGAAGTCGGACGAGAGCGAGCGCATCTGCCGGTCGATGAATCGCCCGCCTTCGAGCTTCAGAAGCGTCATCACGATCGGAATCAGGATCGCCACGGCGATGAAGCCGATGTATGTGCGCCACTTGGCAAACGTCTTGATGCATTCGTTGTAGAGCAGTGCCAGCACGGTGTCGTCTTCCTTCGTTGAGAAAACAAGTGATGATGTTACGCGCGTGACTCCGTCACCGCCAGGAAATATTCCTCGAGCGAGCGCCGTGGTTCGATCGAATAAATGCGGCATCCCTCCGCTGCCAAGGCCGAAACGATCTCCGGAATCTGTGCGGTCTCGGCCGAGACCGAGAGGCGGTCCGTGAGCGTCTGTATGTTCCCGGATGGAATGAAGCGCGCGACGATGCGCAGCGCCTCTTCCAGCGGCTCGGCATGAATGTCGACGCGGTTGGCCTGCGCCTTCAGAAGATCGGCCACCGTGCCCTGTATGATCATCGTGCCTTTGTTGATGATCGCCATGCGCGTGGCCACCTGCTCGACTTCATTGAGGAGATGGGAGGAGAGAAAGACCGTGATGCCGCGCTCGGCCGAAAGCGTCTTGATGAGCTCGCGCACCTCCTTCATGCCCTGGGGATCGAGTCCGTTTGTGGGCTCGTCGAGCAAGATGAGCTCGGGGCGGCACAAGAGCGCCTGCGCGATGCCCAGGCGCTGTTTCATGCCGTGCGAAAACGTCTTGACGCGGTCGAATGCGCGCTCTTCCAGACCGACAAGCGCCAGCTCTTCCATGATGCGCTTCTTCTCGGGATTGGCGCCGAGCGTGAGCTGTCCGGCGATCTGCATATTGCGGTATGCCGACAGGTAGAGATAGAAGTCCGGCTTCTCGACGATGCCCGCGACGCGCGCCAGGGCGAGCTCCCGCTTCTTCGAGAGGGAATGCCCGAAGAGCTCGACCGAGCCCGTGGAGGGCTCGATCAGCGAGAGCACCATGCGGATGGTGGTCGATTTGCCGGCGCCGTTGGGACCGAGAAATCCGAAGACATCGCCGCGCCGCACTTCCAGATTGATGTCACTGGCGGCCCAGCGATGTCCGAACTTTTTTCCCAGCTTTTCTGTGCGCAAAACGATGTCGCTGCCCATAGGTTTTCCGGCTGCAGCCTTACTGCTTTTCTTCGCGAAGAATATCGGTGGTCTTCACATCCTTGCCCGCAACGATCTTCGCCTTGGCGGCCTTGCCGCGCAGCGCATCTTCGGTCACTTTCACCGATCCGATTTTCGTTTCTTCGGCGCCCAGCGAAAGGCCCGTATCGGGATCCTTGATGTCTTCGCCGATGCGGTAGATGCCGAATTCCATGCCGGTCGAGACGCCGCCTTCGCTTCCGGGTTTCATCATGAGCGTTCCGTCGGCATTGACCTTGAGGATGCGTCCCATCCAGGGCAGCTTCTCCAGGTTGTCGCTGATCAGCTCGACGCAGCCGTCGACTGCCTGGCGGCAGGCCTTGCCGATATCGGTGTCATCCCAGCTGTTATGATCGTTGAAGTCCATGTCCGCATAGCGCACGGCCAGGCCGGTCGATGATTCGGATCCTTCCTCAGTCGCCGTGGCGATCACCTCTCCGGTGGTCGTATTCACGAGGCGGATGTCCACCGTGGCGCGCGCGGTCTTGCGCGTGATGCCGCCGCCGAAGAGCGAGACGCCGCCGCCGATCGTATTTTCCTTCGTGCCGAATTCCGAGATCGATCCGACGACCAGGAGCTCCACGCCGAGGAGCTTGCCGACTTTCGGCGCGGTTTCGGCCGTCACCAGTCCGCTTTCGCCCAGCTTCTGCTCGGCGATCACATTGTCGAGTTCCTGTCGTTCCATCACCATGAATTTGCCGGTCTTCACCAGGGCGGTGGACAGCATGTCTGCAACACCTTGTCCGATGCCGTGGTAGCCGTGGCCGCTCCTGTCTTCAAAGCGGCTGACGGCGATGCGTTTTTTAAGCTGGGCTTCGCTCTGAAGCGAAAACATGAGCAGGGAAACAAGAAGAGCAGGTAGAAGCAGAGTCCGTTGCATACGACATATCTCCTTATAGTGGAAGGGGAAGACGCGTGAACCATGTATACGTGAAAACAATTGATGGAATATAGAGAGAATCGAAAAGAGAATCAAACAAACCTGGGCGCGCAATTCTCCGGCTGCGAGCTTTGACTTTTTCATGATTTCGCGGTACACTATGCGAATACCCGGCGAATAGCCGCCGGCGGATGCTGTCCCGGCATCATTTTCATTTCTCATTCACACCACAGATAGGATCTTCAACCGACCATGCTGCGAACTCTTGTGTCTGCTGCGTTATTCCTCCTTCTTCTTTTTCACGATGCGTCACACTCGGCCACACGCCGCTTCTTCGTTTCGACAAGCGGCAGCGATGCCTGGAGCGGCGCGCTTGCCGCGCCGAATGGCGCCCGAACCGACGGCCCCTTTGCCACGCTCGCTCACGCGATCGAAGCGGTGAAGAAGGCCTCGTCTTCCGATTCATCGCTTTCGTATACGATCGATGTGCGCAAAGGAACGTATGAACTTTCCGAACCGCTTCTTCTTTCACGGCTCTCGCATCTGCGCGTGCGACCGTATCGCAATGAGCCGGTGACGATCTCGGGTTCCGTGTCCTTGCGCATCTGGAAACCCGTGGCCGATCCGGCGATCCGCGCGCTCATTCCTCCCTCGCTCAGGGATTCCGTCTACGAGATCGATCTGAAGGAAAACGGCATCCTGTCGGCGGGGGACGTGACGCCCAAAGGCGGACTCTCCATCGATGTCTTCCTGGGCGGCGAGAGCGCGCCTCTTGTCCGTTATCCGAAAGAAGGATGGCTCGCGATTGCCGATGTGCCCCAGACGGGCGATTCGCTCTATAACAAGGGCCTGGAGCGCGAGAAGCGCTACAACAATGTGCCGGTGGGCCGGCATTACGGACGCATTGCGTATGCCGAAGACCGGATCTCCCAATGGTCCGGGCGCAACGAGCTCTTCATGCAGGGGTATTGGACGTGGGACTGGAGCGATTCCTATCAGAAGGTGGCGCGCATGATGCCCGGGCAGCATGAAATCGAAATCCAGAAGCCGCATCACAATTACGGATACACGAAGAACCAGCGCTACTGCTTCTATAACATCATCGAGGAGCTCGCCCGCCCGGGCGAGTGGTGCATCGACCGGGCAAAGGGCATGCTCTATCTCTATCTGCCGAAGGCGGTGCTCGAAGGCCGCGAGGCGCTGCGCGCCTCGAGGCTCGATCGGCCCATGATCACGATGGAAGGCTGCGCCGATGTCATGATCGAAGGCTTCACGCTCACGCAGTCGCGCAATTCCGGCGTCGTGATCAAAGGCGGATCGCAGTGCGAAGTGAGGAAATGCCGCTTAAGCAATCTGGGCGCAACCGCCGTGGTGATCGAAGGCGGGACGAAAAACGGCATCCGCTCCTGCGATCTCTACAATCTGGCGCTGGCGGCCGTGACGCTTCAAGGCGGAGACAGGGCGACGCTCACGCCGGGTGGAAATTTCTGCGACGACAATCACATCCATCACTACAGCCGGAGGCTGCACACGGGGCAGTATGCCGTGAATCTCTCGGGCGTCGGCAATCTCGTCTCGCACAATCTCATTCATGATGCGCCCTTCGAGGCGATCTATCTTTCGGGCAACGACCATACGGTCGAGTTTAACGAGATCCACCATGTGACGCAGGAAACAGGCGACGCCGGCGCGCTCCATACCGGGCGCGACTGGACGTGGCGCGGCAACAGGATTCAGTACAATTATTTCCATCACCTGCAGGGCGCCGGTCTGCACGGCGTGATGGGCGTGTATCTCGATGACTGGGCCAGCGGATTTATCGTGCGCGGCAATGTGTTCTATAAGGCGGGGCGCGCCACCCTGATCGGCGGTGGGCGCGACAACGTCGTCGAAAACAACGTCTACATCGAATGCGCTCCGTCGATCCACATCGATGCGCGCGGCCTGGGATGGGGCAGCTATTATTTCGACGGCACCTACCCCGATCTCTTCACGAAGATGGATGCGATGCAGTATGCGAAGCCGCCCTACAGCACGCGCTATCCCGAGCTCCTGGCGCTCTACAAGGATGATCCGGCCGTGCCGAAGCACAACATCATCCGGAAGAACGTTTCGTACGGCGGACGCTTCATGGATGTGTACGATTACCGGGCATTCGATCTTTCGCTGGTCACGATCAAAGACAACGTGATCGCCGATACGGCCGTCATGCGCCGCCGGGCGCCGGGGCAGACCGGCTGGGATCCGTACTATCTGAATATCGACCGGAAGGAAGGCTATGAACTGATGCTGGCCTCGGACTCTTCGATCAGGCGCGAATTGAAGGGGAACGTGTTCGTCGAGGGCAATCCCGGCATCCGGCGCGCAGAAGGCGGAAAATTCCGGATCGATGCTGCCTCTTCCGCCCTCAGGAAGGCGGGCATCGAATCCATTCCTTTTGCAAAGATCGGCCTGCGAAGACGTGAATAAAAGCGGGAGTTTATGTATATTATAGTGGCAGTACAATTTTTTCAACCGTAACAGTCAAGGAATCATACTACGTGATAAAAACCATTTTGACGGGACTGCGCACCTGGGTTCGCAAAACCATCGGCGGAACGAAGAAAGAGACCGCGTCAGTCCCCCAAGCGGCGCCCGAAAAGAAAGCCGAAGCGCAGAAGGAACGGGCCTCGCGCAGACCGCAGCAGAACAAGGAGCGGAAACGCACTCCATCACAGCCGAAAGGGGCACAGCCGCAAGGTGCGCAGCCTCAAGCGCCACGCCGCGGCGCCAAGCAGGCGGCAGCGGAACCGGGCGCACAGCCCGCCAAGAAACCCGTCGTCGCCAGAAGAACCGGCGAAGCCTGGGATCCTTCCGAATACAAGGTGCCCATCGAAGACGGCAAGACGCGCTTTCATGATCTCGATCTGCCCCAGGAGATCATGCATGCCATCTTCCTTCTGGGCTTCCAGTACTGCACGCCCATACAGGCCGAGATTCTGCCCAAGACGCTTGCCGGAGAAGATTCGACCGGACGCGCGCAGACCGGCACAGGCAAGACGGCGGCATTTCTGATCGGCATACTCACGCATATCCTGAGAAAGCCCCTCGATGAGAAGCGCAAGAAAGGCACGCCGCGCGCGCTGATTCTGGCGCCGACACGCGAGCTTGTGATGCAGATTCAGAAGGACGCCGAAGGCCTGGCGATTTTCACCGACATCGCGATCCTCACGCTCATGGGCGGCATGGATTATGAAAAGCAGAAGACGCGCCTGCAGCGGGAGTTCATCGACATCGTGGTGGCCACGCCCGGCCGTCTGCTCGATTTCCAGAAGAAAGGCTTTTTGGATCTCGGGCGGGTCGAAATTCTCGTGATCGATGAGGCCGACCGCATGCTCGACATGGGATTCATTCCCGATGTCCGGCGCATCATCGAATCGACGCCTCCGAAGGCCAAGCGCCAGACGATGCTCTATTCGGCGACGATCACCTCGGACGTCCGGAATCTTGCCTCGCGCTGGACGAAGGACATGAGCGTGGTCGAGATCGAGCCCGAGCAGGTGGCGGTCGACACCGTCGATCAGCAGGTCTTCATCACGACGAAGTCCGAAAAGTTCACGCTGCTCTACAACATGATCACGAAGCAGAATCTGGAACGCGTCGTCGTTTTCGGCAACCGGCGCGATGAAACATTGCGGCTTCGCGACAAGCTTGCCTCGCACGGCATTTCGTGCGTGCTCTTGTCGGGCGACGTGACGCAGGATCAGCGCATCAAGCGCCTGGAAAGCTTCCGCGAGGGCAAAACGCGCGTGCTCGTGGCGACCGACGTCGCCGCGCGCGGCATACACATCGAGGGCGTGAGCCATGTGGTCAACTACAATCTGCCGGACAACCCGGAGGATTATGTGCACCGCATCGGCCGCACGGGAAGAGCCGGCGCCATGGGCATCTCGGTGAGCTTCGCCAGCGAGGACGATGCGCATGAACTGCCGAAGATCGAAGAATACCTGGGCCGCCCGCTGGAGTGCGTCTATCCGAAAGAGGAATGGCTTGAAGCCGTGCCTCCGCCGGTGTCGAAGGAGAAGTCGACCGACAACCAGTCGCAGAAGCACCGCGAGCGCTTCGGGCGCTCGGGCGAATCAGGCGGACGCTCGGGTTCGTCGCGCGGCGGCAGCCGGCGCCGCAGCAGCGGAGGCTCTTCGGGGCGCAGAGGCGGCAGCAAGCCGTCTTCAGGCGGCTCGGATGCAGCGCCGCCTGCACAGCCATAAGTAATAGAACGACATCACCATCAATAAGCGTGTGCGCAGCCGCCTGCGGTATCCTTTTCGATACCTCGTGCGTGCTGCACGCACGCTTGCCGTATCTTCTGCACTCAGACACGAGACATCCTCATTCATCCACACTCATACCAGCACATCTTATGAAACGACTGATCATCCTTGCTCTTGCGCTTCTTTGTTCGCTTCAGACACTTCCGGCCCAGGAACAGCAGACGCTCGGCGACAAGACCGCCCGGCGCTCGGCGCCGTGGGTGAAAAGCGGCGTCATCTATGAAATCTATCCGCGCGCATTCTCGAAGGAAGGCACGTTTGCCGGCATCGAAGCGAAGCTTCCCGAACTCAAAGACTTGGGCGTGACGATCCTCTGGCTCATGCCGATCCATCCCGTGGGACTCGAGCACCGGAAGGGAACGCTCGGCAGCTCATACTCGGTGCGCGATTACTACGGCGTCAACTCCGAATACGGCACGCTCGATGACTTCAAGCGCCTGGTCGCATCGGCACACAAGCTCGGATTGAAAGTGATCATCGATATGGTCGCCAATCATACCTCATGGGATTCGAAGCTGCTGCGCCAGCATCCCGACTGGTTCACGAAGGATTCCACAGGCAGAGTCGTCGCGCCGGTTGCCGACTGGAGCGATGTGGCCGATCTCGATTACTCGAAACCGGGATTGAGGGATTACATGATCCAGATGCTCGAATATTGGGTGCGCGATGTGGGCATCGACGGGTACCGCTGCGATGTGGCCGAAATGGTGCCGACTGATTTCTGGAACGAGGCGCGCGCGGCCCTTGACCGGATCAAGCCCGTCTTCATGCTTTCTGAAGGACAGTATCCCGAGCATCATCTGAAGGCGTTCGATGCCACATACAGCTGGACATTCTATCAGCTTCTGGCGCCGCTCATGCAGGGCACCAGGAGCGTGGCCGCGCTCGATTCCATCCTCGCAAGCGAAGCGAAGCACTATCCGAAGGGCTCGATCCGCATGCGTTTTTCTTCGAACCATGACGAGAACGCCTGGGACAATCCCGATGTGGTGAAGTTCGGCGTCGACGGCGCCAAGCTTGCCGCCGTGGCCGCCAACACGTTTCCCGGCATGCCGCTTCTCTATAACGGACAGGAGGCCGGATCGGATGCGAAGCTCGGGCTCTTCGAAAAGCACGAGGTCAACTGGACGGCACATCCGGAATTCCGCGCGCTCTATCAGGCGCTCTTTCGCCTGAGGAAGGATCATCCGGCGCTTGCCTCCGACGGAGCCATGAAGCCGCTTGCCGTGCCGGGCAAAAAACAGCTCTATGCATTCCTGCGCACGAAAGGCAAGGAAACGCTCGCTGTCGTCTGGAATTTCGCATCGCATGCCGATTCTGCCTTGGTGGCGCTGCCCTCGGGCATGGGCCGGACGGTGAAGGCCGAACCGCTTCTGGAATCGCCGAACGCCTCATGCCAGGTCTCGCGCGGCGCCTCGCTTCGCCTGGCGGTGCCCGCCCTCGGATATGGAATTTACCGTCTTCAGAAGCAGTGAAACGCTTTTCCTGATGGATTGGTTATACTTTTATATGTGCTTTTTCCGAACGCAGGGGGAAAGAAAAGATTTTTTGACGAAGCGAATACTATGAAAAAACGAATGGTCGTGGGGTTGAGCCTGCTGCTCGTGGTCTTCCAGGCGCAGGCCGGTGAAGAAAGCATTTACCTGAAGATCAACCGCGGGATGGACATCTTCGGGAAGGTGTACAAGGAAATCGCCACAGGCTATGTGGATGTGGTCGATCCCGAAAAGTTCATGCGCGCCGGCATCGACGGCATGTTGGAGACGCTCGATCCCTATACGGTCTTCATGGATGAGAAGGAAGGAGACGAGATCGAACTCATCACGCACGGCGAATACGGCGGCGTCGGCATCACCATCGGCGTGCGCGAAGGATCGATCATCGTGCTCTCGCCCATGGACGGATATTCGGCGCAGAAGCAGGGCATCCGCGCCGGCGACCGGATTCTTGAGATCGACGGCGAGGAGATTTCCGGACAGCTGGCCAATCCGGATTCTGTGCGCGGGCGCGTGCGCGGCGAGCCCGGCACGACCGTCCGCGTGAAAGTCGACCGCGAGGGAACGCCGCATCCGTTGGAATTCGTGCTCGTGCGCGAACAGATTCAGGTCAACAACGTGACATACTCGGGCTATATGAAAGACGGCATCGGGTATATCCGGCTCGACCGCTTCTCGCGCCGCGCCGGAGAGGAAGTCAGGCAGGCGGTGAAGGAGTTTCAGGTGCGCGGCGGACTCAAAGGCATCGTGCTTGATCTGCGCGACAATCCCGGCGGACTGCTCGAGGCAGCCGTCGAAGTCGTGAGCGTCTTCGCGCCCAAAGGCTCGGTGGTGGTCACGACCAAGGGCCGCAGAAGCGGCGAAGAGAAGGTTTATCGCGTCGAGACAGATCCCCTGGCAGCCGATGTTCCGCTGGCGGTGCTCGTCAACCGCGGCTCGGCCAGCGCCAGCGAGATCGTCGCCGGCGCGCTGCAGGACCTGGACCGCGCCGTGATCGTGGGCACGCGCTCATTCGGCAAGGGGCTCGTCCAGACGGTCACGCCGCTCACGTACAATGCGACGCTCAAGCTGACCACGGCGCGCTATTACACGCCGAGCGGCCGTTCGATTCAGGAGGTCGATTATCTGCATAAGAACAAGGACGGCGTCTTTCTGACGATGCCCGACAGCCTGAAGCACAATTACCACACGGCGCACGGCCGTGTTGTTCGCGATTTCGGCGGCATCATGCCCGACTCGGTGGTTGAAGAGCACCGCAAGAGCACATACTTCAACGAACTCATGCAGAATGCGGCCATCTTCAAGTATGCCACGCGCTATGTGGCCAAGCATCCGACGATGAAAGAGGACTTCGCCATTACCGACGATGTCATCAACGACTTCCAGTCGTATCTGAACGAGATCAGCTATACCTATCAGGATGAGACCGAGAAGAAGCTCGACTCGATGAAGGAAGCCATGGCGCGAGAGCATTACAGCGACGAGGCCTTTTCGATGGTCGACGCCTTTACCGCGCAGATCGCGAAGGAAAAGAAGACCGTCTTTGCGCGCAACCGCCATGAAGTGAAAGAGGAGCTCGATGTCGAGCTGCATGCGCGGTATTTCGGCGAGAAGGGACGCATCACCACGGCGCTCCGCTACGACACTCAGGCGCAGACGGCCGGCGCGCTCATCGAATCGAAGCCGCGCTACGATCAGCTGCTGCGCAACGGGAAGAAATAAGTGCTGTCATCTGGACGGGAATTTCCGTATCTTATAAAGAAATGTTATTCAGCCGTATCCTGCCGTTTTTTATCATCGATTGTGAAAGAAAGAGCACCATCTGTTGAAACATATGATCGCAAAACTTGCACTGGAAAATGGAAAAGTGTTTACCGGCGTCGGGTTCGGCGCCGAGGGCGAAGTGGCCGGCGAAGTCTGCTTCAATACCAGCCTCACGGGCTATCAGGAGATCGTGACCGATCCGTCCTATGCCGGACAGATCATCGCGATGACGCAGCCGATGATCGGCAACTACGGCGTCAATGAAGACGACATGGAGGCGCTGCGGCCGCATGCGCGCGGTTTCATCGTGAGGGAATATTTCGACACATACAGCAATTTCCGCGCAACATCCAACCTCGGCGATTTCCTGAAGAAGCACGGCATCGTCGGCATCCAGGGCATCGATACGCGCATGCTCACCAAGATGCTCCGCTCCGAAGGCGCGCTGCGCGGCGTGCTCTCGACCACGGATATGGATGATGCCTGCCTGGTGGAAAAAGCGCGCGCGCTGCCCGGCATGGCCGGACTCGACCTCGCATCGACGGTCACCTGCTGCGATCCCTATGACTGGAGCGCGGTCGATGCGACGCCGTTTGCGCTCTCTCCCGATGCCGATGAACGCGTGAAGGCCGGGAAGCGCTACTCGGTCGTCGTCTTCGATTACGGCGTGAAGCATAACATCCTGCGGCGCCTGGCCGGCTACGGCTGTACGCTCAAGGTCGTGCCCGCATCGACCACCGCCGAAGAAGTCCTCGCGATGAATCCCGACGGCATCTTCCTTTCCAACGGCCCCGGCGATCCGGATGCCGTCACCTATGCGGTCAAAAACCTGGCCGGATTGATCGGCAAGAAGCCGATCTTCGGCATCTGTCTCGGCCATCAGCTGCTGGCATTGGCGCTCGGAGGCAGGACATACAAGCTCAAGTTCGGACACAGAGGCGGCAATCATCCCGTGAAGAATCTGCACACGGGCGCCATCGAAGTCACCTCCCAGAACCACGGATTTGCCGTCGACTGGTCGACGATGGACGAGGCGAAGCTGCGGCTCACGCATGTGAACCTGAACGATTCGACGGTCGAAGGTTTCGAACACAAGGAGCTTCCCCTGTTTTGCGTCCAGTATCATCCGGAAGCCTCTCCCGGTCCTCATGACAGTGATTATCTCTTCCGGCAGTTCACCGATATGATGGCGCGCGCTTCCGGCTGAGAAACTACAATTTCCCATGAAGAGACGACGACGCAGCGAAGTCTTGAGCCACAGAATCAGAAGCAGGAGCGACGCACACACGTCTCCGCTGCTCGATGATCCGTCGGTCCTGCGTCTGCAGAGCGAAGGCGACATCAGGTTTGCCGTGCGCGCCTCCGACTGGCGGATCATGGATGCCAGTGCGGCGGCGGCCTTGGCCTACCGATACACGCCGGAGCAGTTCCTGGCGTTGAGTCTGCGCGATCTCCATTCCATCGACACCCTTCCGTATCTTGCCGGCTTCTGCGCTCGCGCCGAATCGGACGGCAGCACGCTCTATGAAACGGTCCACCGCCGCTCAGACGGCAGCGCCTTTCCGGTCGAAGTCCGGTGCGATGCCTGCGGATTCTTCGACGAGCCCGTGCTGCTCCTGCGCGTGCGCGATGTGTCCAAAAGCCGCGAGGCCGAAGCCAGGCTGGCCAGAAGCGAAGAGCAACTTCGGCTCCTCTTCCGCGAACAGATCAGCGCCGTGGCGCTGCACGAGATCATCTGCGATGCGGACGGCCGCCCGGTCGATTACCGCTTCCTTGATGTCAATCCCATGTTTGAAGAAATGACGGGGCTGAAGCGCGCCGAACTCGTCGGCAAAACCGTCAGGACGGTGCTTCCGGCCACGGAGCCGTATTGGATCGAACGCTACGGACGCGTGGCGCTCACGGGCGAGCACGAGCATTTCGAGAACTATGCGGCCTCGCTCGGCCGCTACTACGATGTGCGCGCCTATTGCACCGAGCGCGGCAAATTCGCCGTCGTGTTCAACGACATCTCCGAACGCAAGCGTGTCGAGCAGGCGATCTATGAAAGCGAGCTGCGCTACCGCTCGGTCGTCGAGCAGGCCGTCGAGGGCGTCTTCCTGATGGATGTGCACTCGAAGCGGATCCTGGAAGCCAACCGGGCGTTCTCGACGATGCTCGGCTATTCGCCGGCAGAGCTGCAGAAGATGCAGTTCTATTCGCTCATCGGCGGCAATCTGGAGGACGTGAACCGGCACATCTATCAGATCATGGATTCGGGGCAGCCCATACACGGCGAGCAGCAGTATGTGACCAAAAGCGGAAAGCTCGTCGATGTCGAATATTCAGCGGGCATTCTCCAGATGAGCGGCAGGCGCATCCTGGCCTCGGTGGTGCGCGACATCACCGATCGCAAGAAGATGGAAGAAACCAGGCGGCAGTTGCAGAAGATGGAGTCGCTCGGCGTGATGGCCGGAGGCATTGCGCACGATTTCAATAATCTGCTCCAGGTCGTGCTCGGACAGACGGCGATCGCGCTTCGGCACATCGAGCAGGACACCGCGGCGGCCGATCATCTCGAAAAGGCGAAGAAGGCCGTCGTGCGCGCCTCGGAACTCACGCAGAAGCTCCTGGCCTATGCAGGCAAAGGACGATTCATGGCCGGGAGCGTCGATATCAACGATGTCATACGCAGCAATCTGCCGGCGATCGAAGCGGCCCTCCCGAAGAAAGCCCGCCTCGTTCTGCACCTGCAGGAAGGGGCCCGGCCCGTCTACGGCGACCGCGAGCAGATCCAGCAGGTGGTGATGAATCTCGTCATCAACGCCGGAGAGGCGATCGATCACGAAGGCGGCACGGTTGCCATCGCCACGTCGGTCGATGAGATCTTCGCCTGGAATACCGAGTGGGCTGAGCGCACGGGCGAGCCGCTCGAGCCCGGATGCTATACGATTCTGGAAGTGCAGGATAACGGATGCGGGATGAACACGGAGACGATCTCGAAACTGTTCGATCCGTTTTTTTCGACGAAATTTTCCGGCCGCGGTCTCGGACTCGCTGCCGTCTTTGGAATTGTGCGGGGACACCGGGGCGGCCTGCTTCTGGAGAGCGAAGAAGGAAAAGGTACGACATTCCGGCTCGCCTTCCCTGCTATCGATACGAAAGGGGAGGAACAGATGTCTGAAGAATCGGCGAAGCATTACGAACCGTCCTCGGGCATGGTGCTCATCGTGGACGATGAAGAGCTTGTGCGAGAAGTCGTGGGCGATATCCTGGAAAGCAGCGGCTTCAAAAATATCAGTGCCGGCGGCGGCGAAGAGGCCGTGGCGGTCTATGCCGAGCATCATGATGAAATCAAAGTCGTGCTTCTGGATCTCTCGATGCCCGGCATGAGCGGCGAAGAAACATTCGTGCGCCTGAAACAGATCGATCCGCAGGCGCAGATCGTGCTCTCCAGCGGATACTCGGAAGCCGAAGTGCGGGCGAAGTTCCTTCCCCTGGGCGAAGTGGCCGGATTCATACAGAAGCCGTACCAGAGCGAAGCCCTGGTCAAAAAGCTGAGCCGCTTTTTCGTGTCAGCAACCTAGCGCACACACAGAGAGAAAATGAAAAAAAAGCGGCCCCTCATGAGAGGAGCCGCCTTTTGTATTTTTTCGCTGTAGCATAGATGTCGAATAAGTTGATGGAAAAATTGTCCTACAATTAGATTGCATTATTTCTCAAGATATGCTATCTTCATCAAGCGTCTTCATACTATCCACATGATCCTGTTTCTTCCCCCTGATTGATGAGGATCCCGCCCATGATGCAAAAAGTGTATCGCCATGCTTCATGCTCAATGTTTTCCCATTCGTGGCTTTTGCTCTAGAAAGAGCATCGACCGATTCCGCAGAACCGTGTTCATCGAACAACCTGTATCGGATGCGGATCGATGTCGGTCTTGATCCGCATCCGGGAAGCTTCCATTGACTCCCCATATTTCCCGACATCCAATGTCAGGGTTGGCATTGTCTGATGTTTTTCATTTTACCAGCTAGATGGCTTTGCGGAACTGACAAAGGGCCGGCATGAATACTCGGATAAGAACGCATTTGATAAGGCATCCGACTGCCGCATGGACGTCGCGTTCTTTGGTACGGGCTTCATTGCTGATTTTATGAAAGCCATATTATTGATAGATCATCATTTTTCATTCAGAACTAGCGGAGGGTCTATGAAATAAAAACAGTAATACGATAATGAAGTTTTTCATGATTCAATTCCATCACATCTTACTTCCTTCATACTAATCCTGAGGATGGCATGAAAAAAATTATCGTTCTTGCGGCATTGCTCGTGTGCGTATCAAATTTTTCGTTGGCAGGGACAGAGGAGATGCAGTTGCGCGTTCAAGATAGTTACGGTAATTTTATCAATGATGTTCCTGTGTATCTCTATGAATGGAGTGATTTCACTTCGGGACGATTGACTCCAATCCGATCAGGAGTCACCGCCGTGCATAATGATGCATGCAACTTCAGATGCGATGTGGGCGATGATCCAATTCCGACATCCAATCCAAGTTGGGCGCGTATCGATAACGGTGATTATGTGCTTCGCATCGGAACGAAGTGCATGTTTCTTTCCATCGACCAACCATCAGGAGGAGATGCCGGCGATTTTACGATCGTGTTTCAAGACTCAGTATTTACAGTAATTGTAATTACTCAGCGTAAAAATAATTCATAAAATAAGGGCTTACGGCTTGTACTATTAAGGGATACTTCCTATCTTTCGTTCATGATTACTCTTGAAGAAAGACGGAAGCGAGCAT
>JBLMZA010000155.1:0-7534 GCA_050258555.1 Acidobacteriota bacterium | reverse complement strand
ATGTCGTACATTGGGCGAGACAGTAATTTCCTGGATCCCGCTGATTATTGTTCGGAGGCAGTTCATGCGCACACCAATCCTCATTGCTCTCATGCTCGGCACCTGTGCCGCACTCGCCGGCGGCTGCCGCAACGATCTTCCCGATGCGTCGCTTTCCAACGAGCCATACGATCGGATGCTCTTCACGCGAGACGGGGGAGGCAACATTCACTTTTACTTTAAGCCGGTGGAGAATTATTCCGGCTTCTCATACACCGTGACGCAGGTGAACTTCCGCGACACGAATTACACGTCGGTCGTGGGGATCAAAGATGGCGGAAGGCTCGCCGAACTGGTCCGGTCGGTGCTTGCAGGCAAGGTGGCGCTCACGGGCGATTACAAACCATCGACGCTGCCCACCGGCACCTGGGCCCGCTTCTATGTGGTGAGAGCCGATCAATCGACCATACAGATCACGAACCGTGAGCTGCTCGATCGGCTGTGGATTCTCGAGGGCCTCGCCAAGTAGCGGGATGAGTGAATGAAGGAAATGGAATGACGGCGATGCATCCGCAATTTTCGGACGATGAAGCGCTCCGCTACAGCAGGCACATTCTGCTGAAGGACGTGGGAACCGAAGGGCAGCTGAAGCTGAAACGCGCGCGCGTGCTCGTCGCCGGCATGGGAGGCCTCGGCTCGCCGGCGGCCATGTACCTTGCCGCAGCCGGCGTGGGCCATATCGGGATTGTCGATCCCGATGCGGTCGAACTCTCCAACCTACAACGGCAGATCATACACGGCACCGAACGGATCGGCCGTCCGAAAGTCCTCTCGGCGCAGGAACGCATCGGCTCGATCAATCCGCATGTGGAGGTCGAACGGTTCGATATCCGCCTGAATGCCGAAAATGCGCCGGAGATCATCCGCGCGTATGATCTCGTCGTAGACGGCACGGATAATTTCGCCGCACGCTATCTTCTGAACGATGCCTGCGTCTTGCTCGGGAAGCCGTACGTCTACGGCTCCGTCTTCCGCTTCGAAGGGCAGGCGAGCGTCTTTGCTCATCAGGGTTCGGCCTGCTACCGCTGCCTCTTTCCCGAGCCGCCCGATACCGGACTCATTCCGTCATGCGCCGAGGCCGGAGTGCTCGGCGTTTTGCCCGGCATCATCGGTTCGATACAGGCCGCCGAAGCGCTCAAGCTCGTGCTCGGCACCGGCGAGACGCTTGCCGGACGGCTGCTGCTTTTCGATGCGCTCAAGATGCGCTTTCAGGAAATCGGCGTGCCGAAGAATTCCGCCTGTCCCGTCTGCGGCGAGCATCCCTCGATCACGACGCTTGCCGATACCGAAGCGCTCTGCAGCGCGATTCCCTCCGTCTCCGCGTTCGAACTGAAAGCGATGATGGAGCGCGGCGATCGGCTGCAATTGATCGATGTGCGCGAGCCCGATGAATTCGTCACCGGGCATATTCCATCCTCCATCCTCATTCCTTCCGGCCAACTCATCGTCCGCACGCACGAGCTCGATCCGGAATGCACAACAGTGCTCATCTGCCGCAGCGGGCGCAGAAGCGCGGAAGCCGTGCTCCGCCTTCAGGCATCAGGATATGCGGGCCGGCTTTTCACGCTTGAAGGCGGCATGCTGGCGTGGGCGGAGATTTGACTTTGCATAGAATATGTGGTACTATTTTTATAGGGACGCGCGGCGAACGAAGCATCAGCAGGGAGGGGCGGCACACGATGATGAATGGAACGATATGAGAATAGGAAACCTCTTTTCAGCATACGCTGAGACGAGGTTTTTTTGTTTCATGACCGATAACGCAGGGAAGAGGGCCGATGAAGCGACAGACGGATGATGCAGACACCAATTCGATGATGGATGCGCTCAGGCGGAGGCACAGGGAACTCAGCACGCTGAACAGACTTTCGGAGATCATTCTATCGCCGCGGCCGCTTGAAGCGCTCTATAACGAGATCGTGGATGAGATCTGCGACGCCACCGGATTTCCATTGGCCGGCGTGGGCATCTATGACGAGGCGGCGCGGACGGTCATCATACACGGACGGAAGGTGCGGCCCGACGAGCCGGACCGGCCGCTGATCGTTCTGCCTGTCGATTCATGTCCCTCGGGCGTGGTGATACGAAAAGGCAGACCGCTGATTGAAAAGCACCTCTTCGGCAATCCCGCCTACGCCGATACGGGATTGTCCAATACGCCGGCGCAGATCTACATCGGCTATCCGATGAAGATCGGCAGGAAAGTGATCGGATGCCTGAACGTCGTGCACTCGGACAGCACCGCCGTCGATGCGCACACGACCCAGTGGATCGAAACGCTTGCCAACTATGTGGCGATTCTCACGGCGCGCAAGCGCGAAGCCGAAGAGCTCCGCGCATCGCGCGAACAATTGCGGGAGCTTTCGAAAAGCACGCAGATCGCGATCGAAGAGGAACGCAAGCGCATCGCTCTCGAGCTGCACGACGAGCTCGGCCAGCAACTGTCGCTGTTCATGCTCGATCTGGGACTGATCGAAAGCGAGCTGCCGAAGGCGGAGCGCGAACTTCGCGGAAAGGTCCGTTCGATGATGGGACTTGCCGACGAGGCGATCCGCTCCGTGCAGCGCATTTCAAGCGAGCTGAGGCCGGCATTGCTCGATGATCTCGGTCTCGGGGCCGCGGTCGCCTGGGCGGTGAAGGAATTCCATGCGCGCACAAAAATCAGGTGCGAAGCCAGAATCGAGCCGAGCGACCTGAAGACCGATCAGGAACGATCGATTGTCTTTTTCCGGATTCTTCAGGAGGCGCTCACGAACGTCATGCGGCATGCGAAAGCGAAGAAAGTGCGCGTCCGGCTCACCGGCGACGGCTCCTCCATCACGCTCTCCGTGACGGATAACGGCGTCGGCATTCCGCACAAGCTCATCAACGATCCGAAATCGATCGGTCTGACCGGGATGCGCGAACGCATCCGCCCCTGGAACGGCACGCTCACGGTCAGAAGCGTGCCCGGAAGGAAAACCGAGATCATCGCATCGATGAAGATCGACAAACAGTGAAGAGGGAAGCATGAATTCGTCGTCTCCCATCCGGATCATCCTTGCCGATGACCATGCCATGTTCCGCGAGGGCATGAAGCAGGTCCTTTCGCGCCACACCGATCTGACGGTGGTGGCCGAAGTCGGCACAACCGCCGAAGCGCTCGAGGCCGCACGGACGATTCCCTGCGACGTGATGGTGCTCGATATCGCGATGCCCGGTCGCGGCGGACTCGATGCGCTGAAAGAGATCCGCCAGTTGAATCCTCGTCTTCATATCCTCATTTTAAGCATGCACCCCGAAGACCAGTATGCCTATCGCGGCATCAAAGCCGGCGCATCGGGGTACCTCACGAAGAACAAGGCAGCCGAAGAACTCATTGAAGCGATCCGCCGCATCGCATCGGGCCGCAAGTATATCGGCCCCGAAGTGGCGGAACAGCTTGCCATCGAGGTCGAACGCGACGCCGACAAACCCCTCCATGCACGGCTCGGCGACAGGGAATTCCAGGTGCTGTGCATGATCGCCTCCGGCAAGCCGGTGCAGCAGATCGCCGGTGAACTCGCCATCAGCGTGAGCAGCGTGAGCACGATGCGTGCGCGCATCCTGAAAAAATTCGGCATGAAAACCAACGCCGAGCTGACGCATTACGCCATTAAGGCTTCGCTGATCAGCTGAATCCGCCTTTTGCGCGCCCGTCCGGGCCCGAATTTCCTGTCGTTGAAACAATGACAGGAAAAATGCATCTCCAACGACTGCCTTTCAGCTGTTCCTTCATTAAGTTTGCTTCAGTCACTGATGCGTGCCGCAACGGCCGAATTATTCCTTTGAGTCTGCCGATCATGAAATTGTTCATCGCCGATGACAATATTCCCTACAGGCAGCGACTGGCGACAGTCCTTGCCGACATCGAAGGCATTGAAATTGCCGGCGTTGCCGACACCGTTTCAGGCGCCATCTCTTCGATCGGAACCGTGAGGCCCGATGCGGTCATTCTGGATATCCATATGAAAGATGGCAGCGGCTTTGATATTCTGCACGCGGTCCGGTCGATGCTCTCTGTTCCAGTCGTCATCATGCTGACGGTCGGTCCGCGAAACGAATATCAGGCGTCGTCGTACGCCGCTGGAGCCGATTACTTCTTCGACAAGGCCGGGGATATCAAAAAATTGATCCGCGTGCTCCGGCATCTTGTCAAAATTCAACATGCCAAGTGAATCGATATAACAAGTGAAAGGACGACCCATGAAGAAGATCCGCATTTTTCTGATCGAGGACAATCGGATTTTACGCGACGGGCTGCAGAAGCTCGCGGAAAGCCAGAGCGACATGACGCTGGCCGGGACGGCGTGCAGCGGCGATGAGAATATTCTTCCGGCCGTGCGCAAATCGAAGGCACAGGTGGTGCTGATCGGTTCAGGCTCGCGTGAAAAAAACGGCCCCGAGCTTCTCCATCTGTTGAAGCATGCCATGCCGGAATTGAAGCTGATCGGCATCGGACTTGCCGAGGAAGGTGAAGAGATCGCCGGATTCGTCAAAGCCGGAGCCTCCGGCATCATCATGAAGGATGCGGGTTCGGATGACGTGCTCGAGACGATACGCTGGGTCGCGCGCGAAGAGAAGGTGATTCTGCCCATGCTTTCCGCGCAGTTTTTTCCTTCACATGATGTGCCGGGAGCCGGGACTGTGGACGATGAACTGGAATTGAGCGCGGCGCCGCTCACCAAGCGCGAACAGGAAATCGTTCAGCTCATCGCCGACAGCTCGAGCAACAAGGAAATCGCCCGACGGCTCAATATCGCCATATTCACGGTCAAGAGTCACGTCCATAATATTCTGGTGCGGCTCGGTCTTCACTCGAGGCTGCAGATCGCACGGTATGCCCTTGGCGTGAAATCACCCGTGATGAACGCGGCTCTTCCGCCGTTGCAGAATATCCTTTCTCTGCATGATATGCAGCGCATGAGGAAAAACGCCGATGCGTCACGAACGGCTCTGCCCCTGCGGCCGCGGCAGAAAAAATACGCACTGATGTGAGCGCCGCCATGGAACTCCGCAGACGATTGTTCGGTGCGGCCGTGGGGATTGTCGCACTCATGCTCTTCTTCCAGCCGCTGCAGGCGCAGTGGATGCAGATGAAAGGGCCCTATGGCGGAGACATACATGCGCTGGCCGTGAAGGACGGCATCCTCTATGCCGGCACCTATCAGAACGGCATCTTCACCTCGGCCGATAATGGCTCCTCCTGGAAACCCGCGAATGCGGGACTTGTCAATACGACCGTCTCGTCGCTGCTGGTGAATGGAGGGATGATCATCGCCGGCACGGACCGCGGAATCTTCCGTTCGCCCGATAATGGAGCGACCTGGATTCCGGCCGCAACGGGACCGACTTCCTCGGCCGTCACGTCGCTCGCCGCAGGAGGCGATGCGCTTTTTGCCGGGACAGAAAAGGATGGCGTCTTCTTATCCATTGATAACGGCATACACTGGAGTTCCGCCGGCACCGGGCTTCCGAGCCTGACGATCACCTCGATTGCGGCCGCCGGAACAGTGGTGCTGGCTGCATCGGCGGGCGCGGGCGTCTTGCGTTCCACCGACCGGGGCATGCATTGGAGCGCCTCATCCGCCGGCATTGCAAACAACAGAGTCCGTGCGCTGTATGCGGCGGGCGCACTGGTGTATGCGGGCACCGATAGCGGCGGTCTCTACGCATCGACCGACCAGGGCATCACGTGGAATCCGCGGAAAGACGGTATTCCTTCGACGGCGGATGTCTATGCCTTCACACAAAGCGGCTCGAATCTGTTTGCGGCGACATTCCATGGAGGAGCCTTCATCTCGTCCGATCAGGGAGCGCATTGGAAGCTCATTCATACGGGCATGACCAAGTCGAATATTTTCTCGCTGGCTTTCAACGGCACCCGGCTCTTTGCCGGCACGCTCGGCGGAGGCGTCTTCACCACCACAGACAACGGCGCGAACTGGAGTCAGTGCAACAACGGATTGATAAATTCCGAAGTGCTTTCGCTCTGCGCCGACGGCACATTCCTCATGTCGGGAGTCTTCCGCGGCAATGCATTTGCATCGGACGATAACGGAAGCACGTGGCTGTTTTCCAGCGCCGGCTTGGCGGCAGTGTCAGCGCTTGCGCTCGTCCACAGCAGCTGCGCATGGTACGCGGGCACCGATGACGGCGTCTTCCGCTCGACGGATAACGGAGCGACATGGCAGCCGAGAAATGCCGGATTGAAGGTCCCCTATGTTTCCACTCTCGCCGTGAAAGGCGATACGCTTCTTGCGGGAACGAACAACGGCATCTTTCTCTCGACGGATGCCGCCGCCACATGGATGTCGTCCGGATCGGGCCTGCCTCCGAACACGTATGTCTATGCTCTTGTTGTCGCCGGTGCGGTCATCTTCGCCGGTACGGGAAGCGACGGACTCTACCGTTCGGACGATGAAGGAGCATCGTGGGTGAAGTCCGATTCGGGCATTCCTCTTCACTCGACTGTCTATGCGCTGGCCGTCTCCTCCGGCGGAGGCATCGCAGCAGGCACGAGCGCCGGCCTCTTTCGTTCATCGGATCAGGGCAGAACATGGAGCGCGGCCGATCTCGGCGTCGGGCCCCAGACGGTGACGGCGCTTGCGGCGGCCGGTGACTTCGTCTTTGCCGGAACGCAGGGCAGCGGAGTATTCGCCTCGAGCGATGCCGGAGCACACTGGCGCGCGATGAATGAAGGCATATCGAATGCGTATATCGACGCACTCACAATCAGCGGCGCCTCTCTCTTTGCGGGAACGCACGGAGCCGGCGTCTTCCGGCGCCATATCGATATCACGCTGCCGGCGGAACTCACGTCCTTCACCGCGAAGGCGTCGGAACGGAAAATCGAACTTCGCTGGTCGACGGCAGACGAAGTGAATTTTTCCGGCTTTGCCGTTGAACGATCGACCGGCGCCGATGAGAACGCCTCTGCGACATGCGACTGGAAGCAAATCGGTTTTGTCTCCGGCGCGGGAGGCCTGAACGCCGTGCATGAGTATGTCTTCGTCGATGATCCGGGAGCAGAAGCCGCGCTGAAATACCGCTTGAAGCAGATCGCAGCCGACGGATCGTATCAATACAGCGCCTCCATCCGCGTGGAAGGACTGATGAAGGAAACTGCCGACCTGCTCGAGCAGAATTATCCGAATCCCTTCAACCCCGTCACCACGATTTCCTATTGGCTTGCCAAACCAGGAAGAGTGACAATCACGCTCTTCGATGCTGCGGGAAGAAAAGTGGAGACGCTCGTCAGGGACGAGGAGACGGAGGGAGGGACGCATTTCTTCCGGTTCAATGCGGGAGGAATGGCGAGCGGCGTGTATTTCTATCAATTGAAAACCGAACGCGGCGGATCGTCCTTCATTACCGCCAAGGCCTTTGTGTTGCTGCGCTGATTGTGCTGTGTGTATTGCGGAAGGGGAAAAGAAACGCCCGGTGCCGAAATTGTCGCTCGGCAACCGGGCGTCTG
>JBLMZA010000154.1:0-15116 GCA_050258555.1 Acidobacteriota bacterium | reverse complement strand
GCCGCATCCGAAGCTACATCTCGACCGCAGCAAAGCAGGGCGTGAATATTTTTCATGTGATCACATCGGCCTTCAATGGACGGCCGTTTATTCCAAAGAACAGTTACGCTGAGTAGTTACCAGTAATTATAAATAATCGAGGAATCGGTTATGGACCGACCCAAAACTGGCCTGACAATCTTGATGTGACATTTTCGACATCGTATGGCTCGGGTGGCACTGGTTTGGTCGATGGAGATTCAGTCTCGCTGCCTCATACGGAAAATATTAAGGTAGGAACGCAACATAGCTTTACTGTAATTGATAATCAGATTATCAATGGCCACATTGCTACTTTTCGGGAATGGGAAGCTCAACAATCAAATAACCTTGCATTGACTGTAACCATTGGTTCAACGGCTGAATATAAAGCCCAATTCGGCATTCGATATACACTCACTTTTACAAATTCATACCCGGAGACGGTCGGTGCAAGCAGTATCATGGTCGATGGTGCAGTGCAGACGGGTACGACGTTTCCTGTCAATGTCTATAGCGACCGATCTATGACCGTGGCCGCGGTTGACCAAACGATTAACAGCGTGAATATGAGCTTTGACCACTGGAGCGATGGCCAAAGTGCTGGATCGGCGACAAGAGATTTTATTAATCCTCAGGCGGATGCGAATTATACAATCTATTATCAGGGTACGCCAACGGCTGTTCCCAATTGGGCATCTACCTGCGAATTGTGGGAGGCGATATCGATGTCGTGGAGTGAACATCCGAACGCCAACGTATCGCAATATCAAGTCTGGCGGAGAGTCGGTTCGGATCCAGCAAGCCTGCTTCAAACACTGAATCGCGGTACGACATCCTTCGTTGACGGTGAATATATACTGACCCCGCCACGGGTCTTGATCGTCAACTATGACATCCGACCATATTATTCCCCGAGTGGAACGACCTCAGAACCTGTTTGGCACTCCTTCTATACAAATCCCTTGTACAAAAAGGTGGTGGATCGGAAAACTCCCACGGAATACCGGGTTGGCAACTATCCGAATCCATTCAATCCTTCCACAACGATAACGTATCAGATCGTGGATGATGCCGAGGTCGCGATCAATATTTGTGATCTGGCTGGGCGTGTCGTCAAATCTGTCCTCAACGAACACAAACCTGCCGGTTATTACGCCGCAACGTGGGATGGGAAAACGGAATCGGGTCAAGCCGCTGCAAGCGGAGTGTATTTCTTCCTTTTTAAGGCCAAGCCCGTGAATGGAAATGCGATGGTTGTGCGGACGGGAAAGCTTCTGCTAACCAAATAAGTGTCTGGTTCCATCCATGCACCCTATGGGGTGCATGGATGGAGCAGGATCTATGCCGCATATTCACCGACTCTTAAATTGTGGAACTGTCATGAAAAATATCGTTGCCTTTGGAATACTTATTCTTCTTTTCATCTCCGGCGGTTGCTCCCACCCAACGGATCCTGCCGATCATCCGCGCAAAGATCCGCGCACGTATACGTGGACAATTGATACCATCTATCTCCCAAACAGTTTCCAGACAGCGATGAACGCCATCTGGGGCAGCTCTCCGAAGGACGTCTATGTGGCGGGGCATAACAGCAATAATCCCGGGCAGATGTATCACTATGATGGGAAGGCGTGGACGGAAGTGAATCTCTATCGGACTAATGGCGGTGTGATCAATATCTATGTCGATGTGGAAGATATGATCGGATTTTCCTCCTCGGATATTTGGGCGGCAAGTCAGGGATTCTACGGCGAAGGCGGGCATATCATCCATTATGACGGCAAGGCGTGGACGACCGTTCCTTGTCCGTATGTTAAGGATGTTGAAACTTTTTCCTGTATCGGCGGAACAGGCCCGAATAATTTATGGGTAGGGGGACTCTCATCGAGTTGTCTTTACCATTATAATGGCACGCTTTGGAGCAAGGATTCATTGCCGTTCTATAGTCCGAAGTCTTCCAGACTTGGGGATGGGTTCGGGTTTCGTTCCATCGTTTCTGATACTCGCGGAAACACCTATGCTCTTGCCACCATGCATTACCAGATCAATCGCGTGGCGGAGATCCATTATTTCCTTTCCTATAAAAATAATCGTTGGACCGTCATTGATTCGGCGACCATTGAACCCGGACATGTGGAATACAAATGGGGCTATAATGATCTCTGGGTGAGCCCAAGTAATACCGTGTATTCCGCGTTCGGGAATGTGTATAAAATGACCAATGGCACGTGGACCGTCAGCTATGAAGGGACGTACAACATCAACTCGATTGGCGGAAGCGCCGATGATAATATCTATGCTGTCGGTGATTTCGGCACCCTCCTTCATTTTAATGGAACCGATTGGAAGAAACTGCCGGGTTTCAGCGCCACCAACCTTCATTATATGGATGTCTGGACCGATGGCACGGAAGTCTTTATTGTGGGCATTATTGGCGGATTTCCACAAAAATCCATTGTGATCCACGGAAAGTAAAAAGAGAGAACGAAGGCGAGGGGATCGACGTGTAATAGTGATCGGCCCAGGGTGAAAATCATGTCCTCGATCTAGAACTATGATTTAAGCAGACTTTAAGCGAAAACTACGTTTGGGTGGTAGGGCGCGCGGGTTCGAAGCCCGCCGTTCCGACATGCAAAAGGCTCAAACCGAAAGGGAATGAGCCTTTTACATTTTAAATCGCGATTGTGCGGCGTGAGAACTTTTAATCGTTCGAGCGCGAGAAGATTTTTTTCAGCTTCTTGCGGAACGAGCTCTCATTGGTCTCGATGAGCTTCTTCCAGTCCGTATCGGTCACCGTCGGCTTCGCGGAAGAGGGCGCGGAGGGAGAATGCCGGAACGATCCGAATGAATCGTTGTACATGCCGGTCGAATAGGATTCGGTTTTGGCGGCAGACGGCTTGACGCGCTTCTTCACCGGGGGAACGGCCTCTGTGCCGCGGCCTGAGCCGCCTTTATGGCCGGCGCTGCCGAAGGACGAATAGCCGAAGTGGGGCGTCGATGGCGACGTGCGGCCGCCGCGGTTCTGGCGCTGGCTGTTGCCTTTCGCACTGGAGCGGCCGCCCTGGCCCGTCGCCTGGCCGTGTTCGCGGCGCGGAAGCGTCGAGCCCTGCACTTTGGGCGTGCGGCGTCCGGCGCCATCCGAACCCTGCCGCTGTTGCTGCGGACGGGAGGGCTTTTCGCGGCGTTCCGTTTCGCGCCGCTGCGTCTTCTCGGGCTGTGTGCGCGGATGGTGTTCGGCATGCCGTGCGTGCTCGTGACGCGGAGCTTCCTGGACGCTCTTTTCTTCCTGCTCGCTCTTATGCGCGGCGGGCGTGTAGTTGAACGTCGGATATTTCTTCAGCTCGATTTTTTTGCCGATGAAGTATTCGATCTTCTTGACGTGCTTCATCTCGTCCTTGCTCACCAGCGTGATCGCATCGCCGACGGCCGCGGCGCGGCCCGTGCGGCCGATGCGGTGCACGTATTCTTCGGCAAATGTCGGCACATCAAAGTTGATCACATGCGAAATGCCTTCCACATCGATGCCGCGCGCGGCAATGTCGGTTGCCACGAGCACGCGGTAATGCGCCTGCTTGAATCCGGCCAGGGCGCGCTGGCGCTGGGCCTGCGTGCGGTTCGAATGAATCGCGATCGCCTTCACAGAGGCGCGCTCGAGTTTTTTGGTGATCTTGTCGGCGCCGTGCTTCGTGCGCGAAAAGACGAGCACGCTGTCCATTGTCTCGCGCTCCAGGGCGAAGAGCAGCATGTCCATCTTCATTTCCTTGGGGCAGGAATAAAAATGCTGCGTCACGCTCTCGACCGGCTTGCTCTCCTCGCCGATCTGCACCGTGGCCGGATTGTCCTGGACGGTGTGCGCCAGCTGCCGGATCTCGGGCGAGATCGTCGCCGAAAACAGGAGCGTCTGCCGCTTGGCGGGCACGCGGCTCATGATCTTTTTGACGTCGTTGATGAAGCCCATGTCGAACATGCGGTCGGCTTCGTCGAGCACCAAAATTTCGACCCCCGAGAGGTCGATCGACTTCCGATCCAGGTGGTCGATCAGCCGGCCCGGCGTCGCAATGACGATGTCGATGCCGTGGCGCAGGTGCTTCAACTGCTTGTCCATCGAGACGCCGCCGTAGACCGAAAGGCTTCTGAGCTTCAAGAACTGGCCGTACTGCTTGAGCGAGTCTTCGACCTGCTGGGCCAGTTCGCGCGTGGGCGTCAGCACGAGCGCGCGGATGCGGCGATCCTTCACGCGCTCGGCATCCTTGGATAAATGGTTGAGTATGGGAAGAACGAATGCGGCGGTTTTGCCGGTGCCCGTCTGGGCGCATCCGATCACATCTCTGCCTTCGAGGGCGAGAGGGATGGCGCTGGCCTGGATTGCGGTCGGCGCCGTGTAGCCTGTGGCAAGTATGCCTTGCACGAGGCGGTCATTCAGACCGAGTTGTGTAAAAGCCATGGATAGTGTATCCTTGTTGTAGAAAAGTGTGAGACGCGGACACATAAGAAGGAAAAGGAATCTCGCATCCGGCGCTGTCCCTTTTGTTGCGGGACTTTCGTGCGCGGGGGAGACACTGGAGGGGGAAATACCTGGTGAGCGTGTAAACCTGTCTCGCGCGCGATCGATTCCGGCACGCAATTACTGGTTCCAACCAACGGTCGGCACAACTTCCCAACACTGCTTTCAAATCTTCGAAGAGCGGGTCTCAGCTAAAAAATGTCCGCTTCCGATGCAATCTGTGTATGGACGATCACTGTAAAAAGTGATCAAGAGATCGGCTGCGGTCTGTTGCATCTCTTGCAACGATAAAGTAAGGTATGAAAAAAAAATGAGAATTCCTAATTTCCCAAGCCCTCTCTTGCGTCTCTTGCCGGGGCCTCGTACATTACCACGAGCCTGAGGGCCGGCATGACACGCGCGGCTCGATACGACGACACATGATAGAGAGAGCATGACAGAGATCCGTTCCTTTCTTCTGGAAAACACGATACAACACTATGAGTGGGGCACACGCGGCGCCGAAGCCTTCATTCCCAATTTTCTTGGCTTCACCGCCGAACCCGATCGCCCCTATGCGGAACTGTGGATCGGCGCGCATCCCTCGGCGCCCTCGCGCGTGCGCAAAAACAGCGAGCGCCTTGTCCTGCCCGATTTCATCAGCCAGGCCCCCGTGGAAATCCTGGGGCGAAGCGCAGCCGAACAGTTTTCCTCCGAACTGCCGTTTCTTCTGAAGGTGCTTTCTGCCGGCGCTCCCTTGTCCATACAGGCCCATCCCGACCGCTTGCAGGCCCGCGAGCTCCATGCGCGCGACGCTGCGCATTATCCCGATTCCAATCACAAGCCCGAGATCGCCGTTGCGCTCACGCATCTGACGGCGCTCGCCGGATTCAAGCCGTTCGATGAACTGCTTGCCACACTCGGGCGCTATCCTTCCATTGCCCGGCTTGCTGGTGATGATCATGCGGCGCGTCTTCTCTCGCTTGCCCGGGAGGAGGGAACAGATCGGGAGCTGCGAACGAGGGAGCGGCGCCAGGCGCTCAAGGCGTTTTTTTCGGCGCTCATGCGGCGCGCGCTCACGCACACAGCCGAACTTGAAGCCTCGATCATGGCGATCGAGGAAACGATGCGCCGGACATCGGATGCCTCGGAAGAAGCCGCCGTCTTTCTGAACGCCCGATCCATCTACGGATGCGACGTCGGACTCATTTCGATGCTGCTTCTGAATCTTGTGCATCTGAAGAAGGGCGAGGGGATCTTTCTCGGTCCCGGCATTCCGCATGCCTATCTTGAAGGCGCGATTGTCGAGTGCATGGCCAACTCCGATAACGTGGTGCGCGCCGGCCTCACGCCGAAATTCAAGGACGTGGAAACGCTCTGCACGATCCTGACGTATGACTGCGGCCGGCCCGTGATCATGCCGCCCGTGCCCGGTGCGGGCGTGACGGTCTATCCCGCGCCGGTGGAGGAGTTTGTCCTCTCGCGCGCATTGATGACGGAATCCGATACGTTCGTGCGCGATGCCAGGCGCACGCTGGAGATCATGCTCGTCGTCGACGGCTCGGTCTCGGTGACGCAGGATACCGGACGGCAGCTCTTTTCGCGCGGCGATGCCGTTTTGATTCCGGCGGTTGTCGCGCGCTACGAGCTGGCGGCGCATACCGACGCCGAACTCTTTTTCGCTTCCATTCCCATCTAGCTCAAGCAAAGGATCTGTGTGCCCCATGACTCCGATTTCCTCTTTCGTGTTCCGCAGGCGGATGCTGTTTGCCGCTGTCTTCCTCCTTCTTTCTCTTCCCGTCTCCAGCCAGGCCTCCGGCGCCAGGCGCGATGCGCTGGCCGACTCGGTGAAGCAGGAGTTTCTTCACGCCTGGCAGGGCTATAAGCAGTATGCCTGGGGCCACGATGCGCTCAAGCCTTTGTCCAAAACGCCGTATGACTGGTACGGGCAGCCGCTGCTGCTGACGCCAGTCGACGCGCTCGATGCGATGCTCATCATGGGATTGAAGGAGGAGGCGCGCGAGACAAAGCAATTGATCCTGGACAGCCTGCGGCTCGACCGCGATATCTACGTCTCGAATTTCGAGATCACGTTGCGGCTCCTGGGCAGCCTGCTGTCGATCTACCAGATGGACCCGGATCCGCGCTTCCTCCGGCTGGCCGAGGACTTGGGAAACCGCCTCATGCCCGCATTCGGCTCTCCCACGGGGCTTCCCTATCAGACTGTGAATCTGAAGACCGGGGCGGTCAAGGGCACGACCCCCAATCCGGCCGAAACGGGCACGCTCCTGATCGAATTCGGCATGCTCTCGAAGCTCACGGGCAACCCGAAGTATTATGCCGCCGCCAAGCGCGCGCTGGTCGAGACCTACAAGCGCCGCTCGAAGATCGGTCTGGTCGGCACCTCGATCAACTGCGAGACCGGCGAGTGGACCGATACGCGCTCGCATATCGGCGGCATGATCGATTCCTATTATGAATACATGCTGAAAGCGTGGCTGCTCTTCGGCGACGAGGACTGCAAGCAGATGTGGCAGGAGAGCATCGGCCCGGTCAACACCTACCTTGCCGATACGGTCAAAGGCGGACTCTGGTACGGGGTCGTCGATATGCATACAGGCGAGCGGCGGGCGTCGATTTTCGGATCGCTCGACGCGTTCTTTCCGGCCGTACTCGTGCTGGGCGGCGATATGGCGCGTGCGCAGGCGCTGCAGGCGTCGTGCTATGCGATGTGGACGCAGCACGACATCGAGCCCGAGCGCTATGACTACAGGAAGGATTCGGTCGTCAATGCGCGCTATTATCTGCGTCCGGAGATCATCGAGTCGGCGTATTATCTCTATCATGCCACCAACGACGAGCAGTACCGCATGATGGGACGCACGATGTTCGAGAGCCTGAAAAAATTCTGCCGCTGCGAGGCGGGGTATGCCGAGCTCCAGGATGTCCGCACGAAAGAGAAGCGCGATGCGATGGAAAGCTTTTTCTTTGCCGAGACGCTGAAGTATTTCTATCTGCTGTTTGCCGAAGATTCGGCGCTCGACTTCGACAGCGTCATCTTCACGACCGAAGCGCATCCGATGAGGAAAACATTTCGGTGAGCGGAGGCTTGCATTTCGGGAAATCTTCCGGTAGATTCCTTTGTTAATTACTTCAACCGCGTTTCATATGCAAAAGCAAAGGAGAGCTGTTCATGAATTCGGTTCCATTGGTTATTACCGCCCTGGCCGTTTTTGCGATCGCGTACCGCTTCTATTACAGTTTTATTGCCGCAAAGATCGCCGTCCTGTCCGATGAGCGCACCACGCCTTCGAAGCGGCTCTTCGACGGGCAGAATTATTACCCGATGGGCAAGTGGATCCTCTTCGGCCACCATTTTGCCGCCATCGCCGGCGCCGGTCCCCTGGTCGGCCCCGTCCTGGCCGCGCAGTTCGGCTACTTTCCCGGCTTCATGTGGATGATCTTCGGATGCGTGCTCGCGGGCGCCGTCCACGATATGGTCATACTCACCGCTTCGATCCGGCACGACGGAAAGTCGATCGCCCAGATCGCCAAGACCGAGATCAGCAGGGTGTCCGGCGTGACCGCCTCGGTGGCCGTCCTGATCATCATCATCGTCGCCCTGGCCGGCCTCGGACTCGTGGTCGTCAATTCGCTCTCCGAATCGAGCTGGGGCACGTTCACGATCGCGGCCACGATTCCCATCGCGCTCTTCATGGGCGTATGGATGTTCCAGCTGCGCAAGGGGAAAACCACGGAAGCGACCGTGATCGGCGTGATCCTGTTGACATTGGCCGTGATTTACGGACGCGACATTCCCACATCGGCGCTGGCGCCCTATTTCACGTTCGATCATAAGACGCTCACGATCCTTCTGGCCGGGTACGGCTTTCTGGCCTCGGTGCTTCCGGTGTGGCTGCTCTTGTCGCCGCGCGACTATCTCAGCTCGATCATGAAGCTGACGGTCGTCGGCATGTTGGCCGTCGGCATTCTCATTGTGGCGCCGAACCTGCGCATGCCGGCCATGACGACATTCATCGGCGGCGGCGGACCGGTGATTCCCGGCACGCTCTTTCCGTATCTGTTCATCACGATTGCCTGCGGCGCGATTTCGGGATTCCATGCGCTGGTCAGTTCCGGCACGACGCCGAAGATGATCATGCGCGAGTCGGATGTGAAGATGATCGCCGCCGGCTCGATGCTTGCCGAGGGCGTGGTGAGCATCCTCGCCTTGATCGCCGCCTGCAGCCTCTATCCTCTGGATTACTTCCAGATCAACGTGCCGGTGGAGAAATTCCAGTCGGTCCTTCCGACGCTCCAGCAGATGGGCTTCACGCAGACGAACATTCTTCAGCTCTCGGCCGAAGTGGGCGAAACGATCGTCGGACGCACCGGCGGCGCCGTCTCGCTTGCCGTCGGCATGGCGCAGATCTTCTCGTCCATCCCGGGCCTGACCGGCCTCATGTCCTACTGGTATCACTTCGCCATCATGTTCGAGGCGCTCTTCATCCTGACGACGATCGACGCCGGCACGCGCATCGCCCGCTTCATTCTGCAGGAGGCGATGGGACGCGTCTATGCGCCGTTCGGGCGGACCGACTGGCTGCCGGGCAACCTTGCGGCGAGTTTCCTGGTGGTGTTCGCCTGGGGCTACTTCATCTACACGGGCTCTGTGACGACGATCTGGCCGATGTTCGGCGCGGCCAATCAGCTGCTGGCCACGCTGGCCCTGGCCGTCGGCACCAGCTTCATCATCAACCGCGGGAAGGCGAAATATGCCTGGGTCACGATCGTGCCGATGCTCTTTGTCGGCGTCACCACGCTCATTGCCGGATGGATGAACATCACCACGCTGTATTATCCGCAGATTTTCGTTCCCAAGACGCAGGTGCAGGGCGTGATCAGCTTTACGCTCACGGCGGTGATCATGATCAGCGTCGTCATCGTGATCGGCGATGCGGCCCCGCGATGGGTCCGCACCGCAATGGGCAAGGGCCGGATCACGGTGGATGCTATTGACACTGCCTTCGTAAAATGATACATTGGACGTGAACGCACACAAGGAGGCATGCACGTGCAGGCATTCCTCCTTGTGCTTGCGCAGAGAAAAAAGAGAGAGGTCCGCGACAGCAATCACTGGGAGAGTCCGCCCAATGGCACGCAAGACATCCGCCGCAAAGAAGACCACGACTTCGCGCGATTTATTCTTCGATCAACCTTCGGCAGTCGAATCATCCGCCTGCGCATCCGATCATGAAGCGCAGCCGGCCGACAGCCATGCCGTGCGGCTTGAACGCCGGCTCCAGCTTCTGCGTCAGGAATTGCTCCGGCTCCAGCACGAATACGACCATCTGAAGCAGGCGTCTGAACTCGCCTCGTTCGGGTCGATGGAGCTCGACTGCCGCGGGCTCATCCTCACGGCCGACCAGACATTGGCAGGATTTCTGCAGACCGACGCCGCCTCGATCCAGGGAACGGCCTTCGTCTCCTATCTTCCCGAACGCTTCCATCAGAAATTCCTCTCCTTCCTCCATCACGTCCTCGATTCGGGCATCTCGCAATCGATCGACATTCCGGTCGTTCGCATGATCGATGACGAATACCGGCTCCGGCTTGTCTGCCGTGCTTCAGCAGGCAGCCCGAAGGAGCGCACCATCTGCTGCGTGCTGACCAAGGCAGAGCGCGTGCAGCATCCGGGCAGCGGCGCCGATGGCGGGAAAGAAGAAGGGCTCTTTCGCCAGATGGCCGAGCGTTCCGGCGATTGGATGATGTGGATCGGCGCCGACGGCTCTCTGCTGTGGGTGAGCAAGGGCGTCGAAGGTCTGACCGGCTACACGCCGCACGAATGCGCGGCGATGCCCGATTTTCCGTATCCTCTTATTGCCGAGGAGGACCGGGAGATGATAGCCGAGCTGATCGCGGAAGGCGGACAGGGAACCGAAGACGGCGGCGTCGAATTCCGATACCGCTGCAAAAATGGAACCCGGGAGTGGGGCTTCATCTCCTGTTATCCCATGTATGAAAGCGCAGGGCAGGCCTTGGGGTATTGCCTCACGGTCCGCTCGATGGCCCATGAAAAAGAGCTGGAAGAGGAACTCTCGAGCCTGCATCGCCTGGCCGAGCGGGGACTCCGCACGAAGCCGGCCGCGATCTCGAAAAAATTCTTCGAGCAGGTGATCAACGCGCTGGGAGACCTGGTCTTTGCCAAGAGTCATGACGGCCGCTACACGCTCGTCAACGATTCCTTCATCGAGTTCACGGGACTGACGCGTGAAGAGATTCTCGGCCGAACCGACCATGAACTCTTCCGCGCCGATGAAGCCGAGATGTTCGTCGCGAGCGACCGGGCGGTGTTCGACAAGCAGCATGAGTTCCTGGTGGAAGAGCTCTTTACGCGCAAGGACGGACAGCAGCGGCGCGTGCTGGTGAAAAAGAACCTCAACGTGGACGAATACGGCGAGCCGTTTATCGTGGGCGTGCTGCGCGATGTGACCGAGCTCAGGAACGCGGAAGATGACGTCCGGGCGGCACTGGCTAAGGAGCGGGAGCTCAACGACTTGAAATCGCGGTTTGTGACCATGGTCTCGCACGAGTACAAGACGCCGCTCACGGCCATTTTGTCCTCGGCCGAACTCCTGGAGCTCTTCCGCAAGAGCTGGAATGACGAGAAAGTGGAGCTCCACCTTCAGAAAATCAAGCGCGCGGTGGAGACGATGACCGAAATGCTCACCGACGCGCTCTTCCTCAACAAGATCGAGACCGGGCGGGTGCCGGTGGCATCCAACACGTTCGAGCTGGTGAGCTTCTGCATCATGATCGCCGACGAAGTGCAGGCCTGCGCGATGCATCAGAACCGGATCGAAACCTCCTCATCGGTCACGCACGCGCTGGTCTCGACCGACAACCGGCTGCTGCGCTACATTCTCACCAATTTGCTTTCCAACGCCGTCAAATACTCCTATGCCGCCACGAGCATCCAGTTTGAAACCGTGCTGCGCGAGCAGACGGCCACATTCCGTGTGCGCAACCGCGGCATCGGCATTCCTCCCGAGCACCAGGGCATGCTCTTCGAGCCGTTTTTCCGCGCGCCCAACACCGGCACGATCCAGGGCTCCGGGCTCGGCCTCTCGATTGTCAAGCGCTGTGTCGATACGCTCAAAGGTACCGTCTCGGTTGACAGTGTCCCCAATGAAGCGACCGTCTTTACGGTCACCATTCCGCTCGATGTGCTCGAATATCACACCGGCATTGCGCGCGGCGTTCCGAAATCCTTCCAGATTCAGTAGCTCCCGGCTTCGGGGGACGTTCCCCGCTTTTTTCCCGCCCTCGCCGTCCATTGCCTCTGCTTACCGCTTATTGCAATAGCCCGCCGTTCACCGCATTTTTAATGCCGTTTACATTCACCTTCTCTACATTGCGTTATAGCAAAGTCACCGGTCCCCAAAGGAGACTCTGTATGACGTATAAAAGCGATGAATACGCGCGCCAGCTCTACAATGCGGTGGTAGAGTATATGGACAGCCTCGCCAATCCGCATAATTTTCAACGCCTGAACGAGGCCATCCTGCACCTGAACGAGCAGGCGGCCGAGACGGGATTTCCGGAAGTCGGGCGGGAGCTGAAAGTGCTGGCATTCCAGATATCGGAGGCCCGCGCGCAGATCGTGATGCTCATCGCCGAATACGAAGAGCACGAATTTGATCCGACCATGTCGATGGGAGCGCTTCCGGGCGCATCCAGAAAGCTGCTGCGCGATATCGTCGATATCGCCAACTGCATCGCATCGATGCTCCTGGAACTCTCGGAAATGTGCGAGGAAAATGAATCGAGCCGCGAAATCTGTTCCTATGTCATCCTGGTCAACGAAGTGATCGTGGAGGCGATCACGCATCTGCGCAACGAGCGCTCGGCGATCGCTTCGCTTCTGGACACGCTCCTGCATGCGGCAGAAGGCGACCATGTGCCCGACGACACGGACCATTCACGCTACTGCGTCGATAAATCGGGACGGATCGTCCGTCAGCAGGAAGGATGAGGCACGAATCATGTCAATATATTCGGGGGCATATCCGACATATCATCAGGGGGCGACAATGGAACGCTTGAACGTGTGTATTCTGGCAGACCGAAACGACCTCACGCTCGCCATTGCGACGCAAGTCGAGCATTGCGGAGCCCGTGTGACGCACGCAGCCACTGCCGATGAGGTGCTGCATAAGATCAGCGCGCATGAGGCCGATGTCGTCATCACCGATTTTCACATGCGGGACCATGAAGGCATCGAGCATATCGTGAAGGTGAAGCAGAAGCGTCCCTTCACGCCGATGATCATCATCAAAGGGTATACGGACATTGTCAGCGCGCAGCTCGCCGATTCGCTGACGATCCATGATTATTTCGTGCAGCCTCTGGCGCTCGACACGCTGCCGAAGGTGCTCGCGCTGGCGCGGGCGTGCTTTTCGTTGAATTGAACGGTTGTTGGCATCTGCAATATTCAAAAAAATTACGGCGCAAACCGCAACAGGAATCCAGCAGGTCGCGCAGGCGGCGAAAGAACTCAACAGGTTCACATCGCAGCTGTATGGTCTGGTGGCGCGGTTTAAGCTATCGCATGATGGGCAGGATGGACGGGAAAGGCCACAAGAGTGATCCGGGGCGGCCGCTGACGTCCACCAAGGCCGTGAATACACACGGCCGGCTCACGACGCACTGATTGCGAGGACGATCGGTGCGTTGCCGGGGGGGCATGTGATGGTTTGCCGTTCTCCCTCCTCAGGGGAGAAGGGAGAACGGCGCGTCGGGGGTGTCGCGCGCGCTGTGGGGGGCAGAGGGCGCGCGTGGAATTCAACAGAGACAGACGGATGCGTGATACGGGACACATGGAGCATGGGCATGCAACGAGAGCACATATTGATCGTCGAAGACGATGCCATCATCGGCGCGCGGCTCTACGACATCCTTCTGTCGATGGGATACGAAGCCTCTGAACCCGTCGCCTCGGGCGAAGAAGCGGTCGCACGCGCCTCGGCAATGAAGCCCGATCTTGTGCTGATGGATATCAATCTTTTCGGGGAGATGAACGGCGTGCAGGCTGCGGCCGAAATCCGGCGCCGGATGGATGTGCCGATCATCTATCTGACGGCGTATTCGGACGACGATCTCTTGCAGCGCGCCAAGGTGACCAATCCCTACGGCTACCTCGTCAAGCCGGTGCAGGAGCGCGAACTGCAGGCGACGATCGAAATGGCGCTGCACAATCACGCCATGGCCAAGGCCGTGCGCGAGAGCGAGGAGCGCTATCGGGCGGTGATCGCCAATGCGATGGATGCGGTCTTTCTCTTCGATGCCGAGACGCTCCAGATTGTCGAGATCAACGAGGCCTTTCACCGGCTCTTCGGCTATGCGCCGGAGGACGCCGGGTCGCTCCGTCTCTGCGAATTTTTCCGTTCCGGCGAAGAGCGCGTGCGCGAGAGCGTCCGCACGGCGTTGGACACCGGGCACCTGGAGCCGGGAGAGCGGCGCTACAGAACGAAAGACGGGCGGTTCATCGATGTCATCGCCAGCGCCAGCGTCATCACCTGCCGGGGACGGCAGACGATCTGCGTCGTGGCTCATGACATCACCGAGCGCAAGAAGGCCGAGGAGCGTCTGCAGGAATCCGAAAGCCGCCTGAAGATCATTCTCAAGTCGATCCGCGCCGGCGTTCTCATTGTCGATGCCGAGACGCATTCGATCGAGGATGTCAACGACGAGGCCGCGCGCATCTTCGGCCGTCCTTCCGAGGAGCTCATCGGATGCCTCTGCCACAACGTCGTGTGTCCGGTCGAGCAGGGCGCATGCCCGATCACCGATCTCGGGCAGACGATCGACATGTCGGACCGCATCGCGCTCAACGGGCAGGGCAGGAGGGTGCCGATCCTGAAGATGGTGAAGACCATCTCGATTGATGGCCGGCGCCGGCTGTTGGAGACATTCATCGACGTGTCTGAGTGGCGCCGTGCCGAAGAAGCGCTCCGTGAGGAACGCAAGCTTCTGCAGACCGTCGTCAACAGCCTTCCTCACCAGATCTACGCGAAGGACGACCGGAAGCGCTTCATTCTTTCCAACACCTGCAATACCGCATCGCTCGGCTTCACCAGCGATGCGCAGCTGCTCGGCATGACCGACAGGGAGCTCTTTCCCAATGACGACTCCATGCGCCTCGATGCCGAAGAAGACGCGATCCTGAAAGGCGAGGCGCCGTCGATCGATTCGCTCAACGAGATCTTCGATCCCTCGACAGGCAAGCTCATCCGCTCGCTGCAGATGGCCAAGCGTCCCTTGCGTTCATCCGAGGGCACGATTACCGGCGTGGTCGGCATCAACATCGACCGGACCAATGAGAAGCTCGCCGAACTGGAGCTCAGGGAATCCGAGGAGCGCTTCCGCTCGATCATCGAGAATATCGGCGAAGGGCTCGTCATCTTCGACATGTCCGGCACGATCGAGTATGTGAACCGGGCCGCCTCCGAGCTGTATATGATGACGAAGGAGGAGATGATCGGCAGGAATATTTCGACGCTCATCGATTCGGAAGCGTCGATGCCGTTCATCGAGCGCCGTCTGCAGCGCC
>JBLMZA010000153.1:0-7691 GCA_050258555.1 Acidobacteriota bacterium | reverse complement strand
GAGTAATGATCGACGATGCCCGAGCTGTGCGTCAGAAGATGGCGCACGGTGACGGTCTCGGAGGCGCGCGGTGCGAATGCGGGAAAGAATTTTTTCAGCGGATCTTCGAGCGACAAGCGCTTCCGCTTTTCCAGGCTCAGAATGCCGTAGGCGGTGAACTGCTTGGTCATCGAGCAGATGTTGAAATTGGTCCGGCTTGTGATCGGCGCCTTCGAAGCGAGATCGCGCAGGCCGTAACCTTTCTTGAAGACTGCACGGCCATCCTTCATCACGGCAACGGCGGCGCCGGGGGCATTCGGACGATAGAGGGATGCAAAAAGCGAATCAAGCTTCTCCTGCACCGTCTGTGCGGAAAGCGATGCGGATATCGAGAGTGCGGTCATGATGATGAGTCCTGCGCGGCGCATGTGTGTGTCGTCTCTCCTTGTGTATGCTTGAAAACGGACGGCGTAATATTGAAAGAAATTTTTTGGAAAACAACCGCACGTGCCGCCGCTGCATCTGGAAGTGATCGGGAATTCTTCGTATACTCCACACACAAACTTTTTCCATACATTCTCTCTCTGCCGGATCTCTTCATGAAGAAACTGCTTCTGCTTTTTGTCATCCCCCTTTCGCTCTGCGCTCAGCACGGCTCGGTTGCCGGGAAAGAACAGGCGCGCTGGAAAGCGCAGGCTTCCCGCGTCACGATCATCCGCGACACCTGGGGCATTCCGCATGTCTACGCGAGGTCGGATGCCGATGCGGTCTTCGGACTTCTCTATGCGCAGTGCGAGGATGATTTCAAGCGTGTCGAGATGAACTACATCGACAAGCTCGGACGCATGGCCGAAGTCAAAGGCGACGCCTCGCTTGCTTCCGATCTCTATACGCGTCTGGTCATCGATTCCTCGGAAGCGATCGCCGATTACCGCCGCTCCCCCGCATGGCTTCGAAAATTGTTGAATGCGTATGCCGACGGCATCAATTATTATCTTTCGACGCATCCTGCGGTCCGCCCCGCGCTGCTCGAACGCTTCGAACCATGGTATCCGCTGCTCTGGACCGACGGCAGCATCGACGCGATTTCAACGGGCACGGTCACGCGGCGCGAAGTGGGAGAATTGTATCTGCCCGATGTGCCTTCCTTCAGCAGCGTGCTTTCCGACGACACGATGATGGAAGAGCGTCTCACGGGCTCGAACGGATTCGCCGTGGCGCCATCGAAGACACAATCGGGCAATGCGATCCTCTATATCAATCCGCATGTGACGTTCTATTTCCGCCCCGAAGTCCATGTCGTGAGCCGGGAAGGATTGAACGCCTACGGCGCCGTCACGTGGGGACAGTTCTTCATCTATCAGGGATTCAACAGTCACTGCGGATGGATGCACACATCGAGTTTTGTGGATGTCTCGGATATGTACCGCGAGCGTGTGACCGAGCGGAACCATAAGTTCTTCTATGCCTACGGACACTCGCAGCGGCCCGTGCGCGAGCGCACGATCACGCTCCGCTCGAAATCCGGCGACAGCCTGCGCACCTGGACCGTCCGCACATACGCCACGCATCACGGACCGGTGATGGCCCGGCGCAACGGAGAGTGGATCAGCGTGCGCTCCTATAACCGCTCGCTTGCAAGTCTCATACAAAGCTGGCAGCGCACCAGGAGCACCGGCTTTGCCTCGTTCAAAAAAACGATGGAGCTGCGCGCCAACACATCCAACAACACCGTCTTCGCCGACGATCGGGGAACGATCGCCTACTGGCACGGCAACTTCGTGCCGCGTCGCGACACCGCATTCAACTGGGCCGAGCCCGTCGATGGCACGACACCGAAAACGGAATGGAAGGGGCTGCACAGGCTCGATGAGCTCGTGCATCTGTATCGTCCCGAAAGCGGATGGATACAAAACTGCAATTCCACGCCCTTCACGGCCTCCGGCCAAAGCAGTCCTGTGCGCAGCAGGTATCCTGCCTATATGGCGCCCGACGGAGAAAATTTCCGCGCCATCAATGCCGCGCGAGTTCTCTCGCGCGAGCATTCCTTCACGCTCGAAAAAATGATCGAAGCCGGATACGATCCGACGCTCTCGGCATTCGAACTTCTGGTGCCGGCATTGGTGCACGCATATGAATCCACGGCGCGCACCACCGGCGACACGCTTTCGCCGCAGCTTATCGAGGCGATCGATACGCTGAAGCACTGGAATTTCCGGACGGGAACGAATTCGGTGGCCGCCACGGTCGCGCTCGAATGGGGACGGAAGCTTCTGCCCTCGATCCTGAATGTGCCGATCGGATCCGGCAATGCCGATATTGTCGCAAAAACGCGGCGCTTCGCCTCGAGCGCGCCGCTTGCGGCCTTTGCGCTTCCCCTGCGCGACGCCCTGGATGAACTCACCGGACAGTTCGGTACATGGAAGATGCCCTGGGGCGAGATCAACCGCTATCAGCGCCTGACAGGCGCGCTCGACGAACGCTTCGATGACGGTAAGCCGAGCCTGCCCGTCGGATTCGCCTCAAGCCAGTGGGGCATGCTTGCCTCCTTCAACAGCCGCACGGCAGACGGCACACGGAAGCGCTACGGATTCGGCGGCTCGAGTTTCGTCTGCGCCGTGGAATTCGGCACGCGGCTCCGCGCCAAATCGCTTCTCACAGGCGGAGAAAGCGGCGATCCGCACTCGAAACATTTTTCCGATCAGGCACGGATGTATACCACGGGCGAGTTCAAGGATGTGCTTTTCTATAAGGAAGACGTCGTGAAGCATGCGGAACGGACCTATCATCCGGGAGAATAAAAGGCGGGTCGGGGAAGGTTTTTGCTTGCAATCTACGGGCGATCAATATTCCCAGAACATTCTCTGCAGTTCTTTCGCGTCGTTCGTTTTCGTCAAGGCCACGGCGGCAAGGATGCGCGCTTTCTGTGGATTCAAGTCGTGCGCGACGATCCAGTCGTAGGTGTCATCCGGCTGTTCGGCGTTGCGGAGCACGAATCCTCCCCCGCTCACGCGCGATGAACGGATGATATGAATCCCTTTCTTTCTGAGCTCGACAAGCGCCGGCACGACGCGGCTGGAGACCGATCCGTTGCCCGTGCCCGCGTGTATGAGCGCCTTCACGCCGCGGCTCGCATAGTCGCGATAGGCCGCATCCGTCATGTTGCTGTAGGCATACACGATCTCGACCGGGGCGAGCGTCGCGATCGAATCGATATCGAACTCCGACAAGTACGTGTGGCGCTTGACCGGCGCGCGGAACCAATACGTCTTTTCTTCGACCACCATGCCGAGCGCGCCCCACGGACTTTTGAACGCTTCGGTCCGGATGTTGATCATCTTCGCGGCATCGCGGCCGCTCTGAATCTCGTCATTCATCACGATGAGCGTTCCCTTGCCGCGCGAATCCGGACTCGATGCCGTGACGACCGCATCGAGCAGATTGAGCGGACCGTCGGCGGACAATGCCGTGCCGGGACGCATCGAGCCCACAAGGACGATCGGCTTGTCGGTCCTGATCACAAGATCAAGAAAATAGGCCGTCTCCTCGAGCACGTCGGTCCCGTGCGTGATGACGATGCCGTCGACGTCATCTCGTTTCACGAGCGAAGAGACGCGCCGTGCAAGCTCGAGCAGATGCGCATCGGTAAGACTCTCGGAAGCGATCTGGAAGACCTGTTCGCCGCGCACCGAAGCGACACGCTTCAATTCCGGAACGGCCGCAATGAGCTGATCGACCGGCACTTTGGCCGCCTGATAGCTCGCGCTCGAAGAGGCGCCGGCGCCCGCGCCGGCGATCGTTCCGCCTGTGGCGAGAATGACGACGCGGGGAAGCGCACGCGGCTCTTCACGATCGTGCTGTGCAAAGGCATGCGCGGCAGCGAGGATCAGGAGGAGCACTGCATAATATGTCCGGCGCTGATTCATAGGTATGGAAAATAGTGAAATCTTCATTGAAACGAAAGGCCGGAAGTCATCCAGCGGATCACCTCTTCGCATACGCCCACGCGATAAGCAGAATGTTGACGTCGCTTTTCCACGCAACCTGATACAAGTCGCGGACCACTTCGAGCCACACGGGCTTCCGGCGGTCTTTATCTCCCACATCGACCGGTCCTCCGATTGCCGCATACTGCTCGCGGTTCGTGCTCTGTATGCGTGCGAACTGCCCCGTCCACGTGCTGTCCATCGTGCCATAGAGGCTCGTATCGATCGCCGCTTCGTCAAGCGGCAGAATGCCTGCATGCTGAATGCCCTTGATCTTCGCCGTGACGCCATCGCGGAAGCAATAGATTTTGAATTTCCCGTCCCCTTCCATATCCTCATACACTATACCGGAAATGGGAAACTGCGCGCCGCTTTGCTGCCGGATGTGCGTCAGGATCCGGTCCGTCTGAAGCGAATCGGCGCTTCCATGCACAAGCAGACAGCAGGCGACGGTCCACCGGGCGAGTTGCTCGGCAGAGGGGTTGAGCATGATGACACAGGCCTGCTTCACCGTGCCATCGGCGTCCTTCACATCGTATCGGCACTTGATGAGCGGAAATCCTTCCCAGCCGGGATAGCCGGCCGGCACGGCATTCTTCTCCATGTAGCGGCTGGTGCGAATGAGCGCTTCATACTTCATGCGCATCCGTGCCACCGCCGGTTCCGGCAGATCAAGCCGCTCGGGAAGCAGACGGAGCAGTCCATAGATTGAATGCGGATGTGTGACCGTGTCGAGCCGGATGAATGAGCCGCCGCTCTCGGTGCTTCTTCCTGCAGGAGGAGCGGCAGAGGCAAGCGCTCCCATGCTTGCGGTCAATGCGATGAAAAGTGCCAGTCGATAGTGCATCTTGCGCGCCTTTAGTCTTCTGTGAGGTTGGATTCGTGAATAAGCGTATAGGCAATCTCGGGTTCAAGCGATGTCACTTCCGTTGTTCCTTCTCGCCGCTGAATTGTCATGCTGAAGATAAACACTTTCATCTTCATTGTCCGATTGGCCGCCGTTATCGACATCTCTTCAGGCGCAATATGATCTGTGGCGGCGTTGGCATACGCCGCAGCCAGTTTTTTCACCAGCGGCTGCAGATCGATCCGCACGGAGTCTGCACCGCGCGCGCCCGATGCCGCCGTCGTGAGCGTCACCCCCTGCAGATCCTGATCGACTCTGAGTGTCATGTCCCGGTAGGCATATTCGCGGTTGGCGCCTCCTTTAAAGAACGACTGCCTGTTCAGCAGACGGTCGTACTCTCCGATTTCCATTGCCTGAGCCGCATCGGCCTTCAGAAAGAGCGGTCCCTCGGCCGAGGTCTGCCAGCGGCGCACAAATTCCACTCCCATTAATTTGGCGACAAGTGCGGGATGCTTGTAGGCATCGCCTCTTCCCGACGCATCCTGCTTCAGGCTCTCTCCGAACCACGGCTGAATCGCATCATATCCGTGCACTTCCCCCAGGTAGGCAAGAATCGAGCTCACGTGTTTTGTCGCTTCAAACTGCAGCGTATCATGCCTGCTTTCGATGCGCCCATCGACAAGGATGCGCTGCCCGGCAAGAAGACGCTCGAGCCTGCCGACCTGGCTTCGCTCGGAGCTTGCAAACATTCCCCACGGACCGAGACTCACGGCAAAGACGGCAATGCAGAGCGATGTCGTGAGAAAGAGAATCTTCTTTTTCCTGCTGAAGAGGAAATATGGCGTGACCGCGCACAGCCAGACGACGGCGGCCAAGCCGAGATAGCGCCCTTCGGTGAGCCCATACTCGGAGACTCTTCTCCAGACGGCCAGAAAGAGCATGACAATCAGCGGAATGATGATCCAATAGAACCAGCGCGCCGCCTTGTTGATCCAGACATTTCCGGCAAGGTCCCTGACCGGATGCAGCAGCAGGAGCGAAGCGAAGCCCGTCGCGATGAATCCGAGAATGAGTCCGCTCACCCACCCCTGCGGCCATTCCCACGCAAACAGGATCTTCGCAAGATAGGCATAGAGAATGACAACATAGACGAGCACGAGCGGAAAGAGAATATATTGAGAAAAGATCCTGAGTCCCTTCGGATAGCCGGTCTCGGCATCGAGACGTTCCAGGTCTTTGGGAACACCGGCAAGGATGAACCAGGTGGTGAAAATTCCGTTGATGCACACCCACAATTCCGGATAGCGCATCTCGGGCACATGCACGCCGAAGAGATTATCGAGCGCGGCAAGCGCGATCGCGAGTCCCGCAAACAGCACGACGGCATAGAGTCCGGCGGTGAGCGTCCGGAGCAGGAGCGTCTTGCAGTAATTCCAATATCCGTGCTCGCTCTCGTGCCGAAGATACGGAAGCGTGAAAATCACCAGGACCATTCCGGCCGTCAGCATGAGCAGACGCAGGATGTGCATGCTGGGCGCGCCGGCAAGATCGCGCGGCACGCTCAGGGCGTACACACCGGCAAGCAGCACGCCCGCACACTGCGCGCCGAGCGATGCGGGCCTTCCCCATTTCCATTTTTCGGAGACAATGGCGAGCGCCGCCAGCAGCGGGAATCCCAGGACGGCGCCGAACATGATCGGGTTCAGCACCGTGGGTCCATAGTGCCCCTGATGATCGATCAGCATCACCATGCACACCGTTCCGATCACGGCGTCAAGAATCACAAGAGGAAAACGCACGAAGGTATCGCGCGCGTCGGCAACAGTCCGGGACAGGGATGGAAGTTTCATGGGAATCCTCAATAAGTGGTGGATCGTGAGAATTGAGCGCCGCCGCGAATAGGCGCATGAGGCGCGGAACTATTGATAGGCTCGGATGATCGCCTGCAGCGCTTTCAGGTGATCTTCGAACGCCTTCCTTCCTTTTTTCGTCATACAGTAGCGGGTGTTTGGTTTTCTGCCGATGAACGATTTTTTTATCCCGATGAACTGCTCCTTTTCCAGCGCCTTGAGGTGTGTGGCGAGATTTCCATCGGTCACACCGAGCAGATCGCGCAGGAATGTAAAATCGAGCGAGTCGTTCACGGCCAGCGCCGACATGATGCCCAGCCGGATGCGGCTTTCGAAAGCCTTATGAAATGTGTCGATGGCCGCCATCACCGTTCATACCTGAAATACATGTACGTGCCGTACAGGATGTGCATGCATCCGAAGCCCAGCGCCCAGAGCACAAGGCCGTATTCCACAAACCATGCCGCAACGAGACCGAGTCCCGTCTGAATGAGTCCGAGGAATTTCACCTCGCCGAATGTGAATTTGCCCGCATGGAACAGGGCGAGTCCGTAGAAAATGAGCGTGAGCGGTGCGGCAAGTCCCGGGAAACCTTTGGCCAGGAGGATCACCACCAGGATGCCTCCGGCCGAAAGGGGCAGCGCCATATTCACCACGAGCTGGCGCGACGCGGCGTTCCACACCTTCTCCCCGCGTTGAGCGGCCTTGCGCGAGGAAAGCGCGACCGCCGTCCCGATGGCAAGAAGGAGGACCAGCGCTCCGGTTGCAATCACGCGGGGCATCTCCGCTGCCCCGCCTGCAAGGCCGGCATCTTTGGGATCAAAGCCGAAGAGTGCCGACACACACACGGCGCCCGCCAGAGCATAGATGCCGGCCATGATGCCGGCCCAGCCGGAGAGTGAAAGGAATTTGGATGAGCGCTCCATCATCGAGCGGATTTCTTCGAGATCGCGGAGGTAATCGTGTTCGTTGTTCATCGCCTGCAGTTTTATATGAAAAGAACTTTGTGTTACAAAGTTAAATGAAAAA
>JBLMZA010000152.1:0-5168 GCA_050258555.1 Acidobacteriota bacterium | reverse complement strand
TCATCGGCCACGACCGCGAAGCCCCGGCCCTGCTCGCCTGCCCTGGCGGCTTCGATCGCCGCATTCAGCGCCAAAAGGTTCGTCTGGTCTGCGATATCATCGATCACCTGTATGATCTCTCCGATTTCATCGGAGGATTTTCCCAAGGCCTGCACGGTTTCGGCCGAGCGCGTCACGACATCGGCGATGCGGTTCATGCCAAGAATCGTCTCCTTCATGATCTCGCCTCCTTCCTTCGCTTTCTGCCCGGCTTCCTTGGCGATCGATGCGGCTTCGGATGTGTTTTTGGTCGTATCAAGAATCGTCTTTGTCATGTCGTCGATGGCGCCGGCGACTTCGCTGGCCTGCTGCGTCTGCTCGTGCGCGCCTGCGGCCATCTCCTCGGTCGACGAGCTGATTTCGTTCGATGCGCTGGCGGTGGCCGAGACGGCTTCGGCGACATTCGAAAGCGCCGCATTGAGCGACTCTCCGAGTTCGTTGACGCTCGTCTTGATCAGAAGGAAATCGCCGCGATAGTTGCCCTGCATGCGCACAGACATATCTCCTGCGGACATCTGCTTGAGCACCGAAGCGCTTTCTTCCACCGGCTCGACGAACGCCGCGATCGTCTCGTTGAAGCCCGTGATGAGCTTCTTGTAGGTGCCCTCGAATTTTTCCGCCTCGCCGCGCTGCGAAAGAGCTCCCTCTTTTGCCGCCGCAAGAAGCGAGTCGATCTCTCCCAGTACATCCTTCAGCCGGGCGCGCGTCTTCTCGAACGAGTCGACGCTTGCACGGGTGCGCCGGATGATGCCGTCGATGCTGCGCGCAAGATCTCCGATTTCATCCTTTTCGCTCATCTCGAGATACTGCGTGCCGGTGACGATCTCGTAGTCGATATTGCCCGCAGCCAGCGCCTCGAGTCCATGGCCGAGATTGCTCACGCAGATGCTCTGCAGCTGTCCGATGCGCTCGGCAACGAGCCTGACCGGCTTCGTGATGCGCCGCGCGATGAAGAATCCCAGTCCGAGCGCCGCACCGACTGCGCCTGCGATGATGAGAATGATCGAGAGACGCGTCTCTTCATAGAGGCTCTTGCTGTTTTCATATTCCTGCTGGGCGACCGCTTCCTTCAGGAGCGCCAGCTCGGAAAACGCCGCATCGACCTCGTCCATTTTCTTTCTGAGCACCGACTGCGAAAGTTCCGCGGCTTTTTGTCTGTCTGTTGCGGCAATCTGCCATATGCGCTCGGCTTCCGGCTTGTATTCCTCCCACTTGCGCTCGGCTTCCGCAAACAGCTGTCTGCCCCGATCGGTGTGCAGCAGCGGCCGTGCTTTTGCGAGGCTGGCGCGCATCTCCGATTCGTATTTCAGCATCCGCTGCCGTTGATACGCGCGGTCCTGGTCCGTGTCGGCAAGAACGAAGTTGCTCTGCGCCCTGCCGATGTAGATGAGGGAGATGTGCGCTTCCTTGATGTAGCTGATGCCGAGCGTTTCATATTGGTAGACCTGTCCCAGCATGTCCTGCATCGTGCTGATGCCGTGCAGTCCCTGCACGCCGACAGCGATTGTTATTACGGCGATGAGCATGAATGCTCCGATGAGCTTCCCACCGATTTTGAGATCTGCGAACCATTTCATAATCCGTCTCCTATTGTTTTTCCTGATGGTAAGTATCCTGTGGTACATTGTCGTTGTGTCTTCCGTTCCCGCCTTATGCTTCATCCTTCCGGACACTCTGCATCTGAAGCATGTCCCTGATGCAGCGGTCGAGCAGCGGAAGCCTGAAGGGCTTGTCAAGAATGCCGATGTTTCCGTCCTGCTTCATGTGTGCACAGCCCGATGCCTCCATGGCGTTGCCCATGATGATCACCGGAAGTTCATGGCCTTCGGCGCGCAGCCGGCCGATGAGCTCCCTGCCGCTCACTGCCGGCATTTCCATGTCGGTGATGAGCAGATCGATCGGCACTCCGGCCGCGCGGCACCGGTCGATCAGGGCATAGGCGTCGGCGCCGTTGAAGGCGTCGTATACTTTGTATCCCTTGACGCGCAGAAAATACACAATCGATTCCCGCAAGAGCATATGGTCTTCGGCAACCAATACGCGTGTCTTTCGTTCCGTGAGCTGTTCTTCGTGGTTCATGTGTACATGTCTTTCAAACGGTTCCTGGTGATGATGCGGCTTCATTCTGTGCGGCCGTCGTCCATTAGGAATGAAAAATCCGTGCCAGAGTTTCTTCGGCAAATTCCGGATCAATCGGGAATGCCGCTCAAGGAGGGGTGTCGCAAAAATGGACAGGGGGTGAGAAACGCGGAAGGGAAAATGCGGGCAAATCGCGCATTCATGCATGAATCCATGAAAGTGTCAGATGCGCGACAGTGTCGTAAAATGAAACACCCCTGTCTCACATATCGGTCGAGACAGGGGTGGAAGATTCATCCGTCCTTGCTGTGCAGGATCGTTCAGCCGGCGGAGGAAGGCTCCGCCTCCTTGAGCCGCTTGATGAGCGTCGTACGGGCAATGCCGAGCAGATCGGCGGCCTGCGACTTGTTGCCGCCGGTACGCCGGAGGGCCTCCTGCATGAGCAGAAGCTCCCACTGGGCGACCGACGGAAGCGACAGCGGAAATGTCATGCCCGAAGAAGCGGGACCGGCCGGGGACTGTGCATCAGGCGCCGGGGCAGTGAGGGGATCGGCTTCCAAGACGCCGCTTTCAAGGCGCAAGTCGCGGAGCTTCTCCTTGAGATGGGCAAGCGAAAGCGAGGGCGTCGTCGAGCGCGAGACGGCATCGATCAGCAATCCCTGCAGCTGGCGGATATTCCCCGGCCAGTGATAGGTGCCAAGAAGCGTGATGAGCTCGCGGCCGGCTGCGATGCGCCGCTTCCCGAAGATGCGGCATCCTTCATCGAGGAACGCATCGGCAAGCAGCGGCAGATCGTCCTTGCGCTCGCGCAGCGCAGGCAGATGCACTTCATGCGCCTGGAGCCGGTAATAGAGATCGTAGCGGAACGCCCCGCTCTGCGACATCGACTTCAGATCGCGGTTGGTCGCCGCGACGATCCGCGCCGCCGAGACCAGCGGCGTATCCGATCCGACCGGATGATACGTGCGCTCCTGCAGAAGACGCAGGAGCTTCGTCTGCGACTCGGGCTTCATGTCGCCGATCTCGTCAAGAAAGAGCGTGCCGCCGGCGGCTTCCTCGATCAGTCCGTTGCGGGCCTTCTCCGCGCCGGTGAAGGCGCCGCGCACGTGCCCGAAGAGCGTATCGCTCAGCACGGCATCGTCGATGCCGGCGATATTCACGCTCACATACTTTCCGCTCTTGCCCGAGGCCTGATGGATCGCCTGCGCCATCAGTTCTTTGCCGGTGCCGGTCTCTCCCGTGATGAGCACGGGCAGATCGGTGCCGGCGATGACTTCCGCATACTTGAAGAGGCCGCGCATCTGCGCATTGTTCGTGATGATCGGCGCGAACGCTTCCGGCGCCTTCAGCGCGGAATCCAGAATGCCGTTTTTGAGCGCGGAGCGCTCGCTCGTGCGCATCCGGGCTTCCATCGCCTGCAGCACCGTCTCGACGAACTTGCCCGGATGGAAGGGCTTGAGAATGTAATCGAGCGCGCCGAGCTTCATGCAGTCGACCGCCGTCTCCACATCGTTGCGCCCGGTGAGCATGTAGACGCTGATGTCCGGATACTCGGCGGTGATTGAACGCAGAAGCTCCCTGCCGTTGATGTGCGGCATATCCATGTCGAGAATCACGATGCCGCAGTCTCCGCGCGCAATTCGCGCCATCACCTCGCGGCTGTCCTGGATCGTCTCGATATTCGTGATGTTGGCTTTGCGCAGCGTGAAGGCTCCGATCGTGAGCATCGAGGCTTCATCGTCGACAAGCAGAATGGTATAGGAAGGGTACAGCGGACGATCGCTCACGAGCGGACCGTCCTTTCGGGCGCTGCGAGCGCGGCAATGACATTGCGGCCCAGGCATTCGATGAACGGCGCGCTCACCAGGAGCGGAGCGGTCATCGCGAAATACCGGATGCCGAGCGTTTCGGCTTCATGCTTCGCCTCGATGCTGATTTCAGAGAGCGTCTCGATGTGGTCGGTCACGAATGCGATCGGATTGACGATGACATGCGAGACCTTCTCCTCTGCCAGACGCTTCACGGTATCGACCAGCGACGGCTTGAGCCACTGCTGCGGACCGACCTTGCTCTGGAAGCAGAGGCTGTGCGGAAGCCCGAAGGCTCCTTCTTCGACGACGCGCTCGTATGTGCGCCGGATCTGCAGCGAATACGGGTCGCCTTCGCGCACCAGCTTCAAGGGCGTGCCGTGCGCGCTGAAGAGCAGATGGATCTTCGACCGGTCCGATTCCGGCACGCGATCGATCGCTTCGCGCACGCGCTCGACAAGCGCGCGGATGTAGAGCGGATCATCATAATAGGCTTCGACGAGCGTGGAGCGCATCTCATGCGCGCCCAGCCGTGAGACGACTTCGTTCCATTCGCGCACGCTCGAACCTGTCGTCGCTTTCGAGTAATGCGGATAGAGCGGAAGAAGAATGACATCGGTGATGCCTTGCTCGCGCAGTCGATGCACCGTTTCTTCGGCGCGCGGATGCCAGTAGCGCATCGCGACTTCCACCGGCATCGCATGGCCTTCGGCCTTGAGCCAGGCCTTCAGCGCATCGGCCTGCATCTGCGTCTGCTCGCGGATGGGCGAGCGCCCGCCGATGCCTTGATAGAGCTTCTGGGCGATGGGCGCGCGCCGACTCGAGATCAGACGCGCCAGAGGCTTCCGGAACAGAAACGCCAGCGGCAGATCGATGATGTCCGGATCGCAGAACAGATTGTATAAAAAGGGCTCCACCGCCTCCAGCGAATCCGGTCCGCCCAGCTGCAGCATGACCACCGCCTGTCGTTTCTCTTCCATAGGCATGCCTCCTGTCGTTTCCTTTACACGGTCTTTGAGAAGATCGGCTTCTCGGACATCAGCTTGTCGATGTAGGCGTCGAAGCACATGGCGATGTTGCGGATGACGATGCGGCCCAGGCCGTGGACCGTGATGCGGGCATCGTCGTGCGTCACCAGCCCGTCCTCGATGAACGGATGCAGCTTCGGAATCGAGGAGGCGAAGTACTCGTCGAATGTGATGCCGTGCGCCGATTCGATCTCACGCTTGTCCAGCCGCATGT
>JBLMZA010000151.1:0-17039 GCA_050258555.1 Acidobacteriota bacterium | reverse complement strand
GTGGAGGATTTCCGCGAGGAAGCCGGAGGGGGAATCGAGGGAAGGGTGGACGGCATCCGCATCCGGTGCGGATCGGCCGCATTTGCCGGAACATCGGTCGGAGAGAAGACTCCGCCCGCGGAATCGAGAATCTATGTGTCGATCGGAGATGATGTGAAGGGATATTTCGCGGTGAAGGCCGGCTATCGCACGGGGATCGGTCCGATGCTCCTGCAGCTTGGCCGCAGAGGCAGCGTCGCCCTGCTGTCGGGGGACAACGCCGGCGAGCGGGAAACGCTCTCATCGATCTTCGCGGGATTTTCATCGATGCACTTCCATCAGTCGCCCATGGACAAGCTGCGTTTCGTGCAGTCGCTGCAGGCGCGGGGCAGGCGTGTGGTCATGATCGGCGACGGCCTCAACGACGCGGGCGCTCTGCGTCAAAGCGAAACGGGCATCGCCGTCACGGAAGAGGCGGGCCTGTTTTCGCCGGCCTGCGATGCGATCCTTGAAGCATCGAAGCTCGGGGCGCTTCCGGATTTTCTTTCTTTTGCCAGCGCCTCCGTCCGCATCGTGCATGCGGCCTTTGCGTTTTCATTTCTGTACAATCTGATCGGACTCTGGTTCGCCGTCCAGGGCGCGCTCTCGCCCGTCATGGCGGCCGTACTGATGCCGCTCAGCTCGATCACCGTCGTTCTTTTTGCGACACTGTCAACCCGGTACGCCGCCCGGAAGAGGGGGCTCTGATATGTCCGTTATTGCATTGCTGATCGGATGCAGCATCATGGTGGCGGGAGGATTCCTCGTCTCGTTCCTGTGGGCGGTGAAATCGGGACAGTACGCCGACAAATACACGCCGTCCGTGCGCATGCTCTTCGATGATGCGCCGGCGAAGGACGGCGGCACACACAACACCACTCAGCCGGGAGACAAGGCATGAACAGCGATACCGATTCCCTCAATCCATCGGTTCTCACCGCACAAAAAGCGCCGCCGGCACAGCCGGCCGTCCAAGCCGAACGGTTTCTGTACGACAACAGGATCGTCCGGGACTTCGGCCTTGCAGCGGTCATCTTTTCGGTTGTCGGCATGCTCGTGGGCATCGTGATCGCCGTACAGCTGTACGTGCCGGCGCTCAATCTCGGCATCCCCTATACGACATTCGGACGGCTGCGTCCGCTCCATACGAACGCGGTCATCTTCGCCTTCGTCGGCAACATCATCTTCATGGGCGTCTATTATTCGTTGCAGCGGCTGTGCAAGGCGCGCATGTACAGCGATGTCTTGAGCCGCATCCATTTCTGGGGCTGGCAGCTGATCATCGTGGCGGCCGCCCTCTCGCTGCCGCTCGGACTCACCACAAGCAAGGAATACGCCGAACTCGAATGGCCGATCGACATCATGATCGCCGCCGTGTGGATCGTCTTCACCGTCAACATGATCGGCACGATCGTGAAGCGGCGCGAGAAGCATATGTATGTGGCGATCTGGTTCTACATCGCCACGGCGGTGACCGTCGCGGTGCTGCATGTCGTCAACTCGTTGGAGATCCCCGTCACGCTCTTCAAGAGCTATTCGCTCTATGCGGGCGTGCAAGATGCGCTCGTGCAGTGGTGGTACGGACATAACGCCGTGGCGTTTTTCCTCACCACGCCGTATCTCGGACTCATGTATTACTATCTTCCCAAAGCGGCGAACCGCCCGGTCTATTCATACAGGCTCTCGATCATCCATTTCTGGGCGCTGATCTTCATCTACATCTGGGCCGGGCCGCACCATCTGCTCTATACAGCACTGCCCGACTGGGCGCAGTCGCTCGGCACCGTCTTCTCGATCATGCTCATTGCGCCCTCCTGGGGCGGCATGATCAACGGCCTGCTTACGCTGCGCGGCGCATGGGACAAGGTACGCGAGGATCCCATCCTGAAATTCATGGTCGTCGCCGTGACGGCCTATGGCATGGCGACATTCGAAGGCCCCATGCTCTCGCTCAAGAACGTGAACGGCCTCGCCCATTACACCGACTGGATCATCGCGCACGTGCATATCGGCGCGCTCGGCTGGAACGGCTTTCTGAGCTTCGGCATTCTCTACTGGCTCGTGCCGCGCCTCTATGGCAGCGGGCTGTATTCGAGGAAGCTCGCCAACTTCCACTTCTGGATCGGCACGCTCGGCATCGTCTTTTACGCCGTGCCGCTCTACTGGTCCGGCGTTACGCAGTCGCTCATGTGGAAGCAGTTCACGGCGATGGGCGTTTTGCAGTATCCGAACTTCCTCGAGACGGTCACGCAGATCATTCCCATGTATGTGATGCGGAGCATCGGCGGAACGCTCTACTTCCTTGGCGTCATTGTCATGATCTATAATCTCGCCCGCACGGCGCGCGGCGGATCCTTCATGCCCGAAGAGGCGGCAGAGGCGATGCCGCTGAAGCATGAGGCAGGGCATGAACGGGAAACGAAACACCGCTGGCTCGAGCGCCGCCCCATCCAGTTCGCGCTCGCATCGACCGTGGCCATCCTCATCGGCGGACTCGTCGAGATGGTGCCGACGTTCCTCATCAGGTCGAATATTCCCACCATTGCCAGCGTGAAGCCGTATACACCGCTCGAGCTGCACGGACGGGACATTTACATCCGGGAGGGATGCAATACGTGCCACTCGCAGATGGTGCGGCCGTTCCGTTCGGAGACCGAACGCTACGGGGAATATTCGAAAGCCGGCGAATACGTGTACGATCATCCCTTCCTCTGGGGGTCGAAGCGGACCGGCCCGGATCTGCAGCGCGTGGGAGGGAAGTATCCCAATCTCTGGCATTATATGCACATGAACGATCCGCGCTCGATGTCGCCCGGCTCGATCATGCCGGCCTATCCATGGCTCCTGACCAACGATCTGAACACGTCTGCCACCGGCGCAAAGATCCGCGCCATGCAGGCGCTCGGCGTTCCGTATCCGAAAGGATACGAGCAGTTCGCGATGAACGATCTGACGGCGCAGTCCGAAGCCGTCGCGCTCGATCTTCAGAAAGCCGGCGCGCCGGCCGAGCCGCAGAAGGAAATCGTCGCTCTCATCGCGTATCTTCAGCGCCTGGGGACCGATATCAAAGTCAAGGGACAATGAGAGAGACCAAAGGGAAGGAGATCCGCATGTTCACGCAGTATCTGGAATCGATTGAATCGGTTGCCATCTATCCGCTCGTCTCGCTCGTGCTGTTTATCGTGCTCTTTACGGGCGCGGCAATCTGGGCACTGAAGGCCGACAGCACGTATATCCGCCACATGGAACGCATGCCCCTGGACGGGGAGAAAGGTGAATCCTGATGACTGCCCTCACTGTGACCGCGGTCCTGACGCTTGTGATCATCGCGGCGGTCTTCTACGTCGTGCTGGTGCTCGAAGGAGACATCACCCCGATGGCCGATGGTGCGCGCCGTCTCAGGCGCTTCATCGCGTCTTCTTCCGAAGAGGAGACGCCGGAACTCAACGAGGATTTCGACGGCATCCGCGAGCTCGACAACCGCATTCCGCCATGGTTCAATTATCTCTTCTACGGGTCGATGGTGTTCGCGGCGATCTATATGGTGAACTTCCACATCCTGAAATCATCGAAGCTTCCGCTGGGAGAGTACGAAGAGGAAGTGGCCGCCGCATCGCTCCAGCGGCAGATCATGATCGCCTCCGAAGGGGAGATCGATGAAACGAAGCTCGTCGCGCTGCATACGCCGCAGGAGCTCAAAGCGGGAATGGAGAATTTCAAGAAATACTGCGTGTCCTGCCATGGCCAGGAAGCCGGCGGCATCGTGGGACCGAACCTCACCGACCGCTTTTGGATTCATGGCGGCGGCGTGAAGAATGTCTATGCCACGATTAAAAACGGCGTGCCTGCCAAGGGCATGATCAGCTGGGGACTTGTCTTTTCTCCGAAGCAGATTCAGCAGATCGCCAGCTATGTGCTTTCGCTTCAGGGCACGAATCCCGCCGGCGGCAAAAAGCCCGAAGGCGCGCCTTGGACGGAATCCGATACGACGTCGATCGCCCAGAACGTCCAGCCCGGAACAGGAAAGCCCCTCTGATGGCACAGCAGACTCTACAGACGGGCGAGTCGTTCCGGGACGCCATGGGCATCGTGGCCGAAGACGGCCGCCGGTCCTGGATCTATCCGAAGAAGCCGCAGGGCCGGCTGACAACGGCGCGCACGGCGGTCAGCGCCGTGCTTCTGCTCATTTTGTTTGTGACGCCCTTTGTGCGCGTGGACGGGCATCCGTTCATGCTGCTCGACATCGTCGACCGGAAATTCATCCTCTTCGGCGCGGCCTTCGGTCCGCACGATTTTTATCTGCTCGGCCTGGCCATGATCGCTGCGATCGTGTTCATTTTCCTGTTCACGACGATCTTCGGCCGCCTCTTCTGCGGCTGGATCTGTCCCCAGACCGTGCTCATGGAAATGGTCTTCCGCCGCATCGATTACTGGATCGAAGGCAATGAACGAATGCAGCGGAAGCTGAACGCATCGCCCTGGACCGCGGAGAAGATCGCGCGGAAGGGGGCGAAGTATGCGGCGTATTTTGCCGTCTCCTTCGCCATCGCCAATGCCATGCTGGCATGGATCATCGGCACCGATGCGCTCTTCCGGATCATTGGCGAACCCGTCTCGATGCATCTGACGGGATTCACGGCGATGCTTGCCTTTACCGGTGTGTTCTATTGGATCTTCATCTGGTTCCGCGAGCAGGCATGCATTCTTGTCTGTCCGTACGGACGGTTGCAGGGCGTGATGCTCGATCCCGATTCGATCGTGATTGCGTACGATCACCGCCGAGGCGAGCCGCGCGGACACATCCGAAGGAACGCGGAGCGCACAACGGGCGACTGCATCGACTGCCGTCTCTGTGTCGACGTCTGTCCGACCGGCATCGATATCCGCAACGGCACGCAGCTCGAATGCGTGAACTGCACCGCGTGCATCGATGCCTGCAATCGTGTGATGGAAAAGACCGGAAGGCCGCGCGGACTCATCCGGTACGCGTCGGCTTCCGGCATTGAAAAAGGAACGGGCTTCCGGCTCACCGCGCGTGCCATCGGATATTCCATCGTGCTGGCGCTGCTCCTGGGCGTCACCGCATTCCTCGTCGCCTCGCGGAACGAGGTGGATGTGACGCTGCTGCGCACGCCGGGCATGTTCTATCAGGAGCAGCCGGATGGACGCCTGAGCAATCTCTACGATCTGAAACTGCGGAACAAGACATTTGAGCCGCTGGAAGTGACGCTTGTACTGGAAGCGCCGCAGGCAGGAACGGTCACGGTGCTCGGAGCGAAGCCCGTCGTTCCCGCAAACGACATTGCCGAAGCGAAACTCTTTGTCATCCTCCGCCGCGCCGATCTGCATGCCATGAACACACCGGTTGAAATCGGCCTCTATGCAGCAGGAAAGAGGATCGCCTCGGTGAGCACGTCGTTTCTGGGACCCGTACAAAAGCAATAGGATGGTCGGAATGAAGCATCAGCACACGCACAAAAAATTCAACTGGGGCACAGGCATCCTGCTGGCGATCATGATCTTTTTTGCCGGCATGGCGTTGATGCTGGTGATCGCCATGAGGCACGGGTCGGACCTTGTGGCCGACAATTATTACGAACGCGAACTGGCGTATCAGCACCGTATCGAAAGCCGGCGCAGAGCCGTCGATGCCGGCGGCGCGCTTTCGATCGTCTCGTCCGGCGATACGCTCGTCCTCACGTTTTCGCCCTCGGTGCTTGCGCCCGAGACAAACGGGACGATCCATTTGTACCGCCCTTCGGACAAGCGGATGGATACAGACGCCCCAATGGCGGTAGACCATCAGGGAGTCCAGCGCATCGCCACAACGCGCCTTGCGCGCGGGCTCTGGAAAATTCAGGCGGAATGGAATACAAGGGCCGGCGCATACTACGCCGAGCAGCCTGTTGTCATTCAGTAAGCGAACACGGAAAGATATGCGAATATGATCTCGGTATTGACGGCGGGATTTTTCATCGGACTGGCGGGAAGCATCCATTGCGTCGGCATGTGCGGTCCCATCGCGGCGGCACTGCCGTCGGCCGGAGAGCGCGGAGCGGCCTATCTGTTCGGGCGCATGCTCTATCATCTCGGACGGTCGGCGTCCTATGTGCTGCTGGGGGCGGCGGCCGGACTGGCGGGGCAGCGGTTTGTTGTGGCAGGCTTCCAGCAGGAAGTCTCCGTTGCGGTCGGATCGCTCATGGTGCTCACGGCGCTGCTGCCCGGCATCATGAACAGGGTCTGGGCGAATGTGCCGATTGCCTATCGCGTGCAGGCTGCATTGAAGAAAGCCTTCGGCTCCGCATTCCGGAAACGGACACGCGCGTCGCTATTCGCAGTGGGTGTGGTAAATGGATTTCTTCCCTGCGGACTCGTCTACATGGCGATGGCCGGCGCTTCGGCCACAGGAACGATCGGGGAGGGAATGCTTCTGATGGCGGGATTCGGTATCGGTACCATGCCGCTCCTGTTCGGCGTATCGGCCGCAGGCAGCATCGTTCCGCTTCCAGTGCGCCGACGCCTGCTGCGTCTGGCACCGGTGTTTGTGTTCGTGCTTGGAATAATCCTCATTCTCCGCGGGCTCAACCTCGGAATCCCGATGGTGAGTCCGAAGATTCCCGTGCAGGCAGCGGCGGCTCAGGCGCCGCCGTGCTGCATGCCTCACTGATATTACCAGCCCAACTTCTTCCGTGCTTCCGGATTGATCATCGTGGGATTCCACTGCGGATCCCATACGATGCGCACGTCGGCATCGGCGACGCCCGGAATTTCCGACACACGCTGCTTCACCATGCCGGCGATGTGATTGGCCATGCCGCAGCCCGGCGTGGTCAGCGTCATTTTCACGCCGACCCAGTCGTCGATGATCTTCACGTCGTACACCAGGCCGAGGTCGACGACGCTGACCGGAATTTCCGGATCATACACTGTCTGCAATGCTTCGTAGACTGTTTCTTTTGAGACGGGTTGGACTGTCTGTTCTTCCATGGATGTATCCGATATGATGATTGAATGAAAATTAATCCTGGTTGAAAAATACTGTGAGCCTGAAATGCTGTTGTGTTATTTATAGATCTCCGAAGGCCCCGTGCCGCATCCCGCGCAGTGCGCGCAGGACGATGAAACGGAGGACGGATTCTTTTTCTTCCTCAGGGCGTTGCGCGCAAAAAGCAGTGCGGTTGCAATGACGATCAGAAGCGATGCTGCCTGCTGCCAGTCCATAGAATGCCTCCCGGTGATGAGCGAAGCACCCCACAACCGCGCTTGACGCGCGTATCATTTCCGGCTTCGCCACACAAAATAAAAAATATTATGGTAGAAACAATGACCCGATCCGGTACACGGCGAATGTCGCGGCGTAGGCGAGCGCCGTCATATACGCAAACTGGAAGACGGGCCATTTCCATGAATTCGTTTCGCGCTTCACAACCACGAGCGTCGAGAAGCACTGCATCGCCAGCACGTAATAGATCATGATGCAGATGGCGGTCAGCACGGTGAAGACCGGTCTGCCGGTTTCCGGATCGACGTCCCGGATCATCGCCTCGCGCATGCTGCCGGCATTATCGTCCTGAATGTTGTAGATCGTTCCCATCGTGCTGACGAAGACTTCACGCTGCAGCATCGAGGAAAGAAGGCCGATGCCGATCTTCCAGTCGAATCCGAGCGGCCTGATGGCCGGTTCGATGAAATGTCCCGCCTGGCCGACGAAGCTCTGCGCCAGCTGTTCGGACGGCGTGGCATGCTCGTGTTTCGGGTATGCGGCCAGAAACCAGAGGATGATGGAAATGCCGAGGATGATCGTGCCCGCTTTCTTTAAAAAGATCGTGCCGCGTTCCCACATCTGTATGCCGGTCGACTTCATCGACGGAACCTTGTACGGCGGCAGTTCCATGAGGAAGGGAAGCGAGGTTCCCTTCATAAGCGTTTTCTTGAAGATCCATGCCATTGCCAGCGCGGCCAGCAGTCCCGTCACATACAGTCCGATCAGCACCATGCCGGGCAGGCTGAAGATGCCGAAGATGCGCGTCTGCGGTATGAACGCCGCGATCATGAGCGCATACACCGGCAATCGCGCGCTGCAGCTCATGAGCGGGGACACGAGAATGGTGACGAGCCGGTCCTTGGGATTTTCGATCGTGCGCGTCGCCATGATGCCCGGGATGGCGCAGGCGAACGAACTGAGCATGGGGATGAACGATTTGCCATGGAGTCCGACGCTGTTCATGGTGCGGTCCATCACGTAGGCCGCGCGCGCCATATAGCCGCTGTCCTCGAGCAGGCTCAGGAAGAAAAAGAGCAGCAGGATCTGCGGAAGGAATGTGACGACGGCGCCGACGCCCGAGATGACGCCGTTGACGATCAGGTCGTGAAGATCTCCCGGAGGCAGCACCGTGCCGACGGCCGATCCGAGCGCGTCGAAGCCGCTGCCGATGAGCTCCATGGGGATTTCCGCCCAGGAAAAGATCATCTGGAACATGAGGCTCATGAGCGCGAAGAAGATGATCACTCCCCAGACCTTGTGCGTGAGCACGGCATCCACTTTGTCGCTGAATGTGGCGCGCGTGCGGACGGATTTCGTGACCGATGCGGCGCAGACCTGCCTGATCCACTGATAGCGCGCCTCGATGAAGATCGAGAAACGGTCCACGCCGAGGAAATCGAGCTTCTGATAATCCTTCCTGACGTGCGCGCGGATCTCGGGCGCGATATCGGTGTGATCGATGTCCAGCTCCTTGGCCGACGACAGGAGCACGAGCGCTTCATGGTGCGCGGCGCTCGAGCCGAGCCGGTGATGCGACGAGATCATCTCCGTGAGCTCTTCGACTTCCTTCTGCACCGGCACGGGCAGATGCCACTGATGCGACTGCGGGGAAGGAACGATGGGCCTGGAAAGAATGCGCTTCAGCTCCTCGACGCCCTTTCCTTTTTTCGCCACGGTGGGAACGACCGGAACGCCGAGCGCATCGGAGAGCGCGCGCGTGTTGATTTTGACGCCGGAGGCCTCGGCGACATCGATCATGTTGAGCGCGATCACCGTCGGCAGATGATGATCGATGATCTGGCTGACGAGGTAGAGATTCCGTTCGAGATTGCTCGCATCGACCACGCAGATGACCGCGTCGGGCAGGGGAGTGTTCTTCACGCGGCCGAGCAGGACGTCGACCGCGATCTTTTCATCGGGAGACGAGGCGATGAGGCTGTATGTGCCGGGGAGATCGAGCAGCGATACTTCCCGTCCGTCTTCGAACGGGATCTTTCCTTCCTTCTTTTCCACCGTCACGCCCGGATAATTCCCCACCTTCTGACGGAGTCCCGTGAGCGCGTTGAAGAGCGTTGTTTTTCCGCTGTTGGGATTGCCGATGAGCGCGACGTTTCTGATCATGTGTGCTTCCACTGTGTGCTTTATTCGTATGGTGAAACAAGTATGGTCCGGGCGATCGTATGATGCATGCCGATGCGTGTGTTGCACACTTCACAGATCATCTGATGCGACCCGTTGATGACGCAGCGTACGACGGCGTCTTCGCAAAAGCCCAGTTCGCGCAGTCTCGAGCACAGCTCGGGATGCGACTGCAGGTGCCGTACGCGCACGATCTTGCCCTGGGGGACATCCTTGAGGTTCAGCATTGTGTTCATCAGTCTTTTCTGCATTTGGCGCAGACGCCGAAAATCTGCAGCGACGTGCTCTGCGCCTTGAAATGATTCTCCAGGCACACTTCCTCCTGGAGCTTCTCGATCTTCTTGTTCACAAATTCGATGATCTCGCCGCACTCGAGGCAGATGAGATGATCGTGATGGGGCTTGCCGCACGTCTTTTCGTAGCGTGAATGATTGTCGCCCAGGCGGAACTTGGCGACCACGCCGCAGTCAAGAAGCAGGTCGAGCGTATTGTAGACCGTGGCGCGCGAGACGCGGATCCCGTTGGTCTTCACGCGCAGGAACAATTCATCCGCATCGAAGTGGCCTTCGTACCCGAGCACGGCATCGAGCACAAGAAAGCGCTCGGGCGTGATGCGGTACTTGCCCTGCTTCAGGTACTGTGTAAAATCGGCTTTGACGCGTTCAGTATTGAGCATATTTTTATTTAGACTAAATCTAAATAAATATACGGAGAACAAACCCTTCTGTCAATACGCAATGGCGCGTATTATCACAAAAAATCTTGCAGGGGGAGAAGGGATTGCGTAAATTCAATGACATCGAAGACACGGATTGGTCTCTTTATTAAAAAGGATGGAACAAACGCTATGATCACACTGGAAGGACAGGTTGCCATTATCACGGGCGGATCGCGCGGCATCGGCGCGGCATGCGCCGTCTATTTTGCCAAAGCCGGCGCGGATGTCGTCATCACCTATGCCAGCAACACCAATGCCGCACGGGGCGTCGCCGCCAAGGTCGAATCGCTCGGAAGGCGCTGTCTGGCCGTCAAAGCCGACATCGCCCGGGAGCGCAGCGCCGCGATTGTGGTCGAAAAGACCATGAAAACATTCGGGCGCATCGACGTCCTGGTGAACAATGCGGCAATCTGGACATTCGGCGAGATCGGGAATTTCCCCTCTGCCGTCTGGAAGGAAACGATGGAAGTGAACGTGAACGGCACATTCTACATGACCAACGCCGTCGTGCCGGTGATGAAGCAGCAGAAGAGCGGAAAGATCATCAACATTTCGAGCACGGCCGGACAGCGCGGCGAGGCGCAGCATTCCCATTACGCCGCCTCGAAAGGCGCGCTCATTTCGTTCACCAAGGCCATCTCGACGGAACTTGCGCCCTTCAATATCACGGTCAACAGCGTTGCGCCCGGATGGGTGGATACCGATCTGAATGCGGAGATCTTCAAGGACAAGAAATTCAAGGAGGCGGCGCGGAAAGGCATTCCTCTGGGACGCATTCCCACGCCGGAGGATATTGCCGGTCCGGTCGTCTTTCTTGCCTCCGATCTTGCCCGCCACATCACCGGCGAGATCATGAACGTCAACGGCGGCAGCGTACTCGTCGGCTGACCCATGAACCTCAGGAAAAACCTCCCGTTGTATCTCGCAGCCATTCCCGTGATCGCGGCGCTCCATGCCGCGGCCGCGGCGGCGGGCATCAAAACCTACGTGTACCTGTGGGAGCTCCTCATCGACGGCAGGACCGTGCTGCTGGCCGGACTCCTCTATCTGCTGCTGAAACCGGCACAATGGCGGAACGATGCGCAGGATAGGGGTGTTTTCAGATGGAGTATCGCCAAAAATGCGGGCGCCTTTCTGATCCCGGTCCTCCTCACGGGTCTGATTGCCGCCGCCGGGTTGCTTGTGAAGAAAGTGCAGTTTGCCGATCCCGAGAACGGCACGACACTGGCGCTGACCACGCTGTTCGATATCCCGGCGATCTTCATCTTTTCGGTCACGACCGTTTTTGTGGAAGAATACATATTCAGGGGATGGATCCTCACGGAATTCGAGCGGAGCGGTTCGGCATGGATGGGATTCTTCTTCTCATCGGTGCTGTGGGCCGTCTATGCGTTGTCCGATCTCGTGCCGCTTGAGGACTTCGCCTGGACCACGCTTGGCCTCATGGCGCTGTATTATTGCGCGGTCGGCATTGCCGCATCGGCGCTGTATTATGGAAGCCGTTCGCTGTGGGTGAGCTACTCGTTCCGCATCGGAGTGATGACGCTCACGCCGCTGATGCTGACCGGCGCGGCGGAATCGGCCGAGGCCTTCTTCAGCACGGAGAATCCTCTCTTTTTCGGCGACGGCATCATTGCCTCTGCGGCGCTCATGCTCCTGTTCGGCGGTGTGTTCCTGTCGGTGCATCAGCGGCGCCGGCGGACCCTTGAGGCGGCCGTACAAAGATAGTACTTGACTTTTTGGCGAAAATAGGCGATTTTGAAACATATTGTAATGGGTTGATCGCTTCACGAGATGAACGATGTTATGGTTCATGCTTCGGAAATCAAGTTCACTTTTTTTCAAACCAGAAGAAGGAGACCGAGATGAGCAGATACAGTGAGATCATCGAACTTGTGCAGAGTTTTGAAAAGGATTTCGTGAAATTTTACGAAAAAGGCAACAAATCGGCCGGCACCCGCGTTCGCAAGCATATGAACGAACTCAAGAAAAAAGCCCAGGATATCCGCAAGGAAGTGCAGCAGATCAAAGGCGTGGGCGATGAGGAAGGCGGAGAAAACGCCGGAGGAGAAGCCGCGGCCGCTCCCGAAACGCAGGAATAAGCGTTTCGCACGAATTTTGCTTATTGTCCAAACGGAAAGACCGGCCCGGCCTCAGCGCTCTGCCGGTCTTTTTTTTTCGGTTCTTTGTGCGTGGGAACTTTTTGACGCTCCCTGCGTCTTAATACACAAAGAACCAAGAGACTCATGAAATCTCCCGCAATATTTCACATATCCGAGGAGACACTTCCTCTGGAATCACGAAGCGACGAAGCGTTGATCACGATGTTTCAAGGCGGCGACAGGAGTGCCTATCGGGTGCTTGTGGATCGCCATAAGGATCGTGTGCGCAACGTCGTTTTTTCCATCTTCCGCGATCCTGAAATCGTCGATGATATGGCGCAGGAGGTATTCATCAAGGCGTACGAGGCGCTTCCGAACTTCCGGTTCGAATCGTCGTTCTACACCTGGCTCTACAGGATCACGGTCAACAAGGCCCGCGATGAAATGCGCAAACGCAAGGTGAAGCGCTTCTTCTCGCTCGACCTCATGACCGAGCAGCGCGAACACCATCCCGCGCTGCAGACGCCGGCCCCGACCGACATGGGCGTCGCCGACATGGTGTCGGCCGCGCTCGACAAGCTTCCCGAAAAATTCCGCCTGCCGGTGATCCTGAAGGACATCGAAGGACTTTCCTACGAAGAAATTGCAGAGGCGCTCGACTGCGAAGTCGGCACCGTCAAATCACGCCTGAGCCGCGCGCGCGCCATGCTGCGCGGAATCCTAACGCCCTTACTGGAGGCTGAATAACGCAGAGATTTCTACCACTTGATCGATGTGACGCTGAAACCCATGAAAGAACTATCATCTAAAATAGTGAGCGAAAAATTGTCCCTGTATGTCGACGGCATGCTGGACGATGCAGAAGCGCGGCAGCTCGAGGGATACATCGCAACGCATCCCGAAGCCGCGCGCGAACTGTCGATGCTCCGCACGATACAAAAGGGGCTGAAAGCCTCGCCTTCGGTGCCGGAGAATGCGTGGTTCTGGCTGCAGCTCTCGGGCGCGCTTGAGGAACGCCGTGCGGAGAAAGCGGGTGCGCTCAAACGATGGACCCGGCGCTACTGGTCCGCGGGACTCGTCACCGCCGGCGCCGCCGCACTGGCCGTCGTGCTGGTGATCAGGGAAGGAGACACCTTCCGCTCCTATTATCAGGAGAAGAAGAGCCAGGTTGCGCAGGTGTATGAAAGCGGGCTGATGAAGGGAGCGATCATGCCGCTGTTTGCATCGGTCGACAAGGAGAAGGTGCTGCAGTTCGCGCTCAACGGGAATCTCCCGCTTGATTCCGCCAACACGCTGCAGGTGGCCAAGGGCGAAGGCGGAAGCTACAAAGTGGAGATCGGGCGGAAGGCGCCGAAGCCGACGATGACGCTGCCCGAGTTTTATGCGGCGATCGATGCGACGCCCGCGCAGCATCAGATCGTCGATTCGATACTCAATTACGGCAAGGCGAAGATTCAGAATGCGGTGCTTGTGGGAGAGAAGGATGAAATCGCGATCCATGCCGATATCGCCCGGCTCAACCGCATGATGGTCTCGACGATCGCCGAATGCCTCGAGCCGGCGCAGCGCGTGCATTTCAGACAGATGCTCGCCGATCACGATGCGCCCTATACGGTCGTCAAAAACGATCTGCCTCCGGCTCCTCCCGAAAAGATCTTCCGGCGCATGGCCGCCATTCCGCATACGAACCGGTATGTCGTGATCGCCGGAGACTCTGTCTCGTTTGCCGACATGCCCGGCGATGTCGAGCGCCTCATGGAGCATGCCGAGCTCGTCAGGCGCGAGATGCCGAAGCTGAAAGCCGTGCAGGAAATGGTGCAGCAGTTTGCCGAGCGGCGTCTCCGCTTCGAACAGAAGATGCTGCAGGAGCGCACGCCGCTCCGCGTCTTCGGAGGCGAGGACGTGCTCACGATTCAGTTCGAGGAAAACGGAGGCTTCATGCCCGGGCAGCGCATGGACGAGGAGCTTGTGCAGCCGAGACCCCGCACGTCCACGAAAGCGCAGCGGACGCAGAAGCTCATGCCCGGCGACTGGCGCATGATGAACCGCGAGAAGCGCATCGATCTGGACGCCGTGATCGGAGCGCAGCAGGAACGGCAGCAGCAGCTGGAAGAGCAGCGGCTCAGACAGCAGCAGCGGCAGGAGAAGCGGAAGCCGGGTCTGGAGCTGTAACAAATAAAAAAAAGCCCCGTTCCTGCGAACGGGGCTTTTTTGTTTTCCATCTTCCCGAGGGGAGAGGAGCTTACATGCCTTCTTCCATCTTGTTGTGATGCGCACGGCGGATGGCTTTGATTTTCTTCATCCGCTTCTTGACCGAAGGCTTCGTGAAATACGCGCGTTTCTTGAATTCCTTCAAGACGCCGGAGCGTTCGTACTTCTTCTTGAAGCGCTTCAATGCGCGGTCAATGGATTCGTTGTCGTTGACGTTGATACCGACCAAAAATTGTCACCTCCTCGGGCACTGCCGGACTCTGCCGGGCAGGGGATGTTAGTCTTCTTGTAAGTTCTCGATCAGGCGGCGCGTTCCATTCTTCTCGAATGAAACCCAGATGGCATTGCCGCCGTTCGATGTGCGTTCTTTTGAGGTCACCATGCCCATGTCATCCCAGTCTGAGTGGTAGATGGAGGCGCCGACTTCATAAATGCTGGTGGGAGTGTATGCGATGCATGTTTCGCGTGTGGGTTTGGGGGCCGGATCACTCGGCTGCACCGAGCGGTCGACGAGCATGCTGTGGTGGCAGCGCGTGCAGCGGTACCATACCTGGTGTTCAGAACCGTCAACCGCGCGGATTTCCATCTTCGCTTCACGGTTGCACGAAACACAATGCTGTGTCACATATTTGGCTTTACTCATACAGAACTCCCTGCTTAAAGCGTACAGAAAGATTGTGATCTCATCAGGCGGGACGGGAGGGACGACTCTTGTGGCGCCGTCCGTTCATCTGCCTGCTCTTCTTTATAATTAATGATAGCGAAATGGCAGGTAAGAGTCAAATAAAATTTTCTTTCCGCCGTCTCTTGACAACTGTTGGAAGGTTTTCTATATTTACTGAGACATTAAAAAAAATATAGGAGCGGCGCATATCGCTTTTTGTTAAAGGGTTCTTCAACGCACAGAGTTTTTTACCGGCTTAAAACACCTTTAACGTTTCGTATGCGCATGCTTATTCTTTTATACCGGACGTTATAGGGGGTGAAGCCCTTACGTTCGGTTTTTTTTTGCCATCCCATTATGAACAGAATACTTCTCCTCCTTGCAGTCTTCGCCGCAGCCGCATACGGACGCACGGGTGACATGCGCGTGATCGAGTCGAACGACCGGTCGATTACGCTCGAGTTCACGCCCCGCTACGACACCGTGCAGGTGATCGGCTCGGGAAGCGCGCGCTACGAGCTTCTCACATTCAGAGGCGGCGTGTCGGATCAGTCGAAGGCGGGCATGCCCGATACGCGGTTTTTGAGCGTGCCCCTGGCTCTTCCGGGAAGAGAAGGATCATCGGTCGAAATTGTCAGCGCCGATTATGAATCGATCGGCGGATTCAATCAGGCGCCGGTGCCGTCGGTTTCGGCGCCGAGCGACGGCAATCCGTCGGGCTTTTCGTATCGCGCGGCCTTTACCGGCATGAACGATTTTTATCCTCAGCAGGCGGCATCCATTGGAAGCATTGCATCGGTGCATGGCTGGTCGGTCGGATATCTGAAGCTCTATCCCGTGCAGTATCAGCCTTCGACGCGGTCGCTTAAAAAATGCACGCGCATGGTGGTGCGTCTCACATACGGTCCGCGTTCAGCCTCCTCCGCCCGCGCATCGGGCGACCGGACGTGGGCGCAGCAGCTGCTCAATTACCGCGAGGCGCAGGCGTGGTATCCCGCATCGGACCAGGGTGCCGGCAGCCTCTCCAAAAAGTCTCTCATCAACAGCGTGCGCGCGACGGGGCAGTGGTTCAAGCTCGAGGTCGCCGAAGACGGCATGGTGAAGATCGATGCGGCGTATTTGCGCGCGCAGGGAGTCGATCCCGCGTCGCTCGCTTCGATACGCGACATCAAAGTCTACGGCAGCAACGGATTGCCCATGAGCACCGACATCCATGCGATCACGGATGTCGATCTTGCGCAGTGTGCGGTCTATTATTCCGATGCGAATTCGAACGGGAAGTTCGACGCGGACGATTATGTGCTCTTTTACGGGCAGGGCGCGGCTGGATGGATCTATAATAGCGTATCGAAGCAGTTCAACCATGTGGTCAATCCCTTCACCGCGAGCAATTACTATCTGCTGCAGATCGCATCCTCCGGCACGGTGAAGGAGATGCCGATGCAGCAGGCGCCGGCATCGGCCGGCAGCGTCGTCACCGGAAGCGTCGGGAAAATATTCTTCGACGAGGATAAATTCAATTTCAACCAGTCGGGACAGATGTGGGTGGGCGCGCCGATGAGCGAAAAATTCCTCACGCGCGTTGTGACCAACATGCTCAACGGCTATGCGCCGAATACGCCGGTCACATACAAATACGATTTCTTCGGACGCTCCGACGCTCCCTCTTCCTTTACAATAGAGGAATCGGGCGTGACCGTGGGCACCGCCGGCATCAACGCCATGTCGGCGCAGGATCTGTCCGATGCGACGACCGATTACGCGAGTGAAAGCAGCGGATCGTTTTCCGTGGTGCCGGCGCTGAGCGGCAACCGTTCCACCGTTCGCATGACGTATTCGGCCGCAAGCAGCAACGCGGCGGGGTACATCAACTGGCTGGAGATCATCTATCAGAAGCAGCTTGCGGCATCGAATGACGAGCTC
>JBLMZA010000150.1:0-13717 GCA_050258555.1 Acidobacteriota bacterium | reverse complement strand
CGCGGCGCGTCTTGTGAAGCGCACCCGCTTCATCCTCTTCCATTTCTTCGATCCAATATGTGTCGTCGAGATGCACGCCCTCTCGTTTGCCGACAGAGAGCATGAGTCCCATGCCGGTCGTTTCAGTGACGCCGCCGGTGAGCTGGAAGGGCTCCATATTCTTTGTATCGAGCGCGATATTCTGGCAGCTGGCATTGACCGCGTCTTCGAACGCCTCCCAGTCGGCGCTGCCGTCCTCGCCGTCATCCTGCGATTTCGAGCGCGAAATCGCGCCTCCGTTCCATCCTTTTGCCGTGCCGACGAATGCGACCTGCGCCTTGTTCGAGCGGTCGAGCTTCAGCTGGTACCAGAGCACGCCGAGTTCCATCCTGTGCCGGTATTCCGTATAGTTGACGCGGCGCGTGACTTCCCCCTTGTCGTTTTTCACTTCCCGCACTCCGCGGTCCGCGCTGTGCTCATACGATTCGATGAACGGCACGAAGAAGAAGCCGGAATTCAGCACCGCCTCGAGCTGCGAAGCCGTGAGTCCCGCCGCCTTCGCCTTTGTGGCGAGGAACGTATTGCGCTCGGCATCCGACAGGTTCTGCCGGCTCAGCACTTCCTTGTTTTCGTCGATGAGCCGCAGAAGTTCGGGAGCGAGGTACTTGTCGATCCCTTCCTTCACCTTCTCCGGCGAATACTCCTTCCATGAGCTTGTCTCATCGCAGAAGCTTTTCTGGCATCCCTCGGGAAGGGGAGCAAAATTGAACCGCGTCAGATTCATGTTCTGCTCGACGGAACGGCCGATATAGTCCGTGTGGCGCGATGAAAGCTCGGACGACGAGGGAGCGATGACCTTATTGACGAAGGAGACGACTTTTTTCGCGTAGGGACGCGGCTGTGCCGATAGCATGGACGCGGCGCACAGGAGCGCCACGAGCGGTGTGAAGAGCCGGTGCATGGTGATTCCTTTCACAGAACGGTGGTCATGAAGTTTGTGTGAAGAAGCTGGAACAAGGGAATCGTGAACCGACCCAAAATACGGAAATTCGCAGGCCGAATCAAGAGCGCGATGTGCGAGCGGAACTGATCATCGACGCCGCGATGCCGGCTGCGAGGATGAGGACCACGGCGCCGAGCAGATAGAAATTGAAGTATTCGCCGAGCATTTCCTTGAGCCAGGAGGCGATGAGCATCTTGATGCCGACCACAAGCAGCACAAGCGCGAGCGCCGGTTTCAGATATTTGAACTTGCCCAGGATCTCGGCAAGCGCGAAATAGAGCGAGCGCAGACCGAGTATGGCGAAGACGTTGCTGGTGAAGACGATGAAGGGATCGGCCGTGATGGCGAAGATCGCGGGAATGGAATCGACTGCGAAAATGAGATCGGTCGTTTCAACCACAATGAGCGCCAGCGCAAGGGGCGTGAGCATCCATGTGCCTGGCTTCGTCCGTTTGACCACGTCGTCCGTTTCGGGGGAGACGACGCCTTCTTCATTTTCCTGCGAGGCGGGTGCGCCGGCCTTCACCATGAAATGCTCGCCGTGATATTTGGCCGTCACGGGAAAGAATTTGCGCGCGAAGCGGACAACGATATTGTGGTTGGGATCGGTCTCCCCTTCCTTGATGAAGAACATCTTGAGCGCGGTGATGATGAGGAAGACGCCGAAAATATAGAGAATCCAATGGAATTCAGCGATGAGCGCCGCGCCCACGCCGATCATCACGCCGCGCAGCACGAGCGCGCCGAGCACGCCCCAGAAGAGCACGCGGTGCTGGTAGCGCTGCGGCACGCCGAAAAACGAGAAGAGCATCGCAATGACGAAGATGTTGTCGACCGAGAGCGACTTTTCGACGATGTAGCTTGTCAGATATTTCAGCGTCGCGGCGCCGCCGTCGTTGACCGTCTGATCGACCGAATCGACATGGCTGCCGAGTCCCAGCCAGTGCGATTCATAGCCGTAATAAATGAAGACGGAGAAACTGATGCCCATCGCCACCCACACGACGGACCATGTGAGCGCCTCCTTCAGCGACACCGTATGCGATGTGCGGTGAAAGACGCCGAGGTCGATGGCAAGCATGAGCAGTATGAGCGCGATGAAGCCGATCCAGATGAACAGCATGAGCGAGATCTCCGTCGTGTCAGCGATGAATGATTTTCAGCAATAACGTGCAAAACGGTCGAAATGTTCCAAACGCGCATCGGGAGGACCGTAAGCCCCCAGCCTCTTTTTCAGAGCTTTTCGCGAGAGACGATCAGTTCCGCCGTCGCGATATTCGGCGCAAGCGGCACATTGTAGACATTGCAGACGCGCATGAGCGTATGAATATCCGGATCGTGAGGATGTGCGTTCAGGGGATCGGTGATGAAGATGACGGCATCCACCTTCCCCTTCGCCACAAGCGCGGCAATCTCGGCGTCGCCTCCGAGCGGGCCCGAACGGTAGCACTTCACCGTAAGTCCGACCTTGTCCCGTATGAGCGTGCCGGTCGTGCGCGTGGCGATGAGATTGAATTTCGCAAGTTTCGCCCTGTTCTTGTTGACGAAGGCGAGGATGTCTGCTTTCTTTTCGTCGTGAGCGATGAGCGCCAGTGTTTTCATGCGTATCCGATAGTAGTGAAAAAAGAAACTTAGTGATAGAAGAAGTAGGTGCGCCGCTGTGCGTCGAACTTCGCGAGTTCATCCTTCCAAGACGATTCGATCTCGCCGAGCGTGGCGCCCGAGGTGATCATCTCGCGCACGCGCGGCGTGCCGGCGAGCCGGTCGAAGCCGCGGCCGCGGAAGACAAGCTGCGAGGGATACATCCTGTAGAGATCGCGCACGAGCGCGATGCCGGCCGCAACAGGCTGGAACGCGTTACGGTCCGTGACGCGCAGGAAGACGCCGCGGCACTGCTCATTGTTGTATTTGGGAGATTTGACGCCGGGCATTTCCTTCGGCGTGAAGACTATGGTCTCGAACGTGACGCCGGGCAGCTTTTCGGCGTTGAGCATCGCGGCAAGCGAATCCCCGTTAATCCACGGAGCGCCGATGGTCTCGAACGGGAAGTCGGTGCCCCGTCCTTCCGAAACGTTCGTGCCTTCGATGAGACAGGTGCCGGGATAGACTGTTGCGGTGGAGAGCGTGCGCATGTTCGGCGACGGCCGGACCCACGCAAGCGAGAGTTCATCGTACCAGAGAGAGCGTTTCCATCCGTCCATCTTCACCACGTGCAGATCGGCTTTGACGCCGTCCTTGAGCCAGCCTTCGCCGTTGGCCATGCGGGCAAGCTCTCCGACGGTCATGCCGTGCGCGATCGGCATGGGCGCCCAGCCGACAAACGTCTTCAGCGAATCGACGCGGATCGGCCCGTCGCACCATGTGCCGCGAATCGGATTGGGACGGTCAAGCACGACGAAGGGAATGTGCTGTTCGGCGGCTGCTTCCATCGTCAGGAAGAGCGTGCTGATGTACGTGTAGAAGCGCACGCCGACATCCTGAATGTCGAAGACGAGCACATCGACGTCCCTGAGCATTTCCGGCGTTGGCTTGCTGATCTTGCCGTAGAGCGAGAAGACCTTCACGCCCGTGCGCGCATCGACCGAGTCGGTGATCGTCTTGCCGTCCGGCGCGTCGCCTCTGATGCCGTGCTCGGGACCGAAGAGCGCGGTGAGCGCGACATCCTTCCGCTTCTTGAGCGCATCGGCGATATGCGTGCCGTCCGAACAGAGCGCGGAATGGTTCGTCACAAGAGCGATGCGCTTGCCTTTGACGAGGTTGAATTCCTCCTTCAACAGACGGTCGGCGCCCACGCGGACTTTCGCCTTGACGGGATTCCCGGCTGCCGACCGGTTTGTGCCTGCAAGCACTGCAACGAGCAGGAAGGATAGTATGATAAGATGTCTCATTGCAGAGCCTCCTGAAATATTGATAGTATACGAATTTTTCAGATTAATCCGAAGAAACGTTCGAAGAATGCGCTTAGTTTGTCCAGTACTGTTTGCTTCTTCACTGCATGGATGTTGGCTTTATTGAACCTTGAAACTGCCGGCAGAACCTTTGTGATGGCGGTGCCGGTAATCGGGATTGCGCCGTCGCGGAAGGCATTATCAATAAACGTCTTCGTTTCGTCCACATTGAGACCTTCATCTGCAATGATACGGTCGAGCTCCTGCGCCTTCTTTGCTGTTATGAATGAGATCCATTCGGCATCGACCTTGGTCTTCGTAGAGACAGAGTCCACAAACTGCTCGATGAGGTCTTTCTTGTTACGCAAGCCGGGGCTGGCATTGATAGCACGTTCGATGGCGGCCCGTATCTCTTTGTCTTCGCCGGAACCTTTCTTCTTCAGGTACTTTTCGACCAGCATTAGGATGTAATCAACGTTGATCTCGACCTGCTTGATTAATTCGATTTCAAAAATCACGTCGTCGTTGATCCATTCCTTTTCCGCTTCGGAATCGGCACGAAATTCAGCATACAGATTCAGATACATGCTCTGATAATCCTGGAAATCACGCTCGCTGAGGATTTCATCGCCTGTGAAATCATCGAATGCCGTGAGAATATTTTTCAGCCGCAAGATCGAGCCAAAGAGCTTGATGAATGCCTTTTGGGCCGATTCGCCGATGAAAGCATTACCGAGCGGATAATTTCCGACCAACTCCCCTATCTGCTTCTGGTACTCCGTATAGTATTCAGCATACGGTTTCAGCAGCACGATGCCCTTGGCATCCTTGTTGCCGAATAGGGCCAGGGCATCGTTGGTTTCCTGTTCCAGATCGCGGAAGGATATGATGTTGCCGTATGTCTTGACGGAATTGAGGATGCGGTTGGTGCGTGAATAGGCCTGGATCAGCCCATGGGCCCGCAGATTTTTGTCGACCCATAGGGTATTGAGCGTCGTGGCATCGAAGCCGGTCAGAAACATATTGACCACGATGACCAGGTCCAGTTCGCGGTTTTTCAGGCGCTGCGACAGGTCTTTATAGTAGTTCTGAAACTTGTCGGCCGATGTGTCGTAACTGGTACCGAACATGGCATTGTAGTCTTTGATCGCGGCATCCAGAAAATCGCGCGAGCTTTGATCCAGACCATCTGTTTCGAATTCCTCTTCGCTCAGCAGTCCATTGTCTTCTTCCTCATTGACGGCAAAGCTGTAGATGAGCCCCACCTTGAGACGCCGCGCGGGCGGCCGTTCTCCTTCCTGCCTGACGAATTCGGTATAGTATCGTTTAGCCGCGTCGATGGAGGCGGTAGCGAACAGCGAGTTGAATCCGTTCAGCCGTTTGCCTTCATGGCGATAGCTTGCATTGCGCTTCGTTTTTTGGTCGAAGTGCTCACGGATATAGCTCACTACCTGCTTGATGCGTTCAGGGGCCAACAACGCCCGTTCCGTATCGATGGCCGATACCTTTTCGTCCTTGATGCCCGGCGATGCCTTGATCGTGTTGATGTAGTCGATACGGAAGGGCAGCACATTCTTGTCGTTGATGGCGTCGACAATGGTATAGGTATGCAATTTATCGCCAAAAGCCTGCTCGGTGGTGCGCCGGTTTGGATTGCCATGACTGCCGGCGTTGGCGGCAAAGATCGGCGTACCGGTGAAGCCAAACAGATTGTAGCATTTGAAGACCCGCGTTATTTCCGCATGCATATCGCCGAATTGGCTGCGGTGACATTCGTCGAAAATCACGACGACATGCGCATCATAGACCGGATGTTTTTTGTTCTTTGCCACGAAACGGCTGAGCTTCTGAATGGTGGTGATGATGATGCGGGCGTGTGGGTCTTCCAACTGCCGTTGCAGCACCGCCGTCGAAGTATTGGAGTTGGCGGCGCCTTTTTCAAATCGCTCATACTCGCGCATGGTCTGGTAATCCAGATCCTTGCGGTCGACCACGAACAGCACCTTATTGGTCTCCTGCAGGTCACGTGCCAGTTGCGCGGCCTTGAAACTGGTCAACGTCTTGCCGCTGCCGGTTGTGTGCCAGACGTAACCGCCTGCGGTTGTTTTGCCCAGTTGCCGGTGGTTGGTGCTGGTGGCGATGCGTTGCAGAATCTGTTCAGCCGCCACGATCTGATAGGGACGCATCACCAATAGCTTGCGGTCTACGTCGAACACGCAGTACCGGGTCAGGATGTTCAACAACGCATGTTTGGCAAAGAACGTCTTTGTGAAACCGGACAGTCCGGTGATAGGATGGTTCTTCGCGTCAGCCCACCAGCTTGTGAACGAAAAACTGTTGGAAGTTTTCTGGTGCGAGCGTTTGTTTCGTTGTTCAGCCAAATGTCCGTAGCGCACCGTGTTACTGTAGTACTTGGTCAGCGTGCCGTTGCTGATGACGAAGAGCTGCACATACTCGAACAACCCGGATCCCGCCCAGAAACTCTCACGCTGATAACGGTTGATCTGATTGAAGGCCTCGCGAATATCTACGCCCCGGCGCTTGAGCTCCACATGCACCATCGGCAGCCCGTTGACCAGCACCGTCACATCGTAGCGATTGGACCGCTTCCCTTCCACTTCATATTGATTGATGACCTGCACACTGTTGTTGTGGATGCGCAGCTTGTCGATCAGATAAATATTCTTGACCGTGTCATCGTCGCGCTTGAGCACCTGGATATGGTCTTCCTGAATGCGTGCAGTCTTCTCGACAATGCCGTCATTGACGCCGGCAATACTAGCGCAGAAAAAACGCTCCCATTCAGCGTCGGAAAAGGCGATGTTGTTGAGCCGCTCAAGTTGACGCCGCAGGTTGGCGGTCAGATCGGCCTCTGATGTGATCGGCAGATATTCATAGGCCTGCAACTGCAATTGCCCGATGAATTGTTTTTCCAGTTCGGCCTCGGACTGATAGGCCGTCTCCCGCACTCCGTCTGCAAGGAATTCGGCGACGACCGTACTCTCGTTGGAAAGTGCGATCGGTTCGATGCGGTACGATGTGAGTTCATCATTCATACGGCCTCCTGAAAATCGAGCAAACGATTGCGGTAAAACTCGTACTGCTGGCGGCGCGCCTTGATCTCGGCGGGCAGGCCCTTGGAGAGGTCGTTCACCAACCCGTCGAATGCGTCGAGTATGGCGACGATGCGTTCCTGTTCTTCGGGCGATGGAACAGGGATTGTGAGCTTGCCGAGGCTCTCTGCCGCCAAGCGCTTAACCTTTGCCCGCGCTACAAATTTATTTTTTTCTGCATGGAAGGCCGAAGCTTGGAAATAATACGAGACGAACTTCGGATTCAACGAATGACGAAATGCGAAGCAGTCGTCGTGTATAGCCACCTCCCCATTGCCGAGCCAGGCGACCGCCTTGCCGACATCTTCAACCGTCTCCCCTACTCCGGCAATAATTAGATCACCCGGCTTGGCAAAGCGCAGTGCTGATGCCATGTCCGAACGTACATGCGAAACCGTCGTTGTCGTGGCCGTACCATACCGTGTGTAGATGTCACCATAGTGAATGCATCGGATTCCATCCAGGACGTAATCGTTCTTGGTGAAACGCCGACCACGAAAGAACTCCCCGACTTCGGCCATTGTGGTCCAGCAAACATTCTGGTCACTAAAGGCGAATAGCGTGTCGCGGTAGTACTGATACTGACGCCGACGCGCCTCCAGTTCCGCCTCCAGTTCCGCCTCCAGTTCCGTGAACATATCAAGCGCTTTCACGATTTCGCGCTGTATTTCAATCGGAGGTACGGGAATGCGGAGCGTGTCAGTGTCCTTTACGCTAAGTTGAGGTAGCTTTACGGAGGTTGCGCGGGCAATCTCCTGGAGCAACTCGACTTTGGTGAGCAGGAAGTAATAGACGAATTTCTGGTCAACATCTTTGTGGTTGATAGAATATGACCAAAGTTCGGCCTTGTGAGTGAATAGACGGTCATAATAAGTAAAGCCAATATGCCCACGAGATTTGACAATAATGCTAGGGACACGCACAACATCTTTAACGGGTACCGCACTTTCGGCGACGTCAGCAATCGTTTGCCCACCGGCGAAGACGCGAATCGGTCCACCCTCAATCTGGATTGACTTCATTTGTCCAGCCGTGATCGTCGTTCCTTTATTGCGTAAGCCGAGTTCACCAAGTTCGTAAAACTCCACACCATCGTGGCAAAGCTCGGCAATCAATTGATCAATCCTGCTCATGATTCGCCTCCTTGCAATTCCCGCTCGATTTGCTCGATGCTGGGCAGATTGGTCTGCAAGTGTTCGGGCAGGGACTCCAGCAGTTTGTACTCGGCAATGCTCATGGGCTGTGTTTTATCGCCCAGAGCATATTCGGCCACTACCTTGTTCCTGCTCTTGCACAGCAACAGGCCGATGGTGGGATAATCCTGCTCACCTTTTATCTGCCGATCCACGGCGGTGAGATAAAAGCCCAACTGCCCCAGGTGTTCCGGCTTGAAATCACCGGCCTTCAGTTCGATCACCACATAGCGACGCAACTTCAGGTGATAAAACAGCAGATCGATGAAGAAATCTTCTCCGCCCACTTCCAAATGCAGTTGGCGGCCAACAAAAGCAAATCCTGCGCCCAACTCCAGCAAGAATTCGGTGACATGCCGTACCAAGGCCGATTCAATTTCGCGTTCCTGTGCTTCATCGCCCAAGCCCAAAAAATCGAAACGATAGGGATCTTTGAGAGATTCGCGGGCAAGATCAGACTGGGGCTTCGGCAGACGCTGTTCGAAATTGGTAACCGCCTTGCCCTGCCGTTCCAGCAGGCGGGTTTCTATCTGCATTACAAGCACATTGCGCGACCAGTTGTTTTCGATGGCTTTCCCCGCATACCAGCGGCGGCTTTCGTCGGAATCCAGTTTTTCCAGTAACGCCAGATGGTGATACCAAGGCAATTGTGCAAGCACCGCTTGCACAAATTCAGCATCCGGCCAAGCCTCGGCAAAGGCTCGCATGTACTTGAGGTTACGAGGCGAAAACCCTTTCATTTCGGGGAATGCGGTATGGAGGTCGTGCGCAAGTCGGTCAATCACCTTCGCGCCCCAGCCCTGTTCGGCCTGCCGCATCAAAATGTCCCGACCGATCTGCCAGTACAAAAGCACCAACTCACGATTGACAGCCAGGGCGGCCCGTTGTTGCGCCGAATGGATGCGGCCTTTGAGATCAGCCAGCCATTCTGCATAACCTTCCGGGACGGTTTCCAGCGAAATGGGTTTGTCGCTCATACGCCTTCTTCCTCCAGATCAGCCACAATGGCATCGATCTGTGTCCTCAACTCCGCCTGACGTGCCACGATGCAGGCTATCTCTGCATTGAGCGCCTTGATATCGATGGCTTCGCGTGTATCCCGTGGCTCGACATACGACGACACGGCGATGTTGTAGCCGTTCTCCGCAATCTCGCTATTGCTCACCAGCCGTGCAAAGTGGTCGATGTCCTTACGTGCAACGAACGCATCGAGAATTCTTTGCAGGTGATCGCCCGTGAGCTTGTTCTTGTTGCCGCTGCGCACGAACTCATTGCCGGCATCGATGAACAGTGTGGCATTGTCGTGCTTGGATTTTTTAAGAACGATGATGCAGGTTGCGATGGTAGTACCGAAAAAGAGGTCCGGCGGCAATTGAATGACCGCATCAATATAGTTGTTATCGGTCAGGTACTGACGTATTTTCTGTTCGGCCCCTCCGCGATAGAGAACGCCGGGAAATTCGACGATCGCCGCAGTGCCATTCACCGCCAGCCAGGAGAGGATGTGCATGGTGAAAGCAAGATCGGCCTTGCTCTTGGGAGCGAGCACACCCGCCGGAGCATAACGAGGATCATTGATAAGCAAGGGGTTGTCCTTGCCTGCCCATTGTATGGAATACGGCGGATTAGAGACGATGGCCTCGAAAGGTTCGTCATCCCAGTGGGCGGGGTCGGTCAACGTATCGCCGTGGGCGATGTCGAACTTCTCGTAATTGACATCATGCAGGAACATGTTGATCCGGCACAGGTTGTATGTGGTCAGGTTGATCTCTTGGCCGAAAAAACCCTGACGCACCTTGTCGTGGCCCAGCACTTTTACAAACTTGAGCAACAGCGAGCCTGAACCACAAGCAGGATCGTACACCTTGTTGACTTCGGTCCTGCCAACAACGGTGATGCGGGCAAGCAGCTCAGAGACTTCCTGGGGAGTATAGAACTCACCGCCGGATTTGCCTGCCGTGGATGCGTACATCTGCATCAGGTATTCATAGGCGTCGCCGAACAGGTCGATACTGTTGTGCGTAAAGCTGTTGGTACCGTTTGAGAGAGGCAGATCCCCAATGGCTTCGAGCAGCTTGACGAGTTTTTCGTTGCGTTTTGCAACCGTAGGACCGAGTTTATTGCTGTTGACATCAAGATCATCAAATAATCCCTTGAAGTCGTCCTCGCTTTCCGCACCGCTGGCGGAACTTTCGATGTCGGCAAAGACGCGGCTCAGAGTTTCATTGAGGTTACTGTCATGCCGCGAACGGGCCAACACATTGACAAAGAGTTCGGAAGGAAGGATATAGAACCCCTTTTCTTTCACCGTTTCGGCGCGGCCGATTTCGGCATCGGAATCACTTATGCATGCATAATCGAAGTTTGGATTGCCGGCTTTGCGCTCCTGCTCATTGAGGTAGCGTGTCAAGTTCTCGGAGATGAAACGATAAAACAGCATGCCAAGCACATAGCTCTTGAAGTCCCAGCCATCCACACTTCCACGCAGATCGTTCGCGATTCGCCAGATGGTTTTGTGGAGTTCCGCGCGTTCGGTTTCTTTGTTGGTCTTCATAGAGGATAACATAATTTCAAAAGGATAAAAAAAACCCGTCACAATACCTGGTGTGTATCGTGACGGGTCTGTGTTCAATGGGTGGAGGTGCGGGGAGTCGAACCCCGGTCCGAAGTGAAAACCATTAGGCCTTCTCCATACTCAGTCCGGCTCGTGTACAGTTCATTCCGCGACGTCGGCCGAACCCGCGTTCACGGAATATAGCAGAGGGCTTGAAAATCTCGTCCGCATCGCCTCCGCGACATGCGAACCAGCCTGGCATTAGTCGACACCTAATATGCAGCCGTCAGGCGGGCCGCATCGTCGGTGCGCAGCTAAGGTTTTACTTAGGCTGCGAGTGCGTAACCGTAGTTATCGCTTATTGTTTTTCGCCCGGATTATCGTGCATAGCGAAAGCACGGTATGCTTATGCCTAACATTTCTCGACCCCGTCGAAACCATGTCACCCCCGATGAATCAGGGCTGCTATTGAATATACACTTTTGCATTCACAATATCAATGTAGGATGCGAGCAGCTCGGCGCGCTCGGCTTCCCCCTTTTGCTCGGCGGCATTGATCAGGTTGCGGAAGATCCGCTCCATCACGCGCGGCAGCGTCATCGGCTTGAAATAGTCTTCGGAGACGGCATGTCCGGAATTCTCGATCAATTGCTCGCATTCCACGCGCGAGAGCATCTTGCCGCGGTCGAACGGATCGAGATAGAACGGCTTCTGGGGATAGCTGAACCGGACGATGAACCGGCCGGGCAGCCCCATGCCCTCGATCGGCAGATTGATCTTCCGGCCGACGATCATGTAGACCATCGAGAGCAGGATCGGCGAACCGCGGTGCGTTTCGAGCACGCGGTTGATGTAATGGTTCTGCTCGTCGTAGTAGTTCGATTTGTTTCCGGTGAATCCCAGCTCGTCGCTGAAATACAGGGAGACGGTCTGCACGCACTCGGCGGGCGATGCCTGCGTATCGATGCGCGAGCGGAGCGCGCGGCTCATCTCGGCAAGCCGTTCATGAATGAGTTTGGCGTCGAGGAAAGGATAACGCTGCTTTGCGATGAGAATGACGGCCTCTTCAAGATCGTCGATGGAAGGACGGGCGGCGATGAAGCAGCGAAGCTGCTCGCGGAACTGGGAGTCGACGGCCGTCCTGAAGACTTCCGACACGCGCTCATGCAGAAGCGTTCCCGGCGTGAAGTGCTCGGGGTTGAGCTGCGGAAGCGCGATTCTTCCCAGTTCGAGAAGGCGCGTGCGCGCCGTCTCATAGATCATGTCGTTTTCATCGTCAAGCAGCGTGAGGAGCGATTTGATCTCGCTCGATCCTTTGTCGCCGGGCAGTGTCATTCGAACAGTTCCGAATAATTGCGTTCCAGTGAACGCGACAGATGATGGAATGCCTCCTGAGGCGTATCGGCGAATGTGAAGAGGCCGATGTCCTCGGGACTGATCATTCCGTATTTAATGAGCGCATTGAAGTTGATGATCTCGTTCCAGTATTCCCTGCCGTAGAGCACGACGGTCATTTTCTTTTTCACCTTCTGCGTCTGCAGCAGCGTCATGAGTTCCATCAGCTCATCGAGCGTGCCGAAGCCGCCGGGAAACGCGATGAGCGCCTTGCCGAGATACATGAACCAGTACTTGCGCATGAAGAAGTAATGGAACTCGAAGTTCAGCTCGGGCGTGATGTAGCCGTTCGGATACTGCTCGAACGGAAGGCTGATGTTGAGTCCGATCGACTTCCCTTTCGCAATCGTGGCGCCCTTGTTGGCCGCTTCCATGATGCCGGGACCGCCGCCGGAACAGACGACGAACCGGTTGGGCTGCTTCATCTTCTGCGTCCACATGGTGAGCAGCCGGGCCAGTTCGACGGCATCCTCGTAGAACCTCGACATCTCGACGCCGGTCTCGGCGGCATTCAGCAGCGCCTCGAGCTTCGGCGTAAGGCGCTTGGCCAATTTGACCTTCTTCTTCACGAGCGCCAGTTCCTTTTCGGCCGTCGCGCGCGGCTTGATGCGCGCCGAGCCGAAGAAGACCACCGTATCTTTGACATTGAAATACTGGAATCGGCTTAATGGTTCGAAAAATTCAGAGAGAATTCTTATCGGCCGCGCGTCCTTCGAATTGAGGAATCCGGCGTTCTTGTACGCCTTCTCCGCCTTCTTCAGCCGGGGAACCGCGGGTTCTTTGGTCGGAACAATGGCGTCGTCGATCTCGTGTTTCTTCTTGGTCGTTTTATTCTTGGCGATGGAGCGGGGCTTGGGCGGCTGCTGTGTTTTTTTCATTGTCGGTGTCTGGTGTGGAATGGGCGTCAGGATACGGATACGTTAAAAATGCGCGGATGCAAGATGAGCGGCAAGCTGCTCGAGATACATCCGGTCTGTCTCGTCGAAATTTGCAGGGCGGTAGCTGTCGACATCGAGCACGCCGACAAGCGCGCCGTCACTGATCATCGGCACGACGATCTCAGACTTCGAGCCGCCGTCGCAGGCGATGTGCCCGGGGAAGGCATCCACGTCCTCGACGATGATCGTCTGCTTCTTCGTTGCCGCGGCTCCGCAGACGCCGCGCGTGAGCGCGATGCGCGTGCAGGCGATCTTCCCCTGAAAGGGACCGACGACGAGCTCGCCGTCCTTCAACAGATAGAAGCCGACCCATGAATAGGACGGAAAGGCTTCCTTCAGCGCTGCGCTTGTATTGGCCAGTGCCGCCACGCGGTCCTTTTCTTCGTCGATGAGCGAGAAGATCTGGGGCAGCACTTCTTCATAAAGTTCTTTTTTGTCTGTTGCCGAGAGATGGAGTGTTTCCATAGAATGCAAAATAAATAGGAGTTCAGGAAAATACATGTTCTATCGCGGCGGTGACTGCCGTACCGGCAAGCGCATACTGCGCGCCTTCCGCCGCCGATGCCGTTCGGACCACAGCCAATGCAGGCACCGTGCCGGCACCGTCTGCGGACCTTCCGATCGTCGTAATATAACCATGTACGGCATTTTCTC
>JBLMZA010000149.1:0-19141 GCA_050258555.1 Acidobacteriota bacterium | reverse complement strand
CTTCATTCGAGTCATCCTTTATGTTCGTCGTGCGCCGCGCGCAATGCCGATGAACGCCTCGGCGGCGCGGTCGATCTCATCCATGGTCGTCTGTCTGCCTGTCGAAAATCTCACGGTCAGCATCGCGTCCCGCTCCTTCCTTCCCATGGCCATCAGCACATGCGAGGGCTGCACGCTTCCCGATGTGCACGCCGATCCGCTCGAGACGGCGATGCCGCGCAGATCCATATTCATGAGCAGCGCCTCGCCGTCGATGTCGTACCGGGCGGCATCGAGCGAAACGCTCGTGATCGACGGCACGGAGCGCACCGCGTCCCCGTTCACGCTCACGCCGTCGACGTGCGCCGTAATGGCGTCCAGAAGCCGGGTCCGCAACCGGTGGGCATGCTCCATCGATTCTTCACGGCGGCGCACCGCCTCGTCGAGCACGTATGCAAATGCGGCGGCCAGCGGAACATTCTCTGTGCCGGCGCGCTGCTTGCGCTCCTGCGAGCCTCCATGCAGCAAGGCGTCGATATCGGCCCCGCGGCGGATCACAATGGCGCCGATGCCTTTGGGACCGTAGAGTTTGTGCGCCGTCACGGAAAGCAGATCGGCCCCGAGCGCCCGGAACGTCACGGGCACTTTGCCCGCGGCCTGCACCACATCGGTATGAAAAAGCACGCCGCGCTCTTTGGCCGCGGCTGCAATGGCTTCAATGGGCTGCACCGTTCCGACTTCGTTGTTCACCTGCATGACCGAGACGAGGCAGGTGTCGCGCCTCATGCACCGGACCGCATCGTCGGGATCGACCACGCCGCTTTCCCCGACCGGTATGATCGAGGCGGTAAATCCCAGCGAGCGCAGATATTCGATGCAGTGCAACACGGCATGATGTTCGATCGAGGAAACAACGAGGTGTGATCGTCCCGATTTCCGGCGCGCGGCAAACGCGGCGCCCATCAGGGCGTGGTTATCGGATTCCGTGCCGCCCGATGTGAAGAAGACCTCGGCTGTTTCGGCGCCGAGCGCCCGCGCGATTGCTTCGCGGCTCTGCTCGAGCACCACTTTCGCTTCGCGGCCGAAGGCGTGGATCGACGATGCGTTGCCGAAGAGACGGGACAAATGTCCGCTGACGATGTCTGCAGCCTTCGCGTCCAGCGGGGTCGTTGCAGCATAATCGAGATAGATCGGTGAGGTGTCGTTCGTCATCACATCAGCGCTTTTTGAGCCGCTCCATCTTCACATCCCTCACCGCTTCGCGCAGATCGCGCGCGAAATTCCGCTCGAAGACCATGTACTCGGCAAGCTGCTTGGGCGAGAGAACTTCCTTCAGATCGTTGTAATATTTCTGGCGCTCCTCGCTGCGGCGCCGTTCGTAGTCGCGCACCGCGGCGAATGCCTGGTTGTAATCGCTTTCCGACGCGTTGGACTGTATGAGCGATTCGAGCTTGTCGAACAGGACATTGGCTTCCTGATCGAGATCCTGCATCTTCTCCCGGTGGCTGTTGTAGCGCGCGATGAGCTTGACCGACTGGTCTTCATCAAGTTTCAGCGTTTCCATCATGCGCACCTTCTTGAAGCTTTCGACGCGCTCGAAGGCCTGGCGCTGCCCCATCATCTGGCGCCGCGGCTGTGCATCAGCTCCCGTGTGGGCGAGCATCAGCACGGCAACTGCCATGAGTACATATCTGATCATTGCTTCCATCCGTTTTAAAGAGTGGGTTGTTCATTCATCCGGTCCAGCACCTGAGAGACCGTCTCGTCGTCGAGATCGTCGAGCGTTTTGTCGACGGACAGGACGCCGCTTTCAGTCGGCTGAAGATCGGTGTCGGTTGCCGCCAGAAGTTCCTCCTTCATTTCGTCGGCGACGGCGGTGCCGGCTTCCGGCATCGCCTCCAGCAGAACGTCATTCGAGGGAATGCCGAAATCGCCGCTGTAGGCTTCGGTCGGAGAGACGACCAGCGAGGCGATCTCGTCTCCCGATGCCTGTTCGATGATTGTCTTGAGCGGCGCGAATTCCTCTGTCGGCTCGAAGGCCCGGAAAAGCACGACGAGCACGACCGCGGCAGCCATCAGCGCGGCCGGCGCAGCGGCTTTGCCGAGCCATGCAGGAAGCGCGAAGATTCCGGGATGCTCATGGTGCTCGAGACGCGCGCGGATCTTCGGCAGCAGCGTCGGGAAGTAGTGCGCGGGCGGGAGCTCTTCTTCGTCCGCTCGCAGCATGGCAAATGTTTCCTTCAGCAGCGCGGCGTCGTCCGCACAACTCGTGCAGCGCGACAGATGTTCTTCCACGCGCGCCGCCTCTTCCGTCTTCAGCGTGCCGTCTGCCAGATCCGGCAGCAGCAGTTCCACCTCACGGCATTTCATGTTTCAAATACTCCCCGATTTTCTTCACAGCATGAAAATAATTCGCTTTCAGTCCGCCCACACTCGTCTTCACGATCTTCGCAATCTCCTCGTACGGCAGCTCCTCATAATATCGCAGGATGAACACTTTCTTCTGCTTTTCCGGAAGCCGGTCGATGGCCTTACGGATGAGCGCCGACTGCTCCTGCTTCTCGATCTCCTCCATCGGCGAATCTTCGTCCGACGGATGCTGCTCAGCCGGATTGTCTTCGAACGAAAATGTCTTCCGGATCTTCCTCCGTCGTATCTCGTTCAGTGAAAGATTGACGGCAATCCGATACAGCCACGTATAGACGCTCGATTCACCCTTGAAGGATTTCAGCGAATGGTATGCGCGGATGAAGACGTCCTGAACGACATCATCCGCTTCGTCATGATCCGGAATCATCCGACGCACGACCCAATAAATTTTTTCCTGGTAGCGGAGCGTCAGGACGTTGAACGCCTGCTCGTCGCCTGCCTGAAACCGCTCCACCAATGCCAGTTCGTCATCGTGCATCATCAGTGCATTCTATCGGCTGTAATTTTGACAATTTCAGGCGTCAATGGTTTAATCCCATCAATGGAAATTGTAGCGCACGCCGACCAGAACATCCGTCTTCCCCGCATAATCGGACGAGGGTGCGGCTTCGCTCGTGTAGCGCGAGCGCAGCACATGCATGTCGATAAAAAGATCGCGCAGAGGCTCATACCGGGCGGTGAGTCCGAATGCCTGAGACTTCCAAAGCGGTCCGTACAAAAATGACGGCGTCGGAAGCTGGTACTGGAATTCAGTGGGTTTCTTGCCTCCCTTTCGCATAGATTCTACTTGAAGTCCCAGCTGCAACTCCCTTATAGGGCGATATTTACCTCCTAAGAAGAAATAATCGGCATTCTGCCCCATCCAATGGCCCAGATCGATCGAATGGCTCTGGAATGTGACATCGGGAAATTTGTGATTGTAGACCCAGGGATTGCAGCGCGTATATTCGACGTTCACATCGAGATCCGGGAGAAGCAGATCGAAGGCGGTTGCCCCGACGGTAAAGGCGAGCTGATTGCGCTGCCTGTTGCTCATGTAGAATTCCTCGGTCGAAAACTCATCGATGAACATCGATGCATAGAGATCATAGCCTTTGAGCGCGGTAATATCGACGGAAAAGAAGAATTGGGAATTATCCGTATCGCCCGAGTAATGCTCGGCCGCCTTGAAGAACATCACCGGAATAAGATAGAGGAGTTCCGGATTTCTGCCGCCATACACCTCCGATTCGCCGATGGCGAGATCGACGCCGTCCCACGGCGACACCTCGAGCATCTGCGCGGCGAGATATTTCTGCATGTACACGGTGCGTATGCCGAGCGAGCCAGGCAGGCCGCTGTGGTAGGTGCGGAGCGAATCGACCACATCGGACGACAGCCAGGCATGGAGATATGTAAAGTCGATATCCTTGCCGAGCCTCGCGCGCAGCTTGATCTGGGGATAGGACGGCGCTTTCTCGGACAATATCACGTTGCCGTGCTCGCCTGCTCCCCACCGGTTGGGCATCTTTTCCAGAGAAATCCGGAGGAATGATGCATCGAGGACGAGCTGGGCGTCGAACTGGTCGTATTCGAGATAAGTGCCGAGTGCGCGCGAGACGACGCCGCTTTTTTCGGGCGTGAAGGGCTTCACGGCCGTGAGGCGCGTGCCTTCCTCATGGTTATCGCGGAAATACACATAGGTTCCGGTGAATCCCCCGATGTATCCGTAAGCCTGTGCGCCGTTCGAGCGCGTGCGCGTGATCGTGCCGTCGCCGAACCGCTGATACGAATAGCCGCCGTTGAGATCGACATTGAAGACGCCGGGCTCGCTCCGGTATCGGTACAGGTGCCACCGCTCTTCAGGCAGATGCAGCGTATCCTGTCCCTGTTTCAGTTCAAGATAGAATTCTTCGCGGTAGAACGCCAATTGCTCCCGCTCGACCGCCGTGAGTTCTCCGGCATGCCGTGCAATGACCGGGAGGAAGCGCGCGATCTCGCCTCGTGTCATCGGCTTCACCGCGTCGCGATAGCCGGTGATGATCTGCTTCGCCTCCATGCGCTTCAGGAAATCGTACGCCTCATGCGACGGATCGAGATAGACCGACTGGGCGCGGAGCATCGCCGACGCAGCCAACATGAGCACCGGCAGTAGAAGTTGTTTACGCATTGTCCCCTGTTTCGTTGTTGTTCGGTGGAATGATGTATGAGACGGCAACCGATGCGGCAAGCACCGTCGCGATAACGCACAACGAGACGACCGTCGAAATCTCGACGACATCCATCAGCACCATCTTCACGCCGACGAACCCGAGCACGACGCCGATGCCGTATTTGATGTAGGCGAAGATGCGCTGCAGTTCAACCAGCACGAAATACAGCGACCGGAGTCCGAGCACCGCCATGATGTTCGAGCTGAAGACAATGAACGGATTCGTCGTGATGGCGAAGATCGCCGGAATCGAGTCGACGGCAAAGGCGAGATCGGTTGTTTCGATCACCAGCAGCACCATGAGCATCGGCGTGGCAAACCGCTTTCCGCCGATGGTGACGAAGAAATTCTCGCCGTGGTAGGAATCGGCGACCGGCACGGCTTTCCGGGCAAGGCGCAGCACCCAATTGTTCGACACGTCGATCTTCTTCTCCTCGCCGAAGACGATGTGCAGCGCGGTGTAGATCAGGAATGCGCCGAACCCGTACATGATCCAGTGGAATTCCTGCACGAGCGACGTGCCGAGAAAAATCAGGATGCCTCGCAGGATCAGCACGCCGATGATGCCGTAATTGAGCACGCGCCGCTGTGCATGCAGCGGCACATCGAACATTGAAAAAATGAGGAGAAAAACGAAGAGATTGTCGACGCTGAGAGATTTTTCGATGACGTAGCCTGTGAAGAACTGCAGGGCGACTTCATGGCCTTCAACGACCCAGAGTCCTGCATTCAGCACAAGGGATAATGCAATCCAAAAAATACTCCAATATATTGCTTTCCGAAGTTCCATGCGGGAAGAGAACGAGTAAATGATTGTCAGCAATGAATCATTGCACAAGGTACGAAAACTTCGCGTGAATATAAAGCAGGAATGTGCGGATCAGTATTTGTACGCTTCCCGGTAATGAAACACGGGAAACGACGGGGAGGTCCGTTTATAATAGAAGGACGTCTGTGTGAAGGGATAGCGAAGAGGCGCCGCCGTGCCGTCGTAGTACGTCGTTCCGGTCATGCTTCCCTGCTGACGGATATAGGACCAGACGATGGGGAACACCGTGCGCGCGGCCGATGAATCGATATCGTATTTCACTTCAAGCCGGCGGATCTCTGCCGGTTCAAAGCGGACGGTGACGGGGCCGGCGATGCCGGAGTCGACGGCGGCCTCGTACGTATAGGTGGTGGTGTTTTCCTTCTGTATGTTGAGCGTCGTGCCGAAGACGTATGCCGAACTCATTCCCGACACGAACGCCGGCGCGCCAGCCCGCTCCCCCGTATACGGTCCGCCGCTCATGGCAATCATGCCGATGCCCGATGCGCGGTGCACGACTCCTTCGATGGCGCTGAAGACTTCATGCGGAAGTCCCGCTTCCACCGGAGATCCGGCTTCATCGGTCGGATCGATCAGGACCGGATGCGCCGCTTCGGTGCGGTTGACTGTGACATCGGTAAGTCCTGCGGCGGCAACGCCTTCGCGCACAATGTAGGTTGAGGGGAAAAAGGCGGTGACGACGTCGTAAAGCCCGGAGGGAAGCACCACGGCAATGGCGCTCGACTTCGGCTGGAACGCATAGGATTTGTCTTTCCGGTTGTGGACGATGACCTGCCAGGGCGCCTCGTCGAACTGGAGACGAAGCATCGTGCCTTTGAAAAAAGTGAAGGGGATGGTGACCGTATCGGTTTCGGATGCCGCCGTGACCGCACCGGTGTATCCTTCATTCGCGGAGGTGTTGTCTGAAAGCAGCGTGTTGTCGGCGCGCACATCGGCAATGATCATTGCCTGGTGCGCCGGCGCGATCGTGACAGAGGATGGAAAAAGTTGAATGCCGATGCCGGGCGACGATGCAAAGGCGGAAAGAATATATGTCTGCGGCGTCTGATGCGTGTTCGCGACGGAGAGCGTCTCGCGCTTCGTCCATTCACGCGCGGTATTGGTGTTGAATCCGAGACTCATCGATCCCGGTGCGGCAATGGTCTGCTGACGCACGGCCTTCATCGGATCGGCCTTGCCGGCACCGGCGGCGAAGAGCGGAGAGGACAGGCGCTGTGCACTTTCAATGATGACGCCTCTCACCTGTTCCGCCGTCCATGAGGGATGCATCCCGATCAGCGCCGCAGCGAGCGCCGACACGTACGGCGCCGCCATCGATGTGCCGCTCATGGCGACATACCCTCCCCCGTTTTTGCAGGAAAGGATGCTCACACCCGGCGCGACCACATCCGGCTTGAGTCCGAAACTCTTCTGCACGGGACCTTTGGAGCTGAACGAAGCGACGTTGTTCGCCGCATCGATCGCACCGACCGTCAGCGCGCCCCGCGCCGCGCCCGGCGAGCCGATGGTCCCATAGTCTCCCGCATTCCCTGCTGCGGCCACCACAACAATGCCTGCCGCAGCGGCCTTGTCCACAGCCCGCGAGAGAATGTCATCAGGATCGCCGGCACTCGTTCCCAGGCTCAAATTGATCACCTTCACGCTGTCTTCGATCGCCCGCTCGATGGCCGCGATGACGGTCGATGCATATCCTTCCCCTGCTGCATCGAGAGCCTTGTATGCGTAGATGCGCGCGCCCGATGCCATTCCGGAAACAAGTTTCGAATCGCCGGCAATGATGCCGGCAACATGCGTGCCATGTCCGTTGTCGTCCATCGGATCGGTATCGTCGCCGACCAGATCGTAGCCGCCGCAGACTTTATATGCTGCGCCGAATCCTCCACCCAGCGCCTCGTGCAGATAATCGATGCCGGTGTCGATGATGCCGATTCTCACGCCTTTCCCCGATGCGGTGTCCTGCAACGGAGAAACGGTGCTGACAGTCGACGATGATGCTGAAACGGGGGATGTCGACACTTTCACGTCCTCGTGCACGCCCGTCACGCCAGGGAGCGCTCTGATCGCCGAAAGATTTTTCCGTGGGGCGGCGACCAGCATTCCATTCACCACCTGCGTGTATTCGCGAAGCATCCGTATATCGGGAGAGACGGATGCAAGCCGCGCCTTCACTCCGCTTCGCATGGCGGCGGCCGTCGTGCCGAGAGCGGATTTATTCAGCACCGCTCCTCCAGATGTTCCTGCAGGTGAAGCAACTTCGATGATATACCGGACGGTTTCGTTCTCCGACGCCGCCGACGTCGTGACGACATTCCCCTTCCCGATCACATCGGCCACACGCGTTCCGGCCGGATATGACTGCGTCGCTTCGGCATGCCTGACGATCATCTGCTGAGCTCCGCACATCTGCGCGAGACACAACGACAGTGAAAGAATGATATGTAAACGGACACTGCTCATGCAATCCTATTTCATGACGATCATCTTTTTCGTGGCCGCCATCGAAACGCCCGACGGACTCGATGCGATCATCCGGTAATAATACGTTCCGCTGGCAAGCGCGTTGGTACCGAACGATGCCGCATGCATCCCCGCCGCGACGGGACCGTTCACCAGCACGGCGACTTCCCTTCCCATGAGATCGTAGACAACCAGCGACACGGTCGACGCGACAGGCACCGAATAGCGGATCTGCGTCGACATGTTGAACGGATTGGGAAAATTCTGACTCAGTTCGAACGACTGCGGCACGGCGGTGACCTCCTGCACCGCCGTCGTCTTGTGAGTGCTCTCGACATGGAGAATCCCGCTTGTCGACGTCGCCACAGGAAGCGAAAGGTTCGTCGTTTCAAACGTGCTTACCGCAGTGCTGCCGACCATGAAGAATTTGCTGGCGGCAAGTTTGTCTGCCGGTCGCGCGTTCATCAGGTCGAACTGCGCGCGAGCCGGCGGATGATATGCCAGTACCGCGCACAGGAGCATCATGCTCACATGTCGGGTTAAGCGGGTCATGCATGGTTTCCTTGTCTCCCGTCAAAGAGGACAAGTGTGATGCCAGGAAACCATGCATCCTATGTGCGTACAAAACGCCGATTCTGAACGTTTTCAGGCGTTTTTTATGATACCGCTTACTCCGTTGCCATGCGGCTTGTAGTGTTTACAAGCGCAAGAACATTTTTTGTAGAAACTACAATATGGCGATTTTGCGGCTTTTAGCCGTATTCCAAGAAACAATCCCTACTTCTTGAGAGCCGTGCGGACCGACGCGCCGTCGCCTGTTTTCTTTTTCCATTTGCATTCAAGGTCGGTGAGCGAGGCTCGGGCGTCGCTTTCCGTTTTATACGGTCCGAACTGTACGGCAAAATAGATTCGGCCGTTCTTGTAATGTTCGTACAGCACGGTCTCAATCCCCATTTTTTTCATGAAGCGCTGCGCCTGCGCGCGGGCTTTCTCCTCCGATTCCCACGAGGAGATCTGCACGAAATATTTTCCGGTGATGCGCTTGTAGACCAGCCAATCGGGACGATTGGTTTCATCGGGAACCGGCTTACGATCCATCGTCGGCTTCACCGCGCTGTCGCGCGTTGCGACAGTCTTCTTCACGGAGATTGTACTGCGGACCGTGTCGTTCTTCACCGGAACCGGAGTGCGCACCGTTTCCTTCTTCTGTGAAGGAACATCACTCCGGACGATCACAGGAATCGGCGACTGTGCTGCACGCTTCATCCCAGTGACCGCAATGAACACCCGCTTTGACACTGCAGTGCGCCGGTCTCCGAATTCATCGGCGGCGGTCAACGCGCTTCGTGTGGCAATGAGCGTGTCGCCGGCATGATCGCGCACGAGCGCCGTATACGAAACGGTATTCGTTCCCGGCCGAATCAGTCCGGTCAGATCGAGCGATGCACGCAAACACACCATGCCGATATCCTTCATAGGCCTCACAGCGCACCTCGATGCCTGTAAAGGAATGCCGTTGAGCATGAACGATTGCTCATCGACGGCCAGCACCGACGAGAGCGTATCGGTAAATTCGGCAGACGCGATCTTCTTGTGCGCGTCGATGCGCAGTGCTGTTTCAAACATCACACGATCACCCGCGGCAACTGCCGTTGTATCGCCCGGCACACCCGACAGCGAAGGCGCCGCAAATGTCACCGTCTCTCCCGATGAAGACGTCCTGCCCTCTGCCTGTTCGCCGGCACGTGTGTGCGTCGCCATCGGCGCAGAAGCGATCGTGATGCTGTCGGCGGTCATCAGCACGATGACCGCCGAGGCTGTCAATTCCGGAGCAGGGTGTGCACGGTCGATCGCCGCTTTATATGTGAGCGTTCCATTGAACACTGAACCGCCTCGTCCCAAGCTCCATCTTACCGAGTCTTCATCGATCACGGGCGTGACCGCGCGGTCGTTGAAGCGGGCACTCCTCTCGAAGTAGCGGAACCCCGGCGCAAGATGTTCCATCACTTCAATGCGCTGCAGATACTTCGCGCCTTTGTATGCGAATGCGATATTCATCTCGACCGTATCGGCCGCCGATGTATCTCCGGCTGCATGACGGTATATCAATTCCGCACGGCGCGATGCGGCAAGCCTGATCGCGCGGACGGCCGTGAGAGCAAGCGAATCGGATGTGTTGCGCTTGACGAAGAAGTTCGCCTTGGCAATGCCGCCGCTTGTCAGCCGGACGAAACGTGACACGGGATCTTTCGCAAAATCGTTCGATCCGTCCATCAGCTCCGTTCCCGCCGGCAATGTCCGCTCGTTCACACGGAGCACATGCTGTCCCGGCTTCATTTCGGGAATGGAAAATTTTCCGTCATCGCCGGTGATGATGCGTGTGCCGTCCTCCATCCACAGTTCGACATCTCTGATGCCGTTCTCGCCCTGCTCCTGGAATGCATTCCGGTTATCGTCGTAGAAGACCTTGCCGATGATCAGGCCCTTGTCCGTGAAGACGCCCGGACGCACGGTCACCTGCCACTGCGACGGTTCGGAAACGAGACGGATGCCGTCGCGCGTCTCTCCGGCGGCGGTGACGGTATTCATTCCCTGGCTTTGCAGTGCATCGGCGCCGAGTGCGCATTGATACACAAGCGTCGCCGTCGCGCCGGCGCTCATCGTATCGCACAGCCAGACAAGGCCGGCTGCCGAGGGGTTCACGGCCGGCTCGAACGGCTTCCCATTCCACCGGGCGGAGTTCCGGACATACGTGAACGCATGCGGCAGAAGATCGTAGACGCCGACTCCCCGCAGCGGAGACCGGAGCACGTTCGTGATCTGGACCTGATAGGTTACGACATCGCCGATTTCGGCGACCTTTTTATTGGCGGTCTTCATCACTTTCAGGAGCGATGCCCAGAGTCTCTTGTCGGCGATGGGAAGAACCGCCTCTGTCTGATCGAGCGATGTTCCGTTGCGCAGAAAATGCGTTCGGGCGGTGATGACCGATCCCGGCGTGAGTTTCGGATCGCTCACGATGCCGACTTCGACCGTATCGGACTGGCCCGGCGCGATCGATCCGATCGAGATGGTCACGATGCTGTCTCTGACTGCCACGCGGACCATATCGGGCTTTTTCCGTATGGATAGAACGCTTTTCCCGAGTCCGGAGAGCGTATCGACAATCGAGGCTGTGCGGAGCGAATCGGTGCCGGTATTCCGGTAGGTGTACACCTTGATGACGCTGTCGCCCGCCGCAATCGAATCCCTGTTCCCGAAATAGCTGCTGAACGACGGCACAGCCTGCGAGCGCACCACGGTCACCGCCGTGCTCTTGAACCGAAGCGGCTCGGCAGGCGCCGTCAGCCAGAGCGTGTTGACTATGCGTGTGCTGTCCGGGATCGTGCGAGGGAGTACGGCGATGATGGAGGCGGAATCGGCCGCACGGATCTTCAGCGTATCGGCATTCCACCGCGCGATGCGCGAGACCGTGTCGAATGAAGCCGAGGCAAATGTTCCTTTCTGTATCGACACGAATTTCAGCGGCGTGGGCAGCGTATCGACGAGCGCGGTGTTGAAACGAAGGACATTGCCCGAGTTGATTGTGGAAATCGAATACCGCAGCGTATCTCCTGCTGCAGCGGCCGCACGGGCATGCATCTGCACATCGATCAGGGAGTCGAGCGTCACATCGATGTTCACGTTGATGGTGAATGTTCCCGCCAGGGTGTCAGCGATGATCCGCTGTCCCGAATAATTCTGGAACTTCGTGCTGTCGATCGAGAGCCGGTAGAACGCCGGCGGAAGATTTTCAAACTTGAACCGTCCTTTTTCATCGGAGATCTGCTCGGCAACGCGGAAGGACGAAAGTCCGGCCGTACGGCGCAGTGCGGCGCCCGATGCCTGCGCGCGCGGTATGGAATCGAGATAGATGGACACGCCGGCAGCCGGAGTGGGTCTGCCGTTTTCCCGGTACTGGATCCGGCCGGCGATCACGTTGGGAATGCGTATGGCAGGCCGGGGAAATGTCGCCGCATCGATCTCGGTCACCGAGACAACCGTATCGCCGAAGTTGTCCACCACGATGATGCGCAGCCGGTACGTCGTCACGCGCTTATTGAGCGCGATGAAGAAGAGGCCGTCGGACTTCGTCGTGTCGCTTCCCACAAGTGAAGCGGACTGATCCGTCACAAGCACCACCGCTCCCTTGAAAGGAAGACGCGTCGTGCCGTTCAGGACAATGCCCGTCACGGCGCCGGGATACATGATGACCTGCGCCGCTGCGGTGATGGTCTCGCCGGTCGTCTTCAGCGCCGAAGCCGTGATGGTCGCGGTCTTCTTGTCGTTCTGAACCTTCGCCGAATGGAGGTACGTTTCCGCCCTGCCGTTTACGATCGAAAGACGGATCGTCTGCAGACCGTTGGAAAACGTACCGAGATCCGTGCGGCATTCGACGTCCATATTGTTCTGTATCGCATTGTGCAGCGTGTCCTCGACAGTCACGGTGACCCGGGCGCTGTCCTGATCGAGCTCTCCGAAGAGGAATTTCGGCTCTGCCGCGACGGAAAGATAGCACGGCGTGCCGATCACCGAAAACACAACCGTGTTGGTTTTGAGCGTCTCCGCCGGGAACGATTTGTATGTGAAGACCACCCTGCCCTGATTGATGATCTGTGTGCCGGCTTTCGTCTGCGCACGAAGCAGCGGCCGCGGATCGGCGATGATGACCAGCGCAAGGACAATGAACAACAATATGTTTTTCTGTATGGACATAGAAGCGAGTCTGCTTTCGCAGAGCCTATTTTACAATCACTTTGAATTCCACGGAGCCGCTGCGCGCACTGCTGAGCCTGCCGACCGACACGGTGATGACGGTCTTGTCCTGCGCATCGCGCGCGATGCGCACAGATCCCTGGTTGTCGAAGACGGCCAGCCCGTCCACCTTCACGCTGTTGGCGATATATTCGGTATTGTCGGGAGCGTTGTCGATCACGGCAAAATTTTCGACGGACGCATGTCCGACATTCGAATATGCGATGGTGTATGTCAGCTCCGTCCCCGCAGGATGATCGCCGGCGGGAAAGATGGTTTTGGAAACGAGAACATTCGGCACGTTGATCGTCGTCACCATCACGCCCGTGTTCGATGCAGCGCCCTGCGCGGCTGAAGCCGTCACGCGAAGCGTGTCGCGCGTCTGATCCGCCGTTACGCGCGGCATCACGGCAACAGCGAAGATGCGCACGCTGTCGCCTGCAGCAACCGAGTCGATGATGCCTCCCGCCGCGCCGGAACTTCCGGTAATAACGGGATCGGCCGCATCGAACACGGCATTGTTATTGGCATCCCGGTAGCAATTCCATGAAAATTTGCGCGATGAGAGCGAACTGACCGAAATCACCTCTCCGACATCGCCGGCATTGTCGATGCGGCAGCGGTAGACGATCGTATCCGATGCTTCGCCCGATCGTGCGGTCATCATCGGCGTCACACGCACCTCATGCCGCTGGCCGGAGGCGACAGTAACCTGCGCCACATTCGTTTCGCCGGTATACGAAGAGGTTCCCGCGGCGTACGACATGCTCATCTGTTCGCTCAGAACGGTGCCTTCCGGCACGTTCTGAGCGACCTGAAGCGTAAGCGTCACCTGGACGCCCGCGCCGGGATCAAGCGAACCCAGACTCCATGCAATCGGATTCAATGTGGACGTCACCGTTCCTCCCGAAGCCGCGACATAGGTGAATCCCGCGGGAATCCGGCATGTGACGGCGATATTTTCCGCGCGAAGGCTTCCCGTATTCGTGAAGACCGCGGTGAAGAGGACGGTGCTTCCCTGCCTCGGCGCGGGAAGATCGGCCGTCAGAATTCCGTTCAGCGACGCGCGCTGCACAACGGTCGTATAGACCGCCTGCGTCTGGACCGAAGAGGCAAACGCGGACCGCGCAGCAATCATCGCCGTGTCTTGTGTTCCATCGGCGTACTGTCCCGGCGGCACCGTCATGCGGAGCACCGCCGCGTAGGCCTGATCGGCGCCGAGCGACGAGGTCTGCTCCACGGCACCGGCGGCAATTTCATCCGCTCCGAGCACCGCATCTCCGTTTGCATCGGCATAGATGATGCCGGTCCATCCTTTTGCGGAACGGATGGAAAGCTGAAACCGGTCGGCGCCGTTGCCGGCATTGGAAACGGTGAACGGAAAATCCGCATATGCTCCCCCTCCTCCCGCCGCACGCGATGCGCGTGCAGGAACAATATTCACCGCCGCCTTCTGCAGCACGGTGACGGTGACGGAGGCCGACAATGCTGTGTCGACTCTCGCACGCGTCCTTGAAGCGAAGATCGCAGACGACCGGGTCCGGATGAGCGTCCCGGCCGGCGTTCCGGCGGCCGGGGCGCGGTCGGAGCAGAGCACCGCCATGGCAGCGCACATCACAGCGGCTGTGAAGAGCGGATGCATCCGGCCCCTGCGCCGATCCGTATCATGAAAGAGCACATCCATACAATCGCATTCCTTTTAATTGACCGTGCAGCGGAATGAAATGCTGCCCGGCGTCACAGGCGACTGGCCGTTCAGCGTTCCGATGGTCACCGTGATGACTTTTTTGCCGCCCGATGTCGTGACCGACACTTCGTCGTCGCCTTCCGCATCGGTCTTCGCCACGCCGTTGAGCATCGTCGAATTCGGAATGTACGTCGTATGATCCGGTTCGCCGTCGATGATCACGACGCCGTAGGCCTTGCCGTGTCCGATATTGCGGTAGGTCGTCGTGTAGGTGCTCGTCTGGCCGGGTTCGCGTCCGGCTTCAGACACCGTCCGCACGAGCTGGATCGACGGGATGTTCACCGTCAGCGCAACGGTCGACGACTGGAAGACGGATGCATCGATCGCCGATGTCACGGTCAATGTCGAGTTGTCGACCATCTGATCAACCGTCACCGTCGTCGGAATGGTGACCGTCGCCACGAGCTTCACCGTGGCGCCCGGCGCAAGCACGCCCACATCCACTCCGCCCACGGCGTTCGTATTTGTCAGTGCGACGTCCGTTGCCGGTTCGTATGTGCCGTTGCCGTTCACATCGTTGTAGAATGTCCAGACATATCCGTGGGCCGAGTTGGCGGTCATTTCGAACACACTGGTGATGTTGCCGATATTCTTGACGGTCAGCGGAATCGTGATGCCGTCTTCCATTTCCACTTCATAGGCATAGCTCGGAAGCGAGATCGTGACACCGCCCGTCGCGCCGACGGCGACGAACGGATCGTTGCTGTTCACGGTATGCGTCACCGGTCCCGGCGTCGAATACGTCGCCGAAAAGGTGTTATGCAATACCGTTCCCGTTGCCGTGCCGCCCGGCACCGCCAGCGTCAATGTGACCGTCACGGTTGCACCGGCGGCCACATCGCCGATATTCCATGTGGCCGGTCCTCCGCCGACAGGGGCCGTAAATCCCGGGCCGGTCCCGCTCACATAGGTGTAGGGAGCCTGAATGACATCCGACAGACTCACGCCGGTTGCCGTGATCGATCCGGTGTTCGTGATCGTGAATGTGTACGTCACGTTGCCTCCGGCAGAGACGTTCGTCGGCACAACCGACAGGCTCGAGCCCGTCAGGAAGACAGCCGTATTGATCGTCGTCGTGCCCGAGAACTGCGCCGTGCGCGAGGCATTGAATGTGGACGTGGCAGTCGCAGTCGAGACATCCACCTGGCCGTTCAAGGCAGAATTGGCCGGAACGGTGACGCGCATGATCACCTTATAGGACGCATCCGCCGCAAGCGACGGCGTCGCGGTGATCGGAGCTGCGTCTTCGCCGGCATCCAGCACATTGTTGCCGTTCGCATCCGCATAGAACGTGCGCGCGAAGCCCTTCGTTGAAGCGGACGTCAGCGTGAACGCATCGCTGCCGTTGCCGGAGTTCGTGATTTCGATCGGATAGTCGACGAAGACGCCGTCGCCATCTGTCGTCTTCGAGAGCACAGGCGTCGTGATGTTGACCGACGCCACCTGCGCAACCGTCACGCTGACCGGATTCGAAAAGACGGTCGACGCGGCTCCGCCCAGACGCGATGTGTAATTCGCCTTCGCCATCGTCGTGATCACGGTTCCGGCCGGTGTTCCGGCGGCGCGCATCTCGGTGCTCATGGCAACGATCATCATGATCATGAAGCCGATTGTCCCTGTTCGATACATATGTTTCACTGTAGACCTCCTGTCTATGTGTATCTGCTATGTGTATCTGTGATGACGTGTTAAGTTAACGGACAATGATCTTAAAACTGACGTTCTTTTCGGCGCCGGGCTTCAACGCCTCGTTCAGCTTCCAGCTGATCGTCTTTGCGGCGCCAAGCTGCGGCGCGGCGGCTTTTTCGCGATCGACGCCGATCGCCGTTCCCTCGCCTTCGGCGCTTCCTTCAAGGTAGGTTGTGCCGGCGGGAATCGGATTGCTCAGCACGACATCGGTCGCATCGCCGAGCCCGATATTGGTGCAGACAAGCGTATAGGTCACCGTGTCGTTCGGCTGCGTACTCATCCTGTCGGCCGTCGTGACGATGACAAGATTCGGATCGGCGGCGTACTGCGCATTCTTCTTCAGCTGTGCGGAGGCTTCATTCGCCGACGATGCTCCTTCAACCACCATCCACACCAGCGGCTTCTCCGCTGCGTTCTGCGACGGCAGCACCGGAACATTGACGGTCACGATATTTTTTTCCGCGGTGACGGATTTCGCCTTCGGAAACACGGCGGCGGAAAATGCCGCGGGGCCTTTTGAAGCGACGACGAATCCGTTTTCCTGCGCCGAAGCCTGTCCTTCCACAGGAAGCGCCATGCGCACGCCGGCCACACGATCTCCGCCTTTGAGCGCGAACGAGAGGATGATTTTCGCCTTCGCATTCTGCTGCAGTTCCGCGGTAAGCGCTCGTACGACAAGTTCGGCTTTTCCCTGCGGCATCGGGACTTCATAGACGGCCTCCGAATGCGATCCCGCTCCATCGCTCATGGCGCGCAGCAGCTTCGCTCCCGACGCTTTCCCGCCGAGATCGGCGATCACTGCCGACTTGATCACGCTTCCCGAGGCATCCAGGAATTCAACAGTCGCGGATTTCGATGCTCCGAGAAGCACGCCGAATTGTTCCTTCTTCCCCTTCTCCATGCGCGCGCCCAGCAGCATGGAATGCTGCGGTGACAGCGCCCAGAGTGAAAATTGCGGGTAGACCGCCTCTGTTCCTTTTTTTGCCGGCTGCGCATCGGCCCCCAATGCTGCCACGGCGATGAACGAAACCAGCAGTATGAGCTTTCTCATTTCTTCTCCTTGATGTGTTGAAGTATGGAATTAATTGATCGTCACTTTATAGGTAATCGTGCCGGTGCCCGCCGGAGCGATGGTGCCGCCGTTGAGCGAGGCGATATTGAATGTAATGACATTGCCGGCCACCGAATAATCGTTTGTCGCAACCGCATTGAAGCGCACGCTTCCTGCCACAAGTGCGGTGTTTGCCGGCACAAAGGCCGTGAAGATGGCATTCGTCGCATTGCCGTCGCCCGTATTCTGCCACGTGATCGTATACGTCACTTCATCTCCGGGCACGGGATGATCCTTGTCCTGCGCAAGCGTCACCAGGATGTTGGGAACCGCCCGACTCGAAAGGCACCAGCGTCCCGCCAGCTCTGCGGCAGGGATTCCTGCAAACACAACATAGTTCGCCGATGCATCGGACGATGTTGCGCCTTTTCGGTCCCAGACTTTCGATCCGAGAGGGAGTGATTCGTGCCACAGCTTCAGAGAGGCTTCCACATTGGGTGCGGTGATTTCGCCATCCTCATAATGCAGTCTGTAATTGAATGTGTAGCCGGTCCCGCCCGTTGCCGAGAGCGAATAAAACCGCTTGATCGGATCCATGAACGAATTGGTATCGGGAACAGAAAGCGTGACCGTTTCGGTGACCGATGTGGGCAGGGTTCCGCCGGCATTAAATGTAATCAAATTATTCGGGCCTTCAAACCGGTAGGCGACGCCGGCGGTGAATCCTCCGCTCCGTGTCTGCGTGATCGTCCCGATGATGATGCCGGCTCCCGTGAGATCCGATGTCACCTCGATGGAATTCGCGGCGCCCGTTTCCATCCGTCCCTTCGTCATGTTCAGCACGGCGGCAACGGCCGATGCGCCGAGCGTGATCGTCTGCAGATCGGACGCCTTGTTCACCGTGAGCGTGCTGAATGTCGTCTTTGAAGATCCCCCCACAGAAACGTTCGAGCTCCCGGCAAGCGAGACGGTCGATGAGCCTGCCGTGTATATGCCGTTGTTGGTCCAGCTGCCGTAAAGCGTATGTGTGTATGCGCCGCCGGCAAACGTCGCGCCGGAGCCGATCGAGAGATCGCCGTTCACCGCAAGCGCGCCCTGCGCCGTCTTCACGGCGCTGCCGCTGAAGGAGATGTTGTTGTATGTCAACGCCGGAACGTTCTGCGCAGCCGATCCGGTAAATCCCACCGTGCCGCCCGTCAGGCTCACCACGCAGCCGGATTGGACCAGCGTCGGGAATGCCTGTTCGATATTGAATGTGCCGGATTTTTGTATGAGCGAATCGCCGTAGATGGTGAGCGTCTTCGTATCCTGTACGGTGAAGAGAAGTCCGCTGTTGCCGAGCGTGAGCTTCTTGCATTCGGCCGCCACATCGACATTGATCGTAGCCGCCACGTCGAGGATCACATTGTCGTACATGGTCGGAACGGCGATCGTGCTCCAGTTATTGACATCGCTCCAGCTGTGACCGTCGCCGTATCCGGTCCAGTAGATGTAGGGCAGCAGTTCGCCGATGGTAAAATCACCGTATCCGGAAATCGAAACGGCTTTCGTGCTGATCGATGTGCGCAAATTGGTCTGCAGCGGATACCAGGTCCCCTGATAGCGCTTCACGTAGAAGTAACCGGTGTTCGCGCCCGATCCGATGTCGGCCGGAACGAATGTAAATGTGGCATCGAACGGCGTCGAGACGATCGTGCTGGGCGTCAGCTTCCAATAGCGCCTGATGTGCTTCTGAATGTCGAATCCCGACGAGCCGATTTGCGGATGCGCCGTGCTGACGGTCGAGGCGGTGATCGTGCCCCCGGTCGAAACCGTGGTGAATGTGAGTTCGGCAGGCGTATAGTCGGTCGCGGTGCCGATCTCGAAAATGATCGTCTGCGACACGCCGATCATCGCCGGAATGCTCTTCTTCAGGAATCCATTGATGTGCCGCGGAAGTCCGGTCGTCGGCCGGGCGACGAAGCCGCCGGCATC
>JBLMZA010000148.1:0-26184 GCA_050258555.1 Acidobacteriota bacterium | reverse complement strand
GAAGATGTAAACGCCCGGTAGGCAAGCACGGTTCCGGCATAATAATAGCCGTCGGCCGACTGCGGAAAGCGCTCGATCATCGCATCGGCGCAGTGTTCCCCCATCGTCAGCAGCGAATCGTAGAGCCGCCGCTCGAGCGGCCGGCCGTAATCGGTGGCCTGCGCCTGCACCGCTCCCGCCATGTAGACGTAGGGCGCGGGATGCTGGGGATTCATGGCCGAGGCGGCGGTGAAGTATCGGCGCGCGCCGGCATAATCCTGCCTCACGGTGCATTCGATGCCGGCGGCGACTTTCTGATGGAGCTTTTCATCCGCGATCTTCTGTCCCGATGCGCTCTGGAAGGCGCACACAAGCGCCGCAAGCGCCAGGAAGAGGCTTCTCATTGTTCGGTTCCGAAGACTCTGTCGCCCGCATCGCCCAGGCCGGGCAGAATGTATCCTTTGGCGTTGAGACCCCGGTCGACGACCGCGCAGTAAATGGGAACATCGGGATGGTTCTTCGAGACAATCTGGACGCCGGCCGGAGAGGCCACCAGGCTGACCATGCGTATGTTTTTGGCGCCCTTGCTTTTCATGAACGACAATGCCGCCTTCGCGCTGCCGCCGGTGGCGAGCATCGGATCGATCAGCAGCACGAGGCTCTTGGAGAGCGTATGAGGAAACTTCGAATAATAGTCGACCGGCTCGAGCGTCTCCTCGTCGCGGTACAGCCCCACATGCCCGACGCGGGCCTCGGGAAGCACGTTCAAAAATCCCTCGACCATGCCGAGTCCGGCGCGCAGAATGGGCACGATCACGATCTCGTCGTGCAGCTTGAAGCCGGTGGTCTTTTCCAGCGGCGTGGCGAGGTCGTAGGTGTCGACCGAAAAATTCTTGGTGACTTCAAATGCCATCATGCCGGCGATGCGCGAAAGGACGGCGCGGAAGAGATGATTGGGCGTGCGTTTATCTCGTAATATCGAAACGTCTCGTCTGACAAGCGGATGATCGATCACATGCAGGTTTTTGATTTTTTTCATGACATCCTCGGGATTGGAGAAGTTGACTTCATCGGTAATGAGCGTGACAGGCCCCGTGCAGCATGAGGCTCCATGATCAGCTTTTATACTTGTTCTTCATCGAAATCGTCAATGGCACGCCGGTAAATCCCCAGTGCTCGCGTATGCGGTTTTCGAGGTAGCGCTTGTATGTCTCGCTCACCAGCTGCGGCTCGTTGGCGAAAAAGGCGATCACGGGCGGAGACTGGCGCACCTGCGTCACGTAGTTGATCTTGACGTCCTTGCCGGTCTTCGTCGAAGGCGGATAGTGCGCGATGTCGGCCAGCATCACGTCGTTGAGCTCGTTGGTCGGGATGCGCTTCGAGCGCTCCTCGTGCACGGCCTTTGCAAGATCCAGAAGCTTGAAGATGCGCTGCTTCGTGAGCGCCGAGATGAAGATGATGGGAATGTAGTCGTATGTGCGGAGCTTTTCGCGGAGCGTGCGCTCGTATTCCTTCGCCGTGTTCGTGTCCTTCTCGATCAGGTCCCACTTGTTGATGGCAAGCACGACGCCGCGGTTCTTTTCGATGACCGTCTGGACGATGCGGAGGTCCTGCTTTTCGACGCCGACTTTCGCATCGAACAGGATGATCGCCACATTGGAGCGGTCGATCGTCTTCAGCGTGCGGATGGTCGAAAAGAAATCGACCGATTCCTTGATGCGCGACTTGCGCATCAGTCCGGCCGTGTCGATGAAGAGGATTTCCTCCCCTTCGCGCTTCAGAACCGAGTCGATCGGATCACGCGTCGTGCCGGCCACCGGCGTGACGATCGAGCGTTCCTTGCCCAGGAGCGCGTTGACGAGCGACGACTTGCCGACATTCGGCTTGCCGATGACGGCAAGCTTGAGGCGCGTGTCCTCTTCCGTCAATTCCTCGTCCATGGGGAAATCCTTCGTGAGCTCGTCCAAAAAATCGCCGATATTTCTTCCGCCCAGCGCCGCCAGGGACACGGGTTCGCCCAGACCGAGGCGATGGAATTCACCGACGCCGGCCTCGTGGCGCGCGCTGTCGATCTTGTTGACGACCAGCATCACTTTCTTTTCCGAACGGCGCAGAATGTCAGCGATATCCCGGTCCACGTGCGTCACGCCCTCCTGCCCGTCCACGACGAAGATGATGCGGTCGGCTTCGCTGATGGCGATTTCCGACTGCTCGCGGATGGCGCGCTCGAACACGTCTTCGGACGCCGGAACGTAGCCTCCCGTATCGATGAGCGTGAATGACTTGCCCGTCCACGACGCGGTGCTGTAATGCCGGTCGCGCGTGACGCCGGGGGCGTCGTGCACGATGGCCTGGCGTGCGCCGACAATGCGGTTGAAAAGGGTTGATTTGCCTACGTTCGGTCTTCCAACAATTGCTATGAGTTTTTGTGACATGCGCCGGGATTCTTCGCTTCGCTCAGAATGACAGAGTCTTCTGAGCCGTTGAGCAGTGACGAAAAGAAAACGATTGAATATATGTAAAATAGGCAAAAACCGTGTGACTATCAATGAAGCCGCGCCGAATATTCTGCCGCGGCGTTCATTGCATCCGTGCATGTTTTTCAGTACTTTCAAGACATTATGCTGACCTACTTCTGGTTCATTCTCGTTGCGGTCCTGTTCATTGCCTACGGCTTCATCCACGCACTGATTATCAAGGGACTCCGCCGCCTTTCCTATCCGGTCAACACCGAGCTGCAGTCGGTCTCCGTCATCGTCGCCGCGCGCAACGAGGAGGAATCGATCGGCCGCTGCCTCCACGCGCTCGCCAAGCAGAATTACCCCAAGGATATGTACGAGATCATCGTGGTGAACGACCGGTCGACCGACGGCACGGCGGACATCGTGATGAATATGCGCGCCAAATTTCCGTTCATCCGCCTCATCGGCATCGAACGGGTGTCGAACGGCCTCCCGCCCAAGAAGAATGCGCTGGACGAGGGCATCCGCTCGGCCAAACACGATCTGCTCCTTTTTACCGATGCCGACTCCTATCCTTCCCCGCAATGGCTGCGCGAAGTGGTGAAGGCGTTCACGCCCGAAGTCGGCGTCGTCGCCGGCTATTCGCCGTTCGAATGGAAAGCCACGGCGTCCTTCGCACACCGGTGGGGCGACCGCTTCCTGCGCTATGAGGAGCTGAAGAACACGATCGGCGCCGCCGCCGGCGTGGGACTCGACAGCGCCTACATGTGCACGGGACGCAACTTCGCCTACCGGCGCAGGGTCTTCGAGCAGGTCGGCGGCTTCAATAAAATCAGGCAGTCTGTCTCGGGCGACGACGATCTCTTCATACAGCTGGTGCAGCGCGAGACCGACTGGGAGATCCGCTACATGACCACGCCCGAGAGCGTGGTGGTGACCGAGCCTCCGGAGACGCTCGACGAGTTCGTCAACCAGCGCAAGCGCCATTTCTCGGCCGGCAAGTACTATCCCCGTACGATGAAGCTCATCTTCGCTTCGGCGCACGCCTTCAACGCCGTCGTGCTCTTCACGATCATTCTCTTTCCCGTTGCGGGACTCATCGTTGCGGCGGCGAAGCTCGCCATCGATTATTTCATCGTGCGCGAGGGAACGCTGTTCTTCGACAACCGCGAGCTTCTTCCGAACATCGTTCCGCTCGAAATCCTGTTTGTGCTCTACAACCTCATCATCGGTCCCCTGGGCTATGTGGGCCAGTTCGACTGGAAAGGCACGCGCCGCTGATATGGTGAGAGCCATGCAATGGGTGCGTCAGCATCCTGCGGCCGCAGCCGTGCTGAAAGCCGCCGCCGCGATCGTGCTGCTCGGCGCGCTCTTCCACTATGTGGACGCCGGCGCGATCGCACGCTCGATCCGCCTGGCCCGCCCCGAATGGATCGCCGCAGGCGTTGTGCTCCTCATCCCCCAGCTCTGGATGCAGTTCATCCGCTGGCGCTTCCTTCTTCGCGCCTCGCGCCTCACGCCGGGCAATGCGCAGGTCTTCGCATCGCTTGCTGCGGGATTTCCGGCCGGATTCTTCACACCGGGACAGCTCGGCGAGATCGGCGGACGCCTCTACGGACTCGGCGCCGAACATCGTCTCACCGTGCTGGCGATGGCGGCGATCGACCGCATCTACGTGCTCGGCATGACGATCGTGCTAGGACTAGCAAGCGCGCTCGTGTATTTTCCCTTGTATCTTCCTTCCGCATGGGGCATCGGACTCACGCTCCTTGCCGCCCTCTGCTGCTGCATTGCATCGATGATCATGCTCATGCCCGGCGCGGCAAAGGCGCTGCTGCATCGTCTGCCCGCGCGCGTGCGCGCGCACCGGTTCTATGCGCCGCTCTCGGTCTTTGAAACCGGGTTCAGCACGGGCCATGCCGCGAGCTATACGCTGCAGACGCTCGTCCTCTTCGGCATCATCATACTCCAGTATCACTGTTTCGTCAACGCCTTCGCGCCTGCCTCGCTCGCATCGACGCTGTTGTGCGTGCCGATCGTGCTGTTTGTGAAATCGGTCGTGCTTCCCGTCTCCATCGGAGATCTCGGCGTGCGCGAAAGCGCTTCGGTCTTTTTCTATCTGCGCATGGGCGTGCCGGCGGAGGCGGCGCTGAACGGATCGCTCTGCATCTTCGCGGTGAACGTCGTTCTGCCCGCGGCGTTGGGCCTGATCATGCTCATGCGCTTCAACAAACGAAAGTAACGTGTTCATGACACTCATGTTGAAAATCGGCGTTGTGCTCGCTCTCTGCGGCGTGATCTATCTGCGCGAGATCATCGGTTTCCTGCGCGGACTCTCGCGCCTGAATGCCGGAACGAATACCGCACAGCCCTCCGTCAGCGTGCTGGTCCCCGCACGCAACGAAGAAGCCTCGATCGGCGAATGCGTCGCCTCGCTGCTTGCACAGGAATACCCGAAGGAAAAGCTCGAGATCATCGTGATCGACGACCAGTCGACGGACCGCACGGCGGAGATCGTGCGCGGATTCTGCGCCGATCATTCATCGGTGCGCCTGCTGCATGTGACCGATCGTCCCGCGGGAGTCTCGCCGAAGATCAATGCCCTCGAGGCGGGAATCGGAGCGAGTCATGGCGAAATCATCTTCACGACCGATGCCGACTGCTTCGTGCAGCCCGGCTGGATTGCCGCATGCATGAAGCAGTTTGAAGATTCGGTCGGCGTCGTGACCGGCACGACGGTGTTCGAAAACCGCGGTGACGCATCGCCGCTTCTCTTCGGCATACAGTTCCTCGATTTTCTCTCGCACACCGCCTGCGCCGCCGGCGCGATCGGCAACGGCTCGGTCAATAACTGCAACGGTTCCAACATGGCCTATCGCCGCGCGGCCTACGATCGGGCGGGCGGCTATGCGGCGCTCGCATCGATGAACACCGGAGACGATTCGCTCCTTGCGCAGCGCATCGCCGCCGAAACGCCCTGGAGCGTCGGCTTCGTGCTCGATGCCCGGGCGCAGGTCACCACGCTGCCCGTCTCGACGTGGGCGCAGTTTTTCCGGCAGCGCATGCGCTGGGCGGCACAGACATCCGACTACCATCCGGAAACGCTCGGCTTCCTCGTGGCGACATTCCTCTATTACCTGCTCCTGACGGGAACGGCGATCGCGGCGTTCTTCGATCCGCTCTACGCCCTGCTCTTTGCCGCCGGATATGCGCCGAAGTTTGTGGTCGACTATCTCATCCTGCGCCGCTTCACAGGACTCACGAACACGCGCACGCTTCTGAAATACTACATCCCCGCGGCCGTTCTGCACATTCCCGTCATCTTCATCGCGGTCATTGGCGGCTATTTCGCGAAATTCGAATGGAAAGGCCGCGCCGTCGGGCGCGCCGCGAAGAAATGATTGCAATACGGCAACATTATTGGTATTTTTATGTGCATCTGTCCCGTTTTCAGCGGCACCGCCGGGACGCTGTTTCCATTATCCTGTGAAAGAGACCACATGCGTTATCTTCCCGCATCGAAGTATGCACAGACATTGAAATATCTCTGGTACAATTACCGGCATCAGGACCAAGGCGTCACCTATCCATTCTATGCCTCCTATAAGATCAACCTGACGTGCAACTTCAAGTGCCGCTTCTGCAACCTCTGGCAGGATCCACAGCCGGGACTTCCGACCGAAGGCGTATTCAAGGTGCTGGACAACGTCGGGCGCTCGAGTATTTTCCTTCTGAGCATGGAAGGCGGCGAGCCCTTGCTGCGTCCCGATTTTCTCGAAGTGGTGAAGTACGCGCGGACGCAGCCGTTTTATCTCATGGTCACCACGAGCGAACGCGGACTCGCCACGGACTACCCGATGCGTGAATACTGCAAGTATATCGACTTCCTCCACATCTCGATCGATGAAGGCCATGTGAACCTGGAAATGTTCGACCAGCTGGAGGAATTCGTCGCATTCGGCTCAAGCGTCTGCGTGCAGACGGTGGTGACGAACAAGGACATCGACCGCCTCGATTACAAGGTCCGGCGCTGCTGGGAAGCGGGCGCAAAGATCGTGATCATGCCGGCGGTGCATCTGGAAGGCACGAAGGATTATTACCCGGAATTCTACGCATTCCGCGACAAGGTGCTTGCGCTCAAGAAGCAGTATCCGAACGTCATCATCACGCCCGACAATTTCTACAGGAATGTGGAAGAGGGAACCTGCTCCTCCTCCTCGATCATCATCGACACCGACGGCACGCTCTATTATCCGTGCCGCGTGCTTCCCTACCGCGGCATGAATCTGCTCGAGACGTCGCTCATGGAGTTCGTGCAGACCAAGCAGGCGCAGAAGCTGCGCAATGTGATGACCGCCTGCGACAAGCACTGCGGATGGTACCAGTATTTTGCGACATCGTCGTACACGTCGGTGCACGACGCGTTCGGCACGATACAGCCGTATTTCGCCGAGCTGCTCGGACGGGCGCCGAAGCCTCGCGCCGGGATCTCGACGACCTAATATCTGTCACCCCTCCGGGGTGAAAAACGCAATTGGAATATGTTCCTGACAACCGGCACACTGCATGCGCGATTGTTTCCGTCGCTTCTGTGGAAAATGGATTCGCCGAACGTCTTTCTGACGTTCGATGACGGGCCGCACACGAATGCGACTCCCGCCGTGCTCGATGTGCTGGCGCGGCACAATGTGCCGGCGTCGTTCTTCCTGAGCGGCTGCAACATCGAAGGCCGCGAAGCGCTCGTGCGCCAGGCCGCGTCGGCCGGGCACACGCTCGGCATACACGCCTGGACGCATACGCGCGCGCTTGCCGCATCCAGGCGCCGCACACGCGATGAAATTGAAGCGACGCGCGCGCTGATCGAACATTCGGCCGCCGTGCGCCCGGTGTGGTTCCGTCCCCCGTTCGGCTTCTTCACCTGGAAGACGGTCGCCGCGGCGCGCGAAGCCGGATGCCGCATCGCCATGTGGACGGTGATGGCCGGAGAGTTCACCGCCGCGCCCGACGCGCGCATCATCGCGCGCACGATGGATGCGATTGCTCCGGGCGCCATCGTGGTTCTGCATGACAACGGATTGACGGAAGGCCGCATCGCTCCGCTCCTTGATACGCTCATCCGGCGCATCAAAGACACGGGACTGGCATTCGAGCGGCTTCCCTGATTATAGACTGACAATGACAATCATCGAGATTATTTTTCTTTCCATCGGCATTCTGTATTTCCTCCAGGGCATCATCCTGATCGTCGGCCTTGCGCGCACGCGCGGTCCGGTCGATCCGGCCTATGAGCCTTCGGTCACGATCGTCGTTGCCGCCCGAAACGAAGAGCACACGATCGGCACATGCCTCGATTCGCTCTCTGCGATCGACTATCCCAAGAACATGCTTGAGGTCATCGTCGTCAACGATCAGTCATCGGACCGCACCTCCTCGATCGTCGAAGACTATGCACGGCGCTTTCCCTTCATTCATCTCGTGCAGGCCGAGCCGTCCTCCGGAGCGCTGCGCGGCAAGGCCAATGCGCTGGCGCAGGGCATCGACCATGCGCACGGCGAGATCGTCATGATGACCGATGCCGACTGCACGGCTCATCCGTTGTGGGTGCGCAACACCGTCCGCCATTTCTCGAAGGACACGGGCATCGTGGCCGGATTTACGCTGCTCGACGTGCAGGACGCGTTCAGCGGCATGCAGTCGCTCGATCTGGCATACATACTCGGCATCGGCGCGGCAGCCATCGGATTGAAGATGCCCATGAGCTGCATCGGCAACAATTTTTCATTCCGGCGCACTGCCTACAATGAAGTCGGCGGTTATCGCGGCATTCCCTTCAGCGTGACAGAGGACTTTGCGCTCTTCAAGGCGATCGTCCGCTCCGGCCGCTGGCGCTACCGCTTCCCCATGGGCAGCGAAACCTTGATCACGAGCCGGGCCTGCGAGCGCTGGATCGATCTCTACCGGCAGAAGCGCCGGTGGGCCGTGGGCGGCAAAGAAATCCAATCGCAGGGCATCTTCCTGTTCATCATCGGCTTCACAATCCACGTTGCGATCGCGGCGCAGCTTCTGTGGCCTTCGCTCATGCAGTGGAGCGTCTTCGCCGCCGGCATCGCCGTGAAAGGCGCGACCGATTTCATGTTCCTATATGCCGTACTCCGGCGTCTGGGTCGGCGCGCACGGATCGGACATTTTCTGCTCTTCGAACTCTATTTTCTGCTCTATGTGGTGCTTCTTCCCTTCATCGTCTTTCTCGGAGGGAAAGTGGTGTGGAAGGAACGGAAGCTGTAAGGGGAACGATGGCACGAAAAAAACGCATACTCATTGCTCCGCTCAACTGGGGACTGGGCCACGCCAGCCGCTGTATACCCGTTATTGAACGCTTCCGCGCGCACGGCGCGGAACCCGTTCTCGCGGCCGACGGCCGGCCGTACACATTCCTGAAGAACGAACTGCCCGATGACGAGCTCCACCTGCTGCGCGATCTCGAGATCACGTATGCCGGGAACGCGTCGATGGTCTCTTCCATCGTGCGGCAGGCGCCGCACATCGTGTCCACATTCCTGCACGAACGCCGGACGGTCGACCGACTCGTCTCCGCGCTCCGCATCGACGGCATCGTTTCCGATAACCGGTTCGGACTCTATTCCTCGAAAGTGCCGTGCGTCTACATGACACATCAGGTCTCGATCATGACGCCCCGGCTCTTTGCCTGGACGCAGCCTCTGCTTCGCCTTGCGCATGCCTCGCTCATGAAACGTTATACCGAATGCTGGGTGCCGGACAGCCGCGACGCAGTCAACCTTTCGGGCCTGCTCTCGCACGGCCGCGCGCTTCCGGAACAGACTTACTTCATCGGTCCGCTCTCGAGGCTGCGCCCGGCGCGCGTGCCCATCCGGTACGACTGCGCCATCGTGCTGTCGGGACCCGAGCCGCAGCGCACGATCTTCGAAACAATCATCCGCCGGCAGATCGCTCCGCTCGGACTTCGCGCGATCATCGTGCAGGGGATTCCGGAATCCGGCCACGAATGCGCAACGGAAGGATCGGTCGAGATCGTGCCGTCGCTCACAGCCGTAGAACTCAACCGCGTGATGAACGCCTCGGCATGCATCGTCGCCCGCTCGGGATACAGCACGATCATGGATCTTGCCGCGCTCGGAAAGCAGGCCGTGCTCGTTCCGACGCCGGGACAGACCGAGCAGGAATACCTCGCGCGGCGTCTTTCGTCGATGAACATTTTTTATTCCGAACGGCAGGAGGAATTCGATCTTGCGCGCGCATTGGAACGCTCGCATCAGTTTTCCGGTTGGAACAGGCAGCTTGACGGAAGCGACACACTTGACGAACGGATCGGCCACTTTCTCTCATTGATCACGACATGATCCCATTCCTTCCCGTTGTTGCGTACGCTGAAACGCATTACCGGTTCAAATATTTTTTCAGCTGGCTCAAAAAATCCGAGCCCGAGATTCTCGCCGACATGCCGCATCGGCTCGAGCCCGATGCCGATCTGCCCGTGCTGCTCCTGGTGAAGGATGCCCACCGCTATCCGGCGCGGATCATCACCGTGGTGGCCGATTTCTTCCAGGACGGCGTCTACCGCACGACGTCCGTGCTCTATGACAGCGCGCACGCGTCCGAACAGTGGCAGGCCGATGAGAAATTCTGGTGGAAGATCATGCCGATTTCGTTCGAAGGAGACCGTGCGCGGCTCTTCGGCTTCATCGACGTCGAAATCGTGATCCAGTATTCCGTGCGCGGCGTGGTGGCCGAATGCAAGAACGACAACTACCGCTCGTCCTCGAAACGCAATTACCGCGTCTACCGCGCCCAGGACCCCATGCCGTCGCTTCCCGGCTGGCATCAGGGGGACGCGCACACGCATTCGTCCGCGACCGACGACCAGGTGGAATACGGCGCCCCGCTCGAGGCATCCGTCGCATTATGCCGCGCGATGGGACAGCAGTTCTTCTGCGTGACTGACCATTCGTACGACCTGGACGACAGCGAGGCATCCTATCTGGTGAACGATCCCGCATTGCCGAAATGGCACACGCTTCAATCCGACATCGACCGCCTGAATGCCGCCAATGCATCCTTCGCCGTCGTCCGCGGAGAGGAAGTGAGCTGCGGCAACGGCCGCAACCGCAACGTGCACCTGCTGTTGCTCGGGACGAGGAAATTTTTCCACGGCTCCGGAGACGGAGCCGAACACTGGCTCCATACCGAACCCGAACACCGCATCACGGACGTGCTCGAAGCGATGGATGACCATACGGTTGCCTACGCGGCCCACCCCGCCGAAGCGACGCCCTTTCTGCAATGGCTGCTCATCCGCCGCGGCATCTGGTCCGCCGACGACATGCAGCACGAGAACCTGAGCGGCATACAGATCCTGAACGGAGAGCGCGGCGAGGCATTCGAACGCGGACTCGAAATCTGGAAGCGGCTTCTATTGGAGGGCCGAAGGATCTTCATCGCCGCAGGCAACGACGCGCACGGAAATTTCAACAGCTTCCGGCAGATCGGCATCCCCTTCTTCACGATCAGGGAATGGGACAAGCAGCTCTTCGGGAAAATGCGCACCGGCGTGTCTTCATCCGATCTCACCGAAGAGGGACTCCTTTCGGGACTCCGGAACGGCAGAAGCTTCATCACGAACGGTCCCGTTGTCACGGCCGACATCACCGGCGAAGACGGGCAGCGCGCCACGCTCGGCGGCATGCTCGAGTGCACCGAGGCGACGCTCACGGTGACCGGACGGTCGACAGAGGAATACGGAAGCTTCACCTCCGTGACCGTCTACGGCACCGCCGAGCATGCGGGGCAGGAGTATATCGCTCACACGTTCCATTTCCGCGGCGCGCGCGAGTTCACCGAAACGATCGATCTGCCGTTCCCTCCGGGCACAGGCTATCTGCGCATCGAGGCCTGCACCGAAGGCGGCACAGGATTCGATGCCGAAGGGTTCTGTTACACCAATCCGATCTGGTTCCACATTCATTAATCCATATACATTCTCTCAGCTCATGAAACGATTCGTTCACGATCTCTCTCTGTTCATTGCAATAACGGTCATAACAAGCGCGGCGCCCGCAGGCGATCTCTCACTCGTTCCGAGCGGACTTCTCTTCCGCCCCCTTGCGGCCAATACGTTCGAGCCCCGCGTGGGCTTCATCGCCCAGTCGAGCGACAACAAGCTCAGGCTCGATATCGGCAACTCGATCGATCTCGTGCAGTACACGGCGGATGATGTCATCGCCGCCTTCGGAGCGGATTTCTTCACATATACCTATCTGCGAGGCGAAAAGAATTTTCATTTCCCCGTCGACGCATCGGATTACCTCTTCGGCTTCAATTTCAGCGCGGCCCATCGGACCGATGCCGGAAAGCTCACGGCGCGCCTGCGCCTGAGCCATATCAGCGCGCATTTTGTGGACGGCCACTATGTGAACGCGATCGGCCGGTGGAAAGATGACCGCGCGCCGCACGTGTACAGCCGCGAATTCCTCGATGCCACCGCCGCCTTCGAGCCTTCGGCGCTGCACGGCAGCACACGGCTCTACGCAGGCATGATCTGGCTCTATCATGTCGATCCGACATGGCTGCCGAAGACCTCCGTGTCAGCCGGCGCCGAATACCACTATGAGGCCGCCTCACAGGTGAACCTCTTCGGCGCCTATCAGGCAACGTTCATGAAAATCACCGAGGCATCGACGCGCCACACGCTCAATGCCGGCGTCAAGCTCGGATCCTGGAACGGGCGCGGAGTCGAATTCTACGCGTCGGTGTTCAGCGGGTACAGCATACACGGAGAATACTTCGACGTGAAGGAGGACTATACAGGCTTCGGCATGAATATTGATTTTTAACGAACTTTCTCCGTACCATAGACACATGACGACCATGTCCGCACCCAAAATTTTTCTTCATCTTCTGTTATTCATCATCACGCTCTTCACCACCTGTGTGGCCGGCGCGGCGTGGCTCAACATCGATCCGTTCGAAGTGTCGAATATCCTGCTCGGCCTTCCCTATGCGCTCTGCCTGTTGTTCATTCTGGCGACGCATGAATTCGGGCATTATTTCGCCTCGCGCATCCATAACGTCGATGCGACGCTTCCGTTTTTTATTCCGTTTCCGACGCTGCCGGGATTTCTGAATTTCGGGACCTTGGGCGCGGTGATCAGGACGAGAACGCCCGTTCCCTCGAAGAAAGTGATGTTCGATATCGGCGTGGCCGGTCCCATCGCAGGCTTCGTTGCAAGCCTTCTGGTGCTTGCCTACGGATTCACGCATCTGCCCGGACGCGAATTCATTCTCGCGATCCATCCCGATTATTTCTCGAAGCCGGCCTCAGGCGGACTCGAGTTGAGCTTCGGCACGTCGATCATGTACGAGGCGATGTCGCTTCTGCTGACCAATCCCGCCTATCAGTTCGTTCCGCCCATGACGGAGATGTATCATTATCCGTTCCTGTGCACGGGCTGGTTCGGACTGTTCGTGACGGCGATGAATCTCTTTCCGATCGGCCAATTGGACGGCGGGCATCTTTCCTATACGATGTTCGGCGCGGCGCACAAGACGATCGCGCGCACGGCATTCGTCCTGCTGCTGGCGATCGGGCTCATGGGATTCCTTCCGGCGCTCGGCGTGCAGGTGAATTTCGGATGGACCGGCTGGCTCTTCTGGGCGGCGGTCCTGCTGTTCGTGGTGAAGCTGACCCATCCGCCCGTGATGAACGAGGAGCCGCTCGATCCGATCCGCATGAAGATCGGCTGGCTCACATGGATCATCTTCGCCGTGTCGTTCGCCCCGTCCCCCTTCTCGATTCTGTTCTGAGGCCGGGGCGGAAACCGGGCCGCCCGCTGCGGGCGTAAGGCGGGCGGCGCGCACCCAATAAAATTTCATATTGACAATCGGGGAATATTTTCTTAAGTTTTACCACACATCTCAAACAGAATACGGTCTGCTATCGCACAGTTTGATACAACGTACGACTCACTTACGTAACGCTCCACCATCAAACAACTACCATTGCGATGCAGACTGCATTTATCCAAGCCGAGCGGCGAATGCAGTCTCTCGGTTTTTTTATTGTATAGCCCAATGAAACATATTCTCTCGATCATCGCCGTTGCATGGCTTGCGGGCTGCAGTCTTCCCGACGACCAGGTCGACACCCCCGCCCCTCCGTTCATTTCATTCGCGACATCCTCGCTGACCGTCATCGATGTGGGACGGCTCGGATCGTCGACCGTCGACACGACGATGACCGTCTCGGCCTCGGCGCGCGGCACGAATGTCACTTCCGTTACGGCGCTCATTGTGGCCTCGGACGGAACGATCCGCTCCTTTGCGCTTTCTGACAACGGCGCGGCGCCTGATGAAAGAAAAAACGACGGCGTGTTCACCGGCACGGTGAAGATGACGCTGTCGAAAGCCGCCGTGGGACAGTATGGCATACAGCTTCAGGCGGCCGATGCCTCGGGATTGTTCAGCAACATCATCGCGATTCCGCTGACGATCATTTCCTCGAACAACCGTCCCCCCTTCATCTCGAATCTCATCGCGCCCGATACGGTGCGCGTGCCTTCGGGAAGCGCAATGAATTACATCAAAGTGTCCGTGGCGGCGGCCGATTCGGACGGACTCGGCTCGATCGCATCGGTCATGTTCAAATCGTACCGTCCCGACGGATCGTTCGTGGCCGAATATCCGATGTATGACGACGGCGGACTAAGCGTGCTGCCAGTCTTCAATCTTCCCAGCGGCGACGATGCGGCCGGCGACGGACGCTACACGCTGCAGATTCCCATTTCAAGCACGACGACGCCCGGCACGTATCGCGATTTCATCTTCAGCGCGAAAGACAAATCGGGCGCCGTGTCGAATTCACTGACCAAACGGATCTATATCCAATGACCTCCCGTTCAACCATCGCGGCAATCGCAGCCGTTGTTTTTCTGAGTGCTCCGTCGTGGGCACAGCGCGTCCTGACAGAACGGTCCTATGAACTCGCACGGACGCAGGCCTCCACGGCCGCAGAGATCAACAGCAACAGCGTCACCGACATCGTCGTCAACGGACAGACCATCTGGCTCGGCACAGGCAAGGGACTGGCCCGCTCGACCGACGGCGGCACGACGTGGAAGAGTTACTATAATACGCCCGGCTTCGGCACCGAGGACGTCTCGGCGATCACTGTGCGTGGCAGCGATATCTGGGTCGCCACAGCGCACAGCACCGAGGACAATGGGCAATCACTTCCCGTCGGCAGCGGTCTCCACCATTCAACCGACGGCGGCGAAACCTGGGAGCATTTTCCGCAGCCGGTCGACTCGAACAAAACCGGCATCGATACGCTGTATTACAATCCCTACAGCCCGATCCGTGCGCTTCCGATTACAACAGAGATCAACAATATCACATACGATATCGCGGCAACGGACAGCGCCGTCTGGATCACCTCCTTTGCCGGCATGGTGCGCACATCGACCGACAAGGGCCGCACATGGATACGCGTCATCATTCCGCCGGACACGTTGGACAGCATCAGTCCGAAGGATACGCTGAAGTTCGATCTCGCGCCCTCGGGCGGCAGGCTCGAATTAAAAGGAAGCCTGAATCACCGCGCCTTCTCTGTGCTTGCCGAGAACAGTTCGACCATCTGGATCGGCACCGCAGGCGGCATCAACAAATCGACCGATGGCGGACGCTCGTGGAGGAAATTCACGCATCAGAATCAATCATCTCCCATTTCCGGCAACTTCGTCGTGGCGCTGGCCAAACAGCCGTCGACCGGCATCCTTTGGGCGGGCACCGTCAACACCTCTGCGCTTGAAGAGCGCGGCATCAGCTTCACCTCCGACAGCGGCGCCACATGGAAGACCGCGCTGCGCGGCGAGTTCGTGCACGGCATCGGCTTCAACGGCAATACAGTGTATGCGGGAACGGACAACGGGCTTTTCCGCTCGACCGATCTCGGCACGTCCTGGAGCCGGACGGGCATTATTTACGATGCCGCGACGAAGCAGCGCATGGTAGCGCCGAAATTCTACAGCATCGCCGCACAGGGATCGGTCATGTGGTTCGGCAGCGACCAGGGCATCGCCCGCACGCTCGACGACGGCACGACGCCCTTCGGAAGTTCCTGGACGATCCTCAGGACCGCCTATCCTCTGGCATCGAAAACGTCGACGTATGCCTATCCTAATCCCTTTTCGCCGGATGACGAAGTCGTGCGCATTCATTACTCCAGCGCCAGTGCGGGATCGAGCGTTTCCGGACAGGCCTTCGGCGTGACGATCCGCATCTTCGACTACGGCATGAATCTCGTGCGGACGCTCATACAGAATGCGCCGCGCACATCGTCGCGCGAGCAGGATGAGATCTGGGACGGCCGCGACAACAACAATAATCAGGTCGCCAACGGCGTCTACTTCTACCAGGTGATCGTCGAAAAAGGCGATCCTGTCTGGGGAAAGATCATCGTGCTTCAATAAGCGGGCACGCACGAACATCACAACCATCACATTGCTCATGACACTTCGACGCTTCGCTTTCCTATTCATCGCCCTTGCCGTCATCGCTTCGGCCGCGGACGCTCAGATGGCCGGCACGGCAGGCTCGTTCGCCCGGCTCGGATTCGGCGCGCGGGGCATGGGCATGGCCAACGCCATGACCGCCGTGACCACTTCCGAGATCGCCGGATACTACAATCCGGCCGCCACGCCGTTCCAGCGCTCGCGCACGGCGCTCATTTCCTACGGCGTGCTCTCGCTCGACAGGTCGCTCAACATGCTCACCTATTCGCAGCCCATCAAGCCGAATGCGGGCATCGCCGTGAGCATCATCAATGCCGGCGTCACGAAAATCGACGGCAGGGATGCCGACGGCTATCAAACGGAGGATCTCTCGACGTCGGAAAACCAGTTCTCGCTCTCATTCGGACTCCGTCCCTCGCCGAAAGTCGCCATCGGCTTCACGCCGAAAATCTATTATGCCAAGCTCTATCATGGTGTCACATCGTCATCCTTCGGCGTCGATCTCGGCGCGGTCTATTCGGCCAACGAGCGGCTCACGATCGCCATTGCCGTGCGCGATGTGATGTCGAAATACAAATGGGACACTTCGCAGCTCTACGGCGAAAACGGCAACACCACGACGGACAAGTTTCCGATCCGTCAGGTCTTCGGCGCGGCCTATGTGATCGGCGACGGCACGGCGCTCGTCTCGGCGGAAATCGAGACAAGCAACAAGTCGACGACGATCATCCGCATGGGCGGAGAGCTTGCGCTGGCCGAACAGTTCACCATCCGCGCCGGCCTCGGCAACTGGAACCTGAAGGATGCGAAGCAGGCCGCGCCGACGTTCGGATTCACTGCGCGCACGACGATGGGTTCGATTCAGCCCGCGCTGCATTACGCGTATGTGATCGAGCCGTACAATTATTTTGCGATGCATATCATTTCCCTTTCAGCGAGCTTTTAATGAAAACGAAATTTCTTGCGCTTGTGCTTCTTTGTTCCGCCTCCACCCTGTTTGCGCAGTCGGCCGCGACCGGCCTGTCGTTTCTGAAACTCGGCGTCGGCGCACGCACGATCGCCATGGGCGAAACCGGCGCGGCTTCGTCCGCCGATGCCTCGGCGCCCTATTACAATCCCGCGCTGCTTTCGTTCGCCGCGCAGACCGATCTCTCGCTCATGCATAAGGAATGGATCGCCGATATCTCCACGGAATATTTCGGCGCGGCCATACCGGGGGAAACCGTGGCGCTCGGATTCTCGTTCAATGCGACGAATACCGGATCGATCGACGTCCGCACGCAGCCCGGCGATCCGGCCGGCACATTCAACGCGCACGATATGGCGATCACCGGCTCCGCCGGCGTGAAACTTTCCGACGAGCTCGCGATCGGCATCAGCGCAAAGTTCCTCTATGAAAAGCTCTACGTGGACGAGGCAAGCGGCTATGCGGTGGATCTCGGAGCGGCATACCGGGTCTCGCCTTCGCTTACACTCGGCGCGGCCCTTTCCAATCTCGGGTCGATGAACGAAATGCGAAACGAAGCCCTGACCCTTCCGTCGCTTCTGCGCGCCGGCGCATCCTATGCCGGCACGATGAGCGAAGACTTCGCCTGGCGCGCCAATGCGGAGCTCGTCACGATTTTCAAGCAGTCCGAAAGCCACGTGCACCTTGGCGGAGAAGTCTCGTACGACAAGACGGTGGCGCTTCGCGCAGGCTATGAGACAGGCTACGACGCGAAAGCGTTCACCGGCGGCATCGGCGTCGCCTACGGCATGCTCGCCTTCGATTACGCCTTTGTGCCGTTTTCATCGGGATTTTCGACGACACACACATTTTCGCTCTCATTCCGTCTCTGAACAGGCCGGCTGCAACTCCAGTGAAGCGCGAACCCCACATACTCTTTACCGCGACGTTTCACGCATCGTTCATACAGCAGGACATTGCGCTGCTCGGCTCCATGTTCCGGCTCACGCCCGTGATCGCAACGGGAATGAAGGCTGCGGCGCGCTACGTGCTTGCGCTTCCGAAGGCGGCAGTCACATATTCGTGGTTCGCCTCCGTCTATTCCTCGTTCCTTGTGCTGATGGCAAAGCTCTTCGGACGCCGATCGGTGATCGTGCTCGGCGGCATCGATGTGGCCGATCTGCACGAGCTTGAGTACGGCATCTGGACGAGCCGCTGGCGCGCGCCGATCGTCCGCTACGGCATCACGCATGCCGATGCGGTCATCGCGGTGGATGGGTTTCTGAAGGAGGAGGCGATGCGTCTTGCCGGGTATGACGGCGACAACATCGATGTCGTGCCCACGGGCTACGACGGCGAGCGATGGAAGCCTTCCGGCGCGAAGCGTCCCTTTGTGCTCATGGTGGCCAGCGCTCCCGATATTGCGCGCGTGAAGATCAAGGGCGTCGACTTCTATTTCGATGTCGCGCGCTCGATGCCCGATACCGAGTTCGTGCTCGTCGGACTTGCCGCCGCGATGACGAAACAATTGTCCGTTCCGCCCAATGTGCGCGTGCATCCCTTCACCGCCCCGCAGGAACTTTTGAGGCTGTATCAGCAGGCGAAGGTGTATGTGCAGTGTTCGATGCGCGAGGGATTGCCCAATGCGCTCTGCGAAGCGATGCTCTGCGAATGCGTGCCCGTCGGCACAAGGCGCGGCGGCATTCCGACGGCGATCGGAGATGCGGGATTCTTGTGCGACCACGGCGACATCGCCGCGGCACAGCATCACATCAAGGCGGCGCTCCAGGCGCCGGCGGAGCGCGGGAAAAATGCGCGCACACGGATTCTCGAAGAGTTTACCATTGAACGCCGCGGCGAGGCGCTTCGCGCGCTGATCGAACATCTAATATCCTCGACCCCCTATCGGGAGTCAAAAATTCCCCGTCGTTATCATTCATGAAACGCCACGGAAAAAATCTCATCGCGCTCTTCGGCTCCGACGCGCTCGTGCGCCTGCTCGGCTTCGCCGCCACGGCATGGCTCGCGCGCACGGTCGACCAGTCCGCGTTCGGCATGATCGGCTTCGGCATGGCGGCGCTTTCCTACGGCGTGCTTGCGACGAGTCCCGGCCTCCATGTAATCGGCGCCATGAAAATCGCCGACGGCAGCGTCCAGTCCCATGCGCTCGTCCGATTGATCTCGCGCGTGCGCATGGTTCCGGCCGCACTTTTCATCCTCGGCACGGGAGCGGTCTATGCCGCCATGCCCTCATCGGGACTCGCTCAGTCGGCATTCTTTTTTTCCTGGACCCTCATTCCGATGGCGCTGCAATTGGAATGGTATTTCCAGGGACGCGAGCTGCTGACCGCCGTTGCAATCGGCAAGATCATCGCCGCGCTCGTTTTTCCTGCCGGCATCATTCTGCTGCTAGCCCCCTCGAATGCCTACTGGCTTGTTCCCCTTGCCTATGGAAGCGGCATCGCGCTGCAATCCGTCTGGCTCTGGATGGCGTATCGCCGCCGCGGCGATCGAGTGGCCGCATCTTCTTCTTCGGCGCCGTACTCGTGGCGCGCGCTGCTTGCCCAGGCGCTTCCGGTCGGCGCGGCCGTGATCGCGGCGCAGGCGCTCCTGAATTTCCCGTCGATCGCGCTCGGCCTTGCGGCTTCTCCCGAAGAGATCGCGCGTTTCACGGCCGCATCGAAGCTCGTGTTCTTCACGCTCGCCATCGACCGCGTGATGTATGCGCTCTTTTTTCCCTTCGTGGCGCGCGCGCATGCACGCGATCCGCATTCGCTCCCGGCCCAGCTCGACACGGTCGCAAAATTCGTCATGCTGCTCTGCCTGCCCGTCTGCATCGGAGGCTCGGTGCTCGCTCCGCAAATCCTGTCCCTCGTCTACGGCGCGCCCTATGCTGCCGCATCGCTCCTGCTGCAGATCCAATTGTGGTATTTTTTCTTCACGATCCTCAACAGCCTCTTTTCCTATCCCTTGATCGCGGTGGGAGAAGAACGCTTCTACGGCATGATGACCTCCATGATCGCCGTTGCGACGATCGTGCTGATGATTCCGCTCACATGGGTCTTCAAGGCGCCGGGCGCATCGGCGGGACTCGTCCTCGGGGAGGCGGCGCTTGCCTCGGTCATGGCCGTGAAGGCGCGCGGACTCTTTTCGGCGGCCACCCTCCGCCATATGTTCAAGCCCCTTGCGGCGTCGCTTGTGATGGGATCATTTCTCGCAATCTTTTCGTATATTTCCATCTTCATCCTGATTCCCGCCGGAGCCCTCGTCTACGGGCTTGCGGCGTTCGGCATCGGGGCATTCGACAGGCGTGATATTGCATTTTTACGGGAACGGCTGCTGTGAATCTTACCATCGGACTTCTGGCGCATGATGCGGCATGGGAAGAACTGCTGACGCAGATCGGCGCGTCATGGACTCCCGTGGGCGCTTCGGTGCAGACCGATGCCTATAGCGCCGTGATCGTCAATGCGGAACCCGAGCATGCCATGATCGGCCCGCTTCGCACGTATCTGCGCGAAGGCGGCGCGCTCCTGGGCGATTTCGGACGGCTTCATAGGGTGCTCGGCTGCGGCACATCGCGCCGGCGCTATGGCTTTCTTGCATCGCAGGATTTCGGCCGCTTCTCGCCTTCGTCGATCGTCGACATCGACAGCACGGGAAAGATACTCAATGGATGCACGAGCATGGATGAAGGGCCGATACAGCTCGTCTCGGTCGGAAGCGGCATCGCCGCTTCGCTTCCCTTCGATGTTTCCGGACTCGTGAGGTCGACCGCCTTCAAAAGAAGAAATTTTTATGCGCCGAAGGATCGCCTTCCGTCTGAATATGTGTCGGCAGTATCGAAGGGAGCGCTCCGCGAAGTAGTGACGCGCGTGATCCAAGAGCTCCATCACGCACGCAAGCTCCCCTTCATCCACACATGGTATTACCCGGAGGGAAAGCCGTCCATCTTCACGTTCCGCGTCGATACGGATAAGGGAAGTAAAAACGAACTGTCGGAGCTCTATGATGTCTGCCGGCGCCACGACGTGCGCGGCAGCTGGTTTGCCGACGTGAAAAGCCACGAATCATGGCTGGACTTTTTTTCGGGGTTTCAGCAACAGGAAATCGGTCTTCACTGCTACGAGCACCGGACGGATGACACGGTCGAAGCAGTCGACGCGAATTTTTCGAAGGGCTATGCCCTTCTTCGCGATGCGGGATTTTCCGTCCGCGGCGCTACCGCTCCCACGGGCCGGTGGAATGAAGCGGTCGATGCGGTATATCGGAAGCTCGGCATCTGCTATTCCTCCGAGTTCAGCCTGATCTACGACGATCTGCCTTCACATCCCGTAATCGGAGACGCGGTCTCGCCCGTGCTGCAATTGCCGGTGCATCCCGTCTGCGTCGGCTCGATGCGCCGATCGGCATTCACATCGGATGAAATGAAAGCGTATTTCCGCGCATGGATCGGCAATCGCCTCGCGTCGCGCAATCCCGTGTGCCTGTATCATCATCCCACGCATCACCACTGGGACGTATTCGAGGATGCATTCACGCTGATCGGATCGCTCGGCATCCCATCGATGACATACGGCGAGTATGCCGCATGGTGGAAAAAGCGCACGGCGGAGCGGCCTTCATTCACATACAACAACGGACATATCGTCGTCGCTCAGGGCATGGATCCCGAACTCTGGTATCGTATTTCGCTTCCCGGATGCAAAGAGATCATCACGCCGATCGGAGGCACGTTCGACGTGGCGCACGCCGTCGGCCAGAAGGAACCGGAGCCGATCGCGCATCCGGCCGATATCACCCGGGCGCGCGCTTTCGATCCGCGTCACTGGGTGCAGAATGCACTCGACCGCTGGTACACATACAGATCATAACGGAACAATGAACGTCACACTCGCCTGTTATCAGGCCATCTCGATACTGCACGGCGGACCCCGCGTGCAGATTCTTCAGACGAAAGCCGAACTGGAAAAGCTCGGCGTCACGGTCTCGCTGTTCAATCCCTGGGAGCCGTTCGACAGGAAGAAGACGGATATCTTCCATCTCTTCTCGGCGAATCTCGGCACGTTCCATCTTGCGCGCGTGATCAACGATCTCGATCTGCCGATCGTCTCCTCGTCGATCTTCTATACGCGCCGATCCCCGGCTTCCATCCGCATGACGCTCGCCGCCAACGACATCCTGAAGCGCATGCGCGCGGGCATCTGGACCGATTACTTCTTCACGCGACAGATCTGCGCCTGGTCAAAAGCCGTGCTGCCCAATACGCATGACGAGGCGCGTCTGCTTGAAGAAGGCATCGGCGTGCCGGCATCGCGCATCACGGTCGTTCCGAACGGCGTCGAACCGAGGTTCGAATTCGGCGATCCTTCGCTGTTTAAAAAGACATACGGGCTCGACCGGTTCATCCTGAATGTGGGACACATCGGTCCCGAGCGCAAGAACGTGCTCAACCTGATCCGCGCGCTGAAGACGATCGACCATCCCGCCGTGATCATCGGGCGCATCACGCCGGGACGCTACGGCGAGCAGTGCATTGCCGAGGCGAAGGAAAACCGGAACATCCTCATCATCGACGGGCTGCAGAACAGCTCCGAGATGCTCGCCTCGGCCTATGCGGCGGCCGATGTGTTCGCGCTTCCCTCCACATTCGAGACGCCGGGCATTGCGGCCCTGGAGGCGGCCTTGGCCGGGGCGAAGGTCGTCATCACGCCCGTGGGCGGAACGAAGGATTATTTCGGATCGATGGCCGAATACGTCGATCCCTCTTCGCCCGAATCGATCCGCGCGGGCATCGTCCGTGCGCTCGACGCGAAGAACGACGGTTCGCTCCGCGAGCATATCAAACAGGAATTTTTGTGGAGCCGCGTCGCCGAAAAGACGCTCGCGGTCTACCAGTCGGTTCTCTAATTTTATTGTCATGAATATTCTTTTTATCAGTTCGATACAGATGTGGGGCGGCGGAGAGGTCTTTTTGATGGACCTGATGGGCGGATTGCGCGAACGCGGACACCGGGTATCGCTGCTCTGCCGTCCGGGCACCGAACTGTCCGAGCGGGCCTCGGCGAAGGGCTTCGACGTCACGACGATGCGCATCGGAGGCGATTTCGATCCGGCGGTGATCTGGAACGCGCGCCGCATCATGAAGCGGAAGCGCATCGACGTCATCTGCACGAACATGGACAAGGACCTGCGCTTCGGCGGCATCGCCGCGAAACTTGCCGGCGTGCGCGGCATCGTGCCCAGCCGCGAGATCGACTATCCGCTCAAGAATTCGCTCCGCTACCGCTTTGCCTATAATGCGCTGGCCTCCTGTCTCGTGGTCAATTCCGCGGCCACGCAGAAGACCATTCTCAGGAGCGCCCCCTGGCTCGATCCCTCGCGCACGCGCATCATCTACAAGGGCATCGATCTGGCGCCCTACGACACGCTCCCCCTCTCCTCGCTGCATGAGCAATTGGGACTGCCCGTCTCGACGCGGCTCATGACGTTTCTGGGGCAATTGGACGAACGCAAGGGCATCCGCTATCTGATCGATGCCTGGAGGAAGATTCACATGAATTTCCCCGATACGGTGCTCATTATGGCCGGTGCCGGTCCCATGCGCCCGATGGTTGAATCCTTTCTCGCCGAGCATCATCTAACAGACAGGGTGCACCTGCTGGGGTTCAGGAATGACGTGCCGGATCTATTGAAGCAAAGCAGCCTGCTCGTTCTTCCGTCGCTGTGGGAGGGGTTCGGGTATGTGCTTGTGGAAGCGATGGCGGCGCGGATTCCCGCGATCGCCACCGCAGCAAGCAGTATTCCCGAGATCGTGGCGCATGAGCGCTCGGGACTTTTGGTGCCCGTGAAAGATGCGGAAGCCCTGGCTGCGGCCATGACGCGCATTCTCTCCGATCGAGAGCTTGCGCGCCGGATGGGCGAAGAGGGACGCAGGATCGTGGAACAAAACTTCACGATCGATGTTATGATTAAGAAGTTCGAACAGGTGTTTCAGGAAAGTATTCTCTAAAATCTATTCAATCGATAGGAAAAAGGATCGTGTATATGAAGATGGTGTTGGCAGTGTTGATGGTGCTCGTGATGGGAAGCCAGGCTGCTCCCGCGCAGACATGGGAGTCGTTCAATACGGGCATGGAAAAGGCGAAGACGCAAAAGAAGATGATTCTGGTGGATATCTATACGGATTGGTGCGGATGGTGCAAGAAAATGGATGCCAATACGTACAGCGATGCGAAAGTGAAGGAGTATCTGAAGAAGAACTATACGATCATCAAGCTCAATGCCGAAGGCAAGACGCCGATCGTCTACAAGGGACAGACGATGAGTCCGGCGGAATTCGCGCAGGGCATGGGTGTGACAGGGTATCCCGCGACGCTCTTCATGAAGAGCAACGGCGACGGCATCACGCTCGTGCCGGGGTATTCGGAAGCGCCGCGCTTCCTGGACATACTCACATACATCGGCGAGAGCCGGTATGAGAAGCAGAAGTTCGACGAGTACCTGAAGGAAAAAGGCCGCAGCGATTAATTCAATTTCTCATGTGGGGCGAAGCGTCATGTGGGGCGAAGCCGGAAATGATACGCGCGTTAAGCGCGGTTGTTGGGTAAATGATCCACGCGCCAGCGTGGATGTGGGTTGCTTCGCCCCCTGCTTCACCTTTCTTTTTTTGCTTCACCTTTTCTGCATCCGCACATATGCCGCAGCCGCCTCCGCAATCTTTTTCGTATCGATCATCTGAATGCACTCGAGGTTGTAGGGACACTCTTTCTTCCAGCACGGCGCGCATTCCAATCCCTCGGGAATGAACCGTATCCCCCGGTCATACAGATCGATCTCGCTCCAGCAGCTCAGTCCGAACCACGCCAGCACGTACTTTTTCAGTCCGATCGCCACGTGCATGCCGAACGAATCTCCCGTAATCATGACATCGCAGATATTCTCGTAGCAGATCCCGCGGCGCACGCCTTCGGTCGTCGGCGTGGAGATCACCTTGTCCCCCACGCGACGCACGATCTCGGCGTTGCGTTCGGTGTCTTCGGGGCCGCCCACAAGCGCCAGCTTCACGCCTTCCAGATCAGAGAGCCTGTTGATGAGATCGACATGCTGCTCGATCGTCATCTTTTTATTCTTAAATAAATGCGAGCACCCGGTGTTGAATCCGATCACGCGCTCGCCTTCACCGATTCCCGCTTCCTTCTTGTATGCCCGGCAATACGCTTGTTCCTCTTCCGACAGCTCGAGCACATACTCGTCGCGCCGGTATTCAAGGCGCATCGCTTCCTGCAGGATCTGCGTGCCGTAGAGCGCATTCTCTCGGAATTTCAGATGGTCGTCGAGTCCGAGCCTGTAGCTGTATTCGGCTTCCGGATTGAGCGGGATGATCTTGCCGTTGCCGTTCATGCCGAATCCGAGCACTTCCTTCGCCTTCAGCGTCGCGGCAAATGCGGTCGAGCGCTTGGTCTTGTCGGTGCTGTAGACGACGTCGAATTCCATCTGCTGAAGGATGAGCCAGCTTTCGGGCTCCCAGGCGTACACCGCATCGAGGTAAGGATTGTTCGCGAGCAGGCGATAAGCGTTTTTTTCGGTGATCCACATGATCGTGCTCTGCGGATATTTCCGCTTGATGGCCGGAAGCATGGCCGTCGTCTGCACGACCGCGCCCATGGCGTCGAGATTGATGATGAGGATCTTCGTGCCCATCGGCTCGTACTGCACGCACTGCTCGAGGCAGGTGGTCTGCGGAAAGCAGGGCTTGTACCCCGTGAAGCGTTTGCAGTCCGGTATGATGATTGAACTCATGGATGTGTCGTAGATTTCGTTTCAGATAATTTTGGGGAAGCCTGGGGCACGCCCGCAAGCTTTTCGAATGCCTGGTGCACCGTCTCCGCAGACAGTTCGGTCATGCACAAATTGCCGATCGGACATGAGGTCAGATTGCAGCACAGGCAGGACAGCTTCTCGTTGCGGACCCATTCGTGCTTCGGACCGAAGGGTCCCTGAAGCATGGGATTGGTGGGACCGTAAATGCCGAGCGTCGGCACGCCGAGCGCCGCCGAGATATGCATCGGTCCCGAATCGTTGCTGATGAAATATGCGCACTGTTTGATGCAGGCCGCAGACTGCTGGAGCGTCGTTTTTCGAAGCACGAAGGCATCGTGCTTCCTGAGGCGCTTCAGCACCAGGGCGTCGGCTTCCACTCCGGGTCCCCAGAAGATGGCGATGCGTGCATGGCGCTCGCCGGCGCTGCGGT
>JBLMZA010000147.1:0-33750 GCA_050258555.1 Acidobacteriota bacterium | reverse complement strand
AAAATACCGATATCACCGCGCTACTTCCCGTTCAATATCCCGATCAGCCTGCCCGAAACGGCCTTCTGCCCCCGCCGGTTCATATGCACCGGATCGTGGAAGAGCGTGGCATCGATCGTGATATGTCCCGCGTTGAAGTCGAGGAATTCCACATTCGGGTTGGTCTTCTGATACTCCTCGAAATAGCGGTAAAACCTCTTCATGCTCGAATCCTCAAACGTCTGATGCTTCAGATAATGCATCGGAATCATCACCAGAAGCACCTCCGCGCCGTTCTCGCGGATGAGCTCCATCGTCTTTTCGAAGCACCGGATCCGCTCCGGATGCATTTCCACGGGGATCGTCCCTTTCTGCTCCACATGCGCCAGAAGCGGAATCGTGTCCAGCATGCCCGTATTCGGATTCTCCGAATATCCGAGAAATCCCCGCGCGGCCATCTTCAGGAAATGAACATCGTAGCGCCGCATGCGGATGAAACGGCTGATGAAATATTCCATGTCGGAGGCATGCCTGCGGATGTAGAGGTCGATGATCTCGTTATCCATGAACGGAAGGAACTGCGTGTAGACATTCGCGGCAGCCGGCGCGAGCGAAAAAAGCTTCGGGTCGATCTCATAGATCACCGTCTTCACGCTCCGGGGATGCTCGGAATAGAAATAATCGACCATGGCAAGCCGGTCGTCCACAGAGACGCCTTCGCGCGCAAACAAGGCAACGGAGTTCCGCGTGGCACGCTCGATCTCCGCCTTGCTGATGGCCGAGATCGTGCCCGATGTGCCGTTGATGAGGATATCGGGCTCGCTGTCGAATCCGTAATACTTGCAGAGCCCGAGCAGCAGCGCTTCCGACACGAAAAAATCGACGGCCGCAAACAGCAGCACGAACAGCGCCAGCCTCCCGATGAATGTTCGCAGCGTCATGGGATCTCAGAATTGAAAGTAAATGAACCGGCTGCCCTTGAAGACTCCCAGCAGCATGATCGTGACGGCAAGCAGGAGATACGACGAATACCGGACGCCGATCTGCGGATGCTCCATCAGCCTGGCGCGCCCGGGCCAATATTCATCCATCAGGTCCTTCAGAAAGACGAGCGTCAGGCCGAGATACGAAAAGAGCAGTGTGGAGGCATTGAGATACACGCGTCCGCGCGATGCGACGATTCGCTCGAACACCATCAGGGCGTCGCCGAACGTGGCCGCGCGCGTGAAGACTTCGCTTGCCGCAAAGAGCACGTACGTTCCCAGGCAGCAAAGCACGATGTACCACACGCGCCCGGTTAGATGGAATGTCGTCTCCACACGCGTTCTCTGTCTTCGCGCGAGCGATTCAAGACTCAGGAAGCTTCCCTGCAGAAGCCCCCACACAAGAAACGCCAGTGTGGCTCCGTGCCAGATGCCGCTCAAAAGAAACGTGACAAGGATGGAAGCGATGAGTCCGGCCATGCGGTGCTTCCTGAGCGCGAACGAAAGCGGCATGAAGACATAATCGGTCAGCCAGCTGATGAGCGAAATGTGCCAGCGGCGCCAGAATTCCGTCATCGATGTCGCAAAGAAGGGACGGCGGAAATTCTCCATCACGTCGATGCCCATCGTGCGCGCAGCGCCGATGGCGATGAGCGAATAGCCGCCGAAGTCGGCGTATTCCTGGAACGGATACAACAGCACGGCACAGAGGATCGAATTCCCGTTCTGTCCGGGAATGTCTTCATAGACCGCATCCACGAAAAGCCCCACGCGGTCCGCCACCACAAGCTTCATGAAATACCCCCACAGCATCATTTTCAGTCCGGCGGCGATGCCGTCGTAGTCGATCGCTCGAGTGTGCCGGAACTGCGGCAGCATGCGCCGCGCCCGCTCGATCGGCCCCGATAGGATGAGCGGGAAGAATGTCAGGAACAGCAGCAGCATCGCAGGGTTCGTCTCAGGCTCGAGCTCCTCACGGTAGACATCGATGGCATAGCCGATCGCCATGAACGTATAAAAGGATATGCCCACGGGAAGCATCAGGCCGGCATGCGGACCGACATACTTGAAGAACACGAGGGGCAGAAGAATCACACTGATCGCTGCAAGAAGCAATGTCTTCCTTCGCTTCTCCTGTTCCTCCCTTTTCATCAGCATGGTGAACACATAGGTGGAAAGAGCCGTGGCCGAGGCGAGCAGATAATATGCGGGCGCGATGCTCATATAAAAGAGGGCGCTTGCGGCAAGCAGGATCATCCATCGGTGCCTTGCCGGCGCAGCCCAGCAGGCGGCGGCACACAGAGGAAAAAAGATCAGAAAGTGTACGGATGTGAATGTCATGGCCTTCCGACTGGTTCAACCAAGCTTCGCTGCGATGACCTCGATCATGTCTCCCACGCACTGCATCCGGCTGAGGTCTTTCAGTTTGAATGTGATGCTGAAGTCCTTCTCGATCTCGGCGATCAGCATCACATGCGAAATCGAATCCCATTGCCTGATGTCGCCGGCCCTCAGCTCTCTGGTGATGACGAGCCCGTCGCTGCCGAGCACGGCGCGGAAGATCCCCGTCAGCCTCTGTGTAATGTCCGATTCTCCCACCTCTCCATCCTTTCTGCGCCCGGTCGATCGGCGCCCATTCCCGTGACCAGTTCTGCTTTCTCATCACCAGCGGACAGCTGCATCGGCAGCATCAGACGGTCCACCTTCCCATGCGCATTCAGCGCGAAGCGTTTGATGGCGCGGATCTCCGCCGGTATCATATATGAAGGCAACCGCGCGCGCAGATATGCCGACAATGCCCCGGCGTCGATGGACGCTCCTTCCACAAAGAGCGCGATTTGTCCGCCGCCCTTCGTGTTCCTGCAGACGACCGCCGCCGCATCGGCTCCGCCGAGAAAATTCCGCGCATGATACTCGATTTCTCCAAGTTCGATTCTGTAGCCGTCGATTTTCACCTGGTGATCAAGCCGTCCTGCAAGCAGGATGTCTCCTTCCTCATCGATGCTGCCGGCATCCCCCGTCCGATAGAAACGACGCACGGCGCCTTCATGGACCTGCTCGAAAAACACACGGTCATTTTTCCCGTCATCATGCCAGTAGCCCGGCATCACCTGGGGACCGCTCACACAGAGTTCGCCGCTTTGGCCCGCGCCGAGAATGGAATTTGTTTCATCGGCAACGACGGCCGTCATGCCGGGCATGGGGCGTCCCACGGCAAGCATGCCGTTGACATGTTTATTGCGCGCGCCCGACCGGTATTCATACGACGCGCAGTAGACGGTCGCTTCGGTGGGTCCGTAATAGTTGATGATGCGCGCATTCGGCACGCACGGCGCCCATGCTTCGATCAGATCGACGGGAGAGGCTTCGCCGATCAGAAGACACAGGCGCAGATCGGGCAGACGGATCTCATCGAAATACGGACGCAGGTAGCGGATCATCGACGGCGTCAGAGCACAAAGCGTAAGGCGGTTGGTGGAAAGAAGATCGGACGCGTAGCTGAAGCGGATCACATCGTGCGGCACGGTATAGGCGCAGGCGCCTGAGGTGAGCGGACTCAGGTAGGACTGCACCGATGCGTCGAATGTGAGATCATACGGCTGCAGGCATCGGTCGCATTCCGTGATCTGAACGCCGGACTGAGTGAAGGCGTTCATGAAGGCGCCCAGATTCATGCGCGTGATCGGTACGCCCTTGGGCGCGCCTGTGCTGCCGGAAGTGAAAAGAATGTAGGCGAGTTCGTCGTCACCGGCGAATTTCGGAAGCAGATCGGCGCCATCGAATGAAAGACCGCTCGTGGTCATTGCGGGCAGCCGGGTATCGATCGGATGGGGCGATGAATCGATGATGAGCCGTATTTCCGCCTGGGAGACGATGCTGCGGATGCGCTCAGGAGGCTGTGATGGATGCAGCGGCACATAGGCCAGTCCTTCAAGCCAGAGCGCAACGATCGATGCGTAGGTCTCGATGTCGTCACGCGCCGCGAGTCCCACACGGCGGCTTGTCACGCCGCCTGCCTTGAGCGCGCTGCGCACGCGGGCGATGTTGACGGCGAATTCCCTGTAGGTGTAAAAACGGTCCCGGATGTAAAAGGCGTTGCGTTCCGGAAAATGATCGATCGCAGATAAGATCGGCTGCAGAACCTGTCGAATGAACATACCCGTCCCCCCGGAAGACAAATTTTCAATTCTTCCCTAATGAATCAATAGTCCATAAGGATGAAAAAAGAGTGAGCAAAAAGGATGTCACTCCTTCTTGAAGATCCACTCCGGCGGGATAAGGCGGTCGAGCTCGGCGCGGCGCCCGGGGCTGAGCAGTCCAAGTCCGACCTGATAGGAGGCGTTCGACCAGCCGAAGCCTTCGCGCGTGATGTAGGCGAACTTCGTGCCCACGTTTCCGTACTCGGCAAAGACGGCATGCGTGCGGGTGACGACGTTGAGCTTCTCGGTGATCGTGCCGTTGTACTGGACGGCATTAAGCGTCATCGCATAGAGCCAGCGGTAGGCCAGGCGCTGCGCGACCGAGTCGAAGCCGTAGCGCCGCAGTCCATGCCACAGGAGCATCTGATGCGGCGGCCAGCCGTTCGGATAATCCCATTGGCGCTCCTTGCGCTTGTCGGACAGCGGCCCGCGCGACGCCTCGCTCGATGCGGCAACGCCTCCGGCCTGCTCGAGCGCGGGCAGCGCACGCTCCACGAGCGATCGGGCCTGCTCCTTCGAGGCGAGTCCGGCCCAGAGCGGATAGAACGAGGCCGGGGACAGATATCCGGTGCGCTCGTTGATCTTCGCATTGTAGTCGTAGAAAATGCCGGCCTCGCGGTCCCAGCAATACGTGTTGATGAGCGCCTTGCGCCGTGCGGCGCGCTCACGGTAGTCCTGAGTGCGCACACGCGTTCCGTCGGTGAGCGTGAACGTGTCGTTGAACTCGCGCTCGATCACATCGGCGATATCGGTTTCGATCTTATAGAGCAGCGAATTGAGGTCGATCGTCGCCAGATCGGCCGCGCGGTTGATGAGCCGGTAGCTCGTGTCATGACCCGACTCGCGCATGGCGCGGTCATGAACGAAGTACTCGTCGAGCTCCGGATCCTGTATGCGTCCCGAGCGCCAGGCTTTTTCGAACTCATGCCAGGGCATGTGGTGCTTTGCGGCGTATGCTTGGAACGTATCGTCATAATGGCCCGGCTCGACTTCGGGACACGGGCCGCGGCCCGTATCGAAGTAGCGGCTCAGGCCGATGGAGAGCAGCCGGTCCGGACCCATCCACACATGCGTGTATTCCCTGACCGCCGCTTCAATCGAGCGGTGAAGCCATGCTTTGGTCGAATCGTTCTTCGGCAGACGCTCATAGACCGCGCGGACCATCGACGTGAGAAAGGGCGGCTGCGAGCGCGAGAGATAATAGGTGCGGTTGGCGTTCAGGATTTTCCCATAATGATTGATTTCGTAGACCTGCTGATCGACCATCGAGCGCGCAAGTGCTGTCTTCTCGTCGGCAAGCAGGCCGAGCACGATGAAGTAACTGTCCCATCCGTACAGTTCGTTGAACCGTCCGCCCGGAACGACGTAGGGAACGGCGGCGGCCCGGCCTTCGGCGTCCTTCACGATGTCGAGCGAGAGAATGCCGTGCCGGGGTTCGAGCCGATGCAGATACTCCGGCGTGAGCACCGATGGCAGCTTCACGACGCGGATGTTTGCCGCGGCATTTTCCGCGGCCACATGGGAATAGAAGTCGAAGGCCTCGGTATCCTCTTCGGGAACGTAGACGTAGCGGCAGCCGTCGGCCGTTTTCATCTTCTCATCGGAAAGGATGGTCAGCAGTCCCCGCGCATCCATGCGGCGGGTCAGCCCTTCCCAGCAGATATCGCGGATCATGCGCGAGATGTGGTGCGTGGGACGATCGAACACTTTTCGCGGATCGATCACGGCCGTGTCTTTTCCCGCCTCGAGCGCGAGCCGCAGTTCCTGCAGCAGATTGGCGAGGTAGTAGGCGCCCGAGATCTCGTACTTCGAACCGTCGACGGCCGTAAGCCAGAAGTGCTGGTCGCCCCGGCCCGTGCGCGCCCGGTGTATGTCATCCACCGTGATCTTGTGATCGCCGTCGGTGTCTTCCTCCCCGATGAGCGCGTTGAGGGTTTCCTTCACGTCGACGCGCACGCCCTCGGGCTCGCGTCCGGAGGATGTCTGGGCGGGCAGCCGGCAGGGCACAACTGCCGCAATGGCGGCGCCGATGATGAATCCGAATGCGGCAATGCCGGTGATCACATGTCGGCTCATGGCGGTGGTCCTCCTCGTTGTTCCTTCTCTTCACCTATTAACACAGGCATGCCTTCAGTCGTTGCACCGCCGCCGCTTGACACGGATCGGACTTTTTTGTATATAGCACCACGGCCGTCCTTCCCAGGCAAGGCAGAGGACGCCATTCGTGCTCGTTGGAGTTTCATTTTGAAGGGGAGAAAGTCATGAAAACTTTGTTTTCGGTGTTGCTTTGCGTCGTCCTTCCGATCAGTGCATCCGCGCAGTCCACGAAATTCACCAGCGGCATCTTCCTCCATCATTCCACAGGGTATCACATCTGGGGACCGAACGACACAACCGTCAGCGTTCCGCAGGAAATCACCGCCTACAACAAGGCTCACAATCTGAAAGATTCGAGCGCCTTCTCGCTTGAAGAGCGGCACTGGCCTGTCGCTCCCGATAACGAATGGGTGCGATGGCGCGGCATCTTCGACAACAAGGATACGACGGCGGACATCCGGCCGATTCTGGCGGCCAACAAGATCGTCGTCATCAAATCCTGCTTCCCCTCCTGCCAGATGACGGGGGAAGGCTCGACTTCTGATACGCTCAAGCCGGAAGCAAAAACGATCTACAATTACAAATGGCATCTGCGCTCGATCGTGAGGACGATGAAGAAGCACCCGGAGAATTTCTTCATCATCTGGACGAACGCCCCGCTGACTCCGCGCGTGACGACGGATTCGCAGGCGACGCTCTCGAACCGGTTCTGCACGTGGATGAAAGACACGCTTGCGGCGGGACTCGATGCGGAGTTCGGCGCGTTCCCGAACAATGCGTTCGTGTTCGACTATTATCACAAGACCGCGGGCAAGGACGGCAAGCTGCTTTGGAAATACGCCGTGGACTCGGTGGACAGCCATCCGAACAAGGCGGCCACGGTCGCTATTGCGCCCGTGTTCGTCAAGGAAATGTTCGACGCCATCCTTGCGGCCGCTCATCCCCCGGTCATGAGCACAGACCGGTCGTCCATCGCATTCGGAGACCGGGCCAGGGGCATTCCGATCACGCAGAGCATCGTCGTCAGCAATGCATCGCCGGGGCAGCTCCTGATCGATTCGGTGCGAACGCGCACGCGGCAGTTTTCTGCGGCATTTACCAGGGCCAATGTGACGCAGCGAGATTCCTCGGTCGTCAAGGTCGTGTTCACTCCGGATTCAACGCGCGCGTACAAGGACACGCTCTTTCTCTATACAAATGCGTCGGTGCGGCCTTCGGCGATCCCGCTCAGCGGCAACTCGCCTTCTCCCCGCATCATGTTTTCGCCGGCGGCGCTCGATTTCGGAAGCGTGATGAAGTCGAAGACGCTCGTCAAGCAGCTCTCCGTCAGCAACAGTTCGGTCAATGCGCTCACGATCGATTCGATGGTGACGCGCACCAGCGCATTCCGCTGCGCGGTCGCATCGGCTTCCTCACGCATGAATGTCCTGACTGCTGACACGCTCACGCTGAATGTCTCGTTCACGCCCGATTCCGTGATGGCATTCACCGACACGCTCATGATCTTTTCCAATGCGATGGATCGGGTCACCAGACTGCCGCTTTCGGGCGTGGGCGAAAAGATCACCGCCGTCGAACGCGTCGGGGAAGTGACGCCGACGGTCTTCGCACTCGATCAGAATTATCCGAATCCCTTCAATCCCTCGACGACGATCCGTTTCTCGCTCGCCGAACGGAGCCGCGTCTCGCTCGTCGTGTATGATGTGACGGGCCGAACGGCATCGGTTCTTGCCAACGGCGAGATGCCGGCAGGCGCCTATACAGCGACATTCGACGGCGGCACACTTGCCAGCGGCGTCTACTTCTACCGGCTCCATGCCGTGCACGGCACATCGGTCTTCACCGAAACGCGCCGGTTCGTACTCATGAAATAGACATCCTCATTTTTCCGGAGCGCAACAGAAGGCGCGGCATCCTGTTGCGCTCCGGAAAATTCCGCACTTTTTATCATACTGACCATTATTAACCATCTTCTCTCCCCTCTTTTTTTACATTCTAACTGATTTTTCCATTTGCGGTATCGTTCACGCGCGTTGTGTGCAAAGCGAAGTAATTCCGGCCTTTTTTATTTTCCTCTCTATAGTATGCTTTTGGCACGCATCTTGCGCGTGTGAACGGCATTCATTCTCATTTGAGACACTCAATACATCAATGCCCACCTACGGAGGAGTGTTATGGTTTGGTTTAAAAATCTGCACATTGCAACGAAGTTGTTCATCAGTTTCATGCTCATGGCGCTCATGGCTGCGCTCATCGGCGTCACAGGCATTCTGAGCATACACAGCATCAATGACGCCGACACAGAGCTCTACACGCTCATGACCGCGCCGCTCGCCGACATGCTCGATATTTCGACCGACTTTCAGCGCATGCGCGCCTTCACGCGCGATGTGATCCTTGAAAGCGACCCTGCAGTTGCAGAAGAAAAGATCCGCAAGATCAAGGAGCTGCATCGGACGGTCGAAGAGAAAGCGGTTCGGTTCGGGAAAACGATCCAGCTTGAGAATACGAAGAAAGCGTTCGCCGTCTTTATGGCTTCGCATGCGGCCTACGGCGCCGAGTTGAAAAAGTTCTTCGATGTCGCGCGCAGGAACGACGATGCCGAATCGTATACAGCGATGACCGGCGCCCTGCGCCAGACAGCCGAATCCGAGCAGAAGGCGCTCGAGGAATTATGCCGTCTCAAGCTCCTTGCAGCCGAAAAATATGCCACCAATAACACGACGCTCGCCGGGCGGGCCACGGGAGCGATGTATGCGGCCATCGCGCTCGGCGTGCTCATGGCGATCGGCTTCGGCTATTTCATCGCGCGGATGATCAGCCGCCCGATCCGCACGATCGGAGAGCGTGTCGAACAGCTGCGATCGCTCTGCGTCACCAATCTCGGCAAAGGCCTCGACGCGCTTGCCGAGGGCGATATCGAATATTCCGTTGTGACTGGCACGCCCTATCTCGAAATGGATGCGAAGGATGAAGTGGGCGACCTTTCCCGCGCGATCGACGGCATCATCCGCCAGACGCGCGGGAGCGTCGAGTCGTTTGAACGCTCGCGCGGCATCCTGAAAAATGTCGTCGACGAAATGAACACGGTCATCGGCGCGGCGGAAAACGGAGATCTGCATACCCGCGGGAACGCCGGGCGCTTCGAGGGCACATACAAGCAGCTCGTGAAAGGACTCAACAACACCGTCGATGCGTTTGTGCATCCCATGGAAGAAAGCACGGGTGTCTTGAAAGCGATGTCCACGGGCGATCTGACCATCCGCATGCAGGGAGAATACCGCGGAGCGTTTCTGGTCATCAAGGAGAGCGTCAATCATCTTGGAGAGTCACTCGACCGGGCGCTGACAAAAGTCTCCGAATCGGCCGAAGCCACGGCCAGCGCCAGCAACCAGATCTCCTCTTCGGCAGAAGAGATGGCCGCCGGCACCCAGGAACAGACGCAGCAGGCCACGGAAGTGGCTGTTGCGGTCGAAGAGATGACGAAGACGATCCTTGATACGACAAAGAATGCCGGAGAGGCGGCGAAGATCGCCAAGGAATCCGGTGAAAGCGCCCGCGAAGGCGGAGCAGTCGTGCGTCAGACGATCGACGGCATGAACCGGATTGCGGATGTCGTGTCGCGCTCGGCCAAGACGGTTGAAGCGCTCGGCAAATCCTCCGATGAAATCGGCGAGATCGTGCAGGTGATCGACGACATCGCAGACCAGACGAATCTTCTTGCCTTGAATGCGGCGATTGAAGCGGCGCGTGCGGGAGAGCAGGGCCGGGGCTTTGCCGTCGTTGCCGATGAGGTAAGGAAACTTGCAGAACGCACGACGAAGGCCACGAAGGAAATCGCACAGATGATCAAGCAGATCCAGAAGGATACATCCGATGCCGTCCAATCGATGCGCCAGGGAACGGAAGAAGTCGAAAGCGGAAGGCTCCTGGCCGAAAAATCGGGCGCATCGCTCGCGCAGATCATCGCCGGTTCGGAAAAGGTGGTGTCGGTTGTCACGCAGGTCGCCGCGGCAAGCGAAGAGCAGTCGACAGCCTCGGAGCAGATTTCGAAGAATATCGAAGCGATCTCGAGCGTCACACAGCAGTCCGCCGCGGGCACAGAGCAGATCGCGCATGCGGCCGAGGACCTGAACCGCCTCACGCAGAACCTGCAGCAGCTGCTCTCGGAATTCTCGCTGAATGCACAGCTCGAGCCGCACACGGCCGCATCGCCTTCCCTGCCGAAAAAAACGCAGGTGAAACGCCTCGCGACCCTCTGAACCGGGCAGGCCTGGCAAGTGACATGAGGCATGTAACGAGGGTGCGCTTCCCCTTCGGGCTTTGTTAGAATTTTCTAACTTGCATCCGGCGCCGGCAATCGGTACCGTGCAAGTGACAAAGCCGCGAGGGGAGGCGCGCCCATGGAACGAACCATCAGAACCTGCTCGAAGTGCATCCTGCCGGAAACCTATCCCGGCATCTCATTCAACGAAGACGGCGTCTGCAATTTCTGCCTCACCTATCAGCCCCTCCATCCTGTCTGGGGCAGGAACGCCCTGAAGGAACTCCTTGAGTCGAAGCCGAAAGCCGGAGCCTGTGACTGCGTCGTGCCCTTGAGCGGAGGCAAAGACAGCACATTCATTCTGTACTATGTGGTGAAGGAGCTCGGCCTCTCGCCAATTGCCGTGATGCACAATTCCGGATTCCAGCACGAGCTCGCCCTGACCAATGCGCGCAATGCCTGCACGGTGCTCGGCGTGCCGCTGCGCGAAGTCGACACATCGGGCCGTCTTCGCCGCACCATGCTGAAAGAAAGCCTCCGCGTCTCGACGCGGATCGGTGAATTCTGGCACCCCTGCGGCAACTGCGAGGCGATTCTTCGCACGGTGGCGATCGAAACCGCGCGCGCATACGGAACGCCGTTCATCATCTGGGGAAGCTCCGCCCTCGAATCCGGCGCGGCATCGAACTATCTCGAGTACAAAAACCTTGAAGTCCGAAGCGAATCGCTCGCGCGCTATGCCGCGCGGAAAATCGCGCGCAAGCTCATACGGCTCGCATCCGATCGCACACAGCGAAAGGATCTCTTCCGGCTCATGCGCTCCTACGTCGGCATGCATGCGCTCTCGTATGCCTGTATCAGCATCATCCAACGCCTGAAGCTCGGCTTCCCGCTTTCGTATGCGCTGCGGCCGCATGCCGTTCCCCCGTTCGAAAATGGCCGCGCGGTCTTCGTCCACTTCTTCGATTACATCGGATGGGATTCGCTCAAGACAATCCCGCTTCTTGAGCAGGAACTCGGATGGAAGCATCCTCCGGACAAGGAAACCAGGTGGGACTGCGCGCTGCACTGCCTCGGCAATTACGACAACGTGCGGATGTACGGCATTTCGGTGGAAGGCGTGAACTCGTGCAATTTCATCCGCGAGGAAAAGATGACGCGCGAGGCGGCGCTGGAAAAAGAACGCGGCATTCTCGGGACGATGCACGAGGAATGCCGCGCGATTCTGAACGAACTGAAGATCGGACGCTACAGGATGCCGCCGCTTAGAGCTTCGGCATCGCCGGAAGAAACTGCGCCGAATCGATGATGGGAAGATAAATCTTCTCGAGCGGCGAATCTTTGAGCAGCGTATAGAGCACGCCGCGCGTCGTCGAGAGCGACGTGGAATAGATCATGAGCATCAGTTGCGCGTTCATCTCGAGCGTATTGTTCTGCCTGTTTGGAATGAAGACCTGCGACACATCGCTGAACTGATAGGTGATCTTGAGTTCAAGAAACGCCAGACGCTCCGCCTGCGTGGCTCCATGCAGGAGCGTTGAAACGACGACGCTCATCGCCTTCCGGCTGACGTCGACATTGTGATTGATCGAGACGGTGAAATTCACCTGCGTCGGAGACGGGTGCAGATCGGTGCGCGGCATCTCGAATGTGAGCGTCTCCATCTCTGCGATGCGGATCTCAAGCTTGATTTCATCGGATTCTATCTTTGCCATACTCTTCGCTTCTTTCTTCTCTTTAATGGTAATGGTGTTCCTGTACAATATCACTTCACCAACAACAGTTTCTTCATCATTTGTTTCCCTCCCGCCGTCAGCTGCGCGATATACATGCCGTTTGCGAGTCCGGCCGCATCGAAGACGTCCGTGTACGACCCGGCTTCCTGCACCCGGTCGACGAGCACCACGACTTCGCGCCCGAGCGCGTCATAAATCGCCAGCCGCACGCGCCCCGATTTCGGAATGTCGTAGGCGATCTTCGTCGAGGGATTGAAGGGATTCGGATAGTTCTGCAGCAGTCGGTATTCGGACGGAATACGGCCGTCGGCTCGGGTTTCGACGCTGCTCGGCACCCCGAAATAATTCAGCAGCCGCCCGGCAAACTCATTGCGCACGCTTTCCGTATAAATCGTCTCGAAGGGAAAGCCGAGCACGGCGGTCTTCGCTTCCTTCGATCCGCCCGGCATGAGGCCCGCAAAGCAGATGCCGCCGAAGCCGTTGGAGGTGTCGAGACCGGCATATTTCAAAAATCCCGCGCCGCCGGCCGAGGCTTTCATGACGTCGGGCCACTTCACATCGATCGAACCGTGCGTGCCGTTATCGAAGGCAATTTGTGATAGGCCCGCAAACGGGCCCACCGCGAGCGCTTCTGCCGCATACACAGACGCCGAGACGTTATTGGGCGCATCGGCTGCGTATTTCGCCTTGAGATACGTGTTGAAAAAATCCTTGTCGGCGGCCGATCCCTTGTTGTCGAGATCCCACGCGAGCTCGGCGCCCGAAACGAAGAGCCTTCCTCCCGCTTGGAGATACGCCTTCACTTTTGCCTGCTCGGCCGTGCTGAATGTCTCATCGGCCGTCGATTCGTCGCCGAGGATGTAATCGACGATCTGATAGTCGGAAAGCGAAAAGAGTCCGTCCGTCACGGCATCGTTCGTGGCCGAGACGCTTGCGACGCCCGCCGCGCGGAAAGCCGGAGCATGCCGGCGGACGAAATCGTACGTGTTGCCGGTCGATGCGCGGTCGAATCCGTTCACGATGAGCATGCGCCCGTCCGAGGCGTCGGTGGCGCAGGCCAAAAGCTCGCTTGAAGCGGAAGCGCCGTTCAGATTCGCGGCGCGTATCTTAATATAATAGAGTGTGCCGGCCTCGAGTCCCGTGATGACGGGAGTATCGACCGACAGCTTCACGGGTTCCGCAGGAAATGCCGCACCGTCTTTGCTGATGAACGCCTGATACTCGGTGACGATCGAATCGGCCTTCACGCGCAGACGGATCGATGTCGGGCTTTCGGGCACGAAGCCGAACGATTTCGGCACGGCGGGGATGGCATTCGTCTTGAGATAGCTCGGCTGCGTCATCGCGCCGGCTTCATTGGAAAGAATCTTATAGAGCGTCGCATTGGTCAGGATGGCGTTCGCCTTCATCACCGTGCTGTCGACCAGGAGCTCGTTGTTGATGAAGCGGATGCCGTGGCTGTAGTCGACATAGCTGTCGATGTGGATATTGGTGACCGGCTGTATGGCCGTGCCGTCCATCTGATGCCAGCCGTAGATGACGACATGATTGGGCCGGGCCGGGTCGGTGATCTTGTTGCTCAGCACGACATCCTTCTTCGTGCCGCCCATGAGCGCGCCCAGGGGCTTGCCCGATGCGGTGCGCTGCGCCTCGATGGCCTGATTGTGCTCGACGAATTTCGAGACCTGCTCGTTCGCATTGCCCACAGGGGCATACGTCACGGGCGGCACCTTCAGCTCGGCATGCGCATAGATGTCGTCGACGAGCTTCGGCGTGGGCAGCGATGCGCCGAAGAGATTGGCCAGGCGCTGGGCCGTCACGGGTCCCATCGGTATGCGGCAGAAATCCGCATCCGATCCGATGGCGAGATAATCGGGCAGCACTTCATAGACCACATCGTGCGATTGTCCGTTCGCATCCTGGAACGAGGACTGGATCTTCTTTGTCGTGCGCAGAAAATCGGGAATGTTGCCTTTCGAGATTTCCTGATAGATCGCCTCTTCGCGTTCGGCAAACGTCATCGATTGCACGCTCGCCATGAATTGCGAGCCCGTCACGGCGCCGGCCGGACGCGCCGGTATCTGTATCGGATTGGGCAGTGCGCTGCCTGACTGTATCCACGGCGTATAGGCGCGCGCTCCGTAATAGGCATAGCCCTGTTCCTCGAGCGAGGTGCCCGAGAGCATCGTCTGAATGAACCCGTTGAGTTCCACCTGCACCGTATGCAAAATGGCACGCGTCGGATTCTGCTTCAATATCACCTTGATGCGCCCGTTGAGCGCCGTATACGTGATGAATGTCGCATTGCTGTCCATCGTGAATGGATAATACTGTCCGAGATAGTTCACCATCATCTTCGTCCGGTACCACGTGCCGCCGGTGGCGCTCACAACGGGCTGCCCGTTCAAAAGCGCCACGGAGTCGTTGTAGGCAAGCGCGCTTAAGAAATGGTCCGGACTCGCATCGAGCCACGCCTTGAGCTTGGGGCCGTACGAGTTGTCGTAGTTGTATTCGCTGTCCAGGAATGTGATGCGCCTGATATCCGCCGGAATTTCGCTCACGGCGTTGAAATAGCTGAATTCGAATCCGCCTCCGCCCGAATGGCTTGAAAGAACGACATACGGCTGATAGGAAGCGAACATGCTGCGGACCGAGTCGACGATCGACTTGACGAGCGCGGCATTGTTCGCATACTTCGCCCTCCACGTGGGCCATGACAGCGCGATGGTCGACGCGTTGGCTTCCAGATAGACCGTGACGAAGTTATAGCCGGAAGCCTTCGATCGGATGAAGCGCGTCTGCGCGCCGATATGCTGGATGTCGTAGTGCCAGTCGTCGCCCGCCTTGAGCGTCTTGCCCACCGTCATCTCGATCGTGTTGCCGTTGGGAAGCGCGAAGAAGGCAAGCGCGGTGGGCTTTGCGGGATCGAACGCCGAGGCCGAGGGAGCGTTGATTTGGATGCGCACATCGGACGGATAATTGAATGTGCGAATCTGTTCGTTGAAATACGGGCTGGTGGAAAATCCCGGAATCGATGCGGCAGACAGCAGGGAGACGCAGAGACACAGCGCTGCACTCACAAGCAGAAGAGGACGAGTATGCATGGTAATGAGAGTTTCTGGTTGTATGGATGAAATGGACTGCGGAAAATCATTGTTTACGACCGTGCCGTCGCGCCGCCGAGAACATGTGCACGAGATGCTCCGGAGGCACATCCTCCTGTATGTTGTGCGCTGCGGCGAAGATGTATCCCCCATTCTCGTTCATGATCCGTATGGTCGAAGCGACCGTCTCTTCAATCTGTTCCGCACTGCCGAAGGGAAGAATCTCCTGCGTATCGATGCCGCCGTGAAAGACGATCCGGTTTCCCCATGCGTCTTTGAGTCCGCGCGGATCCATCTGCCAGGCCTTCGGCTGTATGGGATTGAGAATCTCGACCCCCGCATCGGCAAGCTCGCCCACGATCGGGAACACGCTTCCGCAGGAATGGTGAAGAAATGCCGCCTTCGTGAACGATTTCGTGACCCGGATGCGCTCGGCGAAGTAGGGCGTGATGAGCGATCGGAACATCTCGGGAGAGAGAAAAAGTCCGGACTGCGTGGCGAAGTCATCCCCGCTCGATGTGTACTGAATCCAGGGACCGAGCGCGCCGTAGTACTGCGCGATCACTTTCTTCTGATAGTCGAGGATGATCGAAAAGAACTTGTGTACGAACTCGGTATCGATCGCGACGCGCACAAGGAAATCGTCGAAGCCGCACATCCAGCATCCCAGTTCGAAAATGCCGTAGACGGGATGCTCCGCACAGATCACGTAATCGGTCTCCTCGAAGAGCCGCTTCGCCTCGCGCGCATGGAGAGCGATCTCGGAAGGATCGATCGATTCGGGATCGGGCCACTCGAAGCGGTCCAGATCGTCGATCGTCGCATCCTTGAGCGGCCAGCCGACCTGTTCCCAATACATGCCCGTATAAACGCGCCGGATGCCCCACTCGTCGATATACTCGCGCTCTGAAATGATCTTCTTCTGCGACTTTCGGGGGATGAGGATCCGGCCGACCGAGCGCGTGTCGATATCGAGGCATCGCAGGAGCCTCTCGTCGAGCCGCCTGGTGATGCCGAATGGCAGCGCCTCGAACGGCTGTTCCGGCGCATAGCCGAGAAAATCCAGGAGCGTGTACATGCTCCTTCCTTCCATGCTGGAAAGGGGACATCCCCCGAGATCGAGCAGAAGATTGTCGGGAGTTTCATGATGCAGCGTGCGGATAAAATCGTCTCTGCGGCTCATAGTCGTTTCTGTCTGTGTCACTCTTGCCGGTGCCCGAAGGCATCGAGCCGTTCCTTCAGAAGCTCCGGCTCGTTGGTCGTGATGAATGTGAATCCCTCGCCGATGAGCCAGTCCATGTCTGCAGCGGAGTTCACCGTCCATGCGTTGAGCGCAATGCCGCAGGCTTTCGCCCGGCCGATCCACTCGGGATGTTTTCTGTAGACCGAAAGATGGTAGTCCGCCCCGTTGATGCCCGAGGCGCGCAACTCTTCGGGTGTTTTGTCTCCATTCAGATACTGCAGTTCGGCGCCGGGATCGAGGTCACGGATTGCCGCAAGGATGCCGCCGTCGAAGCTGATGAAGAGGATCCGGCTTCCGGCGCTGAATTCGCGGGCCAATCGGACAACGGCCCGGGCTGTACGCACGCCCCGCTCCGCGCCGAGCCGCGAGGGCTTCACTTCCAGGACTAGCCGCGTCCGGACGCTCGTATCGAGTCCCGCACGGAGATATTCCCTCAGCGAAGGAAGCAGCTCGCCGTTTGCAAGCGGCCGTGAGCGCAGCACGCCGTAGCTCGTCTCTTCGATCGGCATGCCCTGATGCAGGGGATCGTGATTGACGACGAGCGAATCATCCGATGTCATCCAGACATCGAACTCCGCGCCGGCGCATCCGATCCCGATGGCATGACGCAGCGATGCGAGCGAATTTTCCGGCAGCCCGAGCGCCTTCCATGCGCCCCGATGGGCGACAGTGACGGTGTCGGCGGCATGCAGACTGGCAGATGATGCGGCAAAACAGACGAGAAGGCGGATCAGCAACGCACGGACTGAGATCGTATGCATGCAAAGAAGGCGATGATGATTGATGCGCATGTGCATAAGGAAACATGTTCAATATGCTGAGACTTGCGGACAATTGCAAGACGGGTCCGGTCACGCATGCACTTTCATTTCATTGAAAAGATGCGGATATTGAGGTTTCAACTCAGCCGGCATTCCATCAGCCGATGATGCTTCCCATGTGTTCTCACCATCGATAACGGTCATGAAATACCTGCTCAGCCTTCCGCCCAACCTTGTCGGCACGTTCCACCAGCTTCAACACAAAGATCCGCGCGACTGGTTTGTCGCCTCCGATCCCGATGGACATCGTATCGGTTCCGGAGGGGGCACGTCGTTCATCCTGGATGCATGCCGAAGACGCGAAGACGCCGACGATCTGGAAGGCTGGCTTGCGCTCGAGAAAAAGATCATCCTCCATGCCGGCGGACTGAGCCGGAGGCTGCCGGCCTATGCGCCCTCGGGGAAGATCCTCACGCCGCTGCCGGTCTTCCGCTGGAGCCGCGGCCAGCATCTGGAGCAGACGCTCCTCGACCTGCAGCTGCCGCTTCTGGAAAAGATCATGGATGCCGCTCCCGGCACATCCCATACGCTCGTCTCAAGCGGCGATGTGCTCATCTGGAATGAAGGCCCCGTCCCGCCGATTCCCGAAGCGGATATCGTCTGCTTCGGCATCTGGACGGAGCCGGCGAAGGCGGCGCAGCACGGCGTCTTCTTTCTCGAACGCGATCAGGATGCCGGACTCGCCTTCATGCTGCAGAAACCGTCCTCCGACAAGATCATCGAACTCTCCAGCCGTTACGATCAATTGATCGATATCGGCCTGTGGCTTCTGAGCGATCGCGCCGTCGGCGTGCTCATGCGCAAATGCGGCTGGTCTGATGCGGCCCGGGCGTTTCGAGACGGCACGCCCGACGCCTACGATCTCTACAGCGAATTCGGACTCGGACTGGGCTCGCAGCCCGTCACGGCCGATGACGAGATCAACGCTCTTTCGACCGCCGTCATCGCACTCGACCACGGCGAATTCTATCACTTCGGACGCACAAGCGAGCTCATCGAATCCTCCGTGGCGCTGCAGAACCGCGTGCTCAACCAGCGTGCGATCTGGCACCGGAAGATCAAGCCCCATCCGGCGATCTTCGTGCTCAATGCGGTGACCGATGTGCCGTTCACGGCGGACAATCAATACATCTGGATCGAGAATTCGCACATCGGCCGCGACTGGACGCTCGGCAAATATCAGATGATCACGGGCGTTCCGGAAAACGACTGGAGTCTCGATGTGCCCGACGGCATCTGTCTCGACATCATTCCCGTCGGAGGCGGGCGCGTGTGTATCCGTCCCTACGGCTTCCATGACGCCTTCAACGGCGCCGTGGGCGATGCCCGTACGATGTGGATGAACCGTCCCTGCCTCGAGTGGTTTGCCGCACGCGGCATCGCTCCCGGACACGTCGCCGATGCCGCAACCGACATCCAATATGCGCCGATCTTTCCGGTCATTCAGAAAGAAGCGCTTGCAGAGCCGCTTGTGAAATGGATGATCGGGATAGGGAGACTCGATGATACAGCGCTCAGCACCATGTATCTCGGTGCGGAAAAGCTCTCCGCATCCGAAATCAGCACGCAGGCCGATCTCGTGCGCCTTTCCGAACAGCGGGCAATGTTCTGCAGCCGGTCCATTCCGCAGATCGCGCGCAATCATGAATATTCGATCTTCTATCAGCTCGATCTGGAAAAGCTCGCCGACGATTATCACGCATTCGGCATCGAGCTGCCGCCCGATCTCGGCACGGATGCGCCGGTGGTCAAGCGCATACACAATTACATGTTCAAGGCGAGGGTCCTGGAGCTTCGCAATGAGAACGGCGCGGGGTATGAGCAGAAGGCGTTTTCGCTTCTGAAGGCATCGATCATCGGCGAATCGTTCCGCACGCCCACCGCACCGCGCCTCACGCTCATCCGCGATCAGATCATCTGGGGACGGAGTCCCGTGCGGATCGATCTGGCAGGCGGCTGGACCGACACGCCTCCCTACTGCCTCATCAACGGAGGGCGCGTCGTCAACTGCGCCATCGACCTGAACGGACAGCCTCCCCTGCAGTGCTTCATCAAGCCGTCCGATCGGCCGAAGATCATCCTGCGCTCGATCGATCTCGGCGTGGAAGAGGTGATTTCGACGTACCTGCAGCTCACAGATTACAACAAAGTCGGCTCACCGTTTTCCATTCCGAAGGCGGCGCTTTCGCTTGCCGGATTCAGTCCCGAATTTTCATCGGTGTCCTATCCCAGCCTTCAGGCGCAGCTCGAAGACTTCGGCGGCGGACTCGAGATCACGACACTTGCCGCGGTGCCGAAGGGCTCCGGGCTCGGCACCAGCAGCATTCTTGCGGCGACGGTGCTCGGGACGCTTTCGGAGACATGCGGACTCAACTGGGATCATGCGAAGATTTCGCAGATGACGCTCGTGCTCGAGCAGCTGCTTACAACCGGAGGCGGATGGCAGGATCAGCTGGGAGGCATCATGCCGGGAGTCAAATTCATCGAGACCGCACCGGGACTCGAGCAGCGTCCGGTCGTGCGCTGGCTTCCCGACCGGCTCTTCACCGACGCATCCGGAAAATCCTCGATGCTTCTGTATTATACCGGCATGACGCGCGTGGCCAAGAAGATACTGGCGGAAATCGTGCGCGGCATGTTTTTGAATTCGGGAAAGAAGCTGGAACTGTTGGAGGCGATCGGACATCATGCCGCCGAAACGTTCGATGTGATACAGAAAGGCGACTATGGAATGCTCGGACGGCAGATTGAAAAAAGCTGGAGGCTCAACACCGAGCTCGATGCGGGAACGACGACGCCGGAGCTGGAAAAAATGTTCGAGCGCATCTCGCCCTTACTGATCGGAAAAAAGCTCGCCGGCGCCGGAGGCGGAGGCTTCATGCTCATGCTCGCCAAAGACAGCGATGCGGCGCAGAAAGTGCGGGATATCCTGACGGCCAGCCCGTTGAATGCCAATGCACGCTTTGTCGACTTTCAGCTGTCACAGACGGGACTGCAGATCTCGCGAAGCTGACGTCTCTTTTACAAGCCAGCCTGCCGTCGATAGTCTTCCTCATCGAAACTGCCGACGGACGAGGCGATCAGTCCGTCGTCGCTCAGCATCCACGCTTCCGATCCGATGATGGACACATGCCGGCCCGTTTCGGCGTGTGTCCCGTCGAGCTTCCACACATAGATCACCTTCGAGCCTTCCTCACGCACCTCCTCAAGCGACAGCAGCATATCGGGAAACGCGCTCATGAAGCTTTGGACGGACTTGGTGATCGCCTCGCGTCCTGTGTGCAGGGGGCCGCCGTTATCCTGCGATGAGCCATTGGCGGTAAAGAATGCGGCGACGGAGGCGGCATTCTTCGAGCACCATGCGGCGGTGTAGTCTTCGGCGAAGCGGCGGATCTGCGGTATCGTGTTCTGTGTCATAGAATAGCGTATTGTCGTTCAGTGAATGGCCTGGTAGACGCGCACGTAATCCACATCGTGATACTGCGGAAAGACGGTCGTCGAATCGGGATTTCCGGGCCAGGATCCGCCGACGGCGGTATTTAAGATGAGATAATGCGGCGTATGCGGAATGCCGTTGGAGGTCGCATGGATCCTTCGGCCGTCGATGAACCAGCGGATCGAATCCGGCTCCCACTCGAGCGCATAGAGATGGAAGTCCCTGGTCAGATCCTCGGCGCCTTCGTACTTGCCGGAGCTCGAGCGGCGCTCTCCGTCGTATGCGCAGTAGTGGAGCGTGCCATAGGCCACGCCTGGTTCATGTCCGAGGAACTCCATGATATCGATCTCGGTGTACCAGGGCCGCTCTTCGGGAATCAGGCGCTCCTTGCCCTTGGCCACGGCATCTTCCATGAGATATTCCATTTCCCAGTTGCGGTTCTGCGGATAGAGCCAGTGCGCCGGCCAGAGTCCGCGTCCCCGGGGCAGCTTTGCCCGGATTTCAAACCGGCCGTAGACGGGCGCAAACTTCCCCTTCGTATCGAGCCGTCCGCTTGTGTAGCGCATCGATCCGTAGGAGCGCACGCGGCTGCGCATGCGGAGCATGCCGTGCTCCAGGTAGACCTCATCGGGCACGTAGTATTGCAGTTCGCCGTGCTTGCTCTGCTCGCGCAGAAGCACGTTCCATTTTTTCGGATCGAGTCTGCGGCCGTTGAACTCATCGGACCAGACGAGCTTCCATTTCGTTTTCGGCGCGGCATTATCGGTGGCATGCGCGCATGCCGCCGGAAGCAGCAGCGCGATGGAAAGGCTGAGAGCATACATGAGACGGCGCATGGGAACGGTTCTCCGGAATATTGACGAAACGGAAAAAGGTAGGAAGAATTCAGGAGAATGACAAGACAGCCGGATCGTGCATATCTTCGATTTTTTTCGCCGGTCGCAGCGTGCCGGTGATTGTGCCTTGCCCGATTAATCTGTATATTGCGGCATTACAATAAGAGGATTTCAATGCGAGACTCTTCCGAGCCTGGCCCTGCGAAGTACCCCGGTACATTTTTTTATCAACACGCCATCGTTGTGATCTGACCAGACGCCGACCGTCATCGATCATTCCGTTGGCTCCTATCCATGGGAATGATCTGGGAGACGGTTGTGGTCCGATCCATATTTTCCAAAATCTCGCCTCTCCTGTTCACTCAGGAGGCGAAGGCGCCCCATCAGGCTTCCGACACCGAACGCCTGCTCATCGATATCTGCGCTCTCGACGTCCAGCAGGCAATCCAGAAGCTGAACAGCACGGCAAACGGCCTTTCCTCCGGCGAGGCGGAGTCGCGCATCAAGGAGTACGGCCGCAACGAACTTGCCCACACCAAGACGATCGGCATCTGGGCCGATCTCTTCAACCGATGCAAGAGCCCGCTCGTCATCCAGCTGCTTCTGATCGCCGTGATCTCGGGATTCATCGGCGAAGTCAAATCCACGATGATCGTCAGCTGCATGGTCTTTTTGAGCGTCGGGCTCTCGTTCATCCTCGACAAGCGCTCATCGCTGGCCGTTGAGGCGCTGGGCAAGCGGGTGCAGTCGCATACGCTGCTCCTGCGTGACGGCAGGCAAGTCGAGCTCCCGATGTCCGAAGTCGTTCCGGGCGATGTCGTGATTCTCCAGTCGGGATCGATCATCCCCGCCGATCTGCGATTGATCGCGGCGAAGGATTTCTTCGTCAGCCAATCCGTCTTGTCCGGTGAGTCGCTGCCGCTGGAGAAGAATATCGCCCCGGCCACGCTACCGGGCGGCCTGGTCTTCGAACTGTCCAATGCCTGCTTCCAGGGAAGCAACGTATTGAGCGGAAGCGCCAGGGGGCTTGTCGTAAACACCTCGACCAACACCTTCTTCGGCTCGATCTCCAAACGCCTGACCGTGCGCCGGCCTGATACGAGCTTCGATATCGGCGTCAAATCCTTTACCTGGCTGATGATCCGCTTCATGGTGGTGATGGTCTTCGCCGTCTTCATGATCGTCGGGATCACCAAGGGCAATTGGATCGAGGCGCTGCTCTTCGGATTGTCCATCGCCGTCGGCCTGACGCCTGAAATGCTGCCGATGATCGTCACGGTGAATCTGGCAAAAGGCGCCCTGGCAATGTCCAAAAAGAAGGTCATTATCAAGCACCTCTCGTCGATACAGAATTTCGGGGCCATCGACATCCTGTGCACCGACAAGACGGGCACACTCACGCAGGATCATGTCGTGCTCGAACGCCACGTCGACATCACGGGTGACCCGAGCCATGATGTTCTCCAGTATGCCTATCTGAACAGTTTCTATCAGACCGGCATGCGCAACCTGATCGATCGCGCGATACTGGCCCACATCGATCTGAATGTCGAGGGAAAATGCCGGCTGGTGGATGAGCTTCCATTCGATTTCCAGCGCAGGCGCATGTCCGTCGTCGTCGATTATGAGGGCGATTATGTGCTGATCTGCAAAGGGGCGGTCGAAGAGATCTATTCGCTCTGCAACCGCTACCAGGTCGATGACGAGGTCTTCCCCCTCATCGATATGATGCAGTACGACATGTTCGAAGAAGTCGACAAGCTGAACAACGACGGCTACCGCGTGCTCGGCATCGCCTACCGCGAGTTTCCTCCGGACAGGGAGGACTTCACCATAGAGGATGAAAAGGATCTGATTCTTCTCGGCTATATTGCATTCTTCGATCCTCCCAAGGAGTCGACAGCCGACGCCGTCGCCGCGCTGAAAAATGCCGGCGTGCGCGTGAAGATCCTCACGGGCGACAACGCGCTTGTCACGCGCAAAGTCTGCCATGACGTGGGGATCAATGTGGAGCGCATCATGACGGGGCAGGAGCTCGACCGTCTGGAGCCGGGCGGATTCGATCAGGCGGTCGAGGAGGTGGATGTCTTTTCAAAGCTCTCGCCCATGCAGAAAGAGCAGGTCATCAACTCGCTCAGAAAAGCCGGACACGTGGTGGGCTATATGGGTGACGGCATCAACGACTCGCCGTCGCTCCGCGCGGCGGATGTTGGGATCTCGGTGGACAGCGGCGTCGATGTGGCCAAAGAGGCGGCCGATATCGTGCTGCTGGAAAAGAATCTCATGGTGCTGGAGGAAGGCATCATCGAGGGGCGCAAGGTCTTCGCCAATATCATCAAGTACATCCGCATGGGGGCGAGCTCAAATTTCGGCAATATGTTCAGCGTGCTCGGGGCGAGCTATCTCTTCCCGTTTCTGCCCATGCTTCCTGTGCAGATCCTCGTCAACAATCTGCTCTATGATTTTTCGCAGACCGGCATTCCCTCGGATAACGTCGATGCGGAGCTGACGACGAGTCCGCTCAAATGGAACATCGGCAACATCAAGCGCTTCATGGTCTGGATCGGGCCGATCAGTTCGCTCTTCGATTATGCGACATTCGGGCTGATGTGGTTCGTGTTCGGCTGCAGGAGCTTTCTCAATCCGGTGCTCGATGCAGCCGGCAAGGGATACTTCGAACATCTGTTTCAGACGGGCTGGTTCGTCGAATCGCTCCTGACGCAGACGCTCATCGTGCACATCATCCGCACGCGGCGCATCCCCTTCTTCCAGAGCCGCGCGTCGCTGGCGATGACGGTGACGACAGTCGTCATCATGGCGATCGGCGCATGGCTTCCCTATTCGCCGTTTGCGCCGGTCTTCGGGTTTGTGCCGCTGCCTGCCACATACTGGGCATGGATCGCCCTGTTTCTCATGTCATATTCGGTTCTGACGCATATCGTCAAAGTTTGGTTTCACAATAAATACGGGAAAGTGTAGCTATGGACAGTCTTCTGGATGCATTGCAGGAAGGACGGCTCATCGAGCTGCCCGACAACACCAAGGAGCACGCGCTGCAGTTTCTGGCGCATATCATCGAGGCGATTCCATCTGTGCGCAGCGGAACGGATGTGTCGGGGCTCGTCCTGGAACGCGAGAAGAACTCCATTACGGCGCTCGGCATGAACTTCGCCTGTCCCCATGCGCGCGTCCCGTATGACGACGACCTCATCTGTTCCGTCGGATGGAGTCCGCAGGGCATCGACTACGGCGCGCCCGACGGGCAGCCCGTTCACATCGTCATCATGTATCTGGTTCCCGACAATCAGAGGAACCATTACCTGAAAGAAATCTCGACGCTGGCCAAGGCGCTGATGGCGCTGAAGGGTTCAAGCGCGGCCCGGTTAACGGATCTCGATTCGACGCGCAACTTTCTTCTGGACCTTGTCACCACATCGCAGGGCGAGCTTGGAGGAGGCACGCGCGCCCGCATGATACAGCTCGATACCAGGGCCGCGGCGCAATCTGCCGGGCCGGAGATGCTGGCCAATCTCATGGTCGAGGCGCTGCAGATCGTCTTCAACGGGAAGCAGGGTCACATCGTGCTGGGGCAGAATAAAATGCTCGTGGACCTGCTCGACAACGGGACGGGGCTGTTTGAGGCGATCTCGACGAAGGGATTCATGGATGTGGACGGATGGAGGATCATCAAGCGCGGAATGGTCGAGTATCAGGCAGGAAGAACCGCGCTGGATTGTCTGGCGATCAAAGTCAATGCGCCGGCTCCGCCGCCGCTTCAGCGATAGGAACGCGGCGGCGGAACAAGCGCAGAGTCTCCGCCTCTACGCAGAGGCGGCCATCTGTCATTTCACATACAGCAGCTTCAATGTCTGTGTCTTCACCGGCGTGGTAAGCACGGCGAAGTACATGCCGGTTGCGACTGTCCTGCCGCGGTCGTCAGCCACATCCCATGTCACGTTCGTGAAGCGTTCGAACGACAGATTCGAGACATCGAGCTGGCGCACAAGCTGTCCAAGCGTGTTGAATATCTGGAGCCGGCTTTCGCGCGGCGAGACGCCCAGCGGCAGACGAACCTTCAGGACGGTCGAGCCGTTGAAGGGATTCGGATACGAGAAGAGGAGCGAATCCTGCGAGGGAATCGGGGGATGCTTCACCGTCTGCACCGAGACGAGCTTCGCCTCGTCCCTGCATCCCGAACACGGGCGGAGCGTATCGTTCGGCTCGAGCGCGAGGAACGCCGTGAAATACGAGAGCACATTATACTGAAGGCTGAGATCGACAATGGATTTCGTCAGCGTATTCGTCACAGGAAGCGCCTCCATTGCCGCGATCTGCCGTCCCGCCCAATCGGACATGATCGTGCTGTCGGCGGCCAGCGAGGGACTGTCGTTAATGACGATCTTGCGTGTGACCGTCGAGCCTTTGTAGATGCCGGCCACTTCGAGCACGAAGGGGAACTGTCCGATATATTTGCCCACCTGGTTGATTGGCGCACTCAGCGGCAGTTCTCCTCCGCTCAGCGACACATTCGTGAGGCGGTTTGCGCAGAAGCCGTTCTCGAGCCGCGTCAGCACATCGAACGAAGTGATCTTCCCTCTCGCATCCAGAAGCATGTCCGACATGAGCGTCGCGAACGTGGTATTGTAAGTCCGGCCGGCCGGCGTGAAACGCGAGCGGGTCATCTTCGCGAGGTTCTCGTAGAAGTAGTCGTTGCCCGCATACGAGCGGTTGTTATAGTAATTGTATGAGTAATTTCTGTACAGGTTATCCATCACATAGATGGGGATGCCGGCGGGATTCGCCTTCATGACCGTCGATATCGCCGCATTGGCCGCATCGAGCTGTCCAAGCTTGTCCGATCCCGCAATCACCCAGAGCACCCCCTCTCCTCCCTGCTGCCGGACGAATGAGAGACCGTCGGTGATCAGTCCGGTCATGTTGCTGCCGCTCTGCAGCATGGTGAGTGTCACGCTGTTGAACGCATCCTCGACCGAGGCCGAGTCTCCGCCGATCCATCCCAATGAGCGCACGCGGCGGATCTGGTCTGCGGAGAAGATCAGATTGAACGAATCCTTCGCCGTATAATTGCTGCGTATGAACGATTTGACGGCGAGGATGTACGACAGGGCCGACGAGTTGGTCTTCGTCTCGTCGAGTTCGAAGAGGAAGGCGGATTTGATCGCCGTGCTGATATTGAGCACCGAGGCCGGCGTGAACAGCATCTGATAGAATCCCTCGGTCGATCCGGCCTTCGGGGGCGTCCGTTTGAGAATCAACGCATCGCCGTTCGTCGTGGCTGCCCGCAGTGAAATTTCGGAGCTCATCTTGGCTGCGGGAATCTCGCCGTAGAAATACGGGCGCTGCGTGGCGGCGTCCATACGCGCGCCGGACTCGAATGCATTCTCGACATCGCTTATATTCGCGGACGGGAAATCATTTTCCGGCCAGTACAGCACCGTCATTTTCGGCATCGAGGATGACAGGCGCGGGATAAGCGTGGGCACCGGAGCCGTCATCATGCCTTTCAGCGGTGACATGGGAAGAAGATATGTGATTTTGATCTTCCGTGATTGCGTGCCGACCAACGGATAGATGCGCAGGATGTAGCGCGTGTCGGAGTATTTCATCAGCAGCGCGGGATCCTTCCTGCGCTTCACGATATTTTCATAGATCGACGAGGCGGTCCATTTATCGAGCAGCACGCCTTTCATGATCGTCTGATCGTCCATCCACAGCCACATGTCGTTGACGATCGCTCCCTTGGGCAGCGCAAAATCCATCTGAATCTCGACGCTGTCCGATGACGAAAAGCCCAGGTTCTTGCCGGCAATGGTCAGATAGAGGCCGTATTCGAACGTGAGCCCTTTCGGCTTCACCGAGAGCACGGCCTGTTCGATGGTGCCTGTGCCGTAGCGCCAGGTCTGCTGGGGATGCTGCACGCGAAGATAATCGTAATAGCTTTGAGCGGAAGCGAGATTGAACACGACTGCAACGGCGGCGAGAAGCCGAAGAAAGGTCTTCATGGGTTGTCCGTAAATGATAAGGTGACGCGCTCGCAGAAGAAAGGCGAGAAGCAAATACATCCTTTGAGAGTAGGAAAATATACGTTCAATTAATAGGAATGTCAATCAGCGTAAAAAAATATGAGACGCACAATCGCACGGAGGCATCTTGATTCTTCTGAAAAATCAGATTACACTGTGGTAAATTCGCGTGTCGGAGAGAACTTCGGAGTGATGTGTTTGCATTCTCAGCATCGATGAAAGAACAACCGGCATGATAACTGCAATCAAGACAATCGGCCTCATTCTCCTGTGCGCCGGCGCACTGCGCGCGCAAGGATCGATCGAGCAGCTTCGCACGCGCGTTGAACAGGCGCTCGAAGCGCGCCACATCACGGAAGACCAGCTCCAGTTCGCATCAAGCCTTCATCTGCGCCTTGAAGGCACGCTCCGGCGGGATGTGCCCCGTCCCTATGCCTATCAGTATCTCAATGAGTTTCTTGCCGCAAAGGATTCGATCGACGTCCGCTTCACCGGCGATGACCTGACGGGCACATTCACTTATTGGGAGCATGGAAAGGAGACAAAGCTCTATATCGATATCGTCATGAACGACGACGGCGTGGAGGGGATCAATATCAGCAGGCACGGGCGCACGAACCTCTTCCACGACGTGCATCCGAAGTGAAGCATTGTCCCCGCAGCTGACGGCGATCAGCGGTATGTGTACGAATCCGGTTCGCCGGCATAATCGACCGTATCGTCGAAGAAGAGGCGCATTTTTTTCTGCGGCTGATTCTGCACGGCAGGCGCGAATGCGGGCGCCGGCTTGGGTGCGGATGCCGACGCGAATGCGATCGCCGGCTGCTGAACGACTGCCCTCACCGCAGAACGGGCTGGCTCCATCGCACGATCGATGCCGTATGCATGGTGTTCCATTTCCACAAGCTCTTCATGTTCCGCTTCGGCCTGGCGCAGCTGGCGGCCGATGATGAACAAGAAGTACCCGCCGAGGCCGAACATGGCCGCAATCACCGCCCCGAAGATGATGACCATCAATGCGCGCATCGATGCAAGCAGATCGGTGTTCTCCGCCCTGCGCTGCTCCATCGCCACGGCGCCTGCGTCCGTCAGCGCCTGCAGTCCGCCGCTCACTGCGCGCTGGTCCGCGCTGAGGATCGAGCGGTAGAATTTTTTCGCCTCAAAGAGATTGCCATTCCGGCCCATGCGGTAATACTCGCGCGAGTCCGCAGCGTATTTCCGGCACGCGTCGGTCAGCATCTTCACACCGGCATCGGGGGATGCGACTTCCATGGCCGCGGCATATTCGTTCACGCTCGTTTCGATTGCATTCAGCCTGCCTTGCAGCGATTTTTCGGCTTCGACGAACGATTCGGGAGCCGTATCCAGACGCAGGGTCTGATTGGCAAGCACGAGGTGCTGGAACGATGCCGATGCCTTCGCAAGCGAACGCTCGGACTGCACGGAGGCGTTGCACAGCGACACGCCGTGCTCATCGAGCAGACGCAGGTTGATGTCCGTTATTGCAGCAGCGCCGAACGCAAGAAGCGCAAGCAGGCAGAAGCCCGCAACGAGCCGTTGTGTGATCTTCGACCGGGAGAGCGATTTCATAAAATGGGTCCTTCGGTGAACAATGTTGCTTGTATGGTGACCGTTGTCTGCATTGAAAGCCGCCAGCAGTGTGAAATCGGGATGTGGAAGAACAGGATCACCGGCGCAGGATGTGCGGGAATGCCGGAACAGGAATATTCTACAAACTACAGTGTGACAACGCCGTGAATCGAATTTCGTGCCGGAGGAAGGAAAAACGGATGTGTAAATCCGGAGTGTTTCTCGACTTCGCCCTCGATCTGCGTCGGATTCGCGGCTTTTTCAGCGAATCACTCTTATATTTTCCAATTATCGTGCCAATCTCATTGGGGCGCGTTGGTCGGACAAATATAAAAAAAGCCCTTGAAAACGGCTGATTTCACCGCTTCAAGGGCCTGGCACACTTAGCCAATATTGTTCAGATGTCGTATTTTTCGGTCACACCGGTCCCCCCGCTCCACTCCGCCTATTTGATGAACACAAGTTTTTTCGAGGCAGTGAACGTATCCGTAAGAATTTTATAATAATACACTCCCGATGCCAGATTGTTTGCGTTCCAAGGGATGCGATACGCTTTCGGTTCGAGCACTTCATCAACGAGTGTCGCGACTTCCTGACCGGTTATCGAGTATACTTTAATGGAGACATGTTCCGTATTGGCGATGTCGAATCGGATCGTCGTTTGAGCATTAAACGGATTCGGAAAATTCTGATATAATGCTGATTTCCCGGGAAGTATTGTCGTAAAACTGAACACAGCCGAAGTGTCTTTTTCTCCGAAGTTGGTTGTTGAGATGACGCGCCAATAATATCTGTTTCCTTCCAGAAGCCGCGTGAGATGTACTGACATGACCGAGGTAGTATATTCCTTTTCAATCTTGGTCATGGAAGAATCAAGGGCGAGTTGAACTGTAAAGTCGCCCGTGACAGACGTTCCTGCATACATCCATGAGAGAGTAAAAGCAGTCGGTTGATTCGTCGCCTTGTCAATCGGCATCAGAGCCTTCACAACACGTTGAGGTTGAATGTGAAGTATGGCCTGATTTGCATAATTGAAATTATATGTATACGGCGTCAGATTGTTAAGGTAATAATAGCCGTTAAATGAACCACCCCATCCGAAATTCACGTCGAAATAATCGCCTTTATATCCGTCTATCACGAACGCATGCCCTCCCCATCCGCTGGCATTTTGGCCGCGATAGATGAATGGTCGTTTATTCTTCAGCTCATTTTTAAGCAGCGTTGTCCACTCTTCATCCGAATAGGCAACCGAATCCGCTTTATTGCTTTTTGTGATCACCACGGCTGCATTCGAATATTTAAAATATTTCACCAGCGCATTTCTGATATCGGGAGTCTCGGCGCCTGATCCGCCCGGTCCATACATCATATGGACAGCCACACCGCAGTGGTAAATCAATGTGGCGACAGCATCGATATTGGCCGAAGGACTTGCCGGCGTAATCTTATTGCTCATATTCTGCCAGTCATACGTCGTCGCCTCGAAGTTGGCGTATATCCTGCCATAGGGCATATACACGTATTCATAACTGCCCGTACCGTTTACGGGCCAATTATGATATTTCATGAGTTGCGCATATGCCAACGCCACGCATCCCGCGTATGTTCTGCCGCCGGATCCGCCGCTGTCACAGGTGGGACAAAACTTGTTGTATGGGAAACCTTGCGACCATGTTACAGAGAGCATCGGTGCGACAGTGTCACTCACGATGGTTTTTTGAAATGAGCCCCGTTCGCGGGAGTAATTGTTCCACTGGGCCGCGGTTGTACTGGTGCTGATTGTGCTGATTTTTTTCGCGGCAAGCAGTTCCTGTTTTCGTCGTGAAAGCATCTCTTCGAATCCGGGCGGGATGTCATCCGAGAAGCTTCCATCGGGAGAATACATCACAACAGGTATGGCAATATCGTCGGCCGCAATGATAATAAAGCCTTTGGGCGAGAACTCGAACACGTAAAAAAGTGTATCGGGCTGTTCTATAATATACCGGCGGTTCCGGATCCCGGAAAACTCAGCTCCCGCTTGTTCATTCATCCAATTGACCGCAACTTTTTCGGCCCTGACCGAACTAACCTGTTCTGCAAGCAGTGAAGTATTGGTGGTAATGATGATGAAGGCAGCGAAAATTTTCAGTGATTTCATACCCCACATTCTCTGCGTCTCCCAATACTCTTGAGAACGATACTGTGCACCCATTATATTACTTTTTCCATCAAAAAGATGTAGGAAATGTACCGGTCTCTCTAGTTTGATCATGCTATGCGGGCTGCGCCGTTACATCAGAAGGTTCCTGCGCTCATCACCATACTCATTGCGCTCAAATTATGGAGGGATTGACCGCAGACGCACACGGATGCACATACCACGCATGCGGAACTCCCCGCCATATGCGCCTGTTGGTTGTACCAGAAACGATTGATTTTTTTTCTGCCACACATGCAGGAGGTGCGCGATGCGCGCGATGGTTCTTCCCCAATTCGGCGGTCCCGAGCTCTTCGAACGCCGTGAGATTGAAAAGCCGAAGCCAGCGCCGGGCGAGCTCCTCGTCCGCATCATCGTCTCCGGCACGAATCCTGTCGACGCCAAGATCCGAGCAAGCGGACACTGGGCGAAGCTCGCGATGCCGGCTGTCATCGGCTACGACGCCTCCGGAATAGTTGAAGCGGTGGGTGAGGGCGTCAGGGATTTCAAGGCGGGAGACGAGGTCTATTACACGCCCGAGATCCCCGGCAATTCGCGGGGCACATACGCGGAATACAACACAGTCTCGGCCGGCATCGTTGCGCCGAAGCCCGCGGCTCTCTCATTCGAAGAAGCGGCGGCGGTCCCTCTTGCAGGCGGCACCGCCTGGGAAGCCATTGTGCGCAGGCTCAGACTGATCCCCGGTGAGACCATTCTGATACAAGGAGCGGCGGGCGGCGTCGGCACATTTGCCGTGCAGTTTGCAAAAGCCTCGGGAGCGCGCATCATCGCCACGGCGAGCGAAAAGCATCACGAGTTCCTGCGCTCGCTCGGCGCCGACGTCACGCTCGACTACCGCGATCAGGAAAAGGTGGTGAAGGCGGTGCAGGATGAAACGGAAGGCCGTGGTGCCGATGCACTCTTCGATATCTACGGGCAGCCGGTTGTCGGTCGCAGCCTACCTGCCCTCAGGCCCTTCGCGCGCGCAGCCTGCATCCTCCCGCCGGGCGGCGATCTTTCCCCGTTCTATTTGAACAACATCACACTCTACGGCGTCTTTCTCACGCGCGAACGGAAGCGGCTCGATGAGATGCGTCCCGTCTTCGAACGGGGACAAGCGCGTCCCGTGATCGATCAGGTGATGCCGCTTGAGGATGTCCCCAAGGCTCACGAGCGGCTCGACAGCGGGCACGGCCGCGGCAAGATCGTGCTGCGCGTGTCGGTTCCCTAATCGGTCACCGATCACCGGAGCGGGAATCGTCTATGGTAAAGTCTGAGAGAGGTAAGGGGAATGTGTCTTTCGCGTACAGCGTGCGGAGAGCGAGGGATTCGAACCCCCAAGTCCGTGAGGACGCCAGTTTTCAAGACTGGTGCAATAGCCGTTCTGCCAGCTCTCCGTTGATTTCTACGCTATATTGAGGGATTGTAGAGGCTTCATTTTTGCTTGTAGAACAAATGTAGAATATTTACTCTACACTTTACTCTACATCCCTACCACGTTTACTCAAGTAAAATAAAATGTCCTTCATCCTATAATCTTAAGCACTTCCGTTGCTTACAAAGGAATAAGGAGAATAATATTTAATTTAATGATATCCGGAACCCACTGGTATCGGATACCTACAAGTAATAATATACAAATTGATGCCTGTATTATCAAGATTGATTTCTAAGGGACAAATGGGACTTTTTCGGTTTTCTTTCAAATTTTTTAACCACTTGCGTTGATGATAATGCTTTATACGACCAAACATAATTCTTATAGGTCTTTACAGTCCCAAGCGCTGCACTTGAAATGCCTTTATAAATCCACTTTGAATTATTTCTACACGCATCCCTAGCCGATGACCAACTATTAATTAATTGTCCCAATTTATCATATTGAAATATCATTTTACTGGAATGATATTTGTACGCCTTTATTTTTGGCGGAATATCTGAGGAAGTCTTATATCGCCATTGGTAACCACCAGCTTGATGATATTCACCTGAAGCAACCTTTTGAATAGTCATCCTTGAAATACCTGTTAATAATTCAGCTTCATCGGTGGTTCTGTATACATTGATATAATTCCCTTCAAGATCATATTGGATAACAGGTTTTGCTATATGCCTGATCTTCCCCCGGACTTTCGGACACCAAGAAAAGATAGTATATTCACTATCTACAAGGAGAACGTCCGATCATGGGAGATGCAAATACACCACGTCGTAATTTCGACAAGCAATTTAAAC
>JBLMZA010000146.1:0-17274 GCA_050258555.1 Acidobacteriota bacterium | reverse complement strand
AGTACGAACCGGTCTTGTCGAAATAATACTTCGCGATGTCGATCGAGTCGATCTGTTTGCCGGTCATCGGATTGATGCCGATGATCTTCGAATACGAGTATCCGTTCGTCGAATTGTGCGTCTTCAAGAGCAGTCCGAGCCAGCGCGCGGTGGCGACGTAGAGGATGTTGTTGCCGTTCAGGTAGGCCATGCCGAGCGGGCGCCCGAGATCCCATGCCTTCGTGCCCAGCGTGTCGTACTGGCTCAAGGGAATCGTATCGTTCTTGGACTCCGTCCATGCGAATCCCGTCGCCTTCGTATAGCCTGTGGTCGGAGAACCGGTGTATTTGGTCACGGTCCGCTCGCCCATATTCGAGACGAAGAGCAACTTGCCGTCGCCGCTCACGGCAAGTCCCCGGTATGTGCCGGCGGGCAGATCGATCGTCGCCACCGGCGCATCGTCGTATGACGAGCCCCATTTCGTTCCCGCCGCCTTGATGCCTTTGAACACCTGGATCTCCTTCGTATTCTGCGCGGTGCCTTTCAATGCGCAGACATACACATACCCGTTGTTGTCGACGGCGAGCCCCATGATGTCGTTCGTTCCGGTCTTCATGCGCCAGTCGGTGGAGGCCACGGTATCTTTCGTGAGCTTGAACACGCAGATGTTGTGGTCGGGATCGTTGTTGGCGACGTAGACAAGGCTGTCCGGGGTGCCGACAATCTTATAGGCGCGGTAGAGATTGATCTCATCGAATCCCGACACCCATTTAGTGAAGAGTCCGCTGGTGCCCGATCCGTAGGGAACGCGGTCGATCCTGCCGGTGAAGACCGTCGGTTCCGAATAGCCGACGAGATAGTTTGCAATGCAGCTGTCGTTCGCATTGACCTCATCAGTCCAGGTCGTCAGGACCGGACGATTGACGAGGGCGACGAGGCAGTGGGAATTGATGACAGCGACGCTGATGGTCTGGTGGCCGGTGCCGTTCGGCGTATCGTCCTGCGTCGCCAACACGTTTTTCCATTGGGCGTGAAGCGTGACACTCATCAAACCAACACACAGAACCGCGAAGCAGAGTAAACGAAAGTGTTTCATTTCAGTGACTCCTCTCTTGTTGTGGTATGTATGGTTGTATAGAGCAGGCGGGAACAAACTTGGGAGTAATGTTAGAAAAAGGAAGGGGAATGTCAAGAGGAGGGGAAAGAAAGGTGAAGCAAGGGGGCGAAGCAGCGCTTCGCCCCACATGAAAACAAGATAAAGCAGGGGCGAAATGGCATTTCGCCCTACGTCAAACAGAAGGATTACTTCATGAGCGTCATTTTCTTCGAGGACGTGAATCCGCCAGCGGTCATCTTATAGATGTAGACGCCGCTCGGCACATTGGAGGCGTTCCACTGCACCGTGTATGTGCCGGCCTTCATTTCGCCGTTGACAAGCTGGGCCACTTCGCGTCCGAGCATGTCGTAGACGCAAATCGACACGTGCTGCGTCGATGCGACCGCAAACCGGAAGCTCGTCGAGGGGTTGAACGGATTCGGATAGTTCGCGCTCAGCTCATAGCCGGAGGGCAGATTCTCGCTTGTGCGTTCGACCGACGTGGCGGGGACGGTCGGAAGCGTACCGGTGAATTTCCATCCTTCCACCGCCCATCCATACATCGATGTGGAATAGAGATTCTTTTTCTCATCGAAGCCGATATCATACGAGCTTGCATATCCGGCAATATGGATATTGTCCGTCGAAACCGGTCTGGTATAGGAGCGGCTTACACCTGTCGTATCCGATTTTTCATAGTAATACTTTGCAACATCAATGGAATCAACAACCTTGCCGGTCATGGGATTGAGACCGAGAATCTTTGAATATGTATAGCCATTTGTATTGTTATGCGTCTTGACCACCAACGATAACCAACGGGCTGTAGCGACGTAAAGGATATTATTTCCATTCAAATACGCCATGCCGAGTGGGCGTCCTAAGTCCCATGCTTTTGTGCCAAGCGTATCATATTGGGTGGTCGGAATCGTATCATTGATGGATTCGGTGAACGCAAACCCGGTTGCCTTTGTATAGCCTGTTGCAGGTGACCCTGTGAACTTGATGACTGAGCGATCAGCCATATTCGAGACGAAGAGCATCTTACCGTCGCCGCTCACCGCAAGACCGCGATATGTGCCGGCGGGCAGATCGATTGTGGCGACCGGAGTGTCATCGTACGATGTGCCCCATTTCGTTCCTGCCGCCTTGATCCCTTTGAAGATCTTGATTTCCTTCGTGTTGGCTGCCGTGCCATTGATGGCGCAGACGTAGACATACCCGTTGTTGTCAACGGCAAGACCCTGTATGTCATCCGTGCCGGTCTTCATGCGCCAGTCGGTCGATGCCGTGGTGTCTTTTGTCAGCTTGAACACGAGAATATTGTGATCGGGATCATTGTTGGCCACATACACCAGGCTGTCGGATGTTCCCACCGCTTTTTTCGCACAGTACAGATTGATCTCATCGAAACCCGAAACCCACTTGGTGAACGTGCCGCTTCCGCCGTACGGGACACGCTCGATCTTGCCCGTTATATCCGTGGCATTCGCATATCCTACCAGATAATTGAGGGAGCAGCTGTCTTGCATAATGACATCATTGGTCCATGACTTTAGGATTGGCTTATAGACAAGAGCCACGAAACAATTCGAATTGATGACCGCTACACTGACGGTCTGATTTCCCGTACCGTTCTCGGAATTATTATTATCATCGGTTGAGAGGAATGTGTTCCATTGAGCTGGGAGAGGAAGGCTGGTAAATGCGACACACGCAAACGAAAGACAAAGCAGACGAAATAATTTCATTTCATTAACTCCTTATTTTGCGATATGAAGTGAGTATTGACAGTGGAGATTAATGTTCAATGTACGCCTTTAAAAGAGCCCCATCGTGGAATCCTGGTTGAACAATTATTTTTAATCGATACGTTCCTCCTGTTTGTGGAGAAATCAATTCATTAAACGTATACCATTGGCCGGAATATTGAAGATTATAAAAGTTGTCAAGCACTGTCGCTCCACTTCCATCTTCCACAATTATTTCAACTTGAGTACTCGAAATATCCTCGTTTTCGACAGAATAGCTTTGAAGTCCTTCAACAGCATTCGTAACACTCGATGGATTATTCATGCCGACTACTATATCTCTTAATATCACAAATCTTAGCCAAAACTCCGGCCGAGCATCAGGATTGAATGTTTCGAATGAAACCCAAGGACATGGATCCGAAGCGGTAATATGATCGGTTTGGACTATTAATCGGGAATAGCCCTCAGCATTGGAAAACAAAACCAATGAGCAAAATAAAACCAAAAGATATTTATGCATGTTTCCTCCGAGTAAAATTGTAGTGGAAATGAGTTGATTAGAACCTTATTGGTTTTCAAGGAACGCATATTCAATACAAAACCATGAAGAGGGACATGACATAAGGGAAAACATCGAAGAAAATGGTAAAAAGGGATTGTAATGTCAAGATGCACACGAAAATATTTAGAATTGAATATTTACAGTAACTCAGAGTTTATAATAAAATTGTTATGGACCTCGTTATTAATTTCTTATAAAGTGTAAGGTGCGAAGGGGATTTCTAAATATTGTATACAAAATTATCTTGACATTCTATCACGATGCTTTGTATATTCCTGCGCATTCCCGCATGCGTTCGCGCTCGCCGCTTGCTTCCTCCGCGACTGCGTTTCGCTGTCTGTCGTTCGGCATAAACCAAAATCTTCACAAAGGATTGTTGCTATGCACCGTTCGCTATTCTCACTCTTGCTCTGCCTCCTCCTGCTTGCACTCATTCCGCGGACATTGTCCGCCGGCACCACCGGAAAGATCGCCGGCCGCATCACGGATGAAAAATCGGGCGAGCCCATTGTCGGCGCCACCATCATGATCATCGGCTCCGCGGTGGGAGCGGCTTCCGACATCGAAGGCGCCTATCTGATCGGCAATGTTTCGCCCGGCACCTATTCGCTGTCGATCTCGGTGGTCGGCTACCGGAAAAAAATCGTGCAGAATGTGCAGGTGAACGTCGACTTCACCACGCGCATCGACGCGAAAATGTCGTCCGAGGAAGTCAATCTGGACGCGGTCGTCGTTACCGCCGAGCGTCCGCTCATACGCACCGATCTCACGTCGTCCCAAACCTCGGTCGACGCCTCGCAGATCCGCGCGCTGCCGGTTGAAAGCGTGACGGGACTGCTCACCACGCAGGCCGGCGTCGTGCAGGGCTCGGACGGCGCGCTCCATTTCCGCGGCGGCCGTTCGGATGAAATCGCCTTCACGGTCAACGGCACGTCGGTCAATAATCCGTTCACGAACACGAACAGCCTCTCGATCGCCACGAACGCGATCCAGGAACTGTCCGTCGTGCAGGGCACGTTCAACGCCGAGTACGGCAACGCGCTTTCCGGCGTCGTCGAGACGGGACTGAAAGAGGGCGGAGAGAAGTACACGGGACAGCTTTCGTTCTATACGGGCGACATGGTCTCGACGCACGACAACATTTTCCTGAACATCAAAAAGATCGATCCGCTGAGCCATACGATCACCGAAGGCACGTTCGGCGGACCGGTGCCGTTTGCGGGACCGGACCTCACGTTCTTCCTCTCGGCGCGCTATGAACAGGATAACGGCTGGCTCTACGGCGTGAAGGAATATCTGCCTGAGGACCTGCCGAACTTCAATACGTCCGACTGGAAGCTGCAGCGCTCCGGAGACATGTCGCTCACGCCCATGAACACGAGCAAGTCGCTCTCGGCCACGAACCGCCTCACATACAAGCTCTCGCAGACCAAGAAGCTGAACTACGATTTCATCTTCAACCAGGCGCGCTACCGCGGCTACAGCCACGCCTTCCGCTACAATCCCGAAGGAACCTACAACAACTACGAGAACGACGTGTTCCACGGCCTCGAGTTTTCCGACTGGATCGGCATGGACGTGTCGTACCGCATCAAGGGATCGTACAGCCGCAACATTTACGAGCAGTACCGCTACAAGGACCTCGTTGACGAGCATTATGCGCCGACCCAGAATCTGATCCGTCCCGTCTCGACGACGTTCTATTTCGGCGGGTCGCAGAACGGCCGGTTCGAACGCATGGCCGAAACGTTTTCGGGCAAGTTCGACATGACCGCGCAGCTGTCGAAGCGGCAGGAAGTGAAGCTCGGCGTCGAGGGGAAATTCCCGCAGATGTTCCAGCTGTCCTATACTGTGCTCAAGGACACGACGAAGTATCGCGTGGCGACCATGCCGCTGTTGACCGATCCGAACTACGAATCGTACGCGAGGTTCCCGAAGCAGTATTCGGCCTACATACAGGACAAGATGGAATATGAATCGATCGTCATGAACCTCGGCCTCCGCTACGATTATTTCAAGGCCAATGCCGAACATTTCCTCGATCCGTACGATCCGCAGGGCGCCCGCGCCTTCGCCAAGGCGAAGCAGACCTGGAGCCCACGCATCGGCATCTCGTACCCGATCACGGACAAGGGCATCATTCACTTCTCCTACGGACATTTCTTCCAGATGCCGCAGCTGCGCCGACTCTATGAGAATCCCGAGTTCCGGTATCAGGCAACGATCAGCGCCACGACGTTCGGCAATGCCGATTTGAATCCGCAGAAGACGATCACATACGAGATCGGCCTCCAGCAGCAGTTGACGGACAACATGGCCTTCAACGTGACGGGTTTCTACAAGGACGTGCGCGACCTCTTCGCCGTGCAGACCATCCGCATCAGCGGCGAGAAGGAATACAGCATGTATGTGAACAAGGATTACGCGAACATCAAGGGCTTCACATTCTCGCTCACCAAGCGCCGCACGGCGACGGACATGCTCGCCTTCACGCTCGACTACACCTACCAGGTCGCCGAAGGCAACGACGTCAACTCCGACGCCTTCTTCATCGACAAGTCCTCGGGACGCGAATCGGAAAAGGTCGTCGTGCCGCTCGGATGGGACCAGACGCACACGCTCAATGCCACGGTCGGACTCGGAAAGCCGAACGACTGGAATGTGAGCATCATCGGACGTCTCGGCACGGGCCTTCCGTACACACCGCTCAGCGGTGACAACGGCGTCATCCTCGAGACCTATTCGGGCTCCAAGCCGACGCAGTATACGGTCGACATGCTCGCGCAGAAGGAGCTCTCGTTTGCCGGCGTGAATTTCATCGTCTTCCTGAAGGTCTTCAATCTCTTCGACCGCCTCAACGAGGTCAACGTGTTCGAAGATACGGGCCGCGCCACATACACGCTCGCCAATTCGGCCCGCGGCGAGGGCAAGGCGATCGACCAGCACATGGGTCTTGCCGGCGTGCATCCGATGTCGGAGTATTATGCGAATCCGGGACTCTATTCCGATCCGCGCGAGGTGCTTATCGGCTGTTCTGTGAACTTCTAATCCGGAAAAAAATACGTCATTCAATTTCAGTCGAACGGATCCTATGAAACGAATTCTTTTCTTTCTTCCAACACTGCTCTTATGCGCTTCGCTGGTCCACGCCCAGTACAATGCCGAAGGAAGCGCCGAGCGCAGAATGATCGAACAGGTGATACGGCAGGGACAGGCGGCGCAGACGCACACACCGGCGGCGCCTGCCGTTTCGCACAAGGATGAAATTGCCGGTCTCCGCAAGGCATACAGCACGTTCAGCGAAGCGCGCACGTTTCTCATGAACGGCAACCAGATCGTGGGCAACATCTATGATTACGGCGGCATCGCGCCGGGTCTCGGACTGATCCGCAATTACAACAACATGGTATGGCGCGGTCTGGGCGACATCTATCAGTTCGGTCCGCTCGTGGCGGGCGCGGTGCCGGACAAAAACGGCGCGATCCTGCACTTCTCGTCCGATGCGATCAACGACGTCGACGCGCGCGATCTCGATCCCGGCAATTCGGATCATGTCTACGGATGGAAAGCGCTGCCGGGCTACGTCGATCCTTCCTCGAAGATCATGGCGTCGAATCCGGCCGAAGACAAGAATCCCAAGGACGGAAAGCCCGACAGCTGGCCTCGCACATGGTACAACGAGCAGAAGGGACAGTATGTGTGGCCGGGGTATCTGCGCCAGGATGTGCCGAGCGCCGATCTCGAGGTGCTCTGGGCCATGGACGACCGGGCGAACAACGAATATCCGTACTATCCGTTCCCGAACGATACGACCATCCGCGGCCTGGGCGTGAAGATCGAAGGCCGAGCGCTGCAGTGGAGCTCTTCGCTTGCACAGAACTGTATCTTCTTCATCTACACGGCGCAGAACTTCAGTCCGCGCGACCTCGATACGGTGTACTTCGGCATGTATGGCGACATCGACGTGGGCGGCGGCGTGGCCGGCGGCACGGGCGGCGTCGAGAACACGGACGACATCGCGTATTTCATCTCGCCGATGGATTCGCTCCACCGCGCATCGCATGTGCCGGTGCCGATCTATTCCCGCTCGATCGTGTATTTCTGGGACGGCAACGGACTCGGTTACCAGAACATTCCCACGCACTATGACGCGTGCAAGTTCCTGGAGAGTCCGGGCAATTCGATCGACGGCATCAACAACGACGGCGATACGAAAAAGAACGGTCTGCCGATGATCGACGAAAGCCAGACCAACGGCATCGACGACGACGGCGACTGGAATCCGAAGACGGACGACGTCGGCATCGACGGCGTGCCGGGATCGCGCGACATGGGCGAAGGCGACGGCATTCCGACGGCCGGCATACGCATGGCCGACGGAACGCTCGATCCGCTCCATCCGGGCGAGCCGAACTTCGAACTGACCGATCTCGACGAGTCGGACCAGATCGGCCTTACGGCGTTCCGCAGCTTCACCATCGGCGCGCTCCGTCTGAGAGATGATGAGGTGATCTGGGGCGTGCTCGAGGATAATTTCAATCAGATGGATGAAATTCCCGCCGCCTCCGATATCGCATTCATGTACGGCTCGGGCAAGATCTCTCTGAAGAAGGCGAACACGGACGGTTCGATCAAGCGCTTCTCGATCGCGCTGTTGATGGGCGCCAATCTGAACGACTTGCTGATCAGCGCGCGCACCGTGCAGCTGATCTACAATCAGAACTATCAGTTCATCCGTCCGCCCGACAAGCCGGTCGTTACGGCCGTGCCGGGCGACAAAAAAGTGACGCTCTATTGGGACAACGGCGCCGAAAGCAGCACCGACCCGATTTTGGGCAACGACTTCGAAGGCTACGTGATCTATCGCAGCACGAATCCGCAGTTTACCGACATCAACCTTGTGACCGACGGATTCGGCACGCCGCTTCTGTATCAACCGCTGACCGATTACACGGGCAAGACGGCGAAATGGGACATCGCGAAGCGCCCCGAGCCGTTCTTCGAAGACGATACCTCGAAGACGAAAAACGGCCGATATGATCTCGGCGAGCGCTTCATCGATGTGAACGGCAACGGCGTCTATGACGGTTCGAATATCGCCGATTACTGGCAGGGCTTCGCGCCCGTTCCGTACGACCAGCGCGGCATTGCATACTACCTCGGCGACAACACCGGGCTCGTCCATTCGTATGTCGACTCGTTCAAGGTCGTCAACGGGCAGCGCTATTATTACGCTGTCGTTTCGTACGATCACGGCGATTTCACGAACTACGCGCCGAGCGAATGCACCAAGCGCATCAGCCTCGATCCGATCACATCGGCGCTCACATTCGACGTGAACACGGTGGAAGTCACGCCGGGTCCGCGCGTGAGCGGCTACACGACGCCCGGCTTCGCAAGCGCGCAGGTGCTCGACCGCATCGGCACCTCCGGCACGGGCACCGGTAAGATCACCGTCAGCGTGATCGACGATCTGGCCATCCGCGAGGGCATCCAGTACCGCATCGACTTTGCCGATTCGATCGGCACGAACGGAGCCAAGCGCGCGGCGCTGAATTATGCCGTCACACGCGTGACGCCGTCGGTCGCCGAGGTGACGCTGAGCGATACGAACTTCGTGAAGCTTGGCACGGCAAACATGATCGTCGACGACGCCCTCACGGTCGTGAATGCGACGACGCAGCAGGCATACAAGGAAGGCGCCGACTACGTGCTGGAGACCGGGCGCGGACTGATCCGCAAGACCGGTTTCGGCGCGATGAAAAACCAATCGGTGCCGGTGAAGGTGACATTCCGCAGCTACGGACAGCTCCCGAGCACGCTCATGGCGAACGAGGAGGCCAATCCCGTGTTCGACGGCATGAAGCTCTTCGTGAACAACGAGGCTCTGGCGGTCGATACGATCAAGAGCACATGGGTGATCGACAACAAGCTCGTCGCTTACAAGCTTTCCGATCCCTCGACGGGCTCGAAGAAGCTCGCGCCGATCGATGTGCAGTTCGAATTCACCAAGTCCGATACGAACGCCGCGGGACAGTACACCGTGCCCGGCGACACGCTCTATGACACGAAGCTGGGAAAGAAGATCCTGACGCCGTTCAAGGTCAGAAACATCACGCCCGATCCCGCACGCAAGGCGATTCCGCTGCAGGTCATCGTGAGAGAGAACGCTCCGGCCAACAACCGCTGGGACTGGGGAGAGCCGCTCATTCTGGTGACGCCTCCGCCGTTCAGAACCGTCTCGAACAACACGATGTTCGAAGTGAAGTTCACGCCGAAGGATTCGCTCAATAAGAAATTCGGCGGCGAGGTCTTCAACGTCGTGACGAGCCAGCCCTTCAGCTCGGCCGATCACTTCACGTTCACGACCGTCGCGGCGAAGTTCGACGCCTCGAAGGCCGGCAGCCTGCTCGACAGGGTGAAGGTGGTGCCGAATCCGTACGTCGCCTCGAACGACATCGAGCCGACGGACAGGCTTCCCGGCACGACGCGCGGCAGCCGGCGCATCTACTTCGAGCATCTGCCGCAGGAAGCCACGATCCGCATCTTCACGCTCTCGGGCGAACTGGTGCGCGAGCTGCGCCACAGCGGCGGCATCGACAACGGCCGCGAATACTGGGATCTGCTCAACCGCGACAATCTCGGCGTCGCCTACGGCGTCTACATCGCGCACATCGAGGCGCCGGGAGTGGGAGAGAGGATTCTGAAGTTTGCGGTGATTAAGTAATGACAATAAAGCCAATAAAAATTTGTGGAGCCTCTATGGTTCGTCTTGTTAAGATATGTGCTGTGATCCTGGTCTCATCGACCGCCCTGTTCGGGCAGGCCGCCGTCATCACGAAGACCGGCACGACGGCGGCGCAGTTTCTGAAGATCGGCGTCGGCGCGCGCGCCATCGGCATGGGCGGCGCCTATACGGCGGTGGCCGACGACATCTCCGCGCTGTATTGGAATCCGGCGGGACTCTCGCGCATGGCGAGTGCCGAAGCCGCATTCAACCACGTCAACTGGATCGCCGACGTGAAATACGACGCCGCGTATGCGTCCATCAACATCGAAGGTCTCGGCGCGCTCGGACTGAGCTTCTCGTCGACGAACGTGGGCGATATGGAAGTCACGACCACGCAGACGCCCGAAGGCACCGGCGAACGCTTCACTGCCGGCGGCACGCAGATCGGCCTTGCGTATGCGCGCAATCTGACCGACAAGTTCTCGATCGGATTCAACGTCAAATACATCCATGAATACATCTGGAACGAATCGGCGAATTCCGTCGCGATGGATATCGGCACGATGTACACCGCGCCGATCCTGAACGGCGTGCGCATCGGCGCAAGCATGTCGAACTTCGGGCCCAAGATGAGGATGGAAGGCCGCGACGCCTACGTGTATGTCAAGTCCGGCGCCGGCAACGAGAATATCGTCAATGCGGAATACGAGATGGACCGGTATGAGCTTCCGCTCCTGTTCCGCGTCGGCGTCTCGACCGACGTGATACAGGACGACAATTCGCGGCTCACGCTCGCGGTCGATGCAGTCCATCCGAACGACAACACCGAGTATGTCAACTCCGGCATCGAATACACCTGGGGTCATCTCGTCTCTCTGCGCGGCGGCTACAAATCGGCATTCGAGCGCGGAACCGAGCAGGGGTGGACATTCGGCGGAGGCATCGAATACGGCATGACCGGCACGGTTTCGGTGGTCGCAGATTATGCCTATCAGGATTTCGGCCGGCTCAAGGAGGTGCATTACTTCTCCGTCGGCATCAAGTTCTGAGTTCGTCCGCCATCATAGACACAGATGAGGAAGGCCTCTGAACCGCCACGCGGTTTACGAGGCCTTTTTTTCTGCCGGCATGACCGCCGCAAGAAGAGAACCGTAAATCTTTTTCATACAAGAACTTTGCCTTGACTGTTCGATGCACTTTGCCTAAATTTCCGTTCAATGAAGCGCTGCGCCACAAAACGCGGATGATCTTCGACACATATATCGCCCGCATACTGTAACGACGTAATCTATCCACCATCACAATCAGGTTGCATTATGTTCAAACGTTACTCTGTTGTCATTGCGGTAGCCTGCTGTCTTCTCGCCTCGAACCTGTCCGCCGGCACCACGGGAAAAATCTCCGGACGGATCACGGACGCCAAAACCAATGAAGGACTCCCATCGGTCACCGTTTCTCTGCAGGGCACATCGCTCGGCGCCTCCACGGACATCGAAGGCCGGTATGTGATCCTGAACGTTCCGCCGGGATCCTATACGGTGAACGTCAGCTATGTCGGCTATCAGAACACGAAGGCGGTGAACGTGGGCGTGAACGTCGATTACACCACGACGCTGAACTTTCAGCTCCGCGAATCGACCGTTGAAATGAACGAAGTGGTCGTGCAGGGAGAGCGCAATCCGCTCATCCGCCAGGACCAGACCAATCCCGTGGCCGCGGTGACGGCCGAGCAGTTCCAGGAGCTGCCGGTCACATCGGTGAGCGAAGTGATCGGATTGCAGGCCGGCGTCGTGGTCTCGGACGACGGCGGGATCCACATCCGCGGCGGGCGCGACAATGAGATCGCCTTCACGCTCAACGGCATGTCGGTGAACAATCCGTACAACAATGTGAGCGCGGTCGGCGTCGCCACCAACGCGCTCCAGGAAGTCTCGGTGTCCTCCGGAACGTTCTCGGCCGAATACGGCAACGCGCTTTCGGGCGTGGTGAACTATGTGACGAAGGAAGGCGGTGCGAAATACACCGGAAGCCTCCGCGTCCACTCGGGCGATTATCTTTCGAACCGCGACAACGTCTTCCCGAACATCAAAACAATCGACGCCCTCAACCAGGTGCGCGCCGAAGGCACGCTGGGCGGACCCGTGCCGATGGCGGGGGACAACCTGACATTCTACGCCTCCGGCGTGTATGAGCGCGACCGCGGCTATCTCTACGGCACGCGCATCTACAATCCGACCGATTTCTATGTGACGCGCGACCAGTTCTCGAAGACGTTCCCGAGAACCGATTCTGCAGGCGTTGTCACGACGATCGCCGATCCGCGCAAGGGCTCGTCGAGCGCCGCATACTATTTCAATCCGATCGCCAACGACACGTCGATGAAAAGCACGCTGCCCACGGGCGACGGCAAGCTTGTGCCGCTCAACACCTCCGAATCGTACAACGTGCAGGGCAACATGGCCTATAAGTTCTCATCGACCATGAAGCTGAAATACGAGCTTGTGGCCAATGCGGGCACGAGCTATGACGCGCTCTACAACTCGTACCGGTTCAACCCCGACGGCCGTCCCGAAAACTTCAGCCGCGGCATCATCCATTCCTTCGACTGGACACACACGCTCTCGCCGACGATGTTCTACACGCTCAAAGGATCGTACAACTACAACGAAGGCAAGACGATGGCCTACGACAAGTACGACGATCCGCGCTATCTGCCCGGCTTCTATCAGACATCGCTGCCGAATACGAGCTTCCTGACCGGAGGCGTTTCGCTCGGCCGCACGACGCGCTCCACGGAATCGATTTCCGGAAAGTTCGACATGGTCGCGCAGCTCTTCGATGTGCACGAAGTGAAGTTCGGCGCCGAAGTGCGCAAGCACACGATCGATTATGAAAGCTATACGCTGCAGTTTGTGGACAAGAACGATCCGACGTACGTGATCACGAAATTCCAGGACGTGTATGTGGACGGCCGCGTGCCCGTGGCGCACATTCCAGACGTGTCGGCCGGCTATGTGCATTACAAGCGCGAGCCGCTGCAGGGATCGGCATACATACAGGACAAGATCGAGCTTGCCAAGTCGCTCATCCTGAACGCCGGACTGCGCTACGAGTTTTTCGATCCGGCTGCGAAATACAATCCGAACCTGAGCGGCGCGCTTTCGGCGCGCGACACGATCTTCCTCACGAAGGACCTTACCAGCGCGTCGGTGAAGCAGGACATCAGTCCCCGCGTCAGCATCGCCTATCCGATCACCGACCAGGGCGTGATCCGCTTCAGCTACGGACATTTCTATCAGTTCGGCAACCTCTCATCGCTCTACACGAATGCGAACTTCCGCGCTCCCGACGGCTCGACGCCGACATTCGGCAACGCCGATGTGAAACCGCAGCGTTCGGTGCAGTACGAGATCGGCCTCACGCAGGGTTTCACGCCCGATCTCAGGATGGAAGTCGTGGGCTTCTATAAGGACGTGCGCGACTATATCTTCTCGCAGCTTGTCGTGACGGCCAAAGGCGACCAGCGCTATTACGTGCTCACGAACCTGGCCTATGCCAACTCACGCGGCCTCACCGTGTCGCTCTTCCAGCGCCGCGCTCCCGGCAGCCTCTTCTCGGCATCGCTCGATTATACGTTCGCCGTGTCGGAAGGCAACCGGACACAGCCCGTCGAAGACTTCTTCTTCAGCGAAAAATCCGGAAAGAGCGCCGAGACGTTCCTTGTGCCGCTCGACTTCGACCGCTCGCATACGCTGAATGCGACCTTGAATCTGAGCGATCCCGACAATTATACGGTGAGCACGATCTGGCGCATGCGCACCGGTTCGCCCTATACAGCATCGATTCCGGCCAGCCTTTCGCTCCAGCAGACGCAGTTTGTCCAGAACAGCTCGACGAAGCCCTTCCAGTGGTCCATCGATCTGAAGGCCGAAAAATACTTCGCCTTCGGCGATCTGCACTGCTCGGTCTTCCTGCTGGTCGACAATCTGCTCGATACGCAGAACGAAACCGATGTGTGGACCAATTCGGGACGCGCGCTCTACAGCGCCGACCAGGTCGCCAATCCCCAGCAGTTCAGTCAGATCCGCAGCCGCATCGTCCGCGGCGATGCCGGCTTGATTCCGCTGTCGACGATCGACAATTATTTCGTCGATCCGACCAACGTGAGCCGTCCCCGCCTGGTGCGTCTCGGCGTGTCGCTCTATTTCTAACATGAGAAAATTACTGTTCACAAAGGAAATGTCTCACATGAAAATAGTCATTCGTTTGCTGGCCCTCATCGCACTTGTTTCGATGTCGCTTCCGGCGCAGGAAAAGAAGATCGACTTCCTGACCACAGACGCCAAAGGACTGACGCCCGCACAGCTGCAGCAGTATAACGCTTCGCGCGAACGGTTCATGGCCCGCATGCAGAAGGCATCGGGCCTGCGTTCAGAGATCAAGAGTCTCGTCATACAGGGCAACAAGATCAAGACGATCATCTACAACTATTCCTCCATCAGCAATCCCACCGCCACGGCCAATGTGACGGACCTTGTCTGGAACGGCCTGGGCTACGGCTACGAATTCGGTCCCTTGGTGGGATCGAAGGTCCCCAAGGCCGGCTCTCAGACCGATTCGGTGAAGATCGTCTCTGAAGGATTCAATGCCGGCGCGGACGGCGAATACGGCCCCGACGGCACGAAATGGGGATGGCTTCCGAAGGCGGGCTATTCGGCCCCGGGTCAGCCCGACATCGCCAGCTGGGGAGCGCGCGCGAAAGTGGGGAACGACCTCCGGCTTCGTCCGCCTTCGTGGCCCGAATCGTGGTACAATTCCGTGCTCGGACAGTATGTGTATCCGTCCTATCTCGGAGGCAACTCCACGGTGCCGGATGAAGAAGTGTATTACGCGGTCGACGACTGGACGAAGAAGGAGTGGGCGTATTATCCGTTCCCCGATGATTCGACAAAGCGCGGCCTCGGCGTGAATCTCGAAGTCCGTACGTTCCAGTATTCCAATCCGCTGGCAGAGGACATCATCTTCCTTGTCTACACGGTCGAGAATCCGAGTCCGAAGGTGCTGGACAAGGTGTTCTTCGGCATGTTCGGCGATCCGCATATCGGCGGGCAGAACAACTATTCGGACGACGCCGCATCGTTCATTCCCGCGCGCGAAGGCACGGTCTTCAAGAACGGCGTCGATCTCACATACGTGAACGGCATCCTGACATCCGGACGCTCGCGCAATCTCGTCTACGCCTGGGATCCCGACAACAAGGGCGACATCGCGACGATCACGCCGGGATATTTCGGCTACAAGTTCCTCGAAAGCCCGACCAACAGCCGCGACCAGATCGATAATGACGACGACGGATTGACAGACGAGGATCCGTTCAACGACAAAGGCGTGTACCTGGACAACGGAACGATGACCAGCCGCATTTCCGATCTCGCAAAGTACAGAGCCTTTTACGGCGAACCGAAGCCGCACTGGTCCGGCGATGAAAACGGCAACTGGGATGTCACGAGAGACGACGTCGGCATCGACGGCATTGCCGGCACGGGCGATGAAGGCGAAGGCAACGGCGTTCCCGATCAGAAGATCGGCGCCGACGGCACGTGGCTCGGTTCCGAGCCGAACTTCGGCTTCCGCGATGTGAACGAGTCCGATCAGATCGGATTGAAGAGCTTCTGGGCCTTGGTCTTCGGCGGCGACAACCGTCCGAAAAACGACATCCTGATGTACGACAAGATCTCGGCCGACATGGATTCGACCGGACTCGATCTGCTCACGCTGCCCGGCGGAACGACGCCGACCGGCGACAATATTTTCCTCTATGGCTGCGGACCCTTCACGCTGCATCAGGGCGACCGCCAGCGCTTCTCGATCGCGCTCATGATGGGCTCGAACCTGACGGATCTGCTTCTGAATTCCGAGACCGCCCAGCGCGTGCTCGAGGCGAACTACCGCTTCGCGCAGCCGCCGCCGAAGCCGCATGTTGTGGCCGTGCCCGGCGACAAGCGCGTGACGCTCTATTGGGATACCGCCGCTGAAGAGGGCGTCGATCCGCTCTTGAACGTCAACGACTTTGAAGGCTACAAGATCTACCGTTCTGAAGATTACACATTCAGCGACGTCTACACGGTCACCGACGGCAACGGCACGCCGTTCATCGGCCGCGCGCTGCCCGGCGCCCAGTGGCATCTTCCCTGGAACGATTCGCTGAAGACATTGTATGCCGGCGGATTCCATCCGGCCGAATACCAGGGACGCTTCGTGAAATATTACATGGGCGAACCTTCGGACAACAGCGGTCTGCGCCATCAGTTCGTCGATTCGACCGTGACCAACGGCAAGACCTATTACTATGCCGTCGTGGCATTCGATCACGGCGCCTACAGCGCGAGCCTGAAGCTGCCGCCGACCGAAACGCAGGCGATCATACAGCGCGATGCCGTGACGCAGGAATACAAATACGACGTCAACACGCTTGCCGTTGTGCCGGGTACACCGGCTGCAGGCGTGGTGAGTTCGGCTGCCGATATCGCCGCGGGCATCACGACCACGCATACGCAGGGCAATGCGACGGGAACGATGCGCTTCCAGGTGCTCAACTCGAAGGCGCTCACGAACAGCTCGTATCAGATTTCGTTCAAAAAGATCAAGAAGGGTGCCGACAGCGTCATCGCCTACAACGTGCTGCGCGATACGCCGGTGACGGAAAAGGTGCAGGGCCGCGACACGCTCTATGCCGGACTGCAGAACCGCTACATCGTGCGCTCGAGCGTCGTCGTCTCGGACGGCGATGTGGTCATTCCTTCATCGCAGATCGTAGTCGATTCCTCCGGCGGACAGATCAAGGGCCGCACGAGCGGCGTGCTGGCGAAGGACAAGATCTACACCGTTTCCTATAAGTATTATCCCGTGCTCAACAGCGTTTCGATTTCGGGACAGGACAACAATCCGGTGTTCGACGGCGTCCGTCCGTTCGTGACCGACGAGCCGCTCGCGCTCGATTCGTCGCGCTCGAGCTTCCAGGGAACGAAACCCACGGGTGTGATCGTCGTGATGGACAAGTCCACGGTCGGTGTGGCGCGCGTTGCGCCCTTCGACATCAAGATCACATTCACGAAGGCGTTGTCCGATACGACGCCGACGGGCCAGTACACAC
>JBLMZA010000145.1:0-10892 GCA_050258555.1 Acidobacteriota bacterium | reverse complement strand
TCACGATCGATGCCACGCTCTTCCACGATCCGGTGCATATGAACCGGCGGGGGCAGAAGGCCGTTTCGGGCAGGCTGATCGGGATATTGAACGGGAAGTAGCGCGGTGATATCGGTATTTTGATGGCGTTTACCCAACTTCCACGAGGCGTCCGTGTTCCTTCATCGACCGGTCGCTGGCCTCAAGAAGACGGATGATGTTCAGCCCGTCTTCGCCGTTTGTCAACGGCTGCCGGTTTTCCGCGATCGCGCACAGAAATTCCTGCACTCCCAACGCAAGCGCTTCGGTCTGATTGACCTTCGGTGAATACATGTCCCCGGTCCTGTACTGGATCAATGTATCATGGATATGCTCATCGCTTTCGATTGTCACGTCGCTGTCGTAGATTTTGATCTTTTCAAAATTTTCCATGTCGTCGAAGACAAGCATCTTCTTCGATCCGCCGATCAGCACACGACGAATCTTCACCGGGCTTGTCCAATTGATATGGAAATGCGCGAAACAGTTGTTTTCGAAGTAGACCGAAAGGTGTGCGATATTCTCGTGCAGATCGTAGTTGGCGATGCCGGTGGAACTGATCGCAATCGCTTTTTTCTTCAGAACGTACTGCATGATGGAAAGATCGTGCGGCGCGAGATCCCAGACGACATTCACATCGTGCCGGAAGAGTCCCAGGTTCACACGCACGGAGTCAAAATAAAAGATATCTCCCAGTTCCTTCTTCTCGACGATCTCACGGAGCTTTCTGACCGCGCCGGTGTACACATAGGTATGATCGACGAAGATCCGGAGATTCTTCCGGGCGGCGAGTTCGATGAGCTCGCAGGCCGCCGCCGAAGACGCGGTGAAGGGCTTTTCGATCCAGCAGTGCTTGCCCGCTTCGAGCGCGGCCTTGGCGAAGCGGTAATGCAGTCTGACAGGCAGTGCAATGGCGATCGCCTCGATCTCCGGGTCCTTCAGCAGATCCATATAAGTGTCTGTCATACGGACGGAAGGGTAATTGCGGCAGAGCGCCTTCAGACGCGCCGGATCGAGATCGCACCCCGACACGCTGCCGACCGACGGATTGCAGTAAAACGTCCGCAGGAGGTTCGGTCCCCAATATCCCAAGCCGACAATGCCGACATTCATCGCGCGGTTCCCGCAGCCGGCTGCGCTTCCGGCGCGATGGGCGTCGGAATCGGGTTGTTGATCGGTGCGAGCGACTTCAGATAGGCGAAGATGTCCTTCAGGTCCTCCTCCTTCATGCGCCCGATATTCTGCCAGGGCATCGGCGGCAGGATGTCGCGGCTCATCGCCATGAACTTGCCCGTGCGCAATGTCTGTATGAACGTGTTCTCATCCCACGAGCCGAGGCCGGTCGCATTGTCGGGCGTGAGATTGTAGGCGAAGCTGACGCCCCAGGGTCCCGCCCACGCGGTCAGATCGTTATTGGAAAGCACGCCCCAGCCTGTGGGACTGATGAGTCCTGCGGGAATGACGGGCAGCTGCGCGCCGCCGTGATGTCCGGACAACAGCCGTGTTGTATCGGGAACGGGCCCCTTGTCGGTCATGGCTTTGGGCGAGTGGCAGTCGTTGCATCCTCCGGCCATCACGAGATAGGCGCCGCGCTCGACCTGCGAGGAGCCGCCGGCTTTCGTGCAGGATTGTTGGAACAGAGAAAAAGAAACGATGATGGCGAGAACGATCGGTGACAAGGCAATGCGCTTCATAAGATTCTCCCTCCGGAACATTATGATGCGGTCGCGAAATGTAAATGTGGAAAGCTAATGAGAATGGGCGGGCAGCTGGTTGAGTCCGATCAGCACCCGTTCTGTTTCCGACAGATAGCCGATGATCTTCTTCACGGCCCGGGGCAATTGGCGCACAAGGGCGGGCAGAGAGAGGATCTGATCTTCAAACATGAGGTGAGGATTCTTCAGGAGATCGACGATGACAATCCTGTATTTCCCCTTCATGTGTGTTTCGCACGTCTTCTTCAGATGTGAAAACGCCATGACCGACCGGGAATCGTGCTCCGCCACATACAATCTGAGAATCCACATTGCATCCGTCTCCGACAGCGGCGTGATCCTGCGGGCCGGACCAGGCATCCCGGCATGTTTCTTCTTCCTCATGACCAACACTTTCTTTGCATCCCATACGATTGAGGTAAAAAGTATGAGATTCACCCAATTCAATCAATAGCCCAAAGGGATGAAAAAAGGATGACGAGACGCCCGACCTTCCGGATGAGAAGGCCGGGGGAGCCGGTTCTGCGTTACTCCTCGACCAGCGTCGCAGAATTGACCGCCATCTGAAAGGATTCGTCGTTGTGGGCGTAATTGGCGATCTGCACGCGCGTGTGGAGCGAAAGCTTTTCCAGGATGTTGTGGATATGGCTCTTGATCGTGTATGTCGAAAGGTTGAGCCGCGAGGCGATCTCCTTGTTGCTCAGGCTTTCGGCCACCAGATGCATCACTTCCTGCTCCCGTTTGGTGAGCCGGACGCCGTCGCCGTTCGAGGCCGGGAGTATGCCCTTGACGGCATACTGCACGATCGTGGAAAAAAGCGAACTGGTGAGCGGCGGGGGAAGGATCTTCGTGCCGCCGGCAACCGTGCGGATGGTGGAAAGGAAATCTTCGATCGTGGCGTCCTTCAGGATGAATCCGGAGGTGCCGGCCTGGACGAACTCGAACACGTCCGACTGGGAAGGAACCAGATCCATGACGATGACTTTGATATCGGGATGCGCCTGGCAGATCAGCTTGACGGCGCGCAGACAATATTGGCTTCTGAGGCCGAGATCGAGCAGCACGACATCGGGCTTCAGTTCCTCGATTTTCTCGAGTACGATCCGGCTGTCGCCGAACGACGCCACGAGTTTGATATCATGCTGATCTTTGATGAGTGCCGTGAGGCCTTCACGCAGAAGCCTGTTGTCTTCAACAACGAGCAATCGGATTCGTTTCATACGTCCTATGTTGGTTGATGTCTTCGGGAACCGTTCCCACTTCTTCACTGTCTCTCCATCCCCGCACCGGGATCACACGAATGCACGTCCTCCATAGTAACGACGCCGGTCTGCCCTGCAGGCTTCCAGGCGCTGTCGTCCTCGTTTCCATGAACATGCGGGATGAAAAAAAGATTCCGCAAAAACACCCTAAGGAATTAGTTCCTTTTTCATCCCTTTGCCGGATTTCGCGAATGATGGCTTCTTTCTATACTTTGACAGGAATTCCAGCAGACAACGACCCATAGAGAGAGGGAGGATCGCCATGAGACATTCATTACGAGTGTGGAGTCTGATCGGGGCAATGTGCTGCTTCTATGCCGGCGCGCAGGCGCAGTTCGATGCGCCTGGACTCGGCTACGGATTCAGCATCGGCGGCGCCTACGGCGACAACAGCAGCAAGGATGAATGGGCCGTGCAGGGGCGCGGACATCTTCAATACAAGATCATCAACGAATATCTCTACGGCCAGCTCGGCCTCAATTATGTCAATCTCCGCGCGGGCAGTGTGTATAAGGCGGAGTTCCTGCAGGCCGACAACCGCTTTCTGCTCGTGCCGTTCTCGCTCACCAATCTCAATCCCTACATCTACGGCGGCGTCGGCGTGGCCAAGGTGCTGAAAAGCGGGACGGACTATCTGCCGGCGGTGCCCGTGGGCATCGGGCTGCAGACGCGAATCGCAAGCCAGATGCTGCTCGAGCTGAGCGCCGGCTACACGCTCGTCGTATCGGACAAGCTTGACGGGCGCGTGCGCACGAGTGCGACATTGAACACGTACACCAACGAGCGGCACGACGGATACTTCGGCTTCCTTGCCGGACTCACATTCAGCGGTCCGGCGCGCGAGGCCGATGAAGATGGAGACGGACTCACGGACAAGGTGGAGAAGGGACTGGGGACCGATCCGGAAAAATTCGATACCGACGGAGACGGTCTCGGAGACGGCGATGAAGTGAACAAGTATCACACCGATCCGCTCAATCCCGACACGGACGGAGACGGCATCAACGACGGAGAGGAAGTGAAGCGCACGCATACCGATCCCCTGAAGACCGACACGGACGGTGACGGACTTTCGGACGGCGACGAGCTCCTGAAATATCATACCGATCCGTTGAAAGCGGACACCGACGGCGACGGACTTTCGGACGGCGACGAAGTGAACAAGTATCATACCGATCCCCTGAAGCCCGATACCGACGGAGACGGCTTGAGCGACGGAGACGAGGTGAACCGCTACCGGACCGATCCGTTGAAAGCGGACACCGACGGAGACGGACTCTCGGACGGAGACGAAGTGAACCGCTACAGGACGGATCCTTTGAGAGCCGATACCGACAGCGACGGACTCAGTGACGGCGATGAAGTGAATAAATATCATACCGATCCCTTGAAAGTCGATACCGACGGCGGCGGCATGAACGACGGCGCGGAAGTCGCCCGCGGCACCAATCCCTTAAGCTCCGCCGACGACGTGCGGCGCGACACGACGGTCGTTCTGGAGAAGGGAAAGAAGATCGTGCTGCGCGGCGTGAACTTCGAGCTCGGCAAGGCGACGCTCACGAAGGATTCCGACACCACGCTCATGGCGGCATATAAGGCGCTCGAGGCGAATCCCGATGTGAACGTCGAGATCTCGGGCCACACGGACAACACCGGATCGCAGAAGCTGAACCAGTCGCTCTCGCTCAAGCGGGCGCAGGCCGTGAAGAACTGGCTGGTGCGCCACGGCATTCCGTCGAGGCGGCTGCGCACGGTCGGCAAGGGATCGGCGGAACCCGTTGCCGACAATTCGACGCCCGAAGGCCGGGCAGAGAACCGGAGAATCGAGTTCTACGTGCAGCAGTAGTTTTTTAGTGTAGGGCGAATCTTTATGTGGGGCGAAGCCGGAAATGATACGCGCGTTAAGCGCGGTTGTGGGTTGCTTCGCCCCTTGCCTCACCTTTCATTTTTCATTTTAAAAATAATAATCCGACACCCATGACTATTCGCATGCTCATTTCACTTGCGTGCCTGTGCGCGCTTCTTTCCGTCCCGGCCTCTTCGCAGATCACGCTGCAGGCCGGAGGCGGACTCGGCTTCGTCGTTGCCAGCGGCGACAACAGCGGGTCGACGACCGATTTCTACAACGGCTCGAAGTACGGCTTTTCGAACGGGTGGATGGCCTTTGCCAAGATGCGCGGAGGCATCGCGGCCTTCACCATGCTCGTGGAAGTCGATTACGTTTCCTTCAGCGCCAAGGGCGACGCTGAGCCGGGGCAGGGCAGCATCAACACCTCGCAAAAAATCATTTCATTCAAGACCGGTCCGGAGTATTCGCTTGTCTCGGTGCCCATGGCGCCCATCAAGCCGTATCTCGGATTGAACTTCCAGCTCAACTCGTTCAGCGGCGAGGCGGAGTTCAACGGCACGGCGCGCGTGCCGAGCGCGACCTATTCGATCGCGAAGACCAGCCGCGTCGGCATCGGGGCCGAGATCGGAACGCTGGTGGCGATCGCCGGGTACAATCTCGACTTCAACATCTCGTACAACTTCATGAATCTCTGGGGCAGGGAGTTCACGTCGATCCAGGCCACAAATCCCCGGAGAAGCGATTCCTATCTGGGGCTCAACGACGCCTCCGATCCGCTCTATCGGACAGGGGACACGGTGCACTTCATCGGCGAAAACCGGGCGATCCACACGCTCATGTTCACGGCGAGCTTCCTCTTCGGGCTCTGAGCGCTGTGCCCGGGCGTTGGAGGGGACTTGACGAAAGAGAAAATTAGCAGTATAATAGAGGACTTGAACAACAGCAGCATCGTCAACGTCCAACCGAAAACAACAGTCCGGGGGAAGAGCCGAAGATGGAGACACACGGGGGAAAATGGCAGCAGCAGTGGTATGCCCTGTATCTGAGAAGCCGATTCGAGAAGCGGGTGGATGAGGATCTGCGGCAGCGTTCGATCGAATCGTTTCTGCCGCTCATCGAGGAAGTGCACATCTGGAGCGACAGGAAGAAGAAGGTCATGGAGCCGCTCTTTCGCGGGTATGTCTTCGTGCGGACCGATCTGCGCGACAAGGAGCGGATATTGCAGACCGACGGCGTCGTCAATTTCGTCAACATTCGCACCAAGCCTTCGCCCATTCCGGAGACGCAGATCGAGTGGCTCCGAAGGATCATCGGCAAGCCGCTTGAAGTGAAGCGCGAGAATTATCTGGACGTCGGTCAGCGCGTGCGCGTCACATCCGGACCGCTGATCGGCCTCGAGGGCATCGTTCTGAGGCATCAGACCGGGACGCGCGTCGTCATCTCGCTCGAGGCCATTGCGCAATCGGTCTCGGTGCAGGTGCCGCACGAGCTGTTGGAAAAACTTCCCGCATAAAAATTCCTTTCATACGCGCGGCTTCCCATCGCAGAAGTCCGCGCGTTTTTTCATTTCAGAAAGAAACAGCCTGTTCCTTTTAAAGAAACAGGTGTTTCCCATTCCTACAAACACCCCTTGAAAACCGCCCAATATCGCCTCATTTAAATGGCACGCAATGTGCAGTGGATCGGATGAATGTATATCATCATCAGGAACGGACACATGCACTCACTCGATCGCCAAAGCGCTCCACTTCCGAAGATTACAAAAGACCGTTACAAACTGTGTCCCTCGTGCGGAAATTTTTCCCACTTCTCCGAAGGGCTGAGCTACTGCATCATATGCGGGGCGAAGATGCTCTGCGAATGTCCCGAGTGCTGCGAGCCGATTCTCTATCCCACGGCGAAGCACTGTCCCGACTGCGGGACGGCCTACGGTGCGAAGTATGCGGAGGCATTAAAAATAGAATTGAAAGCAAAGATCGGATAACACACAACCACACACGTACTTTTACTTCTGGAGTGATCGATGAAACACCGTATACTTGTTCTGGCACTGCTTCTGGCGTCCTTTGCTGCCGTATCGCCTGCGGCACCGGTCATCGCTGTTCCGACTACCTATCCCACCATACAGGCGGCGATCGATGCGGCTGCGCCCGGCACCGCGATCAATATTGCGCCCGGCACATATCATGAACAGCTTGTGATCACGAAATCCGTCACGCTGAGCGGCGTCGATCGTGCCACGGTGATCATCGATGCGAGCGGATTTCCCGGCAACGCGGTCATCTGCCGGGTGAGCGACGTCACGATTCAGCATCTGACGCTCAAAGGCAATCCGACGCCCTCCGGTGCGGCCGGGTTCAAGATGGAAGGCGTGAAAGCCAATACGACACCGGGCGTGACGCAGGACGGTGCGCGCGCGCAGAACATCGTCATTTCGGATGTGAGCGTGATGGACTGCTACCGGTGCGGCATCGACTATAACGGCATCAGCAGCGGGATCATCACCGATGTTTCCGTCACCGGCAGCGTGAATCAGCGCGGCATCAGCATCGTCGATTGCGATCACATCACGCTGCACAGCATCACCGGCAGCGGCAACAATACGGCCGATATCGGCATCACGGCAAGCGGCCAGTACTTTCCGGGAGGCGTCAGCTTCGTGACCATTGAGGGCACGAATTCGTTCAACGGAGCGAATGCCGATGTGTACACGGAGATCGACAATATTGCCTATTCGATCACCGATCTTGATCTTTCCACAAGCGGTCTGCACTATCGCGCCTTTCAGGCCGGGGAGAGTAAGGTGGCGTATCACACCACGCTCGAGCTCGCCGTGAGCCGCGCGGTTTCCTATACATCACCCGGATCGATCGTGGCTCCAGCTGTTGCGGATATCAACAGCAATACGTTTTATGTGCAGGGCGGACTGACGATCGGCAATGCCCTTGCGGTTGCTCCCGCCGGTTCCACCATCAACATCGCCGCAGGCACGTATGATGAATCCATCGAGATCGACAAGGAACTGCACTTCGGCGCCGTGGCCGGAACGGCGGCTCCGCTTCCGGATATCGCCATTCCCCCGATCACGCTCACCGATCTGTATATCAATTACGCGGGCGGATTCACGCTTTCGGGTCCGATCAAGATAACGCACGAACTGAGATTTATTCAAGGCAACCTCTACACGTCGCAGACGAACTTCATCGAGCTCGGTTCCGAGGCGTATGTGTCCGGCGAGACCGCGACGAAGATGATCGTGGGAGACGTGCACACGCAGCGCATGCTCATGGGTTCCGATGCGGCGCCGGGAGCAGAATATTTTGGCGGCATCGGCGTGACGATCACTGAGCTCAAGGAAAACCTCGGCCTCACGACGATCATCCGGCGCACGGGACCGAATGTGGGCATTGAAAACAAGACCATCGACCGTGTGTGGCTGCTGTACGGAAAAGTGACGCCCACGAAGGACGGCACGATCACGCTCGACTGGTTCTCGACGGAAGATAACGGCATATTGTTCGCGGCCGCAGGCGCCAAGGCGCAGGCCTATCGTTCGATGACCGGCGATGTGACCGGATCGGATTGGACCACGATCGGTCCCATTACCGATGCAAGCGCGATGCGTTCCATCACATTCCCCTCGATGTATGGCGGCTATTACACCGTAAGCAACACCGATCTTCCGCTGCCGGTCGAGCTCACATCGTTCACGGCGAAGACCGCGGCAAAGAAGGTGATGCTTGCCTGGAGCACGGCGACCGAGAAGAACAATCACGGCTTCGAGATCGAGCGCCGCGCATCAGGGAACACGAACGCGTGGGAGAAAGTAGGATTCGTGCAGGGCGCCGGCACGACCAACACTCCGCAGAGCTATGCATATATCGATCAGGCGACGGCAGGCACGTTCGAATACCGATTGAAGCAGATCGACCGGGACGGCAAGTTCCAGTACAGCCAGACAGTTGAAGCCGCGGTTGCCTTCACAGCCGAAGATTATACCGTCACGCAGAACTATCCGAATCCCTTCAATCCCGCGACCACGATTCGCTTTGCCGTCCGCACGGCGCAGCAGGCCGTGGTGAAGGTCTATAACGCGATCGGTCAGGAAGTGCGCACGCTCTTCAATCAGACGGCGCAGCCCGAGACCATGTATTCGGTCACGTTCGATGCGACGGGGCTTCCCTCCGGATCGTATTATTATGTGCTTCGCACCGCCGAGCGTACCGACGTGCGCCGCATGCTTCTCTTGAAGTAACGCTTTTCTTTTTTCTTTTTCTCCTTGTGGGGCGAAGCGTCATGTGGGGCGAAGCGCCGCTTCGCCCCTTGCTTCACCTTTCTTTTGTTTTTGTTTTTCCGGGAAACACCCGTTTCCTTCTTGAAGAAACGGATGTTTCCCTTGCCGGTTCTTACACGCAATCCGTTCCAGAATACGTTCTTTTTGTGGCATAAAAGTTGAAATAAGAAATGACGGTTATCGTTCGGAAGAACAACAACCGCTGTAATGAGTGAAAATGGTTCTGCACTCTGACGGAACGAATGAATCAAATGTAAGATAGTTCCTACGCTCCGTCATGAAAACTATGATGCCGTACTTTAGTCGCATAAAGTCCGCCTGTCATTTCCCGCAGTCAGCCATCGCCGAGATCACGCTGCCGGTTTTGTGATCTCTCCCGAACGCAGCACGCCTGCCGTTTCCGGATTCACTCGCCGATCAATTGATGCCATATATCCGTAGGCCGCACGAACGAAGTGTGACCGAAAGGGCGGAGCAGTCTTCAATCCCGAACACTTCCCATCTACCGAATGCACCGAAGCGACATGAACACTCCCATTGAAATGCAGAACACGCAGGAACCAGGCAGCGCGCAGTATTATGATGTGAACCAGGAGACGCCGCTGCGCGAATACATCGCGATCATTCTGCGCGGCAAGTGGGTGATTCTTCTCACGCTCGTGCTTGTGGTGGGAGCCGTGGGGGCCTATACATTCACCGTGAAGCCCGTCTACGAATCCAGTTCGCTCGTCCTCGTCGACATGAAAGGAAAAGACGGCGATCTGCCCGTCTTCGACATCACAGGAACGGCAACGGCGAACAAGATTACGAATGAACTGGAGATTCTGAAATCGAATGCCACTGCGGAATCTGTTGCCCGCGCACTTCTCTTGAAGCGGTATGTCGATGGCGATACGGCCGTACAGCTGGAAATCATTGCGCCGGATAACAATGCTCAGCCCGGAGATTCTCTCGCCACAGTGGAGATGGTTGTCGAGCGGTTATCCAAGACAGTCGATTTCACGCCGATCCGAGAATCGGATATCATCCGCTTGACGGCGCGCAGCACGAATCCCAAAGAAGCTGCGATGATCGCCAACGTCTACATGGGAATGTATGCCTCGAGAAATCTCGACAACAGTCGTCTGCGCTCACAGGCAGTCAGAGAATTTTTGCAGGATCAATTGAAATCGAAACGCAGTGTTCTCGATACCACTGAAAATGATCTGCAGCAGTATATGCGCGCTTCTGGCGTCGTTTCGCTCGATGCAGAGGCGAATAAAGTCGTCGAGCAGCTTTCGCAGCTCGAAGCGCAGCGGGATGGTTTTGAGGTGGACAAAAGCTCCCGGTTGAAAGCCCTTGCCTCCTATAAGGAAGAGCTCGCACGCCAGGAGCCCAATGCTGCCAAAGCGATCGGCGAATCGAACGACACATATATCAAGCTCCTGCAGGAACAGCTGGCAAAGCTCGAAGTGCAGCGCGATGTCACCATTGCGCAGAATCCCGATGTGGTGCAGGAGGAATTGTATTCAGAAACATTAAAAGAAATCAATAATCAAATCAAGGAAATCAAGAAGCGGCTGGATGAAAGAACGAAGATCTATTTGAATTCTCTCTTGCCGGGCGACATGACACAGGGAGCAGGCAACGGAGGATTCATAGCCCAGATCAAGCAGAAAATCATCGAGCAGCAGATCGAGATCGGAAGCATCGATGCGCGCATCAATGCATTGAATGGTGTATTGGCGGAGTATGAAAAAAAGTTCAATCAGATT
>JBLMZA010000144.1:0-8422 GCA_050258555.1 Acidobacteriota bacterium | reverse complement strand
GCCGAATGGTTCTCGATCGATCCTCCGTTCCCGGCCGGCATCTGGGGCGACGAGAAGATCGTGAAGGGCATGTACTGCAACGGCGGCATCATGCCGCTGGTGGGAGGGGAGATCGCCCGCGCGGCGTTCGAACACGGCATGGAGCGCTACGGCGTCGAGACCCTCCTGAAGTATGAAGCGCTCACGCGCTCCGGCGAATCCTATCTCTGGTATTTCCCGAGCGGCGAACATGCCACGATCGAAACAAGCACGAGTCCCGATTCCTCTCCGACAGACGGTTGGGGCTCTTCGGCCATGCTCTATGCGCTCATGGAAGGCCTGGCGGGCATCGTCGACGAGCACAAGCTCTACAGCCGCGTCCGCCTGGCACCGCGCTGGCTGGCGGCCGACTGCACGACGGCGCGCGCCTGCGCCGCCTACGGCGCTTCGGGCGCATCGATCGAATATGCGTTCACGTACGAAAAAGAGCTGCGCACGATCACGCTCGAAATCGACGGCACGGCCGATTGTGCGCTGCATGTGCTGCTGCCTGAGGGCATGCGCGCCAAAAAAATGACGGTGAACGGAAAAGCCGTCCGCGTCAAAACGACGAAGGTGGAAGCCAGTCCGTATGCCGATGCCTCTTTCGCCGTCAGGAAACACGCAACCGTTGTTATTACTCTTTAAAAAACTATGAAACGACGAACATTCTTTCTCTCATCGGCCACCGCGCTGGCCGCATCGCAGCTGCTGCCCAATTCCGCTCTTGCCTCCGCGTTTGCATCGGGTGCCGGGCAGCCTCCCGCACTGGAAAAGGTTTCCGGTGCGGTCGCGGCCGACGACACACGCTTCTGGAACATGGTGCGCGCGCAGTTTCCGCTTACCACAGACAGGATCTATCTCAATACCGGCGGACTCGGCGCCTCGCCCTATGCCGTGATCGACGCGGTGAAAGCGAAAATGGACGAGCTTGAAAAGGTCTCCGAGACCGGACATTCGGAAGGCCTGTGGAAGCAGATCAAGACCGATGCGGCTGCGCTCTTTCACTGCGACGCCGACGAGATCGCCTTCACGCGCAATACAACCGAAGGCGTGAACATCATCGCCAACGGCATCGCGCTCAAAAAAGGCGACGAGGTCATTCTCACCACCCAGGAACACGTCGGCAATGCCATCACCTGGGTGGAGATGCAGAAGAAGGACGGCATCGTGATCCGCCGATTCGAACCTTCCACCGCGTCTGCCCAGGAAAACCTGGACCGCCTCAAAAAGCTCATCACCTCCCGTACGCGCATCATCGCTATTCCGCACATCGTCACCACGACGGGACTCATCATGCCGGTGAAAGAAATCGCCGATCTCGCGCGCTCGAAGAACATCTTCTTCCTCATCGACGGCGCGCAGTCCGGCGGCATGATCCCGATCGATCTGCATGCGGTCGGCTGCGATGCGTATGCCACGAGCGGACACAAATGGCTCATGGGTCCGAAAGAAACGGGCCTGCTCTATGTGCGCAAGGCGATGCTCGACACGGTGCGCGCGAAGTTCATCGGCGCGTATTCGGACAACGGATTCGACTTCGACAAGGGCGAACTGACGCTCCATCCCTCGGCCCAGCGCTACGAATACGGAACGATCAGCGTGCCGCTGCGCGTGGGTCTCGGCGCCGCATTCAAATTCATCGACGCGATCGGCATGAACAACATCTGGGAGCATGACCGCGCGATGTCATCCGCGCTCTTTGAAGGACTGAAGAAGGAGGGCTCGATCACGGTGCTGTCGCCTGCCGATCCTTCGATGCGCAGCGCGATGATAACGATCAGCCACAAGACGCTCTCATACACGAAGCTGCAGGAAGAGCTCAACAAATTCAAGCTCCGCACGCGCGTCGTGACCGAAGGCGGACTCGCCGCGCTTCGGCTCTCGCTGCACTGCTACAATTCGTTCGACGACGTGGAAACGATCCTGAAGGCCGTACACGCAGCCGGATAAAATTTTATTTAAAAGAACATACGCATGCATAGTCTCAATATCTTCGATATCATCATCGTTCTGGCGTACTTCGTCTTCATGCTCGGCATCGGCTGGTATTTCATGCGCATCAACAAAGGCGGCAAGGAATACTTCGCCGGCGGCAGCATGATCCCCTGGTGGATGTCGGGCATGACGCTCTATATGGCGAACTTCAGCGCCTACACGTTCACGGGACTGGCCGGCATGACGTATACGACCGGCTGGTTCATGCTTCTTTCTTTTCTTGTGGGACCGCTTTCGTACTTCATCGGCACGCAGATGACGGCCGTGCGCTGGCGCCGGTCGCGCTCGATTTCGCCGGTTGAATACACATACACGCGCTTCAATGTGACGACGCAGCAGATGATCAGCTGGGTCACCTCGACGAGCTTCATTCTGGCAGGCGGGGTGCAGCTGGCTTCCACATGCATTCTGCTTGCGCCATTCCTCGGCGTTCCCGTGACGACGATCGTGATCGCGCTCGGCATCATCATTCTTCTCTATACATTCCTGGGCGGCGTCTGGGCCGTCTCGGTCACAGACGTGGTGCAGGGCGTCATCCTGCTGTCGATCACCTGCATCGTGCTGCCTCTGAGCCTGGGACTCATCGGCGGCTTCGGCACGCTCATCGACAAGATTCCGCCGCTCCAGCTGAGCCATACATACAACGGCGTTCATTACGATCTGAACTGGATCATCTCCGTCTTCATCATCACGACGATCGGATTCGCCGGCGGCTCGGCGCAGCGCTTCTATTCGGTGAAGGACGAGAAGGATGCCAAACGCACCGGACGCTTCGCCGCGCTTCTGGCTTGCACGACCGTGACCGTCTTCGGCATCCCGATGCTTGTGACGCGCGTGCTCTGGCCCGATCTCACGCAGGTCGAATTCTTCAAGCCGTATCTGGGCAACAATCCGCAGAATCTCGTCTATGTGGCGCTCTGCATGAAGCTCCTTCCGAACGGCCTTCTGGGCGTCTTCATCGCCGCCATGCTCGCCGCAACGATGAGCACGCTCTCCTCGGTCTACAACATGCTCTCGTCGATCTTCTCGCGCGACATCTACCAGTGGATGCGCGGCCGCGAGATGACGGACGGCGAGCTGCTGAAAGTCGGACGCCTGGCCTCGATCGGCGTCGGCGTGATCGTGACGGTGCTTGCCTACATGTTCGCCACGAGCACATACGGCATCTTCAACCTGATGCAGCAGTTTTTCGTGCTCTTCAACATTCCGATCGCCGTTCCGCTGGCATTCGGACTGCTCTTTAAGAAGGTGCCCCGCTGGTCGGCCGCGGCCGCCATCACCTGGGGACTCATTGCCGGCGCGACGGCGCGTTTCCTCCTGAACTGGGACCTCGGCATACAGGGCTATTTCTCGACATTCATGACGTTCATCATCTTCGCCGTCTCGCCCTGGCTTGCCGCCATGTATAAAAAGCGTCCCGGATTGCTTGCCGGACTCTCCGGATTCCTTGCCGCCGCGATGGAAGGATTCTTCGTCCGCGCGGCCTGGGGCACGGTTGAACCATGGCAGCACTTCATGATGGCCGGCAGCGCGATCGCACTCGGCGCAACGCTCTACGGATTCTCGAAGCTCTTCACGCATCAGACCGATGAAGAAACCGCGCTCGTCACGGCGTTCTTCAAAAAGCTTGCCACGCCGGTCGATGTGATGAAGGAAGTCTACGGCGCGGGCAAGTCGCCGATTGCCACGCTGCCTTTGGTCGGAGGAACGACCATGACGATGGGCGCGCTCATGAGCCTGATCTTTCTGACCGACATTCCGACAAGCGAAAAGATGATCGTCGGCATCCTGGTCTTCATCATGGTCGCTTTCGGCGCCGCGCTCTGGGCCGCGGGCAGGAAAGTGGCCGCCAATGCGAAAGCGGCCACGGCGAAAGCCGCAATGGCCGAGGAATCCATTTAATGTTATCCATCAACACCACCAATCTCTCTGTGTGATCCTATGAAATCTGTCAACATCTTCGACTATCTTGTCATTGCGTCGTACTTTCTGTTCATGCTGGGCATCGGCATTTATTTCATGCGCATCAACAAGGGCGCGAAGGAATACTTTGCCGGCGGCAGCATGATCCCCTGGTGGGTGTCGGGCATGACGCTCTACATGGCGAACTTCAGCGCCTGGACGTTCACCGGCGCGGCGGGCTTCGCCTATTCCACCGGATGGTTTGCGCTGCTGTATTTCGGCATCTGGTCCATCTCCTATTATCTCGGCTCGCAGATGACGGCATCGAAGTGGCGCCGCACGCGCTCGATTTCTCCGGTCGAGTACACATACACGCGCTTCAATGTGACGACGCAGCAGTTCCTCGGATGGGTGATGGGACTGAACTTCATTCTCTCGGGCGGCGTGCAGCTTGCCTCGACCTGCAAGCTTCTGGCGCCGGTGATGGGACTCGACATCACGATGGTGACCCTCGTGACGGGCATCGTGATCCTGCTCTATACATTCCTGGGCGGCATCTGGGCCGTCTCGATCACCGATGTGGTCCAGGGCGTGATTCTGCTGTCGATCACATTCATCGTGCTTCCGCTGAGCCTCGGACAGATTGGCGGCATCGGCGAACTGATCAACCGCATGCCCTCGCTCTCGCTCGATCATGCCTACAACGGCGTGCAGTACAACGTGAGCTGGCTCATTTCCATTTTCATCATCATGACGCTCGGCACGGCATCGGGCGCGGCGCAGCGCTTCTATTCGGTGAAGAACGAGAAGGATGCCAAGCGCGTGGGCAAGATGGCGGGCGGGCTCTTTCTCACGGTGCCGTTCGTCTTCGGCATTCCGCCGCTTGTGGCCAGCGTGATCTGGCCCGATCTCTCGCAGGTCGAATTCTTCAAGCCCTATATCGGAAAGAATCCGCAGGACCTCGTCTTCATCGGCCTCTGTCTGAAGCTGCTGCCGAACGGACTCATCGGCGTGTTCCTGGCGGCGATGCTTGCGGCGACGATGAGCACGCTCTCGTCTGTCTACAATCTCGTCTCATCGATCTACACGCGCGATTTTTACCAGGGTGTGCTCAGGCCCGAAGCCACGGATAAGGACATGCTGCGCGTCGGCCGCATCGCATCGGTGGTGATCGGAACGGCCGTGACGGCGCTGGCGGTGTTCTTCGTCAACAGCCAGTTCGGCATCTTCAATCTCATGCAGGCATTCTTCACGCTCCTGAATATTCCGGTCATCGTGCCGACCGCATTCGGACTCATCTTCCGTCGCGTGCCCAAATGGTCCGCCGTCGGCTCGATCGTCTGGGGACTCATCACCGGCATCACGACGCGCTACGTGCTCAACTGGGATATCGGTCCGCAGGTGATCCTTGCGTTCCTCATGACCTTCGGAATCTTTTCGACCTCCTCCTGGACCGGCACGCTTTATCGTCAGAACAAGCTCCGGCTGGCGCTGATTGCCGGTGCGGTCGCCGTGGTGCTTGCCGTGCTCTTTGCCAACACGCTGATCGGTCCGTATGAAGCATGGCGCCAGTCGGTGGCCGTCGTCTGCGCGCTGGTGCTCGGTGCGAGCCTCTATGCCTTCGCCTCGCTCTTTGCAGGAGAGACCGAAGAGCAGCGCCAGGCGGTGCGTGAATTCTTCAAGAAGCTCGACACGCCGGTCGATGTCCGGAAGGAAGTCTTCGGCGCCGGCAAAAAGCAGGTCTCGACATTCCCGCTTGTGGGCGGAACGACCATCGTCATGGGCCTGCTCATGAGTCTCATCTTCTTCACCGATCTCTCGACCGGCGAACAGGTGATCATGGGGGTGATGGTGGGCGTGATGGTGCTCTTCGGCTCGCTCATGTGGTATTTCGGAAAGAAATCCGAGATCCGTGACGCCGAGCACTATCACGAGAAGCCCGTGCGCGGACAGGTCGTGGCCGAAGAGGGAAGCGCTAAATAAACGGCATTTTATTGATTAAATATTTTCTCTCAAGGCTTGATTTCTTTAGAAAATTGCAGTATACTTCCTACGCTAATTAAACGCTGTTCAATTAGATAAATTTCAAGGGTAGCCTTATGGCGGTCGATTACACGGTTCCTGCGATCTATCGGATGGTGAAACTGCTCGACATTCTTTCGAATGCCACCGAAGGAATGTCGTTGACGCAGCTTGCCGAACTGATGGATGTCCCGAAAAGCACGCTCTTCCGGATTCTGGTCACATTGGTCGAGCAGGGCATTCTCCACGAAGACACTGAACGCCGGCGCTTCAGCCTCGGCGTGAAGCTGGTCGAATGGGGCACGGCGGCGCTCGAGCGCATCGACATCAAGGGCATCTCGCATCCCCATCTGGTGGAGCTGGCCAACGCCACGCACGAAAGCTTCTACCTGGCCGTGCTCGATCACGACGAAGTGGTGCTGATCGACCGCGTCGATACGCCGGAAGTCTGGAAGATCGTGACGCGCCTCGGACACCGTTCGCCCATCCACTGCACGGCATCGGGACAGGTCATCGCGGCCTATCAGCCGGAATCGCTGTGGGACAAGTACCTCACCACAAGCCAGCTGCGCAAATACACATCGAAGACCGTCACGGTCGTTCCGAAGCTCAAGAAAAAGTTCGAGGAAATCCGGAAGCTCGGCTACGCCATCACCGACGGCGAATTCAAGCCCGATCTCTGGGCCGCGGCCGTGCCGATCTTCGACCATGCGGGACACGTGATGGCCTCGATCCTCGTGTGCATGCCGTCGGACCGCGCGGAAAAGAACGCCGACTACATACAGGATCTGATCGCCCGCATACAGGGGGAAGCATACGCCATCTCGCTCCGCATCGGCTTCAAAGGAAACCTGGGATAACAGACAATGATGAACACACTCTCGCTTGGCATCGTCACAGATGAGATCTCGGCCGATTTCGACACCGCACTCGGCTGCGCAAAGGAATGGGGCATCTCGCTCTTCGAATTGCGCTGCGTGGGCGCAGGCCGCGTTCCGGATATCAGCGCGGAAGACGCGCAGAAAATCGAAGACGCCGTCCGCACCGGCGGCATCACCATCACCGCGCTTTCTCCCGGCATGTTCAAGCACCGGCTCACGCAAAGTGAGGACATCGAACGGGAGCTGAAGGAAACGCTTCCGCGCACGATCGACATGGCCAAACGCTTCGGCGCGCGCATGATCATCGTCTTCGGATTCAAGCGGGCAGCCGAGGACGGCGATGCGCTCCGTCCGCGTGCGATCGAATACCTGAAGCGCGCGGCCGACATCGCCGCGGCATCCGATATGGTGATCGCCATCGAAAACGAGCCGGGCTTCTGGTGCGATACCGGAGAGCGCACCGCGGCGATCATCAGCGAGATCGGCTCGAAGCACCTCCGTGTGAATTGGGATCCCGCCAATGCGCTCGGCACAGACGAGGTCCCGTATCCCGACGGATACCGGGCGCTCAAGGGCTGCATCGCGAACGTCCATGTGAAAGATACGATCGAAGGCTCGCTCCTGAAGTGCGTGCCGGTCGGAGAGGGAAGGATCGCATGGAAGGAACAGATCGCGGCGCTGATGGAAGACGGCATCGTTGAACATGTCACGATCGAGACGCACTGCCTTCCGCTCATCGCCCAATCGGAAAAGAATATCAGGACTGTACGACAATACATGGACGACGCCCACTCCACTCATTGACTTTTGACTATGCCGATACGCCGACGGGATTTTCTCAAGTATACAGGCGCAGCCGCAGCGGCTGCCGGCCTGCCGATTTCCCTCTCACAGGCCGGAATGTCCGCTCGGCCGGATTCAGCACACGCCGCCTCGCCGGCCGATGCACCGTCGGACGCGCGCCGCGCGCCGATCGATCATGTGCAGTCGCTCCACCCCGACTACCAGTCGAACAACGACGGCACGGAATATTTCTTCCTCGGCAACGGACTCATCACAGCGGCCATACAGACCTCGCAGACGAATGAAGCCGGAACGCACTGCGGACTCCTGCTCATGTCGCCGGAGCATTTCGGACGCAAGGCCAGCACGTTTCTCTACCACCCCGAACGGGGACTTCAGAACTCGCTCTTCAATCTCGTCGTCAACGGCGCGGGCTTCAATGCCCATACGCCGCTTGCCGCCGCTCCGGGCACGCGTCACATGCCGGAGGTGGAGCGGGCGTATCCCGATTCCATTCCCACTGTCATCGCGCGCTGGAATGCGGGCGCCTGTACGGTGAAAGAGGAATTCTATTGCGCGGCCGACGAGCCGGCCTTGATCCGCGCAGTCACCGTGCGGAACACATCCGGTGCCGCGGCCAAGGCGACGGGATACATTTCGCTCTATCCCAATCTGATGCTGTTCGATGAATTCACGGTCGACCGATCGCGCAAGACGCTCACGGCGAAAGGCTTTGCCGTGATGCGCCTGTTTTCGCCCGATACCGCGAGCGCCGGCGACCGCCATCTCTATTTCGATTTCGGGGAACTGGCTCCGGG
>JBLMZA010000143.1:0-13405 GCA_050258555.1 Acidobacteriota bacterium | reverse complement strand
GGCCTAGGGAAAATCCTCCGATGAAATCGGAGAGATCAAACAGGTGATCGATGATATCGCAGACCAGACGAACCTTTGGGCGCTGACTGCGGCGATCGAATCCCCCCGGGCAGGCGAGCAGGGCCGGGGCTTCGCGGTCGTGGCCGATGAAGTGAGAAAATTGGCCGAGCGCACGACGAAGGCCACGAAGGAAATCGCCGGGATGATCAAGCACATACAGAAGGACACGCTCGATGCCGTCGAGTCGATGAATGAAGGGAAGAAGGAAGTCGAGCGCGGCAAGGCGATGGCCGACCGCTCGGGCCAGGCGCTGTCGGAGATCATCGTTGGTGCGGAGCGCGTCGTCGACGTGGTGACACGCGTGGCCGCAGCGAGCGAGGAGCAGTCTTCGGCCGCCGAGCAGATATCGAAAAACATCGAAGCCATCACGAGCGTGACGCAGCAGTCCGCCGCGGGCACCGAGCAGATTGCGCGCGCGGCCGAGGATTTGAACCGCCTTACGCAGAACCTCGAGGAACTCCTGCGTCAGTTCAGTCTGACCGCCGCCGATCGTTCCATGCTGCAAGGAGGCTCACGTTTATCGATTTCCGGCCGATAATATCAGGCAAGCCTGTGGAATGCCATCCACAGGCTTGTCCCTCATTCACCCATTACAGACGCCGGCTCAAGCCTTGTTCGGGCTTTCCGGCAATCCAGCACACATGGCATGATACCGAAGCAGACAGTCTATCATTGGCTCTATCGGCTGCTGAAAAACCCCAGGGCTCGCCTGATGATCGTTCTGGCGTGCCTGGGCGTTTTCATTCTCGTGTTTCCACTTGCCTATGAGACTGCGGGCCCTCCTGCCGGCGCATTGGTGACGGTGATGGTGCTTATTGCGAGCTTTCTTATGGGCACGCGAGGCGGCATTCTCATCTGGGCATCGACCGTCCTGATTTTCAGCATCGAAGTGTCGGTCAAGACGGGCAACGGCCTTCAACCGGCGCTCGACAACTGGCCCGGCATCCTTGCCACGCTGCTTTTGACGCTTGTGATGGCTCCATTCCGGGGCTTCATCGTGCAGTTGTGGAGCCAGCATGAGGCGCACGTCACGGTGAACGAGGAGCGGCTCAAGAAGATCAACGACTGCTTCCTCTCGTTCGACATCGAACCCGACAAGAACATCCGCCGTCTCACGCGGGTGACAGGCGAAGTGCTCGGAGCGGCCTACGCGCTCTATCACCGGCTGGGGAAAGACGGATCGTTCACGACGGTCGACTTCTGGCATACCGAAGAAGGAGCCATTCCATGGCATGATCCCCATTGCCGTCTCTGTCTCGATGCCGTTGCCCGGGATTCCGATGATCTCATCGTCATCGAAGGGCTTGCCCGATCGCAGTATGTGCAGAACAATCCCGAGATCCTGCGCCTTGGACTTTCGACATACGCCGGCAAGACGGTCCGAGTCGGGCGGGAGACAGCAGGCATCCTGACCGTCGTCTTCAAGAGCGACCGTACGCTCACCACCGCCGAGCGCGAGATCATCGGCATCGTGGCATCGGCTGTCGCCATCGAAGAGAAGCGGCTGCGGAGCGAACGCGATCTGCGTGAAAGCGAGCAGAGCTATATCGATCTCTTCAATTCATCGACCGACGCGGTCTTCATTCTCGATGCGGGACTCCGGTTCATCATCGCCAATGACGGGGCGCCCCGCATGTTCGGATACGCGGATCATGGCGGCACAATCGAAGCGCTTCTGGCCGAAAATCAACCGATTGATTCCGTCCTCCTTGCTGCGGAGATGCGCCGGGTCTTTGAAACGGGAGACCCCGTTTCGTACGAACTGCAGGGAAGGCGCAAAAGCGGAGACGCGTTTCCGCTTTTGCTTGTCTGCACGAAGGGAAAATATTTCGGCAAGGACGTCATCATCGCCACCATGCGCGATCTGAGTGAACAGAAGCGGATGCAGGAGCAGCTGCTTCAGTCTCAGAAAATGGAGAGTCTCGGCACGCTCACCGGCGGCATCGCCCATGACTTCAACAATCTGCTGGCGATGATTCTGGGGTCTGCCGAGATGCTGCAACGGGGGCTTCCTGCGGATTCCGCATTGAGAAAGTATGCCGATCGCATCGTCGAGTCGTCGGCGCGCGGCGCATCGATCTCCCGGCAACTCCTGATTTTCGCCCGTCCCGATCTGGCGGAATTCCGCCCGGTGGAGCTCTCCGGGCTTCTGACCGAACTGGGGTTGATGCTTTCTCACTTTCTCCACAAAACCATCAGCGTCTCGATCTCGCTCGATGCCTCGCACCATGCGATCAATGGCGATGCGGGGCAGATCCATCAGGCGATCCTGAACCTGGCGATCAACGCGGACGATGCGATGAAAAACGGCGGCACGCTCACAATCCGCACATTCGACTGCGACGAGGGATGGATGCGCAGAAAATTCGGCTGTGCGGGCGACAACGTCTTTGTCGGCATCAGCGTTACCGATACGGGCATGGGAATGGATGAGCAGACGAAATCGAAGATCTTCGATCCTTTCTTTTCCACGAAAGAAAAAGGCAAGGGCACGGGGCTCGGACTGGCCATCGTGCATGGGATCATGAAGCATCACGGCGGTTTCATCGATGTCGAGAGCGCTCCCGGATGCGGTACGACATTCACGCTGCTGTTTCCCGTGGCCACACAGGAAGCGCACACATGGCTGCCCGAGCTGCACGTGAACGGCGGCGCACCCCAGGAAACCATCCTGCTGGTGGACGACGAGCCCATGCTGCGCGACACGGTGCACGAATATCTCACCGGTTTAGGGTACGGCGTGCATGCGGCAGGCAACGGGCGCGAAGCGCTACAGCTGTTCGAGACGCACCGACAGTCGATCGATCTTGTGATCACCGACCTCGGCATGCCGGAGATGAGCGGAGAGGATCTTTACCGGAAACTGCATGAGGTCGATCCGGCGATGAAAGTGATCGTGCAATCGGGATATCTCGATGGAACGACGAAGGAGGCATTGCTCTCGCTCGGTATCGTCTCTGTACTCTCGAAGCCGTGCCGCATGCAGGATCTCGATGCTGCCGTCCGCGCCGCGCTCAAACGGCGTTGAGACTGCGGCAGGCAGACACCACGCTATTTTCACACCTTCCTTACACACATACCCATCAATATTCAATTACAAAAAAAATAATTGGATTTGAGGCACAAGTTTTTCCCGGTTCTGCCGATAATGAGGAAGATCGGTAATAACCGTGTCATCTTTTCCATACCTGAACCGTCATTATCCGGAGCTTTTGATGAAACAAAAACTCGCCGTATTGTTGGCCGTGCTTGTCATGCAGTGCTATCCATTGCGTGCCCAAGGGCCGATCGATGTCTTTGGCTACGTGCAAACCAGCTACACGAATTTCCATAATGTATGGAAGCAGGGCCCGCCCGAAGGGGAGGCCAACTACAAGTTCCACTACATGGGCGTCAATCAGCTGAATCTGATGTTCGGCAAGGACTTCGGCAGCAATCTGTCGGGGCTCATCAATCTTGAGTTCGTCAACAATTATTCGAGCGACAAAGGCTTCGGCTCGTTCAAACTTCAGGAAGCGTATGTGCGCTGGGATTACAGCGATCACCTGAAAGTGAAGTTCGGCATGGTGATTCCGCAGTTCAATGCGCTGTATGAAATCTACAACAAGGCGCCGCTTCTTCCCTACATCCAGCGCCCGAAGCTCTACGAGGCCAACGCCGGCAACACATACGATCTGTTCGATATGCTTCCGCAGAAGGCGCTCATCCACATCAACGGTTCGGTGCCTATCGGCGAATCCGTCGTCGAATACGCCGGGTATGCCGGCAATCCTCCGAACAACTTCATCGTCTCTCCCTCCAATCCCGTGATTTCACCGAGCTATGCCGCCTACGGCCAGAGCGGCGTCAATTATCTGTCGTATGGCGCCCGGCTCGGATTCTCGCATGAACATGTCAGGGCGGGCATTTCGTACAGCGCCGACAAGGAAAACCAGCGCTCGTTCGTCACGTCATCGGACGGAGGCACGGCTGATCTGGGCGATCTTCCGCGCTACCGGATCGGCGCCGATATTCAGGCAACGGCAGGAGGCTTCACGCTCTCGGCCGAGTACATGGCGACGCACACCACCGTGCCGAAAGCGGCGCAGGATTCGATCGATCGCTGGCATGCGGCCGATCCGTATGGGGTCGGGGCCGGATTCCAGAAAAAATTCTATTACGTCACGCTGCAGTACGACATCACGGATGAACTCTTTGTGTACACGATGTACGATTACCTGAATGACGAGCATAATCCGTTCTACTTCGGAATGGACGGCTACTACGGCTACAGCATCGGCGGCGGATACCGTGTGAACGATTCGGTCGTGCTGAAATTTCAGGCCGTCAATAATAAGGGCCGCTACAACGTCGGCGAAGAGGTGGATCCCATCCGCGACTATGATGAATACCAATACATGATCGGCGCAAGCATGACATTTTAAAAATCGAGAAGGGAAGCACGACCAATGAAAATCTGTTTATCCGGAATCATCATGATTGCGCTCTTCGGACTCGCATCATCCGCGCAGGCGCAAGTGGCTGTGATCGGCAATAAAAGTCTCGGCAGTGCAGCGCTGGATCTCACAAAAGTGAAGAATCTGTATCTGCTTGTTTCCAACGAAGTCAATGGCAGCAAGGTGAAACTCTTCGACGTGCAAAGCGATACGCCGACCAAGGCGAAGTTCTATGAGGCGCTGGGAAAGCCCGCCTCGGAAGCAAAAAAAGTCTGGCTGAAGGCGAAGCTGACCGGCAACGGCACGCCGCCCGAGGCGGTCGGATCGGAGGACGACGTGCTTGCAAAGGTCGAATCGACGCCCGGCGCGATCGGCTATATCAGCGCCGAGAAGGCGCATTCCAAAGTCAAGACGCTCCTCATCATCAATTGACCCCTCGCGCCTGTCTGATATGGCGCCTGTGGCTGTGAAAGGGTTTTCCTATGTGGCAGACATTCCTGAAGAAGCTGCGCACGCATCTCTATTATCGGATCGTGTGCATCTTCACCGTCCCTCTGCTTGCGGTCGTCATCTTCGGCGCGGTGTACTATCCGCAGCGCCAGATGGTGCTGACCGACAATTTCTCGAACCGGCAGACCGAACTCCTGAGCCAGATGCTCGCCTTTTCCGTCGGTGCGGGACTTCAGGACGGGAACTTCGATCTGGTCAACGCGGCGTTCAACTGGGCCAAGCGCGATTCGTCGGTCGACTTCATCTCGATCATCGATGAAACCGATACTCCGATCGTGGAGCACAATCCGCACGGATTGAAGATTGACATCAAGCCGTATGTCCGCCGCTCGATGACCGAGCGTTTCGACAGGAACACGGTCGTGTCGGCTTCGCCGATCATCTACAAGGACAAATCGTACGGCTCGGTGGTGATCATTTATTCGCTGGAGCAGGTCAATGCCGGATTCCGGTGGCAGATGCTCGTCTCGATTGCGATCAACCTTCTGCTGCTGGGAGGAGGCATCTGGATCGTGATGCGCTATGCGAAGCGGCTGACGGGTGAAGTCGCTCTTCTGGAGCATGCGGCGGCCGATGTCACATCCGGCAATCTGGAGATTTCGGTGCCCGTGCGCTCGGAGGATGAGATCGGCCGCCTCACCGGATCGTTCAACACGATGGTCGGAGAGATCCGGCATATGCAGGAGGCGCTCAGAGTCGAGAAGGCGAATGTCGAGAAGGAGATCGAGTCGGCGATTCAGCAGCAGGCCTATCTCAACCGCTCGGTGGAGCGGATGCTGAAGGAGATGCTGAAGTTCTCGGAAGGCGACCTCACGGTCCGTCTTTCTTCCGAAAAGGAAGACGAGATCAGAAAGCTCTTCGAGGGCTTCAACGCCTCGGCGGTCAATATCCACCGCATGCTCCGGCAGTTTGCCGATGCGGTCTCATCGACGGCTGAAGCCGGAAGCCGGATCAGCGCCGGCACGGAAAAGATGGCCGAAGGGGCGCAGGAGCAGATGCATCAGGCCGAAGACGCCGCCCGGGCGATCGAAGCGATGGCAAAGACGATCATGAAAACATCCTCGCATGCCGGGCGCGCCGCACAGACGGCGCGCAAGGCCGGAGAGAATGCGAAAGAAGGCGGCCTTGTGGTCGAGCAGACGATCGAGGGCATGCAGCGCATTGCCGAAGTCGTGCAGGCATCGGCCGAAACCGTCAAGGCGCTCGGCAGATCCTCCGATGAAATCGGGGAGATCATCCAGGTGATCGATGATATCGCAGACCAGACGAACCTTTTGGCGCTGAATGCGGCGATCGAAGCCGCCAGGGCAGGCGAGCAGGGCCGGGGCTTCGCGGTCGTGGCCGATGAAGTGAGAAAATTGGCCGAGCGCACGACGAAGGCCACGAAGGAAATCGCCGGGATGATCAAGCAGATACAGAAAGACACGGCAGGAGCCGTCGAATCGATGAACCGCGGCACCGAGGAGGTCGAAAAGGGAAGAATGCTTGCCGAACAGTCGCGCCTCTCGCTGCAGGAGATCATCAGCGGCGCCGGGCAGGTGGTCGAGATCGCCACGCAAGTCGCCTCGGCCAGCGAGGACCAGTCGTCGGCAAGCGAGCAGATCACCAAAAGCATCGAGGCCATCTCGCTTGTCACGCGCACATCGGCCGAGAGCACGCGTTCGATTGCCGGAGCGGCCGAACATCTCACCGAGCTGACAGAGAATCTGGAACGCCTTCTGGCGCAGTTCACGCTGTCTGCGGAAATCGAGGGCTGAGAAAAAAGTCCTCGATTTTTTCGCGGATTTAGAATACATTACATGGTATAAGGGAAAGACCGGATACCATGGAACGAACACCTAAAGTAGTAATCATCGGAGGCGGCATCACCGGTCTTGCGACCGCATGGTGGCTGAAGAAGGCAGGCGTCGATGTGACCGTGCTGGAGAGGGAAAGGCACGCCGGCGGCACGATGCGTACCGTGCGCGAGGACGGCTGGCTCGTCGAGACAGGCCCCAACAGCGCGCTGGAAACGACGCCGCTCTTCCAGACGCTCTTCGACGACCTCGGACTGCGCTCCGAAGTTTCCTACCCAAGCGAGATCGGCAATAACCGCTACATCGTCCGCAAGGGCGAGCTGCATGCGCTGCCCACATCGGCCGGCGCATTTTTCCGTTCGCGTCTGTGGACCGGCGCCGGAAAGTTCCGTCTCCTGAAGGAGCCGTTTGTCGGCAGAGCGGAGGAAGAGGAGACGATCGCCGAATTTGTCGAGCGCCGCCTGGGCCGCGAGTTTCTCGATTATGCGATCAATCCGTTTGTGGCCGGCGTGTACGCCGGAAGTCCCGAGCACCTGAGCGTGCGCGCCGCGTTTCCGAAGCTCTATGCGCTCGAGGAAAAATACGGCGGGCTCATCAAAGGCATGATCAAGGGCGCGCGCGAGCGCAAAAAGCGCGCCGAGAAGGCGAAGGACCGCGCGCGGATGTTCTCGTTTGCCTCGGGCATGCAGGTGCTGCCCGAAGCGCTGGCGCGGGCGCTTGGCGAGCGTTTCGTTCCCGGCGTTTCGATCCGCACCGTCAACCGGAGCGAACACAACGGCTCGGTGGCCTACGAGCTCTACGGAACAAAAGACGGCGGAAATTTCGCGCTCATGGCCGACTGCGTCGTGACGGCGATTCCCTCCTATGCCGTTTCGGAACTCGTCTCGCCGATGGATGCCGCGCTTGCCGATGCGCTCAACAAGATTTATTATCCTCCCGTGGTCGAAGTCTTCCTCGGCGTGAAGACGCAGGATGTGTCGCGCGTGCTCGACGGATTCGGCTTCCTGGTGCCGGCACGCGAAGAGCGGCAGATCCTGGGCACGATCTGGTCGTCGAGCCTCTTTCCCGGCCGCGCGCCCGAAGGCTATGCGGCGCTTACGACATTCCTCGGCGGATCCCGCCAGCCGGCCATGACCGAACGAAGCGACGCCGAACTGCTCTCGATCGTGCATGACGAACTCTCCTCGCTCATCGGACTGAGAGGCCGCGCCGTCTACACGTTCATTTCGCGCTGGGCGCGCGCCATTCCCCAATACAATCTCGGCCACCTCCACCGCATGGAACAGGTGGACCGGTTCGAGAAAAAACATGCGGGACTTTTTTTGACGGGCAACTTCAGAGGAGGCATCTCCGTGGGCGACTGCGTGATCAATTCGGGCAGGAATGCCGAGCGGATCATCGAATATGTGAACACGGTTTCCGCGCGTGTTCCGGCCTGAGACGCGCGCGCAGCACCCGGGGAAAAAATTCTTCTTCCATCTCAAATGAAAATTTCGTGAATCTGTACCCTGAAAGGATGTTATTCTCATGACAACATACACTCCCCATGTCGAACCCTTCAAGCGTCTGCGCCGATTGCGCATGACCGATGCCTTCCGCTCGATGGTCCGCGAGACCGAACTTGCGGTGACCGATTTCATTTATCCGATGTTCGTCGTGCCGGGAACGAACTACCGGCATGAGATCGGCTCGATGCCGGGCGTCTTCCAGCTCTCGGTCGATGAGCTGGTGCGCGAATGCGCCGACGTCTACGCGCTCGGCATTCCCGGCGTGATCCTCTTCGGCATTCCCGAGCACAAGGATGAAGTCGGCAGCGGCGCCTATGCCGAAAACGGCATCGTACAGCAGGCCATTCGCGCCATCAAGAAGGAAGTGCCGAAGCTCGTCGTGGTGACCGATGTCTGCCTCTGCGAATACACGTCGCACGGTCATTGCGGCATCGTGCGCGGAGACGAGATCGTGAACGACGAATCGATCGTGCTCTTGGCCAAAGAGGCGCTTTCGCATGCCGAAGCCGGCGCCGATATGATCGCACCTTCCGACATGTTCGACGGACGCATCGGAGCGATCCGCCAGATTCTCGACGACCACAAGTTCCACAACATTCCCGTGATGTCGTATGCGGCCAAGTACGCTTCGGGTTTCTACGGCCCGTTCCGCGAGGCGGCCGAGAGCACGCCGGCATTCGGCGACCGCCGCTCGCACCAGATGGATCCCGCGAATTCCGATGAAGCGCTGCGCGAAGTGGAGCAGGACATTCTCGAAGGCGCCGATATCGTGATGGTCAAGCCCGCACTATCGTATCTCGACGTCATCCGGCGCGTGAAGGACCGCTTCGCGATGCCGACGGCGGCCTACAACGTGAGCGGCGAGTATTCGATGATCAAGGCCGGGGCGCGGCTCGGATGGATCGACGAAGAGCGCGTGATGATGGAGACGCTCGTGAGCATGAAGCGCGCCGGAGCAGACATCATCCTCACATACTTTGCGAAGGACGCCGCGCGCTTCCTTCAGAAGAACCGATAAAAAAAAGGGGGCGAAGCAACCCACATCCACGCTGGCGCGTGGATCATTTACCCAACATCCACGCTGGCGCGTGGATCATTTCCGGCTTCGCCCCACATGAACAACGAATCGAACGCTTCGCCCCACATGAACAACGAATTGAATTGCGCATGAACACAACACACTCAGACGAACTCTTTCAGCGCGCCATCGAGCGCATTCCCGGCGGCGTCAACTCGCCCGTCCGCGCCTTCAAAAGCGTCGGGCGCAATCCCTTGTTCATCACGCGCGCCCAGGGCTCGAAGATCTGGGACGCCGACGGCAACGACTACATCGATTATGTCGGCTCCTGGGGGCCGATGATTTTGGGCCACGCGCATCCGGCGGTGAACGAGGCGATCATGAAGGCCCTGGCCGACGGCACGAGTTTCGGGGCCGCAACCGAGCGCGAGATCGAGATGGCCGAGCTCATCACGAAAATGGTGCCGTCGATCGAAATGGTGCGCATGGTCAATTCCGGCACGGAAGCCACGATGAGCGCCGTGCGACTGGCGCGCGCCTACACGAAGCGGCAGAAGATCATCAAGTTCGAAGGCTGCTACCACGGGCATGCCGATTCGTTCCTGATCGCGGCCGGATCGGGCGCCATGACATTCGGCATCCCGGACTCTCCGGGCGTCACCGAATCGATCGCGGCCGATACGCTCACCGCGCGCTTCAATGACCTGGAATCGGTGCAGCATCTGGTCGAGGCGCACAAGGATGCCGTCGCGGCGGTGATCGTCGAGCCGGTCGTGGGCAATATGGGCTGTGTCGTGCCGAAAGAAGGGTTCCTGCAGGGACTGCAAACACTCTGCCGCGAGCGCGGCATCGTCTTCATCGTCGATGAAGTGATGACCGGATTCCGCCTTGCTCCCGGCGGCGCGCAGCAGCTTTACAAGATCGATCCCGACTTGACGACGCTCGGCAAGATCATCGGCGGCGGACTCCCCGTCGGCGCCTACGGCGGAAAGAGGGAGATCATGAAGCTCGTCGCGCCCTCGGGTCCCGTCTATCAGGCCGGCACGCTCTCGGGAAATCCGCTGGCCATGGCCGCGGGGCTTGCGGCGCTGCGCATACTCGATTCGATGCCCGATATCTACATCAATCTTGAAGAGCGGGCCTCGCAGCTGGCCGAGGGCATGAAGTCGATCATTACGCGCTACCGTCTGCCCTTGACGCAGAACCGCGTGGGTTCGATGTTCACGCTCTTTTTCTCGGCCGATTCCGTCACTGATTTTCAATCCGCAAAGAAATCGGACACGGCGCGCTTCGGCCGGTATTTCAATCTGATGCTCGAGAAAGGCGTGTATCTGGCGCCGTCGCAGTTCGAGGCGGCGTTCATTTCGGCTGCGCATACGCGCGGAGAGATCGAGCACACGCTGGCCGCGGCCGAAGAATCGCTTCGCGCCGTGTTCACTCTCTGACCAGCAGGCATTCGTGGAACATTTCCATCTCTACACCGGCAACAGTCTCGAAATCCTTGCAGACCGGATGATGGAGGTGCTGGGCGGTCCGCCTTCGGGCGGCGTGTTCACGCCCGAGCGCTTCGTCGTGCAGAGCCGCGGCATGGAGCTCTGGCTCTCGCAGCAGATCGCGCGGCGCAGAGGCATCTGCGCCAACGTCCGCTTCGAATATCCGGATGCGTTCCTGCAGTCGATCTACCGGGAGATCCCCAACCTCGCCCGTTACGACCAGGAAGAATCGGGATGGAAGCGCGAGACGCTCGCATGGATCATCATGCGCGTGCTTCCCGGCTTGCTTGAGGATCCCCGATTCCGCATCGTCCGCACGTACCTGCAGATGGAAAACGGCTCCGGGCTCGATGAGCTGAAGCTCTTCCAGCTTTCCGTCCGCATCGCCGATGTCTTCGATCAGTACATGATCTTCCGGCCCGAGCGCGTGGCGAAGTGGGAGGAAAGCGAAGCCGGCGAGGAAGGCGACGCCCTCTGGCAGGCCGTGCTCTGGCGCGCGATTGCAGAGGACGCATACGGCGGACGGTTCCACCGCGCGCGCATACAGCGCGAACTCGTGCGGTATTTCCACGGCACGCGCACTGTGCCGCCGTCCTATCCGGAGCGCATCACGATCTTCGGCGTTTCCTATCTGCCACAGTACTACATCGAGGTCCTGGTGGCGCTCTCGAAACACATCGATGTGTATTATTTCTCGCTCAATCCCTCTCCCGACTACTGGTATGATGTGCCGACGCCGCGCGAGCAGCGCACGCTCGCGCACGATGGGCAGGAAGAAAGCGTCTTTGTCGGCAACGCGCTTCTGGCGTCGCTCGGCGTGCAGGGACGGAATTTCTTCGAGCTCTTGCTTGCCAATGATATCGCGACGTCGGAGGCGGGATTTGCCGAGCCGCCCACGGACACGCTTCTGCACTCGATCCAGCACGACATCTTTTCGTACCGGGATGTGCATTCCGATCCCGGCATCAAGCATCCGCCCATCGCCGCGGATGACCGGTCCGTCATGGTGCACAACTGCCACAGCAGGCTTCGCGAGATGGAAGTGCTCCACGATCACATCACATCGATGCTCGAATCGGATCTGTCGCTCGAGCCGGGCGACATACTCGTAATGGCGCCGGCGATCGAGGAGTATGCGCCCTATATCGAAGCGGTGTTCGGAAGCGGGCGCGCGCGGCGCATTCCCTTCACGATCGCAGACCGGCCCGTCAAAAGCGAATACACGATCGCCCAGGCCTTCATGACGCTGCTGCATTTCAGCCGCACGCGCTTTGCCGCCTCATCGGTGCTCGAACTTCTGGAATACGATCACATCCAGGCGAAATTCGCTCTTGCCAAAACGGAGGTCGAAACGATCCGCCGCTGGATCACCGATGTGCGCATCCGCTGGGGACTCGACAGAAGCGACACGGCCTCGCGCTACAAGCTTCCCATCGATGATGTGAACACCTGGCGCTATGGATTGAGCCGCATGCTCCTGGGCTATGCCTTCCCGTCGAACGGCGGCACGCGCATGATGGGACCGCTCCTGCCGTTCGACAATATCGAGGGCTCCGATGCGGCGACGCTCGGAAAGCTGCTGGCATTTTTCAACCGGCTTGCCGCGTTGGAATCCGAGCTGCGCATGAAGCGCCCGCTTGCAGAATGGGGACGCGTGCTGCAGCAAGCCGCGGCAAATTTTTTCGAGATGGAATATGAGGATTCCTGCGTCATCACGCCCGCCATCGGAGAGCTCGCGCTTCTGGAAGAGCGCTCGGGCTTCGATGCCGGCGTCGATGTGCAGACGGTGATCGACGTGCTGAACGGTGCGTTCATGCAGGAAAGCCGCGCGCAGCGCTTTCTCAAAGGCGGCGTCACATTCTGTTCGCTTCTGCCCATGCGCTCGATTCCTGCGCGTGTGGTCTGCCTCGTGGGCATGAATTCGGGGGAATTCCCGCGGCGCACGCAGAAAGTGGGATTCGATGAAATGGTCCGCACGCCGAAGAAGGGCGACCGTTCGAAACGCAACGACGACCGCTACATGTTCCTCGAGGCGATCCTTTCGGCGAAGGACCGGCTCTACATCAGCTACTGCGGACAGAATCAGCGCGACAACGCGGTGATTCCGCCTTCGGTGGCCGTGAGCGAGCTTCTGGACTACGTCGAAAATAATTTCCCGGAGTTCGATCCGCGCCGCACACGAGACGGCGCGGCGCGTTCGCTCACCATCCATCACAAGCTCCAGCCCTTCAACCCGGTGTATTTTCCGGATGGCGGCACACGCGAGCAGCCGTATTTTTCCTATTCGAAACGCTATGCGCGCGCCGCCGCGGCCGTCGTGCAAAGCGAAGAGCATGCAAGGCCCTTCGTGGAAAGGCCGCTTCCCGAGCCCGAGCGCACGGAAGATGGCGCGGAGCTTTCCGGCTTCATCCGCTTCTTTGCGAACCCGGCGGAACATTTCCTGCGCCGGCGATTGCAGGTAGTGCTCCATCGGCCCGAGGATGCCATCGACGACAGCGAAGTCTTCACGATGAATTCGCTCGATCTCTACAAGCTGAAGCAGGAACTGCTGCAGGCGAAGCTCTGCGGCCGCGCGATCCGCGAG
>JBLMZA010000142.1:0-19049 GCA_050258555.1 Acidobacteriota bacterium | reverse complement strand
GTCCCATCCGTTGGCGCCGAATGCGAATGTCTCTCCTCTGAAGATGCGGATCCTGTCGGATGTCAGCTGCGCCTTCACGAGCGTATCGACGGGCGCGGTCGTCACGGCCAGCATCGCATTGGCCACGGGACGCTCTCCGCTGCCGTCGGTCGGATGATTCACGATCGCATTGTTGATCACCATCGTCGTCGAGCCGCCGCCGTCGAAGTTCATGCCCTGCCACACGCCGATGGCGCGCATGAAGGCCGAGACTTCCTTCAGCGTCATGCCGAGGCTCGCCGCGGTGCGACCGTCGACCACGACGAAATACAGCTTCGTCGTGTCGGCATTGAAGCCGATTGCCGTGCGGTTATGCCGCTGGTAGGTGTGATCGGGACCGCCTTCCTCCGAATATCCCTGATCGACATAGTCTTCGCCGTTTTTCACGATGCGCGGATATCCGCCGATCACTTCGGTGATCCGCTTCGCGCTTGGCGCCAGCGTCATGACGATCCGGACCGTATCGCCTTTCTTCATCGATGATGTGATGAAGGATGCCGATACGCCGTGTCCCGACAGCACCGCAGAGCCTTTCGGAATGGCCATGTTGCCCACGCCCGAGACGATCGTATCGACGACGCAGGCGACCGTATCGTTGACGATCCACGGCGTGACAGGACGCACGAGCGCTTCCGCGCCGTACATGTTCGTGCCCGTCGATGTTCCCATGAAGCTGTTGAAAAGAATGAGCTGGTCGGTGTTGCGCGTCTGGTTCACGTTGTGGATCGGAGCTTTCGCGCCGCCATTGATGACCGCGCCGGACATCGACAGGCGTTCCATCACGGGCCGGTTCATATCGGTGAATCCGATCGTTGAAAGTCCCGACGACGGTCCCCGCACGAATTCCCCCTGGGCCACCTGAATATTGATCGGTTTGCCGTTGCTCATGTCGAAAAAGTCGGCATTGATCGCGCCGATCACCCGGTGTCCGGGCGCGGATTTGCGCGCAGCCATGGCGCTCGTCTTTTCAAGACCGGCATAGCGGTCGCCGGCTTTCGCCGTCTCGAGCCGGAGGTAGGGGTTCCGGAGGTCGATCTCGAGCACATCCATCTCCCACGGCACCGAACTCACGGTGTAATGCGTGTAGATCATGCCCGGACCGACGGACATCGTTTTTACCGTATCATATTTGACTTGCGAGAATGCGCATGCAGCAGACAGCAGGGTGAGCATGAAAAGCGTAACGATTTTTTTCACTGAAGGTCTCCTGGAAATTGATAAAAATCATTCGGCAGCCTCATCATCTGTTCAGTAACCTTCAGAATCCGAGGGGAAGGTGTTATCCTTGACGTCGCTGATGTATGCCTGAAAAGCCTCGCGCATCGTCTTTGCGAGATTGGCGTATGTGCGCACGAAGCGCGGATGGAACTGCTCGTTCATGCCGAGCATGTCGCTCACAACGAGCACCTGGCCGTCGCATCCGGGACCGGCTCCGATGCCGATCGTTGCGCACTGGACGCTCTGTGTGACCTCGAGCGCCAGATCGCTCGGAATTTTCTCGAGCACGGTGGCGAACACGCCGGCCTCCTCGAGGATCTTCGCGTCCTCTTTCAGCTGCTCGGCTTCGCTTGTCTCCTTGGCCCGCACTTCATACGTGCCGAATTTATAGATCGACTGCGGCGTGAGTCCGAGATGGCCCATGACGGGAATGCCGATCTCGGTCAGCTGGCGGATGAGTCCTTCGATGCGCTTGCCGCCTTCCATCTTCACCGCCTCCGCTCCCGACTCCTTCAGCACGCGGCCGCAGTTGCGCACGGCTTCCTCGGTGTTGACCTGATAGGACATGAACGGCATATCGGCCACGAGCATGGCGCGTTTGACCGCGCGGCGGACGACTTTCGTATGATAAATGATCTCGTCGAGCGTGACGGGAATGGTCGTTTCGAGCCCCTGAAACACGTTGGCGACCGAGTCGCCCACAAGAATGATGTCGACCCCGGCCTCGTCCAGCAGTTTCGCCGTCAGATAGTCGTATGCGGTCAGCATGGCGATCTTCTCTCCCGATTTTTTCATCGACAGGATCGTCTTTGTCGTGACCCGTTTGTGTTCCGGTGCATGTACGCTCATTGTGTCATCTCCTGTTCAAAGTGTATGCCCCATGCCTGTTCGAATCCCCGCTTCAGCGCGCCGACGGCTTCGGAATATTCCACGGTGCGTCCGAGGATCGCCGAAAGCGTGGTGGTCTTCGTTGCGAGTCCTTTTTTCATCACGTCGCGGATGCGTTCGTCGGCCACGGCAAGCAGATCGATGAGCTCTTCGTGTCCCGCTCCGAGCAGGATCGATCCGTGCTGCAGCACGGTTTCCGGGCCGTCCTGCGCGGCATAGCGCCGCTGGGCGCTGCCGACGAGCTTCTTTCCTTCGTATTGGATTTCGTGCCGGGCGGAACTGGCAAAGCACGGTATGGCGGATGGCTGTTTATAAAGCGACGGGAAATCGGGCTGCGAGGCGGCAAACTCGACGGGGGCGCCGAGCATGCGCAAGCCCGAGGCCAGGGCTTCGCTGATCGACGCATAGATATCGCTGATCGAGCGTTCGCCGGAAAACATCGTAACGGAATATGTCACCTCGTTGGCATGCAAAATGGCCCTCCCTCCGGTCGCACGGCGGACGATTTCGATTCCGCGCCTGCGGCAGGCGTTCTCGTCGATGTCCGTTATTGCCTGATGATGTCCGAGTGAGATCGCATGGGGTTTCCATCCGTACACTCTCACCGTGGGCAGCGCTCTGCCGCTTTGCACGTCGTGCGCCAGCTGCTCGTCGAACTCCATATTGAAGGCGCCGCTTTTCCATCCCGTATCGATGAAGCGCCAGCAGGCATGCGTTCGGCCGCTCAATGCGCGTGTCCCGAGACGATGCCGCGCTTGCTGCAGCGGATGAAGTCGATGATCAGCTGTATCTCGGGCGTCATGGTCATTTCCTTCTCGATGTGCTCGACGGCCTGGCTCACGTTGTAGCCCGATGCATAGAGCACGCGGTATGCCTGCTGTATATCGGCGATCGTCTCGGCGGAAAATCCCCGCCGGCGCAGTCCCACCGAATTGAGGCCTTCATACACCAGCGGTTCGCGTCCCGCGCGGATAAAAGGCGGCACATCCTTCGCCACACCCTTGTGTCCCTGCACCATCGCATGGGCGCCGATGAACGAGAACTGATGGACGGCCGTGAGGCCTCCGATGATCGCCCAGTCGTGTATGGTCACATGTCCGCCCATCTGCACGGCATTGGCGATGATGACGTTGTTGCCGATGGTGCAGTCGTGCGCCACATGGGCGTAGGCCATGAGCAGGCAGTTCGAGCCGATGGTCGACTTCCAGTGCTCGGTCGTGCCGCGGTTGAGCGTGCAGAATTCGCGCACCGTCGTATTGTCGCCGATCTCGCACGTGGTGGGCTCGTTTTTATACTTCAGGTCCTGCGGCGGCGTGGCCACGACGGCGCCCTTGTGGATCGAACAGTGTTTGCCGATGCGCGCGCCGTTGGCGCACAGCACCGATGAACCGATTTTCGTGCCCTCGCCGATCACGACATCGTCTTCGATGATCGTGAACGGCCCGATTTCAACATTGTCTGCGATCTGCGCTTTCGCGCTCACGATCGCCGAGGGATGGATGGAATTGCTCATGCGCGTAAAAAGAAAAATAGTGATGATATAGCCGGCTTATTTCGCCGCGCCGTTGCCCGGACGGTCCTGGACCGAAGCCATCATTTCCGCCTCGGCCACCAGCTGCCCGTCCACGAATGCCTTGCCGAAGACCTGGCAGACCTTGCTCTTGCGGTACCCCATCGTGACTTCGAAGACGAGCTGGTCGCCGGGAACGACCGGCTTCCTGAATTTCACATTGTTGATCGTCATGAAGTAGACAAGCTTGCCGTCGGTGTTGTCCGATCCGTCCAACAGCAGCACGCCGCCGGTCTGCGCCATGCCTTCAACGATCATCACGCCGGGATACACGGGCGCTCCGGGGAAATGTCCCTGGAAGACCTGCTCGTTGACCGTCACGTTCTTCACGCCGACGATCTTCTCGTTGATCTGGAAATCGATGATCTTGTCCACAAGCAGGAACGGATAGCGGTGCGGCAGGATGCGCTGCAGCGCGTTGACGTCGAACACGACGCCTTCTTTTTTGTCATACTGGTATTTCTTGATGATCTTCTTCTGCTGATAGAGCTTGCGCACTTTCTTTGCGAACTCGACATTGCTCGCATGGCCGGGACGCGCGGCAAGAATCTGCGCCTTGATCGGCGCGCCGATCAGGGCCAGGTCTCCGATCATGTCGAGCAGCTTGTGGCGCGCCGGCTCGTTCTTGAAATGCAGGCTCTTGTTGCCCACCTGCCCCGTCGTGCCGAGAATCACGGACTCGGTAACGCCGAGCTTTTCGGCGAGCTTGTCGACCTCGCCGTCGTTGAGGTCCCGGTCGATGATCACGATCGCATTGTCGAGATTGCCTCCGCGGATGAGTCCCGCATCATGGAGCTGTTCGACTTCATGCAGGAAGCAGAACGTGCGGCACATCGAAAATTCCGGAACGAACTCCTTCTCCAGATCGAAGAGCCCGGTATGCTGGCTTCCGAGCACGGGATTGTTGTAGTCGACCAGCACCGTGATCCGGTAGTCGTCCGTCGGCAGCGCGACGATGTCGACGGCCTTCGCCTCGTTTTTATAGTGGATGGCCTGGTCGATCACCAGATAATCCTTCGGCGCATTCTGCACATCGAATTCCGCCTTCATCAGCGCTTCGACGAACACCTTCGCGCTGCCGTCGCACACGGGCGGCTCGTTGTTGTCGAGATCGATCATGATGTTGTCGATCTGAAGTCCCGCCACTGCCGCCAGCACATGCTCGATCGTGTGCACGCGCACGTCGCCGATGCCGATCGTCGTTCCGCGCGAGACGTCGACCACGTAATCGACCAGGGCCGGAATTTCGGGCTCGCCGCCCAGGTCAACGCGCCGGAAGCGGATGCCGTAATCGACGGGAGCGGGCTTGAACGTCATCGTGCAGATGTTGCCCGTATGCAGGCCGATGCCGCTGACAGTGACTGTATTTTTGATCGTGCGCTGGTGAACTAACATTCTTCCTCCGAAATTTCCTTTTTTTTCTGGCGGGGCGAAGCCCCGTTGTACAATTTCCGTTTTTTCTAATTTCTGTCACCCCTTCGGGGTGACAATGCCGGCCTTCAGCCTTTTTTTTCCAATTCCGATAGTTTTTTCTCGAGCGCATCGATGCGCTCCAAAATCTCCGGCAGGTTGCGCGTCACGGCTTCGATGCGCCTCCAGCGTCCCACCTCGCGCGCCGGCGCGCCGGCAAAGACGCCGTTCTCCTTCGTGAGCGATTTCGAGAGCGCCGTCCATCCGGCGATCCTGATGCCGTCGGCGACGCTGATATGCCCCGTCACGGCGACGTGTCCGCCCATCATCACGCGGCTGCCGATCTTCGAGCTTCCGGCCAGGGCCGTCAGGCCCGCGATCACGGTATGTTCGCCGACCGAGACGTTGTGCGCCACCTGCACGAGATTGTCGATCTTCGCGCCGCGCTTCACGATCGTCTCGCCCATCACCGCGCGGTCCACGCAGGCATTGGCCTGGATTTCCACGTCGTCCTCCAGCACGACGATGCCGAGCTGCGGGATCTTCTGGTACGACCCGTCGCGGAGCGGGGCAAAGCCGAATCCGTCGCCGCCGATGACGGCGCCGGGCTGTATGATCACGCGGTGTCCGATCCGGCACTGCTCGCGCACGGTGACGTGCTGGTAGATCTTCACGTCATCGCCCATCGTCACGAAATTGCCGATCACGGCATGCGGAAAGATCGTCGCATTCTTCCCGATCACGACACCCTCCCCGATCACCGCATAGGGGCCGATCGAGGCGGCCTCTCCGATCACCGCGGTCGGATGAATGACCGCCGTCGGATGAATGCCGGGATCGATCTGTTTGACCTGGGGGGTGAAGCGTCCGATGAGGACGACGAACGATGAATAGGGATCGGCGACCTGTATGAGCGCCGGCGGAAGCGAGGCGTATTTCGAAAGATCAAGCGTGCGGCTCACCAGTACGGCGCTCGCGCGCGTTTCGCCGAGGAACTTTTCGTATTTCGGATTGGAAAGGAACGCCAGCTCGCCGGGTTTCGCCTCTTCGATCTTGCCGATGCCGGTTATCTCAAGATCCGGATTGCCGACAATGTCGCCGTCGAGCATTGCCGCTATTTCGCGTACGGTGGGCATAGGGAAAATTATTTTGTCGTCAGCTTCGCGATGACCTTCTGCGTCAGGTCGTGTTTCACATTGGCATACATCAACAGCGTCGTGCTCGTCTTGTCGAAGACGTAATCGTATCCTTCTTCATCAGCCACATCCTTCACCGCCTTGAAGATCTTGTCCTGCACCGGCTTCATCAGCTCGTTCTGCTTGGCAAACAGCTCGCCGTTCGTTCCGAACTTCGCCGTGCGGTAGTCGACCATCTTCTTGTCGAGGTCCTGCAGTTCCTTCTCGGCGTCGGCGCGGAGCTTGTCCGACATGATGAGCTTGCGCTTGTCATAGGTTTCGAACTTCTTCTGGAGATCGCTCTGCATCTTCGTCAGCTCGGTCTGCCATGTGGTGGTCAGCGCATCGAGCTGCTTCTGCGCATCCTGCGCCTCAGGAAGCGAATTCAAAATGGTCTCGCTGTTGATGAATCCGATCTTCGACTGCGCCTGAACGCTTGCCGCTGCCAGGAGCACCGACGCGATCACGAGTGTGCGGAGGATTGCTGCTTTCATGGCTGGTCCTTTCACAAAAAAAATCCACGAAGAACGCTGCCCGCATGCCGTGCCCGCGTGGGGCTCCGCAAACGAGGCGTTCTTCGTGGATAAAAAGAGGATGGATTATTTGCTGCCCCGTTTCAGGTTGTCGATCACCTTGTAGGTGTAGTCGAACTGCGGATCCGCATACAGCACCGGAATGTCCGTCGCCTTGTCGAGCACGAACGCCAGCTTCTGCTCCTTGGCGACACGCTCGATGGCGCGGAAGACCTTTTCCTGGATCGGCTTCATCATCTTCTCGCGCTGCATGGCAAGCTCGCCCTGCTGGCCGAATTTGTCCTGCTTGTACTGATTGATCTTCTGCTCTTCCTCGACCAGCTCCTTCTGCTTCGACTGCTTGGTCTGATCGTTCATCATGCTCTGCTGCTTCTGATAATCCTCGTACTTCGCCTGGAGGGCTTTCGACATCTTTTCCAGTTCATCCTGCCATCCCTTGACGACTCCTTCGAGATGCTGCTGCGCCGTCTTGGCTTCGGGAAGCTCGGCCAGAACTTTTTCGGAATTCACATATCCGATCTTCTGCTGAGCCGAAGCCGTCTGCGTGAATGCACAGAAAGTTGCCGCGATGACGACTGCAGCGGCGTACGATGCGAACGATAATTTTTTCACTTAAACCTCGTATTGATATGTTGTTGATTGTTTGAAATAAATGAGATGTACTGGAATGCGTCAGAATCCCTTCCCGAACTGGAAGTGGAATCTCCATCCGTCCGGTTTTCCCTTCACCGCAACATCGTCAAAGCCGTAGCCGTAATCGAACCCGAGCATGCCGATCGGATTCACAAGCACGCGCGCGCCGAAGCCCGCCGAGCGCTTCAGATCCATGAAGTCCGCCGCACGCATATTCGTCCACACATTGCCCGCTTCGGCGAATGCGAGGAAGTAGATCGGAATCGGGTTCATCGACAGATTGTAGCGCAGTTCCGCCGTATGCTTCACCATCACCGTGCCCAAAAGGCTCGACGGTCCGACGGTCCGGTCCTCATACCCTCTGAGCTGCGTGTTGTTCACGAGCCCGAGTCCGGTGCCGCCCATCGTGAAGAACTCGATCGGCGGAACGTTCGAAAGGCTGTCGTAGCCGAAGATGCCGCCGAAATTCGAGCCAAGGTACAGCGCGAATTTCGGATTGTTGAACATCGGCACATACCATTCGGCCGTGAGCAGATGCTTGTTGTACTTGGCCGATCCCGGCAGAAGCGGACCGCCCGAAAGCTCCGTCGTCAGCGAGAAGTTCGAGCCGTCCGACGGGAAGATCGGGTTGTTGATCGAGTTGCGCGCGATCGTCTGCTGGATGCTGAACTGCGTGGTGAGTCCGCTCCTGTAGTAGCTCGAATAGGATTCGTAGTTCTGCGCATCGATCCGCTGCACGCGGAATGTCCAGTTGCCGCTGAAATAGTCGTCCGGGAACTTGAACCGGCGGCCGAGGCTCACCGTGGCGCCCGTCTGGCGGATGGTGTAGAGATACTGGAGTTCCGAATCATAGAGGCTGAAGCCGAACGAGGTCGGCGTGTCGTACAGCCACGGCTCGCGGAACGAGATCGAGAGCGTGCGGTTCGAATACCCGTATGTGCCGCCGAACTGCCAGTCGAATCCGAGCATCTGTCCGCCTCCGCCCGAGAACGGCTCGGACAGATCGAAATTGTTGAACGTCAGGCCGATCGCGCCCGTGAAGCCGAGCACGCCCGAATAGCCCACGCTCATGTTGAAGGTGTCGCTCGACTTCTCCTCGACTTCATAGACCACGTCCACGTTCTTGTCGTCGACGAACTTCGTGTCGGGCTTGATCTTTTCCGGATTGAAATAATTCAGCACCGAGAGCTGGCGGATCGAGCGGATGATCTTCGAGCGGCTGAAGTAGTCGCCGGGACGCGTGTAGAGCTCGCGCCGGATGACGCGCTCCTGCGTCTTCGTGTTGCCCTTGATCTCGACCTTGGCGATGCGGAACTGGTTGCGCTCGCGCACATGGATGATGATGTCGAGGCTGTCTGAGGCGACTTTCTGCTCTTCCGGATCGATCGAGACGGTCAGATAGCCGTTGTCGAGATAGAGCGAGGCCACATCGGTCTGGTCTTCGTTCGAGCGGAGGTTGCGCTCGAACTTCTCCATGTTGTAGACCTCGCCCGGCTGCACGCCGAGCCGTTCGGCCAGAAGCTCCTTGCGGAAGACCGTGTTGCCTTCCCAGACGATGTTGCGGACGAAATACTGCGGACCTTCATACACGAACAGGCGGAGCGCCAGACGGTTCGATTCCTTGTCGTAGCTCATCGAATCGGTCATGAGCTCGGCATCGCGGTAGCCGTTTCTCCGATAGAACTCGATGACCTTCTTCTTGTCGTCCTCATACTTTTTCTTGTCCAGCTTCGCGCTGCGCCAGAACTTCCACCACACCTTCTCGTGCGTATCGTCCATCGCGCCCTTCAGGTCGCCGTCGTCGAACGCCTTGTTGCCGTAAAACCGGATCGAGCCCACGCGCGCATCCGACCCTTCATCCACTTTCAGGCGGAGCACGAACCGGCCGTGCGCCGAGGTGTCGTCGCTGGCGATGATCTCGTGCTGCACGGTCGTCTGAAGATAGCCTTCCTCTTCGTACGCCTTCTTGATGGTGCGCTCGATCTTGCTGATTTCCGGCGGGGAAATGATCTGGCCGCGAACAACGGAAATCTTCTTCAGAAGATCCGATTCCGACAGTTCGTCGAGTCCCGTGAACTCGACGCGGTCCAGGCGGGGATTCTCTTCGACCCGGATGAGAAGATAGGCGCCGTCTCCCACGATGTTTTCCGCTTCGATCTCGATATTCGAGAAGATGCGGAGGCCCCAGAGCCGCGTGATGGCCGTGCGGGTCTGCTCGCCCGGCACATTGATCTCGTCGCCGACTTTCAGTCCCGAGTTGGCGATGATCGCGGCGCTCTCGGCCGTTTTATTTCCCGTGACGCTGATGCCGAGAATTTTATAGGTGAGAGGTTTCGACGCCTGCGAAAAAACGGACACCGGCAGCAGGACCGCGGCGGCAAGGACGGCAAGAAGATATGAACGGATGCTGTTAGAAACCTGAAACACTTTTAAAGAACCTTTCCACATAATTAGTGGCGCTGCGCTTGGCGGCGGGGGGCAGCTGTTCGCTTACCATGCCGAACCGGCGCTCTCGCTGCTGATAGGAAGCGATGGCGGAGTAGAGCGCCGTATGCCGGAAGTCAGGCCAGTTCAAATCGGTGATGTAAATTTCTGTATATGCAAGTTCCCACAGTAAGAAATTGCTCAGGCGCAGTTCACCGCTCGTCCTGACAAGCAGATCCGGATCCGGAATGTCGTGTGTCGACAGATACCGCGAGATCGTTTCCTCGTCCACCGCTTCGGCCGCGAGCACGCCGCTCTTCACGTCCGATGCGATGTGCCGCACGGCCTGCGTGATGTCCCAGCGTCCGCTGTACGACAGCGCCAGCACAAGCGTGAGCCCGGTGTTGTGCTTCATCAGCTCCATCGCATCGATGAGCTCATCCTGGACCGAGGTGGGCAGCGAGGTGATGTCGCCGATCACGCGCAGACGCACGTTGTTCTTGTTCAGCCGGTCCCGCTCGTCCTTCAGCGATGTGAGCAGAAGCCGCATGAGCATCGATACCTCGTCTTTCGGCCTGCGCCAGTTTTCGGTCGAGAACGTGTAGAGCGTCAGGTACTTCACGCCCAGCTGCGCGCAGGTTTCCACGATATCGCGCACGGCATTGACGCCTTCATTGTGGCCGGCCACGCGGGGCAGGTTTTTCTTCTTCGCCCAGCGGCCGTTGCCGTCCATGATGATGGCGATATGCGCCGGAATCGCTCCGCTCTTCTTCAGATGCTCCTGGTGCTTCTTGTCCATGCTGACGGCAAGGACTGAACCTTTGCTCAAGGCAGCAGCTCCTCTCTCATAAAAACGATATCAGTCTTGTTCTAAATATTAAATGTAACTGTTTATGGACAAAAAATCAACGTTTGCATAAAAGAGGGATTTTCCACTTATTTAGGGACGAAGTTCCGGAGCGTTTGTTCCCGTCTTTCCGTGCTTTTTTTTCCGTAGATTCCACCATGTCCACATCTCCCATCATCGTCATCGGAGGCGGGGCGGCCGGCATGATCGCCGCCTGGCGCGCCGCCTCGCTCGGCGCTCCGGTCACGCTGTTCGAAAAGAACGCCCGGCTCGGCATCAAGATTATGGTGTCGGGCGGCGGCAAATGCAACATCACGCACGGCGGCACGATGGAGGAGATGCGCCTGCGCTTTCAGACGCCCGAGGCCCGGTTCCTCCGCCACGCGTTCCATCAGTTCTCGAATGCGGATATGCGCGCGCTGCTGGATGCGAGAGGCGTGGCCACATACGAACGCCCCAACGGGAAGATTTTCCCTGTCAACGAAAAAGCGGGCGATATCGTTCATGCCTTCCGGCGCCTCATGGAGGAGGCCGGCGTCGACATCCGCTGCTCCTCCCCCGTCATTGAAATCCGGCGCGACACAAACGGCGTCGCAGGACTCGTCGTCTCCTCTTCCTCCGGCACGGATGACACATACATCCCCTCGCGCCGCCTCATACTGGCCACAGGGGGCGTGTCGTATCGCAAGACCGGCACGACAGGCGACGGATATGAATGGGCGCGCGCACTCGGGCACACGCTCGTGCCGCTGCGTGCGGCGCTGGCGCCCATTGTGACCGACCCGCTTCCTCCCCGCGAATGGCAGGGCGTCGCCATCCGCACCGGCGCGCTGCTTGCCTGCGCCGAAGGAAGGATCCTTGCCCGCTACCGCGCCGATATTCTCTTTACACACTTCGGCATCTCCGGCCCCGCGGTGCTCGAGTTGAGCAGCACGATCGTCCGTGCGCGCGAAGCGCATGAGGACGTCGGCCTGGCCGTCGATTTCCTTCCCGATGAACCTCCCGAGCATCTCGACGAGCGCCTCATCGCCGACACGCGGCTCAACGGCGCGCAGGAAATCAAGACGTGGCTCGAGCGGGCAATCCCGCAGCGCCTGGTGCCGTATTTCTGCGCATCGATCGGCATCGACGGCACGACCAGATGCCGGCAATTGAAAAAGGAAGACCGCCGCACGATCGTCCGCTCGCTTCGGCAGTGGACGTTCGGTTCGGTCAAAGAGATCGATATCGACCGCGGCGAGGTCACCTCCGGCGGCATCCCCCTCGATGAAGTCGATCCGAAATCGATGCGTTCGCGCATCGTCCCGGGACTCTACTGCTGCGGCGAAGTGCTCGATATCGCCGGTCCCGTGGGCGGATATAATCTTCAGGCCGCGTTTTCGACCGGCTTTGTGGCCGGATCCTCTGCCGCTTCCGACTTCAAAAACTCTCCTTGATAATCCAGCCTTTTCGGAGTAAATTGTATTTTACAGGATTTTTTTCCATCACGAACGGTTTTTGAATCTTGCATAAACATCTGACAATCGGCATCCTCGGCGGCGGCCAGCTCGCACGCATGTCGGCGCAGGCGGCATCGCGCCTCGGCATCCGAACGGCCATTCTCGAGCGCGAAGAGTGCTCGCCTGCCGGACAGCTCACGCATCAGGAATTCGTGGGCTGGGTGGACAATGAAGAACTCGTGACGCAGTTTGCGCACGCATGCGGCGTCGTCACGCTGGAAAATGAATTCATCGACTATCGCCGGCTCGAGTTCATCGAATCGCTCGGACGGGAGGTCGTTCCCTCTTCCGCGGTCATCGCACGCATACAGGATAAATTCATACAGAAGGAAACGCTCGCACAGCACGGCATTCCCGTTCCCCTCTTCCTTCCTGTGACGCGCGAGACGTCATGGAAGGAGTTGCGCGCACGGCTCGGCTCGCCCGTTGTCATGAAGTCGCGCAAGATGGGATACGACGGCTACGGCAACGCGATGGTGCGCTCACAGGCGTCGTTCGATGCGGCCAGGCAGAAGCTCTCGGCGCGCCACGCGCAGCTGATGGCCGAAGAGTTCGTCGATTTCACGATGGAACTCGCCGTGATGGTCGTGCGCACGAAGAAGGAAACGCGCGCCTATCCCGTCGTGCAGACGATCCAGAAGGATCACATCTGCAGCATGGTGATCGCTCCCGCGCCGATCGACCGCACGACAGCGCAGCGCGCCGCCCATATCGCCATTGCGGCGGTCGAAGCCGTCGGCGGAATGGGACTCTTCGGCGTCGAAATGTTCATCACATCGGACAACGAGATCCTGGTGAACGAGATGGCGCCCCGCCCGCATAATTCGGGCCATTACACGATCGAGGGATGCGTCACAAGCCAGTTCGAGAATCATGTGCGCGCCGTGCTCGGTCTTCCCCTGGGCTCGACGTCGATGCTGGCTCCGTACGCGGTCATGGTGAACCTGCTCGGATCGAAGACGCCGAAGCCCGGAACGGCGAATCTTGTCACGGCCTTGCGGAACGAGCACGCCCACTTCCATCTCTACGGAAAGGCCGCCTCGCGTCCCGGCCGCAAGATGGGACACGTGACCGTGCTCGGTTCGTCGCTTCCCGAGCTGCTCACAGAAGCCCGGCGCCTGCAAAAGGCGATACACATATAACGACACAGAACAGACAGGAAACCTCCACCGTGAAAGCAGCAACCGCACCCGTTGTCGGAATCATCATGGGAAGCGATTCGGATCTTCCCACCATGCAGGATGCCGCCGCCGTCCTGGACGAATTCGGCGTCCCTTACGAAATGAAGATCGTCTCCGCGCACCGCACTCCGGATATGATGGCGAAGTACGGAAAGACGGCGCACACGCGCGGCATCCGCATCATCATCGCCGGCGCAGGCGGCGCGGCACATCTGCCCGGCATGACCGCCTCGCACACGCCGCTGCCGGTGATCGGCGTGCCGATCCGGACGAAATCGATGGACGGGCTCGACTCCCTGTTATCCATCGCGCAGATGCCCGCCGGAGTGCCCGTGGCCACGGTTGCCGTGGGCAACGGAAAGAATGCGGGACTCCTGGCCGTCGAGATGCTCGCCATGACCGATCTGGCGCTTCAGAAAAAAATACTCGGCTACAAGAAGAAGATGGCGAAGGAATCGGCCGCAAAAAATGCAGTTTTAAAAATCAAATAAAGGAACATCATGGTTGGAATAGTGCTGATCTACCTTGCAATGGCCTCGACCCTTGCATCGATCATTTCATATTTTCTCGCGGAAAAAAGCGGAACGGACCTCTTCGTTCAGCGCGCACGGCTCGGCGTCTATACTGCCGGCGCTTCGATCGTTGCCGCCAGCGTGCTGCTGATGAGCGCAATCCTGTCGCACGACTTTTCATACGCGTACGTCTTCAATTACAGCTCGCGCGAGCTGCCCCTGCACTTCCTCATCTCGAGCTTCTATGCCGGACAGGAAGGAAGCTTCCTCTTCTGGACGCTGTGCTCGGGCATTCTGAGCTTCGTGCTCGTCGGCTCGCTCCGTAAAAAGCCGATGGAGGCGCCCGTGATGGCCGTCTTCCTTGCCACACAGCTCTTCCTGCTCGTACTGCTGTCGGCCAAGTCGCCCTTCCAGTCCATCTACGATGCCTTTCCCGGACAGCTTGCGCCGGGACAGCTTCCGCAGAACGGCCAGGGCCTGAATCCGTTATTGCAGAACATCTGGATGGTCGCGCATCCTCCCGTGCTCTTCGTCGGCTTTGCGCTCACGGCCATTCCCTTCGCCTTCGCCATCGCCGCGCTCTGGAAGCGCGTCTATACGCAGTGGATCGTGAACGCGCTGCCGTGGTCGATCGCCGCCGCGCTCATTCTGGGACTCGGCATCATGCTCGGCGCCTACTGGGCGTACGGCATTCTGGGCTGGGGCGGATACTGGGGCTGGGACCCGGTTGAAAATTCGTCGCTCATCCCATGGCTTCTGCTGATCGCGCTCGTGCATACGATGCTCATACAGCTTCGCACCCAGAAGCTGCCGCGCACGAACTTCGGCCTGGCGGTCGCATCGTTCGCCACGGTCGTCTATTCGACGTTTCTCACGCGCAGCGGCGTGCTCGGCGAGTCGAGCGTCCACTCGTTCACCGATCCGGGCCGCGTCGTCTACGGACTGCTTCTTGCCTTCGTGATCGCCTTCGTCGCCATCGGCATCGGATTCATCCTTGTGCGCAACCGCGAGCTCAGCACCGCTGGCGCGCCGATGAAAATCCTGTCGCGCGAATTCTCGCTCTTTGCCGGATCGTTCCTGCTGCTGATCATCGCCGTCGTCGTCTTCTTCGGCACCAACGTGCCGCTGGTGTCGCAGACGCGCGTCGAGCCGTCGTTCTATGATACGACCGCCCTTCCCTTCGCCGCGGTGATGACGCTCTTCATCGGGCTGAGCCTCATGATCCGCTGGAAGGAGGATGAATACAAAATCGTCGCCGAAAAATCGGCGAAGTCGCTCGCCGCCGCCGTGGCCGCCACCATCGTGATCGCATGGATGGCCTCGTTCACCAGCCCGATGGTCATCCTGCTTGTCTTCGCCTCGGTCTTCACGATCGCCGTCAACATTGAAGTCGGATTGCAGACGATGCAGGGCAACTGGCGCATGCTCGGAGGCAAGATCGCGCACATCGGGCTCGGACTCTTCTTCCTCGGCGTCATTTTGAACGGCGTCCTGAAGCAGAAGGAGACGTTCGCGCTTCCGGTCAATGTGCCGCAGGATATCTACGGACACAAGGCGACCTATATCGGACACCGGCCGATCGAAGGCGGCAAGATGGCATTCGACATACACGTGGAACACGAGGGAACGCAGTTCACGCTTTCTCCTGTTATGTTTCAGACCGAACGCAGCGGCATGATGCGCTCGCCGGATCTCTATTCGTATTTCACGCGCGACTTCTATATTTCTCCCGTGTCGATCGAGGAAAGCCGCGCGGCAGATCAGCCGGCGCTCGGCGAAACGCTTGCCCTCATCAAGGGCGGCAAGGGCACGCTGGCCGGCGCGACCGTGCAGTTCACGGGATTTGAAATGGACAGCCATCAGATGGGTTCGCCCGGCGGAGCCACGGTCGGGACGGTGCTCGAGGTGACGAAAGGCAAGGAGACGGAAAAGATCGTGCCGGCGATTTCCTATGACCAGTCCGGCGTGCCGAAATACAAGGTTGTGCACTCGAAACTTCTGGGTTCGGACGTGCAGCTGCTCGAGATGCATATCGGCGGCATGCAGGGCAGCAGTGATGATTCGCAGATCGTCGTGGGACTTCTGCAGAAGGGCGCCGCTCCCGATCCGAAGGAACACACGGACGTGCTGATCGTTGAAGCGAGCGTGCATCCGTTCATCATCCTCTTGTGGATCGGCACGGTGCTCCTCTTCCTGGGCATGATCATCGCCTATGCCCGGCGCAAGAAGGAAGAGAACATCCTCTCGGCATAAATTGTGGGGCGAAGCGGGAAATGATACGCGCGTTAAGCGCGGTTGTGGATTGCTTCGCCCCGGGTCGATGCAGCGCATCGACCCACATAAAAAATATTTCATCAACCTAACGGACACCATCATGAGCGAACATGATCAGTCTGAGCCGCTCCGGTTCAACGAGCCGGGCAGATTCCATACCACGATCCAGTGCGACGGCTGCGGTCAGTGCATCCACGTGGCCGGCGATATGATCACATTCGACGAGTCGGAAGTCTTCTGCTATCTCTACCGTCAGCCGCAGACGCCCGAAGAGGAAGAGCGCCTGAAGAAGATCGCCCTCGATTGTCCCGTGCGCGCGCTGCGCGACAAGGCCGACGAGCTGTCTTCATGAGCGATGAAACGAGTCTCGATCTTCTGACGCTGACCGATGTCGAGCCGCCTTCGGGCGATCTCGGCATCAAAGGCGGCGTCTCGCACTGCCGTGCCCTTTGGACTTCTCCCCTGCCCGGCGAAGAGGGCGCTCCCATGCACCGCATCATTCATGCGCGCACGCTCGAGCTCCACGCGCCCGCCACTCTTTCCCGGCTCGGCATCCGCCGCGCGCAGGGCTATCACAAATGCGGAAGCCATACCGAACTCGACTGGGTCGAGGATGTCCGCGTTCTTGCATGGCAGGACGATCGATGGAATGCCGTCCTCTATAAGACCGGTCTTCCCCGTCCCGAAACCGAAGGCGAAATCATCTGGCTCGATCTCGGCGGCATCGCAACATCCTCCGTACAGATCGAGATCCGCAAATGCGGCATCGATCCGTGGTGGCCCTCATGGAACCTGGCCTCGGGCGCATTCATTCTCGAAGGCATCGCTCCCTCCGTCGCCGCTCCGAAACACGAACGCCGGCTTGTCTCGACCGTCGATGTGCTGTCCGATCTTCCCTCCGGCGTCACAGCCGAACGATTGAACGGCGAAGTCCGATACCGCACGCGCTTTTACGAGCTCGGATTCTGTCTCGGGCGCACGGGATTTTCCTATCTCTCGATCGATGATGAAGGTCGGGGCCGCACGCAGACGAACCTTCTCCGTCTCAGTCCCGGCATTTTTCTGCAGGGCATCCGTCTGCATCCGGTCGGAAGCGCGGCCGCCGCATCTCCGCTCATCCGCTACGACGCCGAAGGCACGACGGTCATCGGGGGCAACACGGTCATCTATACGGTCGACTTTCCTTCGGCGGGACAGCATTACTCGCTCACATTCCGGATGTTCGAGGATCACTTCACGCTCGATGCCGAACGCACGGGCATGAAGCCGCTGCATGCGTGGGAAAGCTCGCTCTGGGCGACGGCCATGAACGCCTCGGCAAGCGCATCGACCGTGCTCGGCTCGATCGTTCGCCGGGGGCAGACCGGCTGCCTCATTCCGCCGGCATACATGCATGCACCGGGATTCGGCACATTCGATGCGTCATCCGACAGTCCGAATGTTCTGTTCCGCTCCGACGCGTTCCGCCCGATGAACATGGGGCTCATGGAAATCAAGCTCGGCGAAGAGCTGCAGGTGGAAGGCGATTACCTTCTGCTCCCCGGCACGCACCGCGCCGCGATCACATTCTCCGTCGATCAGGTCTCGGTGCCGTTGAAGGAGGAAACGCCCGAAGAGGTGGCGCGCGCCGTCCGCCGCTGCGCGCTCACGTCGCTTTCCTACCGCGCCGACACATCGACGCTCAGCAACAACGGCAACTCGATGCACTGCCCCATCTGCATGGACACATGGAGCGCCGCGGCGCTCGGCATCGGCACGATCTTTCCGGGACTGCGCGCGATGGACCTGGTGCGCGATTCGATTGAGCGCTGGCTCGACGGCGGTCCGGGCTACGCCAGCGGACGCATGTTCAAAAACGGCTCGATCCACGAAGCCGAAGACGAATACCTGATGACCGGCACCGCGGCGCTGCTGGGACTGGCCGACTTCCTTGCCGAGAGCGGCACGCCGGAATGGGTCGCGCGCTTCGATCGCCGTCTGGCGCATCACATCGCGCTCATGCGCGCGCGCGACCTGGACGGAGACGGTCTGATCGAAAGCGATTTCAGGCAGGGTGTGACAGGCTCGATGGCATGGAGCACGAACTGGTTCGATGTGATCTCGTTCGGATGGAAAGACGCATTCGCCAATGCCTTGCTCTATGCCGCGCTCGTGAAGCTCGCGGATGTCCTGCCGCGCCTCGGCGCGGCGCATCTCGCGCACGGCATGGATGCATGGGCCCGAACGCTCAAGAAGAATTATCTGCCCACGTTCTTCAATCCCGAAACGGGATGGCTTGCCGGATGGAGATGCAAGGAAGGAAAGCTGCACGACTATGCGTTCCTCGCCGTCAACGGCGCGGCCGTCACCTCGGGCGTCGTCGATCGGGAGACGTCGCGCTCGATGATCCGGAAGCTCTATGAGGAAATGCTGCATGTGGGACTCGACAACTGGCGCAACGGACTTCCGGGAAACCTGTGGTGCGTGCCCGATGAGGACATGACCGAAATCATGCAGGGCTTTTCGATGGGATATTATGCCAACGGCGGGCTCACGCATTCGCAGTCACGCCACTTCGTCGGCGCGCTCTACGAGGCCGGCATGGAAGCCGAAGCCGACCGGATGCTTGAACAGTTGTGCGAGGGCCTTGGGAATGCCACCGCCTTCGGCGGCTCGAAGTCCGGCATCGACTGGAGATTCTGGGACGGCTGGCCCTGCGGCTACGAAGGCCTGCTCACCGACCAGTTCGGCATTCTGGCCGTGGCGATGAAACGCTATCGGTCGACCCAGTCTCGATAGGGATGCAGCGAGAGCGCGGAGTTGCTGTAGCGGTGGTCGCCCGTGATTTCCCTGTCGATCCATGCGGG